>NZ_JBHTAB010000001.1:0-16655 GCF_042663345.1 Haloferax chudinovii
TCACCTGCGTTCTGGTCAGTACTGGAGTGAGCGATCCTCTGGGAAATCCAGTTCGCCGCCCCCCACTCATACGAAGCCCACTGGACTACAGTCCAGTGGGCTTTTTTCATTTATGACGAGCGGGAGCGGAGAGCCCGCTCGCACACACAGACACGGAGCGACCGCCTTCCGGTCGCGTCTCTCTCGTCGTTCGAGAGTGGCAACACTCTCGCAGTTGCGGGCCGCCGCCGCTGGCACCCCGAATACGACTGTGAGGGTGTTCCGATGCGACCCAGTCAGTCGTTCGGTGCGAAACTCGGCGAAATCGACAGACGAAGGCCCGATTTCGAACGCGTTGATTGGGGTGAAACTCAGCGAAAACCGGGGTTACGATTCTCCCCCTTTACCGTATCAGGGTTAGAAGGAACGGTTGCATGCGCGGCAGCAAACACCTCACCGTAGTCATGGTCGTTGCGATGCTCGCCGTCGCGATGGTCCCCGGGACCGTCGGTGCCGCGAGCGCCGATGCTCTCCATGTGGGCGTCACGCAGGACGCCGACACGGGCGACGCGACAGTGACCGTGACACGGAACGAGACGGCCGTCGAGAACGCGACGGTCGTCGTCGAATCGAGCGATAACTACGCCGGGAACGGAACGTACGCGACGGGCGCGAACGGCACCATCGACCTCCCCACTCCGCAGGAACGCGTGAACGCGACGTTCACCGTCTCCGAGGGGAACAACACGACTAGCACGTCCGTCGTCCTCGTCCCGCTCGACGAGTCCCTCGACGTCTCGGTCGAGGCCGACGACGCTAACGACACGGTCGTCGCCATCGTCACCCAGTACGGCGAATCCGTCGAGAACGCGTCGGTTCAGGTCAACGGGACCGACTACGCCGGCAATGGAACATACCAGACGGACGCGAACGGAACCGTCGAAGTCACAGAGCCGACGACCACGACGAACCTGACGTTCGTCGCGACCGCCGACGGCCTCACCGCCGAGACGACCGTCGCCGTCGAGGCTGACGACCTCGACGTCTCCGTCTCGCAGGACGGAAACGAGTCGGTCACCATCACCGTGACCGAAGACGGCGAGCCCGTCGAAAACGCGTCGGTCGCGGTCGACGGGAACTACACGGACGCGGGCGAGTACGAGACGGACGAGAACGGTACCGTCGACCTCAGCTCACCGTTGCAGACCGTCACGGTCGACGTGACCGCCGAGTACGACGGTCTCACCGCCGAGACGACCGTCACCCTGCAGGGTGAGGTCGCCGCGGACGACCCGTTCGGACAGCTCGTCAGTAGCTTCGTCGACCGTCTCAAGGACACAGGCAGTGACGGCCCGCTTGGACAGGCCGTCTCCGACTTCGTGACCGAGAACAACCCGGGTAACGCGGACGACAAGCGCCCGGACCACGCCGGTCCGAAGAACAGCGACGACGCTGACGACGAGGAGGACGCTCCCGGGAACTCCGCCAACGCCAAGAACGGCAACGGTGGTGGCCCGCCGGACCACGCTAACAACAATAAGGCGAGCGACGAGGAAGACGGGGAGAGCGACGACGAGGAGACCGAAACCGCGGACGACGCTGACGACTCCGCGGACGACGCTGACGACTCCGCGGACGATGCCGACGACTCCGCGGATGAGTCGGACGACTCCTCGGACGATTCGAACGGGAGCAACGGCAACGGCAACGGCGGTGGCCCGCCGGACCACGCCAACAACTAACGAGTCAGACACGGGTTTCCACGCATCGAGCGTGGGTCTTGGGTTTCAGCCTTCCGCGTCCGGGCGGGTACTGTGGTTCAGAGGCACCCCATTCCACTACGCCCCCGACCGTTTTGTCAGAGCCTGACGGTCGGGATACTCACTCGCCCGACGCGATTTTTTCTATCGAAACGTCACCGAGCGCGCAGACGAGCGCCGGGTCGACGTCGAACCGTCGAACCGCGAGCCGTGCGCCCGCGACCACGAGGTCGTCGTCGACGCGGGCGGGCGCGCCGCTGGGGAACCACGCTGAATCGTCGGACGCGCGGACGCTCGACCGGAGTGACTCGCGGAGGCGGCGGTGAGCGAACAGCGTCGAGACGAACGCCAGCGACGCCGCGAGGGTCACGCCGCCGTCGTCGAACGCGGCGTCGGTCGCTTCCGTTCTGGCCGTTTCGAGCGCGCCGGCGACGGCGAGCGATTGCCTCGCGTGGTCGTCGTCGGTGAGCGCGCGGCTGAGCGCGGCGTCCTGAATCTCTCGAATCGCGGTCTCGGTCGTGGGTTCGGTCATCTGACGCTGAGTCGGGTCACGCCCCGTCGAGTGGCGGCACGCGGAGGGTGTGGTCGACGACGGTCTCGTCCGGTCGGAGCGTCACCGTCCCGAGGAACACCGTTTCGCCCTCGGCGGCGCGGGTTGCGACGGTCTGAAGCGTCTCCCGCTGGTCGAGTTGTTCCCACGTGACGCGTTCGACGAGGCGCTGGAACGCGTCGGGGTCGGTCCACCCCGAGTCGATGTCGGACGGGACGTTGACCACGAACCGGAGCTCGGTCTCGGTGACGTGGATGCCGACGCGGAACGTGTCCGCGTCGGTCGTGTCGTCCGGCGAGGACTCGGCGGCGGCCGCGTCGGCGTTCGCGTTCGACGCGGATGCGGTTTCCCTCGCCGTCTCGTCGCGGTCGGTCATGCCCGGCAGTCGGGGACGTGAAGACAAAGATGCACCGGACGGGGCCGAAGGGACCGCGCCCGGCGCGGAACGACCGTCGGCTCGCGGGTGCGACTCGGCTCTCACCCGCCGCGAACTCGCCGACGGAGTCGCGTCCCCGGCGATCGAACCCGGGAGTCGAGCGCGGGAAACCGGCCTCCTCGACACCGATGGCGTGTGAATTTCACGCATGGCGAGACGAACCTCGAACGGTTATTAGCGTTCGAGACACCAGTCCGACCAACGAATGAGTTACAAGATCGGTCTCGTCGGAAAACCGTCCGTCGGGAAGTCGAGTTTCTTCAACGCGGCGACGATGAACGACGTGCCCGAGGGCGCGTATCCGTTTACGACCATCGACCCCTCCATCGGCGAGGCGTACGTCCGCGTCGAGTGTGCGGCCCCGGAGTTCGACGAGTCGTGTACGCCCTCGGTCGGTTACTGCGACCACGGGATGCGGTTCGTTCCGGTCAAACTCGTCGACGTGGCGGGGCTCATCCCCGGCGCGCACGAGGGCAAGGGCCTCGGGAACCAGTTCCTCACCGACCTCAACGAGGCGGACGTGCTCGTCCACGTCGTCGACTTCTCCGGAGAGACGGACATCGAAGGCGAGGCGACGGAGGGCCACGACCCCCGCGAGGACATCGACTTCCTCGAAAACGAACTGGACATGTGGTACCTCGGCGTCTTAGAGAAGGGTATCGACCGCTACCGCTCGGGCTACCACGGCGAGGACAAGGACATCGAAGTCGACCTCGCGGAGCAGATGTCCGCGTTCAAGACGAACAAAGACGAAATCAAGCAGATAATCCTCTCGCTCGGACTGGAACTCGACCCCGACGAGTGGGACGACGCGGACAAAGAGTCACTCGCCCGCGAGATTCGGAAGCGCACGAAGCCCATCATCATCGCGGCGAACAAGATGGACAAGTCGGTCTCCCAGGAGAACTACGAGGAAATCACGGCGGACCCCGGCTACGAGCACTTGACGTTCGTCCCCACCTCGGCGCACGCCGAAAAGGCGCTGAAGAAGGCCGATGAGGGCGGCGTCGTCGACTACCGCCCCGGCGACGACGACTTCGACATCGTCGGCGACGTGAGCGACGAACAGGAGGCGGGTCTCGAACAGATTCGCGGGTTCGTCACCGAGTTCGGCGGCACGGGCGTCCAGCAATCGCTCGAAAACGCGCTGTTCGACGTGATGGGTGCCATCGCCATTTTCCCCGGGAGCGCGAACGGCAAAAGCGACTCGCAGGGCGTCTTCCGCGACTGCTTTATCCTCCCTGAGGACTCGACGACCGAAGACTTCGCGTACCACCTCCACTCAGACATCGGCGACGGCCTCCTCCACGGCATCGACTGCCACTCGAAGCGGCAAATCGGGTCGGACCACGAGCTCTCGCACCGCGACGTGGTCGAAATCGTCTCGACGAACTGACTCTCACGGACGCCAACCGCAACACCGTTATATCCATGGCTGTAGGACCCGGGTATGGGTGAGGCCGAAACGACGGCCGCGACACTCGACGTCGAGATTGGGGGTCTCGGCGGCGAGGTAACGCTGGCCGACTTGTTCCCGTCGCCGTGGGTCGAGTCACATTGTCAGGCGGCATCGATCAGTGAATTCCTCGAAGAAAGCGGGTTCGCGGTCGCAGATCAGGATTCCTTCGAGTCGATACCGACCCACGAGTGGGACCGGTACGTCGAGTCGAACACCGAGTTCGACGACTGGCAGGCGATGCTCTCCGCCGGCGTCGAGCGCTACGTGCTCGAACAGGCGGGGGCCGGCGGACAGGCGGCCGACGAGGTCGAAGCGGTCGACGAAGCCGATACGACCGACGGAAGCGATTCGGCGGACACCGAGGCGGAAGACTCCCTCGAAGCCGGCGTCTGAACGCGAGCGAGTCGGACGACGAGAACCGACCCGGTTCGGGTGGGACTGTTATGCGCTGTTTTCGACGAGCGCCGCCCCGCGGGCGAGCGCGGCGTCCCACCAGTCACGTTCGCGAGCGTCGGCGACGGACAGCGGTGCGTCGGGGTCGTCTGGTCGGTCGCCGAGGTCGAGACTCCACCACTCCACGTCGTGCCACGCGTCGCGTTTGTAGCCGACGCGCTCGAAGCGGCCGACGCGCTCGAAGCCGAACGACTCGTGGAAGGCGATGCTCGCGGGGTTCGGCGTCGTGATGACGGCGACGGCCGAGACGTAGCCCTGTCGTTCGAGCAGGTCCAAAAGCGCGGTGTAGAGACCGCGGGCGACGCCGCGGCGCTGGAACTTCGGACTGACGTAAATCGATGTCTCGACGGTCCACTGGTAGGCGATGCGGTCTCGTAACGCCCCGGCGTAGGCGTAGCCGGCAATCTCGCCGTCGAGTTCGCAGACGAGCCACGGGTAGTCGGTTTTCTTTTCCAGTTTCGCTTCGAGGTCCGCGACGCTCGGCGGGTCGTAGGCGAACGAAACCGCGGTGTCATCGACGAACGGCGCGTAAATCTCCCGAATCGCGGGGAGGTCGGACGGTGTCGCCGCGCGGAGTCGGACGGTCATGATTCGGGTGGGGTCGCGCGGAGAGAAAGAGGCGACGATGGCGGCGGGCCTCGCGGGTGCGGCCGCTCCTGCCTGCGAGGCGGTCTCGTGAGCGGGATAGGCTCAGTCGCTCGTCGGTGCCGAGTCGAGACCGTCGGCGACCGCCCGCGCCCGCTTTCGGATGTCGTCGGCGTCCGCGCGGACGTGTTCGCCCCCGTCGTAGAGCACGTCGCCGTCGACCATGGTGAACAGTACGTCGTCGCCGTGGGCGGCGAACACGAGATGCGAAAGCGCGTCGTGGAGCGGCGTCGCTCGCGTGCGGTCGGTGTCGATGCCGACGATGTCGGCTTTCCACCCCTCGCGGAGTTCGCCGACGCGGTCGAACCCGGCGGCCTTCGCGCCGTTTCGGGTCGCCATTTCGAAGACGGTCGAAGCGGGCGTGCTCGTGGGGTCGAGCGCGTCGACTTTCTGGAGGAGGCTGGCCTGCCGCATCTCGGTGAAGGGGTCGAGCGTGTTGTTGCACGGCGGGCCGTCGTTGCCGAGCGCGACGTTGATGCCGCGGTCGAGGTAATCGGGAATCGGCGCGATGCCCGACGCGAGTTTCATGTTCGACGACGGGCAGTAGGTGACGTGCGTGCCGGTCTCCGCGAGGACTTCGCGCTCGGAGTCGTCGGTGTGGACGCAGTGTGCGAGGACGACGTCGTCGCCGGTGATGCCGACTTCGTCGAGCCAATGGATGTTGCGCATCCCCGTCTCCGCCTCGACGGTGGCGATTTCGTCGCGGTTCTCGCTGGCGTGGGTGTGGATGCGGACGCCCTCGTGGCGGTCGGCGAGCGCGCGAGCGCCCCGCAGACACGCCTCGGAGCAGGTGACGGCGAACCGCGGCGTGACGGCGTACTGGATGCGGCCGTCGAAGCCATCGTGATAGCGCTCGATGAGGCGCTCGGACTCGGCGAGGCCGGCGTCGGTGTCTTCCTGTAACCCCTCGGGGGCGTTCGTGTCCATGAGCACCTTCCCGATGCGTCCGCGGATACCCATCTCGCCCGCGGCCTCGAACGCCTGCGCGGCGTGTCGGACCGAGAGGTGGTCGACGACCGTCGTCGTCCCGGACTCGATGCATTCGAGGTAGCCGAGCTCGGCGGCGACGCGCATCCCCTCGGCGTCGAGACCGGCCTCCATCGGGAGCACGTGGTCGAACAGCCAATCCAGCAGTTCGGTGTCGTCGGCGATGCCCCTTCCGAGTGACTGCACCGAGTGGACGTGTCCACCGACCAGCCCCGGCGCGACGATGCCGAACTCGCGTCGCTCGTGGTCGGGATACCGCTCCGTGAGCTCCGCGTGCGCTCCGACCGCGACGATGCGGTCGCCGTCGACGACGACGGCACCCTCTTCGATGATGGTGGACGCGTCGGCGACCACCGTTCCCGCGAGTAACATCCTCGTGCGGGTAGACGACCGGGCGTCAAATAGGTGGTGACCCGGCCGCCGTCCGAGGTTGGTTGGTTGGTTGGTTGGGGTGAACGGTTACGGTCGGTGAGATGGGGACCGTCAGAACCGGTCCCCGCGAGCGAGCGCCCCCGAGCCGCACGTACGTGTCCGAATCGACGGGTGGAACCCGCGTCTGCCGTGTCGCACCGGTACCGTTCGCCGCGTTTTTCGCTCTGTGCTAAACTGGCCTCACTATTTCGTTAGCATCTGCCAACTCAGACCGGAGAGGTAGTGATGAAGACGAACATGACCCTGAAGGAACCACGAACACGCCCGGTCTCGGATTAGTACATGCTAAGTCACTCCGCGACAGAACGAAGACCGAATGCGCGAGTTCGAATTCGTCGTTCGCTTTTCGGAGGGAACCGACGAGCTGATGGACCTGTTTTACGAGTACCCGAGTCTGCGCTCTCGCTCGTCGGTCTGTTCGTCCACGGAGGACGTGATGTGGCGGGTCGACCACGTCGTCGGCACGCCGGAGGCGCTGTCGGCGTTCGAGGAGGTGTTTCTCGACGAGACGCGGTGCAACGAGTGCCTCGACGCCCCCGACTGTCACACCCACCGCGACTACCACGTCCTCGACCGCTCGGACCACTCGATGACCGTCTACACCTACCGCGAGGAGGTGAGCAACTGCCACTCGATTCCCCGGTACGTCCTCGAACACGTCGGACCGGGCGTCATCTTCGAGTCGTCCCGCCGCGAGGGCGCGTACCGCTGGCGCATCCTCTACCCCGGCGACCACCCGCTCGGCGAACTGTACGAGACCATCGAGGCGCAACTCAGAGACGGCCTGCAACTGGACGTCGAACATCTCACGAACGCCGGCAACTGGGACGCCGAGGCACGCATCGCGGCCGACCTCTCGGCGGCCCACTGGGAGGCGCTCGAAACCGCCGTCGAACACGGCTACTACGAGCGCCCGCGCACGGTGACCGTCGAGGACCTCAGCGGGGTGCTCGACGTACCGCGTTCGACTGTTCAGTACCGGTTGCGAACCGCCGAAGATATCGTGATGTCGAAACTCGGCGACCCGGAGGCGTAGCCGGCGGAGAGAACGCTCGCTATCGCTCGCGATTCAGGTGTTGAGAGAAGTGCTCCGTCAGGGATTCGAACTCACTCGCAACGCGTTGCTCGCTGCTCGAATCCGTCGTCGCATTTCGGACCCGAACACGCTCGCTGTCGCTCGCGGTTCGGGGATTGGGAGAAGTGCTCCGTCAGGGATTCGAACCCTGGTCATCACCGTGAGAGGGTGATATGATTGGCCGGACTACACCAACAGAGCACGTTGGTACATCCTTTGGTATTGCTCGTGATTGTAAAAGGTTGTCGCTTCAAATCGGGTGTGATACCGACTGCCGTGTTGCGATTAGACGACCCGCTCGCCCTCGCGGTACGACCGACTGCGCGGCGTTCGAACGCGACCCAAAAAGACCCGATTCACTCGGGGATGATGTCGCCGACGGTGACAACGTCGCCGGCTGACAGCGTCTCGCCCCACGACGATTCCGGCACCGCGGTGTTGACCATGAGCCGGAAGTCGTGGTCGAACCAGTCGCCGCCGGACCACTCGGGGAGCGTCTCCCGGCGCTTCGTCATGAACGTCG
Source organism: Haloferax chudinovii (assembly GCF_042663345.1). Lineage (NCBI taxonomy): Archaea > Methanobacteriati > Methanobacteriota > Halobacteria > Halobacteriales > Haloferacaceae > Haloferax > Haloferax chudinovii. Next base: position 8,300 of record NZ_JBHTAB010000001.1, read on the forward strand.
TCCGGAAGTCGGCCGTCTCCGCGCCCGTGTCGGGGTCGCGGCTCGGGACGACACAGCGCTGGCAGGGGTTGACGCCCTCGAAGGCCGCCTCGCCGACGGTGAACTCGACGACCGTCCCGCGCCGGTCGAACAGGTGGTCCTCCCAGAACGGTTCGGTCGCGTCGAGGACGAGGTTCGGGCGGAGGCGACGGCGCATCTCGTCGGCGTCGACGCCGTCGAACCACGAGGCGACTGCGTCGAGCGTTCCCGTCGAGATGACCGTCGGCCCGCTGGCGTCGGTGTCGTCGGGGTACCCGCCGGCGGGGTCGCGCCGGAGTTCGACCGGGTAGCCGAAGTACGCCGAGAGCCAGTCGTCGGCCTCCGCTATTGGACCGTCGTAATCGGCCATCTCGGGGGCCGAGAGTTCGACCGTGCCGTCGGCGAGCGAGACGGAGCTTCGGATTCGGTGGACCGCCCGCTCGCGCTTGCCGTTGACGTACTCGCCGTCCTCGTCGAAGATGGCGTACTCGCGGTCGCCACGGAGCCCGCCGTTCTCGACGATGTCGGCGGCGTCGACGAACTCGGCGTCGAGCGACTTCACGGGGTAGACCGCGATGCGGTCGAGCGTCACGGCCGCCGCGCCGGCGGTCACGTCCGCGTCCGCGTCCGCACTCGAACCCGCGTCCGCTGTCGTCCCCGCCTCGGTCGTCGGGGCGTTATCGCCGGTCGGACTCCCGTCTGTCATCTACTCCTCGCTTTCGCCCGTCTCGTCCGTCTCGTCGGACTCGTCGTCCGCGGTCGCGTCGGCGAACAGCTCGGCGATGGTCTCCTCGTCGACGATTTCGTAGCCCGCCTCGGAGACGGTGACGAGGTTCAGCTCGTCGCTCTCGATTTCGTCGTCGGCCGCGACGAGCGCCTCGACGGCGAGCGCGAGGCCGTCTTCGAGCGATAGGTCCTCGGCGTACCCGTCTTCGAGCGCGCCCTGTACGTCTTCGCGGTGGCCGCCGATGGCGACCGCCTTCCACTCTTGGGGCGTCCCGGAGGGGTCGGTCGCGAAGAGGCGACCCGAGCCGTTTTCGACGCCGCCGATGAGGAGCGACGCGCCGTACGGGCGGGTGCCGCCGGACTGCGTGCTCTCTTGGATGTTGTCGGTGATGGTCTTCGTGAGCGTCTCGACGCCGATGGGCTCGCCGTAGCGCAGGTGCTCGCGCTGGGCGGTCGTCCGCGCGAAGTCGACGAGTTTTCGGGCGTCGGCGACGTGGCCGGCCGTGGCCGCGCCGAGCGCGTCGTCGAGCTTGTGTAGCTTCTCGATACTCTCGGCTTCCATGAGGTCCGACGGGGTCGACCGGAGAGCCCCCAGAACGACGCCGTCGGCGGTGCGCACGCCGAGGACCGGCGCGCCGCGCTTGACGGCCTCGCGGGCGTACTCGACCTGATAGATGCGTCCGTCGGGGGAGAAAAGCGACGTCCCGCGGTCGTAAGCCTGCTTGTCGTTTCGGTTCATCGTGCGACCTCCTCGCTCGCGTCGGCGACGTTCGTCATTACTCTCCGGTCAGTCCCGGAGGCGGAAAAAGCCTCCACACCCGGCATCGGTGTGGGGTTCGTACCCGAATCGGCGGGCTATCCACCGATTTCCGACGAATCACGGCCTCGAACGGCGAAACTACGCTTCGACCACGTCCGCGTCGGGCGCGTTCCGCTTGACGCTCTCGATGCCTTGCTTCGCCTTCTGTTTCGACGCGTAGCCCTCTCCCGAATCGGCGAGGATGTTCCCGTTGTCGTGGACGAGTCGCCAGCGGTAGTCGTCCGCCGCGTCGACGAACACCTCGAAGTGCGCCTTGCTCATACTGAGAAACTGTTGTCAACAGACAAAAATGTATTCGCCGGCGGAGCGTCGCGGCGGGCGCGTCGGTCCGGTGGTTCAGGCGGCTTCGGGTTCGAGCGCCTCCGCGTCGACTTCCAGCAGTCGCGCCTCGCAGTCGTCACAGCGGACGGCGAACACCTCCCACGACCGGCAACACGACTCGGCGGTCTCCGAGCCGAATCGGACGTCGCCGCCGCAGGTCGGACATCGGTTGAGATAGATGCGGAGCCCCCTCGCCAGCGCGCTCCGCTGTTCGGCGGTCAGGCGGTCCCAGTCGTCGAGCCGACCGTCGAGGGCGGCGTCGGCGGCCGCGTCCGCGACGAGCGCGCCATCCGACTCCCAGGTGCCGAGGGTGGTGCCGTCGACCACCGCCACGAGCCACCGGCTCCGAGCCCGTGATTCCAGCGAGACGTCGGCCTCGTTGACCCCGGTCAAGCGGGCGAGCCACCGTCGAGCGACCGTTTCGTCGGTGCGCGCGATTTCGTCGTTCCACGCCGATTCGAACGCCGATGTCAGGCGGAGGTCGTCGCCGTGCTCGTCCAACTCTAACGCGCCGGCGTCCATCAGGGTCGCCTCCACGTCGAACGCCGCGACCGACGAACCATCGCCGTCTAACTGCCCCGATTCGACTTCGTCATCCGACGATTCTGCGTCTGCGCCGCCCCCGGCGGCCGGCGCGGACGCGGCGGCCCCGACGCGGGTCTGGGTCGGCTCCTTGTCGAACCACCGGAGGACCCGGTCGGGGAGGTACGTCTTCGTGAGCGTCGGCGTGCCGGGAACGAGGTAGCCGCGGAGATAAATCGCGCCCGCGAAGAGGGCGAACGAGACGGGTGCGAGTGGCGGCCACGCGACACCGAGCAACAGACTCAACGCGGCGGCGATGACGACGTTCACGACGGTACACGGCGTACATCGGTTCTCGCCGATGTACTCGGGTTGGCGGAGTCGGTCTGCGAGTGTCGGAGTGGTCATAGCGAGGAAAGCTTCGTTCCCTCTTACGAGGTCGTTCGCGTCAATAAAGCTACTCGTGACGCGTCACGCGAAACACAGGTCGTTCGCGAGCGGCCCCGCGAGGCGACGCCCGGCGTCTCAGCGCGTCGGCCGCTTGAACACGAGCGCCGTCTGCCCGCTGTTCGCGCCGGCACCGCGCGAATCGGAAATCGTGTCCACGAGCTCCCACCCCTCGCCGCCGAGGGAGTTGAGGGCGTCTTCCATCGGCGCGGTGTCGCCGCTGAACAGGCCGCCGTCGGCCGTGCGGACGATTTTGTACTCCCACTCGTCGTCGGGGGTGGTGGAGTCAGTCATCGGGCCCCTCCGGGTCGCACTCGGCTCCCCCGGCCGCGGCGGGGTCCCGGTGTTCCCGGCGCTCGTACGTGACGAACGAGAAGCCGTCTCGGTCGTCGCGGTCGGTCTCGACCCAGTCCTCGCGGTCCCACTCGGGGAACCGCGTGTCGCCCTCGTGGGCCGCGTGGAGTTCGGTGAGAATCAGCCCCGCCGCGCGGTCGAGGAACTGCTCGTAGACGGTCGCGCCGCCGCCGACGTAGACGGTCTCGACGCCCATCTCGTCGGCCGCGGTCTCGGCGGCGGCGACCGCGGAGTCGACCGAATCGACCGCTTCGGCACCCTCGGGGAGGTCGAGGTCGCGGGTCGTCAGCACGACGCTGTGGCGGTCCGGAAGCGGGCCGCCGAGTTGGCGGGCGATGCTCTCGTAGGTCGTCCGCCCCATCACGACCGGGTGACCGGTCGTCGTCCGCTTGAAGTGTTTGAGGTCCTCGGGGAGGTGCCACGGCATGTCGCCGTCGCGGCCGATGACGCGGTTGTCGGCGACGGCGGCGACGAGGACGAACCGGACCGCGGAGTCGACGGCGGGGTCTGCCCCGCTGGCACGGTCGCCGCTCATTCGGCCACCGCGAAGCGAATCCCGTCGGCCGGGTCGTAGCCGCGGAGGACGATGTCCTCGAACGAGAGGGCTTCCAGCGGCACGTCGGCCACGTCGAGCGTGGGTCGCTCGCGGGGCTCGCGAGAGGCCTGCAAGAGCAGTCCGGGAACGTGGTCGTAGTCCTCCTCGCCCTCGTCCTCCTCGGGTGCCGCGTCGAGGAGCCACTCGCGCACGTCGAGGTATTCTTCGGGCGACGCCACGTCGGCGAGGCGGGACTGGAGTTCGTCGAGGTGGTCGCCGTACCACGCGCCGCGCTCGCCGGTGCCGCAGTAGACGTGGGCGTCGACGATGGTGTGGGCGAACGACCCGAGTTCGAAGCCGGCGCGCTGGGCGACGACCTGCGCGAGGATGGCGTACGCCGCGAGGTTGAACGGGACGCCGAGCGCGATGTCGCCGGAGCGCTGGGTCAGATGCAGGTTGAGTTCGTCGCCCTGCACGTTGAAGACGAACGTGTAGTGACACGGCGGGAGCGTCGAGACGGCCGCGTTGGCGGGGTGCCACGCGTTGATGACCATCCGGCGGGAGTTCGGGTTCTCTTCGAGCGTGTCGAGGACGTACGCGAGCTGGTCGAACGTCCCCTCGTCGTTCATCCAGCGGTGGTCGTCGTCGGGCCACGCCTCGCCCGAAAGCCCCTCTTCGGGAACCGGATAGCGCCGCCAGAACCGACCGTAAGCCGTGTCGAGGTGGCCCTCCTCGTCGGCCCACGCGTCCCAGATGCCCGTCTCCTCGCGGAGGGTGCGGATGTGCTCCTCGCCGGAGAGGTACCACAGCAGTTCGTGGATAAGCGAGTTCCAGCGGAACCCCGAGAGGTCCTTGGTCGTCAGAAGCGGGAAGCCCTCCTGTAGGTCGACGGTGTAGTGCTTCGAGAAGCCCGAGATGGTGTCGACGCCCGTCCGATTGGGTTTGTGTCGCCCGGTGCCGAGAACGTCTGTCACGAGGTCGAGATATTGGCGCATGAGAGGTGCCCTGGTTAGGTGTTGGTCATCGTTAGTCCCGTAAAACATACCCTATTTCGGCAGTTACGTTTGCAACGAGTAGACTACGAAAGTTCGTCAATCCACTCACAGAACCTGTCGAAATCTTTTGCACCTGCCTGCTCTGCAATTTTTCGCAGGGTTCCCGGTGCAAGCTCTTCGTGCATCGGAACGGTGACCCGACGCGTTTCACCATCTGGATGTTCGTACACAAGACGGACGTGGCTTCCGGTTCGTCCAGCAGGACGATAGCGCATTTTCCGGAGGGCCTTGACGACTTCTCGGCCGCTATAGGTCCGTCGTGACACGGTAGTCAGTCAGACGATATCAGAGTTAAAAATACACCTGATGTCAACAGCCGTAATTGTGTTTTGCGTGCGCGTCTCAAAGTTCAAAACCAAGGGGCGTCAGGTGTCTCAATTGAGCCTTTGTCAGCATCAGCTGGGAGGGGTAACTCGTGAAGCTCTATCGCCTCTGCGAGCATTGCGAGTGCTTCATGTCGAGTCTTCCCTTGACTGGCCACGCCCGTAGCCTCGTCTGTTGCGACAAACCAGTCACCCTCTTTGACGATTGTAACTGTATCTTTGGGTGTATCTGGGGTACGGGCCTCGCTCATACAAATACAGTTGTAGGGTGCGGGTATAGATTTTCGGGAACTTCATTTGTTTCCCTTTTGACCAACCCGGACGAGACATGGCCATTGCCAATACAGCTAATGTTTATGTTCTTCAGGCAGTACACCAACTGTGAAAGTTGTTCGAGTCTAAACGTGTTTCCCTGCACCCACAACACCGAATACCCCGCTTTTCGTATCCTCGCCCATGATTCGCAACCTCGCGCAGGGAATCCGTGCCTTCACGAGCAACGTCTTTCTCGTCGACGGTGAGACCACCGCGCTCGTGGACGCCGGGGCGAACTTCGACGTGGTGCCGAAAGTCCGCGAGACTACCGACTCGCTCGACGCGGTGTACCTCACCCACACCCACCCGGACCACATCGAAAACGTCGACGCCGTTCGCGGGGCGTTCGACGTGCAGACGTGGGGCTACGACACCGGCAACCTCGCCGTGGATAGGCGCATCGACGACGGCGAACGCGTCCAAATCGGCGACGACGTGTTCGAGGCGGTCCACACGCCGGGCCACAAGGACGACCACCTGTGTTTTTTCTCCCGCGAGTCGGGCGTCTGCTTCGCGGGCGACCTCGTCTTCGCGAACGGCGGCTTCGGCCGGACCGACCTCCCCGAGGGCGACCGCGGCGCGCTCGTCGAGAGCATCGACCGCCTGCGCGAGGTCGTCGGCGACGACCTGACCGAACTCCACGCCGGCCACGGCCCGAGCGTCACGACTCGCCCGAGCGAGGACCTCGAACTCGCGGCGAAGGCGGCGCGGACGAGGTGAGTCGCCGCGTCGACTTTACCGACGCCCCGAGGTCCCGGTTCAGCGACTCGTGTAGCCGCCGTCGACGGTGAGCGCCTCGCCTGTGGTGAACGACGCACCGTCCGAACAGAGCCAGACGACCGCGGAGGCGATTTCGTCCACGTCGCCGAGGCGGTTCATCGGGTGGAGCGATTCGATTCCCTTCCGGGCTTCGGGGTCGTCGAGGCCGCCCTCGCCGAGTAGCGGCGTGTCGACGAAGCCCGGACACACCGCGTTGACGCGGACGCCCTGTTCGGCGTACTCGATGGCCGCGGTCTTCGTCAGCCCGAGGACGCCGTGTTTCGCGGCGACGTAGTGGCTCGCGTTCGCGAAACCGACTTTCCCGAGAATCGACGCCATGTTGACGACGACGCCGCCGTCGCCGTCGAGCATCGCTGGAATCTCGTGTCGCATCGACCGCCAGACGCCGTTGAGGTTCACGTCGACGACCCGTTGCCACTCGTCGGCCGAGAGGTCCGCGGTCGGTTTCTGCGCGCCGCCGATGCCCGCGTTGTTGCAGGCGAAGTCGAGTCGGCCGTACTCGGAGACCGCCGTCTCGACCATCGCGGCGACGGCGTCGCCGTCCGTCACGTCCGTCTCGACGAACGTCGCCGTCCCGCCGGCCGCCTCGATGCGCGCGACGGTCTCCTCGCCGCCCTCGACGTCCACGTCGGAGACGACGACGCGCGCGCCCTCCGCGGCGAACGCCTCCGCAGTCGCGCGACCGATTCCCGAACCAGCGCCAGTTACGACCGCGACTTCGGTGTCGAATTGAGCCATCGTACGAGAGAGAAAACAACGACCTGACAGATAACCGTTTGTGCGAGTCTCACGTCGGAAGAACTCGCGGATGCCGAACCGCGCGACGGGGGCGAGACGGGCGTTACGCTTCGTCTGCTTCGGGGACGGCGTCGGGGTGGAGGCCGAAGTAGCCCGGTTCGTCGTTCCGGGGGTCGTTGATGACGAAATCCTCCTGATTGGCGACGATCCACGGAATCGTCCACTGGATGATGCGGTCTTCGGTCTCCTCGCTGAGGTCGTCTTGCGGCGACAGCCCCTGCATCAGGCGGGCGATTTCCCCGACGGTGTACATGTAGTCGGGGTCGAGGATGTCGGCGGGTTCGTACAGGAGATACCCGTAGAGGGTGTCGAAATCGTCTTTCGGCTTGGGCATGGCATAGGCTTCTCGGCCGACGGGCAAAACCCCGACGACCGCGGGCGGCGAGCGACGGGGACGGGGACGACGAGGACGAGGACGAGGGCACTGCGGCTGACGAGCGGTCCCATAGTCCCCGCACGGGTCTCGACGGTCCTATAAGTAGGCTTATCAGCCGCGGCGCGAGACCCGAAACGATGAGCGACGCCGCCGCACGACTCGTCGAGGCCTTCCGTAGCTTCGGTGGGGACGACGTCCGAGACCTCTGGGTCTTCGACCACCACGGCTACGAGCACCTCTATCTCAGGGAGGACGTGTCCGACGCGCTCGAATGTCTCGATGTCTCTCGATTCATCGACAACGAGCGGTTCGGGTACGTCACGAGAGACACCTACGAGACGCTGTACTACGCGGACTACGGCTACACCGTCCGCGGGTTCGACGCGTTCGAGCAGTTTCGGACGTTCGTCGGCGACCGCCCCACCGGCGTCCTCGCCGGCTTCGACCGCGGGACCGACGGCCGCGACTTCGCCGCACTGCACGACCGGATCTGCGCGTTGAACGAGGAGTTCGGCGGGACGGAACTGTTCTCCGACCCGACCGCCCGCGACCGTCGGCCCTGAGCGGCGGCCCGACCCCGCGGCAGACGACTCGCTCTCGGTTCGCTTCGATTCGACGCGAACAGCGCCGCCGCTGGCGACGTCGCGTCCGAAAGAAAAGTCGGGATGTATCGGGTTTACTCGAAGAGTTCGACGGCCTGGTCGTAGCGGGCCGACGGTTCGTCCCAGTCGACGACCTCGAAGAACGCGGAGACGAAGTCGCCGCGGGCCGGGCCGTAGTCGTGGTAGTACGAGTGTTCCCAGACGTCCAGCGCGAGAATCGGGTGGGAGCCCCAGAGTGCGCCCTGGTCGTGCTTGTCGACGACGACGTTCCGAAGCTGGTTCGAGAACGAGTCGTACACCAAGAGCGCCCAGCCGCCGGCCGCGCCGGCCGCCGCTTCGAATTCACCTTTCCACGCCTCGTAGG
>NZ_JBHTAB010000001.1:16752-790724 GCF_042663345.1 Haloferax chudinovii
GGCTCGTCGCCGCCTTCCGGCGACATGTTCTGCCAGAACAGGTCGTGCAGAATGTGTCCCGAACCGTTGTGGGTGACGTTGCGGAGCGCGCCGGCGGACGAGCCGAACTCGCCTGCTTCGCGGTTGTCGGCGAGGGTCTCCTCGGCCGCGTTCCAGCCGTTGACGTAGCCCTGGTGGTGGGTGTCGTGATGCCACGTCAGCACCTGCTCGGAGATGTGGGGTTCGAGGGCGTCGTACTCGTACGGAAGCGGGTCGAGTTCGTAGTCTGACATTGGTGTTCGCAGGTAGACCGAGGGAACGAACACACATGTACTTTCGCTGAACGCGATTTACGTAGTGGATGTGATATGTGTGGTTTCGAATAATCTCAGCGCTCGCTCACTCCTCGTCACCGACTCTGGCGTCGTCGAGTTCGGCCTGCACTGCGCCCCACGACACCGGCGGTTCGAACGCGGCGAGCGTCTCCTCGAACGACTCGATTCGCGCCCCGTACTCGTCGGTCCACGGCGGTCGGGCGAGTTCGTCGAGGCGCTCGCGGAGTCGCTGTACGCGGGCGTCGAGGTCGTCGAGGTCGGCGGCGGCCTCGTCGAGACCGTCGGTCTCCGCCTCCGACTCGGGAGCCAGCTCCCGGAGGTCGGCGAGTTCGGCTCGCACGTCGTCGACCAACAGGGCGGAGACGCGGACGCGGAGCGCGGCGTTGCACCACTCGGTCGCGCGGTCGTCGTCAGCGTCCCCGGCGGCGTCGGCGCTGTCTTCGGAACCCTCCGTGTCGGCGACGGCCTCGACCCGGTCTTCGAGTCCGTCGAGCGACTGTTCGAGCGCCGCCACGTCGCCGTCGAGCCCGCGCACGCGAACGTCGTGGTTCGAGAGCCACCGCTCGAACTCCTCGATATCGAGTTGTATGTCGTCCGCGTGCGCGGTGAGCGCCTGCGACTCGGACGCGACCTCCCGGAGCCCGAGCACGATGTCGTAGACGGACCGAGAGTCCTCGCGCCAGTCGGAGAGCCCCTGTAGCTCCTCGCCGAGCGACTCGACCCGCTCGCTCGCGTTCGCGACCTTCGCCTCGAACACGTCGAGACGGGACCGCACGGCACCGACGGCCGCCTCGTCGCCGGCGACCTCGCGGGCGTCGTCGAGGTCGATAGACGCGAGTTCGACGCGCGTCTCCGCGGTCGACAGAATCATCGACGTGTCCGTGACCGCCGAATCGACACCCTCGGCCGTCACCGCGCCGTCTTCGGTCACGTGACTGAGTACCGCCCGAACGGTGTCCGGGTCTCGGGAGTCGTCAGCGTCTACGACGCGGTCGACCGCGTCAGGTTTCGACAGACCGATGATACGTTCGGACCCTGTGGTTCCGTCCTGCTGAGCCATCGTCCGTACGTATCTCGGGAGCCGTTATATTTTCTGTCGTCTCGGTTACGTTCGAGTATATAGTTCTCCGTACTAATGTGTGAGCTAATATCGAACTATTTCGTCTCTTAGTGTTACGGTGAACTCTGATAGAACTAAACCGGTATTATAAACGCATTTTATTTAAAACCGGGTCAGTCCACGTGATGGCGCAAGATTCCAAGAAGTTTGCAGGCAGCGTATCACGTCGGCAGTTCCTCGTCGCGTCGAGTGCGGCGGGCGTCGCGGGGCTCGCGGGTTGTTCGGGGCAGTCGAACTCCGAGACCGACGCACCGGCGACCGAAGAAACGGAGACGGAAGCTCCGGAGACCACGACCTCGACCCCCGAGGAGACGAGCGAATCGAGCGCGCCGCAGATGCTCACCGCCGAGGGTTCGTCGACAGTGTATCCCATCGCGAACAAGGGGAGCTCCTACTGGAACTCCAACGCACCACCGAGCGACGGTGAGTACTGGGGTACGAGCGACGAATCTACCGTCCCCGGCTGGGACGAACTCGGCGCACCGGACATGCGTCTGGCCGACTACTTCGCATCCCTCTACGGCTTCGAGCCGACCGAGACGCAGGCGAACCCCGCGTTCGCAACGTCCATCGGCCTGAGCCACTCCGGGACGGGTTGTAAGTCCGTCCGCGACGGTCTCGTCGACATCGGTAACTCGTCGGGTCCGATCACGGCAGAACTCGGCATCAGCGAAGACGAGCGCGACGCGAACTACGTGGACCACGTCCTCGGCCGCGACGGCCAGCCCGTCGTCGTCTCGAAGGACGTTCACGACGCGGGTGTCACGGAGCTCACCGGCGAAGAAGTCCGCCAAATCTACCAGAACGAGATTACCAACTGGAGCGAAGTCGGCGGTCACGACCAGGAAATCTACGTGGTCGGCCGTGCGGAAGGCTCCGGGACGGACACCTCGTTCCGCCTCAACATGCTCGGTAGCGCCGACGCCTCGATGGAGGGTGTCGACACCCGTAAGGGCCAGAACCAGCAGGTTGCGACCGTCGTCCAGCAGAACGACGGTGCCATCGCGTACATGGCGCTCGCGTTCACCGGTCCGGAAGTCATCCCTGTCGGTATCAACTTCGAGGGGACGCTCTACGCGCCGGACAAGAGCGCGGAGCACACCATCTTCGACAGCGACTACCCACTCAACCGTGACCTCCACCAGTACACGACCATCACGGAGGACACCCCGAGCGGGACGGACATGCGCGAAGCCGCCTTCATGAACATGTTCCTGACCACGTTCGGTCAGAAGCTGTTCGTCGAGGACAACAACTACATCCCACTGCCTGACAAGGACCTCCAGTCCGAGAAGGACAAGCTTCCGAGCCAAGCGTAACGCGACTCGGACGCGGTAGCGGTTCCTGAACCTCGTTCTTTCCATTCATTGACGCTCCAATCATGAACATACTTCCAAACTCCGACGGTGCCGGCCTCCGAGCGGCGGCTCGGCGAGGGCTCCGGCGCGGTCGCGACTTCGTCGACGAGACGCCGCCGGACGCGCTCGTCACGGTCACGGTCGCGGCGGTGTCGCTCCTCGCGGCGTTCGCGGGCTTTCTGGCCGCCTCGTCGCTGACGGCCGTCCCGTTCGCGGTGTTCCTCGTCGCGACGGGCTACGGCTGGCTCAGACATCAAGAATTGACAGCGCGCGTGCTCACACTGACGACGACGGTCTCGACCATCCTCGTCCTCGGTCTCATCCTCGTCTTCATCTTCGCGGAGGCGTGGCCGACCGTGCAGTACGCGACCGTGAACGTCTTCGGCGTGCCGATTCCGGGCCTGCGGCTCTTCATCGAGACGCGCTGGAGTCCGGTGACGCCGCCGATTCAGTACTCGCTCGTCCCGATGATTCACGGGACGGTGCTCGTCACCATCATCGCGACGGCCGTCGCCGCCCCGCTGGGCGTGGCCGCGGCGCTCTTTCTCAGCGAAATCGCGCCGAAGACCGTCCGCGAGGTCGTCAAGCCGGGCGTCGAGATTCTGGCGGGCATCCCCTCCATCGTCTACGGCTTCATCGGCTTTACCATCCTCAGCCCGTGGGCGGCCGACCAGTTCGACATCGTCGGCCAGGGGACGTACCTCTTCGTCGGCATCGTCGTCGGGCTGATGGCGCTTCCGACGGTCGTCTCGGTCGCGGAGGACGCGCTCAACAGCATCCCCGAATCGATGAAAAGCGGCTCGCTCGCGCTCGGCACGACCGACTGGCAGACGATGACCTCCATCACCCTTCCGGCGGCCTTTTCGGGCGTCTCGGCCGCGGTCCTCCTCGGCGTGGGCCGCGCCATCGGCGAGACGATGGCGGCGACCGTGATGCTCCGCGGCAGTCCGGGGCTCACGAAGCCGCTGTACAACGTCTTCTACGGTAACGACACGCTCACGTCGCTCATCGCGGCGAACTACGGCGACGCCGACGGCCTCCAGCTCTCCGCGCTGTTCGTCGCGGGCGTCATCCTGTTCGTCACGGTGCTGTTCCTCAGCATCGGGTCGCAGTACATCGAGGCGCGCATGCGCCAGAAGCTCGGGGGTGCCGACTGATGGCGGGCGCGACCAAATCCGAGCTCGTCAGCGAAGACACCTCCGACACCGAGGCGGTCGCCGCCGGCGCGGTGGGACTCGCGGCGGTGCTGTTCGCCCTCTCGCTCGCGGCGATGTTCGAGCTCGTGACCGTCACCGACCCCATCGCGGGCGTGCCGATGGTCGCGCTCCTCGGCGGGCTGTTGGTCCTCCTCGGACTCGCGGTCATCGGCTTCGGCGTCGGCTCTCGACTCGGCTACGTCGCCACCAACCCCAGACCGACCGCCGGACTGGTCGCCTCGGGGGCGTTCGCGCTCATCTGGTTCGTCGTCGGCGGGCTGGTCGCCTCGCAGACGCTCGGGCTCGGGACGGCCGGGTGGGTCGTCGCATCGCTCGTCGCCGGTGGGGCCGCGTTCGCGGTGAGCGCGGTCCCCCGCGAGGACATCGGCTCGACGCTCCCCGCGGGCGCGCTCGCCGCGTTCGCCGGTATCGTCTTCCTCACCGGCGTCATCGGCCCGTCGTGGGTGTGGGACCTCGGGTGGGAACAGCAGGCGTCGTTCAACGCCGAGTTCACGATTCCGATCCTGACGGCGTTCTGTTCCCTGCTCGTCGGCTGGGCCGCCGCGAAGGCCTACGGCGGGTTCGGCGCGCGCGGCCGCCACATCGGCGCGTACGTCCTCGTCTACCTGAACGCCCTCTCCATCATCGCGGTGCTGTTCCTCCTCGTCGCGTTCACGGTCCTGAAAGGCCTGCCGGGGCTGTTCAACAGTCTCGCGTTCGGCGCGGGGGTGGGCCCCGAAGTGACGCTCGTCGGCGTGACGTTCTCGCTTCCCGTCTCGTGGCCGTTCGTGATGAACGGCGTCGCGCTCCTCAACGACGTGAACGGCGTCCTCCCGGCCATCGCGGGTACGATTTGGCTCGTCATCGGGGCGGTGCTGTTCGCCGTCCCGCTGGGTGTCGGCGCGGCCGTCTTCATCACCGAGTACGCGGACCGCGGGCGCTTCACGCAGGTCGTCGAAATCGCAACCAACGGCCTGTGGAGCACGCCCAGCATCGTCTTCGGGCTGTTCGGACTGGCGTTCCTCGTCCCCCGGCTCGGCAACAAGAAGTCGCTTCTCGCGGGGATGCTCACGCTCGGCTTCATGCTCCTCCCGCTCGTCGTCATCACGAGCCGGGAGTCGATGCTGGCGGTCCCCGACGAGTACCGCGACGCGAGCGCGGCCCTCGGCGTCACGAAGTGGCAGACCATTCGGAGCATCGTCCTCCCGGCGGCGCTCCCGGGCATCCTCACGGGCATCATCCTCGGCGTCGGCCGCATCGCCGGCGAGACCGCCCCGATTCTCCTGACTATGTCGGGGAGCGTCGCCCCGCCGGGCAGTCAGACGGTCGACGTGGTCGGCGGCTTCCAGTTCTCGCTTGCCCCGCCGTTCGTGACCAACCCCGAACTGATGCGGGCGACCTCGGCGCTTCCGTATCAACTCTACTCGCTTATCACCGCGGGCGTCGGGCAGTCGTCGAACATCGGCGCTATCGACGAGTTCCGGTGGGCGACGGCGCTCATCCTGCTCGTGGTCGTCTTGGGCTTCTACGCGGTCGGCATCGCGACGCGATACTACTTCCGGAGTAAACTGCAACACGAGTAACCATGAGTGAAACCAGACAGACGGCGGACGGCGGACAGACGACGACGGACAGTGAACCTGACGGCGCGAGCGCCGGCACCGACCAGCCGCTCGAGGTCACGAGCGGCGAGACGCGCGAGCGCACCCGCGAGGAGTGGGTCGAACACGAGTTCGAGGGCGACGCGAAGCTCTCGGTCTCCGACCTCGACGTGTACTACGGTGACGACCACGCGCTGAAGGGCGTCTCCATGGAGATTCCCGAGAACAGCGTCACGGCGCTCATCGGCCCCTCCGGCTGTGGGAAATCGACGTTCCTCCGGTGTCTCAACCGGATGAACGACCGTATCAAGGCCGCGCGCATCGACGGCTCGGTCCGGCTCGAAGGCGAGGAGATCTACCAGGAGGGCGTCAACCTCGTGGAACTGCGCAAGCGGGTCGGCATGGTGTTCCAGTCGCCGAACCCGTTCCCGAAGAGCATCTCGGACAATATCTCCTACGGGCCGCGGAAGCACGGCGACCTCGACACCGGCCTGCTCGCTAACCTGCTCGGCCGGAGCGACGACGACGCGGTCGACGAACTCGTCGAGCGCTCTCTCCGGCAGGCGGCGCTGTGGGACGAGGTGCAGGACCGACTCGACGACAACGCCCTCGGGCTCTCCGGCGGCCAGCAACAGCGGCTCTGCATCGCCCGCGCGCTGGCGACCGACCCCGAGGTGCTCCTCATGGACGAGCCCGCGTCGGCGCTCGACCCCATCGCGACCTCGAAAATCGAGGACCTCGTTCACGACCTCGCCGAGGAGTACACCGTCGTCATCGTCACGCACAACATGCAGCAGGCGGCGCGCATCTCTGACCAGACGGCGGTGTTCCTCACCGGCGGCGAACTCGTCGAGTACGGCGACACCGACCAAGTGTTCGAGGACCCGGAGAGCCAGCGCGTCGAGGACTACATCAGCGGCAAGTTCGGGTAGCGTTCGGGTTCGACCCCGAGCCGACGCCGACCCGCGCCGAGCGTCCCCGCGCTGACGACGCCGACTTCGACTTCCCGACGTGACGACGGTTCTCGACGACCTGCGGCCGTCGAAGCCGGATAGTCGGCGGCGGCGCTCGCGTTTCGTCAGTCGAATCGCTCCCTGCGGCGGGGCCGGCGTCACCGCGGAACTGGCACGCAGACAACACGGTTTCAGACACGCCAACACAATGGAGACACGCAAGATACAGCAGGTCAGCAACGGGACGTTCACCGTCTCACTCCCCAGAGAGTGGGCGGACGGCGAGGGAATCACCGCCGGCACCGTCGTCAACCTCCACACGCACCTCGACGGGATGCTGGTCATACAGGCACCCGAGTGCGAAGACGACTCGTCGATGCAGTTCACGGTGACCGTCCGCGGGACCGACGCCGAAGAGGGGGACGGTCCGGCCGACGGCGACTCCCTCGAACAGACGCTCCGGGCGGCGTACGCCGCCGGGTCGAAACAGGTCGTCGTCGAGGCCGACGGGACGTTCGACGCCGAACAGCGACAGGCCGTCAGGCGGGTCGCCCGGAACCTCGTCGGCGTGACCATCACGGAGGAGTCGGACGCGTCCGTCACGGTGCGGAACGTCCTCGACGCGAACGAGGTCTCCATCCGCCAGTCGGTCCGACAGCTCCAGTTCGTCGCCGCCTCGATGTACCGCGACGCGACTGCCGCGCTCACCGGTGCCGCCCCCCTCGACGGGTTCGCGGAGCGCGACGACCGCGCCGACCGGCTCTTTGCGATGGTCGACCGGCACTTCACCCGCGGGCTCGACCGCCTCGACGAGGTGGACGCCCTCGGCGAGACGCGCCCGGAGCTGTTCCGCCTCCACACCGCGGCCCGCGAGTTAGAGCGCGTCGCCGACCACGCCGAGCGAATCGCGACCGTCGCGTCGGCGGTGCCCGACCCGCTTCCTCCCGCGGTCGCCGACGAGGTGTCCGAGCTCGCCGAGCTCGTCCCCGAGGCGCTCGAAGCCGCGGTGCAGGTCGCGCTCGACGGCGAGGACCCCGACGCGGCGCGGGAGGCGCTGACGGCGCGAGACCGGGTCCGCGAGGGCGTCGGAGATATCGAGCGGCGGCTGTTCGAAGAGACGGACGCCGACGTCGACTACCGATTCGCCCACGCGCTCCACGCGCTCGAACGGGCGGCCGAACACGTCGGCAACGTCGCCGAGGTCGGCCTTCGGACGGCGGTCCGAACCCGCAATATGGACGAGCGACCGACCCGCGAGAGCGGGAGCGAGTCCACGGAACACACCCAGAGCGCCTGAACACGCAGTTTAGTGCCCCGCTGAAGCGATCAGTGGCTGTTGGTTTTGTGAGATTCCCCCGAGTGAGAGGCGCGCATCGCGCGAAATCCTAGTATCGAAACCGCGAGTCGACGGGCGGACCGCTTAGTCCTCCCTCAGCGGGACGAGGTTCGTCAGGGCGCGGTCGCCGAACAGGACGACGAGCGCCGCGCCGACGAGGTTAAACAGGAGGTCGAGCGCGGTATCGGTTCGGCCGTAAGAGACGAGCACGGGGTCGATGCCGAGCGCGTCGGCCCCGCGATGGATAGCGTACTCGGCGAGTTCCCAGAGCACGCCGGCGCAAGCGACAACCGCGACCACCCGCGTCGAGGGGTCGCGGCCGCGGCGACGCGAGAGCACGTGGACGACCCCGCCGAGAATCGTCGCGGAGTGAGTGTGGGTCAGGTGGTCCCACCACCACACGTCGTCGTAGGGACCGAGCATCCCGACCGAGTGGGTCAGCATCGCCGACTCGACGTAGACGCGTTGCCACGGGCGGAACTCGACGCCGACCAGTCGCTCGAAGGCGTCGGGGAGGTACGTGCCCGCGAGCGCGAACGCGGCGTTCACCATCGCCGCGGGGTTGCGACGGCGGAGTCCAGACAGAAACACGACGACGATTGCGTATCTGATGCCGTCGTCCGGTCGCCGTCGTCCCGTCGACTCGCTCGTCTCGGTCACGATTGTTCTCACGGTGACTGTCGTCGGCTTCGGGGAAAAACGTTGACGGCCGGACGGCGCTCGGTCGCAGACGGGACGCCGGTCTCAGACGACGGACGAGAGCGCGTCCATCACGCGGTCGACCTTCTCCACGTCGGCGTTGTAGCCCATGTGGCCGACCCGGAGAATGTCGTCTGCGAGGTCGGCGAGGCCGGTCGCGAGGACGATGTCGTGGTCGGTTTCGAGTTCCGCTTGGACGCGCTTCGCCTCGCCGGGGAGGTGGAACGCCGTCACCGTCGGGGCGCTCCGCTCGGCGTCGGTGTAGAGGTCGAGGCCGAGGTCGGCCCCGCGCTCGCGGCAGTGCGCGGCGGCCTCCTCGTGGCGCTCGTAGACGGCGTCGAGTCCCGCTTCGAGGAGCATCGACAGCGACTCGTCGAGGGCGGCGACGTTCGCGCCGAGGTGCGTGTACGGGAAGCCCTCGCTCGTGTCGCGCCACGGGAGCAAGTTCGTGTAGAGGGAGTCGGGCTCGCGCTCCTCGACGACCTCCCACGCGCGGTCGCTGACGGCGGCCGTCGTCAGCCCCGGCGGCGAGCTGAACGCCTTCTGGGACGCGCCGAGGTTGATGTCGATGCGCTCGCTCGGGACGGGCGTCCCGCCGAGCGAGGAGACGGCGTCGACGACGGTCAACACGCCGCGGTCGTGGAGGCGTTCGAGCACCGGCGCGATGTCGTTGAGTGCGCCGGTCGGCGTCTCGCAGTGGACCATCGTGGCGACGTCGAACTCGCCGTCGTCGAGCGCGGCTTCGACGCCCGCCGCGTCGAGCGGGTCGGTATAGTCGGCACCGACGACGGTCGGCTCGCCGCCGTAGCTCTCGACGAAGTCGGCGAAGCCGTCGCCGTAGAGGCCGTTCGAGACGCAGAGCACGTCGTCGCCGGGGGCGACCGTGGAGGCGATGGCGGCTTCGAGGCCGAGGATGCCCTCGCCGCCCATGACGACCACGTCGTCGTCGGTACCGTAGACGCGCTCGAGTTTCTCGCAGACCTCGTCGTAGGTGTCGAAGAAAGACTGCTCGATGTCGGGGTTCGGCATCGGGTCGCTCAGTCGGTCACGGACCCGCGGCGGGACGGCCGTGGGGCCGGGTGTCATCAGCATGGATTGCCGTTTACGGACAGAGCGTCTTAGCAGTACGGCATCGGCGGCGGGCGTCCGACCACCGCCCGCCCGTCAGGGGTGGCGGTCGGCGGACGCGGCCGGCTGGCGTCGAACGCGGCCGTCCGCGCCGGCGGCGGACGGGAAGGCACAAAAGCGCCCTCGCCGTCAGCCACGTGTATGGGCAAACTCTCACCTGCGGACCTCGACCGCTACGTCTTCTCGCGGACGGGGGCACCCAGCGACGACCTGCTCGTCGGGGCGAGGTACGGCGAGGACGCCGCCGCCGTCGCCACCGGCGAGGGGACGATGGTCGTCAGCACCGACCCCATCTCGCTCGCCGCCGAGCGCATCGGCACCCTCGGCGTCGCCATCGCCAGCAACGACGTGGCCGCCTGCGGGGGCGTCCCCGAGTGGCTCGTGAGCACCGTCCTCCTCCCCGAACCGGACGTGGACCTCCTCGACGACGTCACCGCCCAACTCGACGCGGAGGCCAGCAGACTCGGCATCAGCATCGTCGGCGGCCACACCGAGACGGTCGCCGGGCTCTCGCGCCCGCTCCTCTCGCTCACCTGCATGGGGCCGACCGACCGATACGTCCCGACGAGCGGCGCGGAACCCGGCGACGCGGTGATTCTCACCAAAGGGGCCGGCGTCGAGGGCACCGCCGTCCTCGCCACCGACTTCCGCGCCGACCTCGACGCGGCGGGCGTCGAACCCGCGGCTATCGACCGCGCCGCGGGCTTCTTCGACGACATCAGCGTCTTGCCCGAGTCGGCGGTGCTCGCGCCCGCCGCGACCGCGATGCACGACCCGACCGAGGGCGGCGTCCTCAACGGACTGGTCGAACTCGCCTGCGCCTCGGGCGTCCGCATCGAGGTCGAAGCAGACAATGTGCCCGTCCGCCCCGAGACGCGGGCGCTCTGCGACGCGATGGGCGTCGACCCGATGCGGATTCTCGGCTCCGGCGCGCTCCTCGCGGCGGTCCCCGAAGACGAGGCCGACGTGGCTCTCGACGCGCTCGACGACGAGGGAATCGAGGCGACGGTCGTCGGAACCGTCGAACCGGCTGACGACGGCGCGAACGCGGGCGCAGACGGAGACTCGGTGTCGGGGTCGGACACGGACTCAGACTCGGCGTCTGATGCGGGGGTCGTCTACGACGGGGTTCACTACGCCGACGGCGTCGAAGACGACATGTACGACCTCTGGAACTGAGGCGAACGCGAGTCGCAGACGCGGTTCGTCGACGACGGCAGAACCCAACACAGCTTTTGCTACTGAAAATACAGTTGCAGTAATGACGACCGAACGCCCGTCTCGACTCGCGAGCGACCCGCCGGACGCGCCGAAAGCGCCGCCAGCGGCCCGGACCCCGGTGGTCGGATGAAAGGCGTCGTCGTCGCTGGCACGGCCTCCGGCGTCGGGAAGACGGTCACGACCCTCGCGGTGTGCCGCGCGCTCGAACGCGAGGGCTACACTGTCCAGCCGGCCAAGGCCGGCCCCGACTTCATCGACCCATCGCACCACGCGGCAATCGTCGGGGAACCGTCGCGGACGCTCGACCCGTGGCTCGAAGGCGAAGACGGCATGCGCCGGACCTACGCCCGCGGCGAGGGCGATATCTGCGTCGTCGAGGGGATGATGGGCCTGTACGACGGCGACACGTCGACCGCGCGCGTCGCCGCCCTTCTCGACCTCCCCGTGGTCCTCGTCGCGGACGCGAGAGCCGGGATGCAGAGCGTCGCGGCGACGGCCTACGGCTTCCGAACCTACGCGGACCGGATGGGAATCGACGCCGACGTGGCCGGCGTCATCGCCTCTCGCGCCCACGGCGGCCGCCACGCCGAGGGCATCCGCGACGCGCTCCCCGAGGAACTGCCGTACCTCGGCCGAATCCCGCCGAGCGACGACCTCGAAATCCCCGAGCGCCACCTCGGCCTCCACCTCGGCGACGAGGCCCCGCTGTCCGACGCCGCGCTCGACGCCGCGGCCGACGGGATTCGCGCCGACGCGCTCGCGGACGTGGCGCGAGAACCCGAGTGGGACGCCGAGGAAGTCGAAGCGAGCAGTCGAGCCGAGTCATCCCAAGCGACGAACTCGGACGGTCCTACGGTCGCCGTCGCCCGCGACGAGGCGTTCTGTTTCGTCTACCCCTCGACCCTCGACAGACTGGAATCGCTCGGGACCGTCTCGTACGTCTCTCCGGTCGCCGGCGACGACCTCCCCGACTGCGACGGCGTCTACCTCCCCGGCGGCTACCCCGAGCGGTTCGCCGCGGAACTCGCGTCGTCGCCGACGCTCTCCGGGCTCGCCGACCGCGCGGCCGACGGCCTCCCGGTGTTCGGCGAGTGCGGCGGACTGATGGCGCTTTCCGAGTCGCTGACGACGACCGACGGCGACACCCACGAGATGGCCGGTATCCTCCCCGCCGACGTGACGATGCGGGAGCGCTATCAGGCGCTCGACCACGTCGAACTCCGCGCGACCGACGGGACGCTGACCGCCGACGCGGGCGAGACGCTCCGCGGCCACGAGTTCCACTACTCGTCGGCGGACCCGGCGGCGGACGCCCGGTTCGCCTTCGACGTGGAGCGCGGGACCGGCATCGACGGCCGCGAGGGGCTCACCGAGTACCGAACCCTCGGCACCTACGCGCACGTCCACCCGGAAAGCGGGGCGTTCGACCGCTTCGTCTCGCGGTTGGTGGACTGAGCGCGGCGAGAGCAGAGAGCGCGAGAGCGTAAAGCCGCGAGGGCGACGAACCCCTATATACCAAGCCGCGACAAGCACCGACCGACGACCGACCGACGACCGGCGACCGACTGCGACACCCACTTCGAACTCACTACGATGACCGACACACCCGACGGAACCCCCGAGACAGACGACGAGACCACCCCCGACTCGGTTCGGGCGAACACGCCCGGCCGCGGCGTCCGCCCCGAGGCGACCGCCATCGAACCCGCCGCGCCCGACGAGTTCGGCCTCGTGCAGGTGTGGTGGGGCGACGGCAAGGGCAAGACCACGGCCGCGATGGGCATGGGCTTTCGCGCCGCCGGCCACGGCTACCGCGTCCACATGCTCCAGTTCCTGAAGGGCGGCGCGGACTCCGTCGAGGCCGTCCGCGGGGAGTACAACGCCATCGCGGCGATGCCCGGCTTCTCCTTCGAGAACCTCGGCCACTACGGCTGGGCCGGGATGGCCGACGGGAGCGACGACGACGACCACGAGGCGCAGATCGCCGCCGGTCTCGACCGAGCGCGCGAACTCGTCGACGCCGCGGCCGACGCCGACCTCTCGGAACCGCTCGCCCTCGACGGCCCGCCGGAGGACGGTGTGCATCTGCTCATCGTCGACGAACTCCTCTACGCCGTCGCGATGGGACTGCTCGACGAGACAGACGTGCTCGACCTCGTGGAGCACAAGCCCAAGAACCTCGAACTCGTGTTGACCGGGAGCCACGAGGAGCCGACCTACCTCTCCGACGCCGCGGACCTCGTGACCAACGTCCGAAAGGAGAAACATCCCATCGACGCCGGCCAGCGCGCGAGAAGAGGGACCGAGTACTGAGAGCGGTGGACAGCCCGACGGAGCGTCGACTTCGCGCCGAGACGCGCTGACAACTCAGAGCCGTCGGGCGATGTCCAGCGCCTCGTCGGTCGGCACCGGCTCGTCGAGCGCCCGGAGCGTCTCGACGAGCGCCGCGACCAGCGATTCGTCGGGGTCGGGGTCGCCGACGCGCTCCAAGAGCCGTCGGGCCGCGCCGGTCCCGCTCTGCGGGCCGAAGTAGAGCGTCCGCGACCCGCCGAAGACGGCCGGGTCGAACGGCTCGAACGTCGCCGGGTCGTCGAGCATCGCCGCGGTGTGGAGCCCGGACTCGTGAGAGAACGCGTCCGCGCCGAGCACCGATTTCTCCGCCGGCACCGACTCGCCGAGCGCCGTCAACACGTCGTTCGCCCGGGGGATGAGCGTCGAGGCGTCGAGGGCAGGGAGGTTCACGGCGCGGCTCGTCTCGGCCGCGACGACGAACTCCTCGACGGGGACGTTGCCGGCGCGCTCGCCGATGCCGGCGACCGACACGTCCACCTTCTGTACGTCGTGGGCGACCGCGGTGAGCGCGTTGGCCGTGGCGACGCCGAGGTCGTCGTGGAAGTGGACGCCGAGGCGGGCCGGGTCGGCGTCGAGGTCGTGGAGGAACGACGACACCTCGAACGGCGTCTTCGAGCCCACGGTGTCCGCGATAGTGAGGTACGTCGCGTCTATCGAGTCGAACAGGCCGTCGAGGAACGCGGGGTCGGTCCGGAAGCCGTCCATCGCGGTGAAGTGGACTTCCAGCCCGGTCTCGGCCGCGGAATCGACCGTCTCGCCGACCAGCGAGCGCAGTTCGTCCTCGTCCGTCCCGAGCAGTTCGGTCCGCTGTCGCTCGCTGGTCGGCGCGAACACGTCGATGACGTCGACGCCGGCGTCGACCGCGGCCTCGACGTCCTTCGGGACGGCGCGGGCGATGCCCGTGAGCTTCGTCTCCACGTCGACGGCGTCACAGACCTCGCCGGTCTGTGCGCCCGCAATCGGGAAGCCGACCTGCACGTAGTCGACGCCGAGGCCGTCGAGGGCGCGGACGGCCGCGACTTTCTGTCCCGTCGCGTAGGACGCCCCGGGGCGCTGTTCGCCCTCGCGGCAGGTCACGTCGAGGAGGACCGGCTCCGCGGCGGCCACTCAGACCCCTCCCGAGCGCCGAAGCGCGTCGATGGCCGCGTCGTCGTAGCCGAGCGACGAGAGAATCGCCTCGGTGTGTTCGCCGAGCTTCGGCGGGTCGGTCGACTCGGGGCGGTCGAAGCCGCTGGCGACGACGGGAAACCGCGGGACACTGACCGACCGCGAGGTTCCCTCAGCGGTCTCGACCTCGGTGAAGAAGTCGGTCGCCCGTAGGTGGGGGTCGGTGGCGACCTCGTCCATGGAGTTCACCTTAGCGACGGGGACGCCGACCTCGCGCAGGCCGGCGACGAGGTCGGCCGCGGGGAGCGTCGCGCACTCGGCACGGAGCAGGTCCATGAGTTCGTCGAGGTTCTCCCGGCGGTCCGAGAGCGTGTCGAACCGCTCGTCCTCGTGGAGGTCGAGGCCGAGCGCTTCGCAGAGCGCAGTCCACTGGCGCTCGCCGGAGGGACCGATGAACACCCACTCGTCGTCGGCCGTCTCGAACACGTCGTAGGGTGCCCAGTTGGGGTGCGACGCGCCCATCGGCCCGGGCACGTCGTCGTAGGTCTCGGTGTACGCGAGCCAGTAGCCCATCATCGAGACGGTGGACTCGAACAGCGGCGCGGTCACCTTCGACCCCTCGCCGGTCCGGTCGCGGCGGTAGAGCGCCCCGAGGACCGCTATCGCGCCGTAGAACGACGCGGCCATGTCGGCGATGCTCGTGCCCGACCGGACCGGGGGCATCCCCTCGTGGCCGGTGACGCTCATCAGCCCCGACAGCGCCTCCGCGATGGGGTCGAGCGCGGGATACGACTCGTAAGGGCCGGGGTTGAACCCCTTGATGGAGCAGTAGACGAGGTCCGGGTGTGTCTCTTTCAACTGCTCGTAGCCGATTCCCAACCGTTCGGCGGTCCCCGGCGCGTAGTTCTCGACGACCACGTCGGTCTCGTCGAGCAGGTCGAAGAACGCGTCGAGCGCCGCGTCGGACTTGAGGTCGAGCGCGAGGCTCCGCTTGTCCCGGTTGACGTAGTTGAACGAGCTGTTTCCGACCGGCGACGACCCGCGGATGAGGTCGCCGCCCTCCGGGTGTTCGACCTTGATGACGTCCGCGCCGAGGTCGGCGAGGAGCATCGAACAGAACGGCCCGGCGATGATGTGGCCGAGTTCGAGCACGCGCACGCCGTCGAGCGGGAGCCCGCCCGTCCCAGAGGCTGTCCCAGACGCGGTCGCGTCCGCGGCAGTCTCGGTGCGCTCGGCGCTGTCGCCGCTCATGGAGTGACGCCCCCCGCCCCCGCGGGCGACGAGCGCTCGCCGGCGCGCTCGGAGCCGAAGAGTATCGTCTCGCCGTCCTCGCCGAAGACGAACGCGTTGGCGAGGTCGAACGACACGTCGAGGCGGTCGCCCGCGACCGCGTCGTCGACGGCGTCGCTCACCACGTCGAAGGAGGTGCCGTCTTCGAGGCGGCCGTGGACAACCGACTCGGTCCCGAGCGTCTCGACGACCTCCACGTCGACCGAGAGCCGACACGCCCCGTCGGAGCCCACGTCGAGGTACTGCGGCCTGATGCCGAGTCTGACGCGACCGGCGGTCGGGGCGTCGATGCCGGCCGGGAGCGAAAGCTCGAACCCGGGGCCGACGAGCGCGGTCCCGCCGTCCCCCGCCTCGACCGCGCAGTCGACGACGTTGGTCGAGGGCATACCGATGAACTGCGCGACGTACTCCGAGTTCGGGTAGTCGAACAGCTGTTTCGGCGGGTCGACCTGCGCGAGTTCGCCGTCCCGCAGGAGGACCACGTGGTCGCTCATCGTCATCGCCTCGGTCTGGTCGTGGGTGACGTAGACGACGGTCGTGTCGAGCTCCTGGTGGAGCCGCTGAATCTCGACGCGGAGGTCGGATTTGAGCTTCGCGTCGAGGTCGGACATCGGCTCGTCCAGAAGCAGTACGTCGGGGTCCTGCACGAACGCGCCGCCGAGGGCGACGCGCTGTTGTTGGCCGCCGGAGAGTTCCGCGGGCATCTTCTCCAACTGCTCCTCGATTTGGAGGACTGCGGCGGCCTCGTCGATACGCTCGTCGCGTTCGGCCTTCGGGACGCCGTGAACCTTCAGCCCGTAGCCGATGTTCTCGCGGACGGACATGTGCGGGTAGAGCGCGATGGACTGGAACACCATCGAGACGTTGCGCTCCTGCGGCGGGAGGTCGGTCACGTCCTCGTCGCCGAACGAGACCGTGCCCGAGGTGGGCGTCTCAAGCCCGGCCAACATGCGCAGGGTCGTCGTCTTCCCACAGCCGGAGGGGCCGACGAAGGTCGTAAACGAGCCTTCGGGGATGTCGAGGCTGAGGTCGTCGACGGCGACGTGCGTGTTTCCGAGGGTGCGAAACTCCTTTCTGACGGTGTCGAGGTGGATGCTGGTTGCCATTATTCGAGGCCTCCAACGCTGAAGCCCTGGAGGAGGTATCGTTGCAGGAACAGTGCGATGAGGAACGGCGGAATCGAGATGAGAAGCGAGACGGCCATCGTCTCGCCCCAGCCGATGTTGACGCGGTCCAAGAACAGTGACGCGCCGACGGTGATGGTGTACATCTCGTCGCGACTCATAACGACGCGCGCCATGGTGAAGTCGTTCCACGCGACGGCGAACGCGAAGATGGCCGCGGAGATGTAGCCGGGCCGGGCGACCGGCAGGACCACGTCTCTGACGGTGCGCCAGCGACTCGCGCCGCGAACCCACGCGGACTCTTCGAGCGCGATGGGAACAGTCTGGAAGTACTGCCACATCAGCCAGATACAAAAGGGCGCTGAGATGGCCGTCAGCGCGAGGGTGAGCGCGAAGTGGCTGTTGAGCAGGCCGAGCGTCGAGAAGACGACGTACAGCGGGATGGCGAGGACGATAGGGCTGAACATGTACGAGAACAGCACCGCCCGCGCCGCCAGCGACTTCCCGGTGAAGTCGAAGCGCGTCAGGCCGTAGCCGGCCGCGACCGCGATGGTCGTCGAGAGGACGGTCGACCCGAGGGTGACGACGAGGCTGTTGACGAAGTACCGAACCGTGTCGGTCGACCCGAGGAGGACGAGGAAGTTCCGGAGCGACGGCTCGGTGGGAAGCAGGTTCACCCGCCCGCCGGCGAACGTCGTCGCCGGTGACTGGATGGCGATGACCACCATCACGTACACCGGGACGATGGTGAACACCGAGATGAGAAGCGCCGTCAGGTAGACGGCGATTCGCTGGAGGCGTTTCTGGGTGTCGTGGGAGACGAGGCCGCGACCGGTGGACGTCGCCATCTCACGCCACCTCCGTTTCGGGGGCGAACGCCCGGAAGTAGACCACTGCGACGCCGGCGAGGAGGAAGAACATGACGCCGGCGAGCGCCGTCGCCATGCCGAAGTTCACCTCGCTGAACGCGAGTTGGTAGACCCGAATCGGGAGCGTCGTCGTCTGCTGGAGCGGGCCGCCGCGGGTCGAGAGGTAGATGATGTCGAACTTGTTGAACATCCAGATACCCCTGACGAGGAGGATGATGAGAATCGCGCCGCGGAGGTGCGGGAAGGTGATGTCGCGGAACGCCTGCCACGTGGTCGCGCCCTCGACCCGCGCCCGCTCGTAGAGGTCGGGGTCGATGGCCTGCAGGCGGGCGAGCAGGATGAAGAAGGCGAAGCTGGCGAACTTCCAGACGCTCGTGACGACGACCGCCGGCATGGCGAACTCCAAGGTCGAAAAGAACGCGATGGGCTTGTCGATGAGCCCGGCGTCGACGAGGAACTGGTTCAGAATCCCGATGTTGGGGTCGAGGATGAACTTCCACATGAAGATGACCACGAGCGTCGGCAGGAGGTACGGGAAAATCATCAGCGTCCGCAGGGCGTCGCCGCCGCGGATGCGCTGGTTGATAACGAGCGCGAGCCCCAGCCCGATGACGAGGCTCAGTCCGGTCGTCGCCACCGCGTAGACGACGCTGTTCCAGAGGAAGCCCCAGAACGCGCCGTTGCCGAGGAGTTCGGCGTAGTTGCCGAGGCCGACGAACTCGGGGCTCCGCACCGGCGACGCGAACAGGCTCATCCCGAGCGCGTAGACGATGGGGATAACCCAGACCACGACGAAGAACGCGAGCATCGGCACGAAACACGCCGCCAACAGGAGCGTCGTGCCGTCCACGTCGCGCTCTCGGAGGGCCGACCCGGCGGCCGCCAACCGCGATTTGAGGGCCGTACTCATTGCAACCCGCGGAGCTGGTCGGCCAGCCAGTCGACCGTCTCGTCGGGCGTGAGCCCGCCGACGAGAAGTTGGTCCGCGGCCTGTCCGAAGAGCTGTTCGCTGTAGGCGTCGGCCGCGACGATGTTCGGCGCGCCGTCATCACCCGTGGCGAGGACGCTCGTGAAGGCGTCCCAGTTGTCGCGGACGAGGGCCATCACGTCGGGGTGCTGTTGGATGACTTCGTTTTCGGCCACCTCGGGCGCGTCGAGTTGCGCCCGCGTCGGCGGGAACTGGAACAGCGGCGCGGAGAGCACGAAGTCGAAGAAGCGCGACGAACTCGTGAAGAAGTCGACGAACGCCTGCGCGCCCTCGGTGTTCTGGCCGTCGTTGCGGACGAGGTGGCCCTCCATGTACGACCACCACTTGTCCTGTCCGGCCCCGCTCGGCGCGGGGAACGGCATCGGGCTGAGGTTCTCGACGAGGTCGGGGCGGTTGGCCTGAATCGTGAGGACGGGGAGGCCGCCGACGCTGGCGATGGCCGCGGCGTTCTCCTGTTGGAGCGCGCCGATGGCGTCGCCCCACGCCCATCCCGAGCCGTTCGGCGAGTGCTCGGCCATCGACTGGACCCACTCGAACGTCTCGACGGCCGCCTGTCGGTTGTCGCCGTCGTCGAGTCTGACCTCGATGCCGTCGGAGGGGCCGCCGTACACCTCCACGTCGTTCTGCCAGAGGTACTGCGTCATCTGGGTGTCGGCGTTGTTCGTCTGTCCCGACTGGACGACGTAGCCCTCCATCGACCCGTTGGCCGACACCTCGTCGGCGGCGTCGACCCACTCGCTCCACGACGCGGGCATCTCCGAGTACACGTCGTTTCGGTACCACCCCATGAGCGGTTCGACCATCGCGGCCGCGAAGTACGACTCGCCGTCGACGGTGACCGGGTCGGGCAGGTCGTTGTCCTGAACGGCCGCCGTGACCGGCGCGAGGACGCCGTCGCGCTGGAGCCGATACGCGTCCGTCGAGGTGTCGAAAAGCAGGTCCGGCGGGTTGCCCGCGGCGACCATCTTCTGCATCTCGGCGTCCGAGGAGGTCCCTTTCGCCGTGTAAATCATCTCGACTGTGTGGTCGGTCTCCTCCTCGAACTCGGCGATAATCTCGTCCATCACGTCCTTCGAGTCGCCCCGGTCCGAGAGGTATCGAATCGGGTCGTTGGACGCGCCGCCACCGCCCCCCAGACAGCCCGCCGTCGTCACCGCCGCCGCGCTTCCGACCGCCGCGAGGAACGTCCGGCGCGACGACCCGCGCGTTGTCCGCCCGTCGTCACCGCGTGAGTGATTCCCATCTATCATGGTAATTGCAAACAATACGTACACCGGTAGAGGCCACGGGAGTAGTGCCTACCCCTGTTGGCTCTTTATATTGGAATGCCGCGGGTATGGTGACGTGTTTCAGGTGTACGAGGTCCGTAAAGACCGACGTGTGACCCGCAGAAAGTCGAGTAAAGTCCGACGCGTGACCCGCAGAAAGTCGACCCGGACCCGATTGGGGTCAGGTGCTGTCGGGGTTCGCGGGTGTCGTCGCGTCGGCGAGCGCGTCGCTGAGGAGTTTCTTTTCGGCCCGGCGGAGGTGTTCCAACACGGTCGGTCTGCTCACCTCGAACGCCGCCGCGATTTCCTCGACGGTGACGCCCCGGGGCCAGTCGTAGTAGCCGCGTTCGAGCGCGTAGCCGACGACCTCGGCCTGCCGCTTCGAGAGCCGCGTGGAGGGACCGACGAACGGTTTGAGTCGGCGGAGTTCGACCGTCCCGAGCGACCGGAGCCCCGAGATGATGGCCTTGAGGTCGGCCCGCCGGAACACGACCACGTCGAAGACCCGCGAGCGCCCGTAGAACTGGCTCATTCGTTGGAGCATCCCGTGGTTCTCTCGGATGATGGGGAGCGCGCCGGACGACCGCTTGGTGATGAGCAGTTGGTCGTCGCCGACGAGTTCGAGGTCGCGGACGACCTCGCTGGCGGCGAGCCGGTCGGCCATCTCGTCGCGGCGCTCCCCGGCGTCGACGACAAAGCGGATGTCCGTCTCGCCGAGCACCTCGCAGTTGGTCACGACGACCGGGCCGTCGACGAGGTCGCTCACGTGCGACAGCACGTAGTCCTCGTTCAGTTCGAGGAGGATGGTCGCGCGGAGCATCGCTACCGGGACCTCCGGCTGTCGGGAAGTCTGGGCGGGCGTCCGAGACGGTCCGTTTCGGCCACGGTTACTGCGCCGATACGTCGCCCGCGGGTAATAGCTGTATCCCGATGCGGACGACCCGCCGCCCGCGACCCGCTCGGGTTACTCCTCGTCGGGCGACACCGTGATGACGGGAACCGGGACGCTCCGGACCGTCTCCTCGGCGACGCTCCCGAGGAGGATGCGGTCGACGCCGCTTCGCCCCGTCGTCCCCATGACGACGGCGTGGATGTCGTTGCCCGCGACGTACTCCCGAATTGCCTCGCTCGGCGAGCCGTGTTCGATGGTCTCGGCGAGCTTCGTGACGCCGTGTTCGTTCGCCTCCTCGACGACCTGCGAAATCGCCTCGTTCGCCCCGCGCTCGCTCTCCTCGCCGGAGAGCATCGACCGCACGTCGAAGCCGAGCGCGGAGTCGTCGACCACCGAGAGGACGTGGACCGTCGCGTCGAGTTCGGCGGCGAGTGCGAGGCCGTGGCTCGTCGCCCGCTTCGCGGAGCGACTGCCGTCGGTCGGGATGAGGACGCGCTCGTAGGGGAACGTCAGCTCCTCGTCGGGCTTCATGCGGGCGGTGAGCACCGGGCGGTCCGACAGGCGGACGACCTTCTCCGTGACGCTCCCGCGGAGCTGTCGGGAGATGCCCTCCCGCCCGTGGGTCGGCATCACGATGAGGTCGTAGTCGTACTCCTCGGCGTACTCGGCGATGGTCGGTGCGGGGTTGCCCTGCACCACGTCAGTCGAGTAGTCGACGCCGAGGTTCTGGAGCGTCTGGGCCGCCTCCTCGACGACGCGTCCGCCCTCGCGTTCGAGCGCGTCGACCACGTCGTTGTCGACGACGGTGACGCTGTCGCGGGTCGTGTCGGCGACGAAGAGCAGTCGAATCTCCGCGTCGTCCCAGTGGGCGAGTTCGCTGGCGTGGTGGAGGACCGCGCTCGACGACGTGCTCTCGTCGACCGGCAGGAGGATGCGCTCGTACATGGCTTGTCATACACCCGGTCGCCCGTAAGTCCTTTCGCCGGACGACGCCCGTAGACCACCGTCTCCGGCGTCACGACCCTCGGCGCGCCACACAGTTATCAGACGGCAGTCACAACGGGACGGTGATGGCACCGACAGACGAGTCGTCCCGCGGCGGCGAAACGCGGCCGCGACGCAACCGACGCAACCGACGTCGACAGCGCGGCGACGACGAGACCGGTATCGACGCGTGGCTCGACGCGACGGTCTACTTCGGGCTCGGACAGCACCTGCTCCTCGCGCTTCCGATGCTCTGGGTCGCCTTCATGACCGTCTCGACGCCCGTGGTGGTCACGACAGCGGCCGTCGTCTCGCTGTCTACCGCCTGTCTCGCCGTCGGCGCGCTCCGGTTGGAAGCCGTCTCTGTCGGCGCGCCGTGGCACCGCATCGAGGACAGCGAACTCGGTCTCGGACCCGACGCGGGCTACGGCGCTCTCGTCCGACGAGCGGCCTACCTGAACGCGACCCTCGGCCTCGGGACGTTCCTCGGCGCGCGGGCCGACCTCGTCGGCGCGGGGCTCGTCGGCTCGGTGGCCGTCGCCGGCGGCGTCGCGCTCTGTGCGATGCTCGCGCTTCCACGACTGCGGGCCGCGCCGGCCCGCACGTCAGCCGCGGCCGCCGGTGCCTACTACGGCGTCTCGCTCCTCGTCGTGGCCGCGTTCCCGGGCATGGTCGACCTGTTTTTCCTCGCGCCGTCAGTCGGACTCTGCGTGCTCGCGGTCGCGGTCGCCGGCGCGTTCGACGTGATGACCGGTCGAGAACGTCGCTGACGGCCTCTCGGCTCCGCGGCGTCCCGCCGCCGTCCGCGGGCATCAAGTTTTCAACCCTCGCGCACCGACTCCTCGGCCATGACACCGATTCCGCGAACGGGACGCCCCCCCGAGGTGCCGCGGCGTGGCTGACGCCGCGCTCGCCGACGACCCCGTGGCGGCGCTCCGCACGGCGGCCGACACCCTCCGCGGCCGGCGCGAGGCGGTCGACGACGTCGGCCGCGAGGAGCTTCGAACGCTCGCGACCGCCGTCCGCGACGTGACGGGGATTCTCGACCGATACGAGGAGCGTGCGACCGACGACCTCGAGGGCTACGTCGAGTTCCGCGAGGCGCTGTCGAACCGGCTGGAGGAGGTCCCCGCCGACGTGCGCCACAGCGACGCGTTCATCGACGCCAACGAGTCGCTCACGACCGGCATCACCTCGTCGCTGTCGGCGTCTGACTTCGAGCGGGCCAGACGCGAACTGGACCCAGCCCGCGAGGAGGCGGCGCTCCTCGACGAGTTGGACGAGGCGAGAAGCGACTACCGGAGCGCCCGCCGGCGGCTACGGGAGCGCGCGGACGAACTCGACGCGCGAATCGACCGTCTCGAACGCGTGCGGGAACTCGGCGACGCCGACATCGACGCGCCGGTGGACGAGCTCCGCGACCCCATCGAGCGGTACGACGACGCCGTGACCGAGGCGTTCGACCGGTTCCGCGCCGAGTCATCGGCCCGCGAAGTGCTCGCGTGGCTGGCGGCCGCCGAGTCGTACCCGCTGGTCGAGACACCCAGTCCCCCCGACCGACTGCGCGAGTACCTCGAAACCGCCGCCATCGGCGACGAGCCGATTCCCACGCTCGTCGAGTACGCCGGCTACTCGCGGTCGAAACTCGACCACTACGTCGACGACCCGAAGCGGTTCTCCGCGGCCGTCGGGACGACGAAACGGTTTCTGGAGACGCTGGACGCCGACCCGCTGACCGTGTCGTGGCCGCCGGGGTCCGCCTCGGAACTCCGCTGGCGGACGAAAGAACTCGTCGCCGTCGTGAGTCGATTCGCCGACGACGAGACGGTCGCCCGCGCCCGGGAGGTCCACGAACTGACGTACGAGGAGTCGTACGACCGCCTCCGCGACGCCGCGGTCGCCCGCGCGGAACTCACCGAAGACCAGCGCGACCGCCTCCGGCGGGGCGTCGTCGAAGACGAGTTGGCCGCCGCCCGCGAGGAGCGCGAACGGGTCGGCGACTGCCTCGACGCGAACCCGGCGCTGGACGAGTAGGCGACTGCGGACGCGTAGAGGCCTGACAGCGACAGAAGACACTTACCCAAGTCGGCGGAACTCCCGACGATGCGTCTCCGGAAACTCGCCCTCCTTCTCGCGGTCGTCGGTCTCGTCTGTCTCCCCGCGCCGGCGTACCTGCCCGCGCTCGCGGACGCGACGTCGCCGCCCCCGAAAGTCTCGAATTCGTACCGAGCCGAGACGGTGTCGTTGGCGAACCAATCGGATGTCGAGCACATCGTGCGCCGTCACGGCCGGGCGGTCTCGATTTCGGTACATCAGGTGGGCCAGCGGTACTCGGCCGGCGAGTACCGCGCGCCGAACGAGACCCGCGAGACGCTGGAGACGGCGATGCGGAAGGGAACCGCCCGAACCGCGGCAGTGGGCGCGCAAGCCGACCTCCGTGCGATAGCGCGGAACAACACGTACGTCCACGACGCCTACGGCGAGCGCGAGCAGTACTACCGGTTCAGCGTGGAAGAAAACGGCTCGCTCGTCACCGCCCGAAACGTCACGCTCCAGCGCGTCGCCAACGCCACCGTCGAGCGAGGGGCGTACAGCTACGAGCGCCTCTCGCCGGAGGCGAGGGAGACGGTCGATAGAGTTCTCCGGAACTCCTCGGACGGGGACGGCTACCGGCCGCGGGTGAACGACGCCTTCGTGGACCGGCTCCCGGCACTCGTCGAGAAAGAGGGCACGCTCCACAGCATCACCGCCTACACGCACGTCGACGACTTCGGCTTCGGGACCGCGCTCGTCGTCGGCCTCGGAGTCGCGGGCGTCGGCGCGGTCCTGCTTCTCGTCGGGGGCGCGGTGTACGCCGTCGCGTGGTGGCGCGAGTAGCGGGAGAAAAAACGCACCGAGCCGCGAGACAGCGGCTCAGTTCAGTTCAGTTCAGTTCGCGTCGAGGATTTCGACGTCGAAGACGAGCGTCTCGCCGGCGAGTTCGTGGTTGAAGTCGATGCGGACCACGTCGTCGTCGGCGTGGACGATTTCGCCGAGGCCGCCCTGCTGGGTCTGGACGTACAGGCCCTCCTCGGGCTCGTCGCCGAGCACCTCGCGGAGCTGTTCGGTCTCGTGCTCGCGGATGAGGTCCTCGTCGTGCTCGCCGTAGGCCTTTTCCGGCGGAATCTCGATGCTCTCCTCGTCGCCGGCGGACATGCCGACGAGCGCCTCGTCGAGCCCCTCGATGACGGTTCCCGCGCCGACCTCGAGCGCGAGCGGCTCGTAGTCGCGGTCGGGCTGGGCCTCCGCGAGACCCTCGGCCTCGGCCACGTCCTGACGCGATGTGTCGAAAACCGTGCCGTCGGGGAGCTGTCCGACGTATTCGAGCGAAACGGAGTCGCCGGTTTCAATCGTCATACCGCGTACTCTCTGCCGGAGACGGATAAGTGGCCGTACTGCCGCCGAGGGTGTTATATCGATGTCATGTCGAGGCGAGGCGAGCGCCCACGCGCTCGGCGCGCCACAAGCGAGCCTCAGAACAGTCGCCAGACGAGCGACCGGAGTCTGTAGCTCAGCGACCCGCGCTGGTAGCCGTTCCACCCGCTCATGCCGCCCGCGAACGTCGCCGCGTCGTACCCCTCCTCGCGGAGGAGACTCGTCGCCCGCTTGGCGACGATGCCCATCTTACAGACGACGACCACGTCGCGGTCCCGGGGAATCTCGTCCAGCCGGCGCCGAAGCGGGGCGTCGTCGCCCGACCGGAGGTCGTCGTAGACGGGGACGTTTCGGCTCCCGTCGGGTCCGTTCGCTCCACTCACTTCCCCGACGTAGTCACGTTCGCTGACGCTCACGTGACTCCCGTCGATTGCGCCGCGCCGGTAGTTCGATTCCGGGCGGACGTCGAGAACGAAGAGGTCGTCCCCGTTGTCGAGGCGGGCGTCGAGCTCGTCGGGGCGAATCGAGGGCACGGAAACCACCACGTCGCTGGCGCGGAAAGCGCTGGTGCTTCCGCGTCCCGCCCGCCGAGACCGACGCCGTAGCTTGAACACGGCGGTCCGCGTAGCGCCCGTATGGAGTGGGACGAACGCTACCGGACCGGAACGTACCCGACCGACCCGGAGCCGTCGCCGGTGCTACGGGCGTACCTCGACGAACTGCCCGACGGCCGCGCGCTCGACGTGGCCGCCGGCAACGGCCGCAACGCGCTGTTTCTCGCCGCGAACGGCTACCGAGTGGATGCGCTCGACCAGTCCGGCGAGGGGCTGAGCATCGTCGACGAGCGCGCGCGGTCCCGCGGCTTCGCCGACCGCGTGGAGACGATTCGGGCCGACGCGACGACCCACGAGTTCCCCGAGTCGACGTACGACCTCGTCACGATCAGCTACTTCCGGACGCTGGACCGCCTCGCCGACATCAAGGCGGCGCTGAAACCCGGCGGCGTCCTGTTCTACCAGCACCACCTGCGGGCCGACCCGCCGGCGACGGTGGGGCCGAGCACCGACAGATACCGCTTCGATTCGAACGAACTGCTCCGCGCTTGTCTCGACCTCACCGTGCTCTACTACGACGAGTCGACCGAGCCGCGCGACGACCGGCAGTCCGCGACGGCGACGGTTATCGCGCGGAACACGCGGGGCGGGGCGCAGTCGTATCCGCGGCGCAAGCTGACGGGACGGGACGCGTGACAAGGCGGCGTGACTGCCCGCCTGTTCGACCCGACTCTCGGCCGTGAGTTCGCCATTCAGTTCTCTATCCAGAGAGTTCGTCGTCCCCGACGGGGAGACAGATGAAGGCGCGTCGCCGGACCGGGACGATGACCGAGCGGTGGCCTGACCAATCGCGTGACGCACGGCCGATGACCGTTCGAGCGGTTTACAAATTGTACAAATTGTGAACTGTGTGCCCCGACGCGGTCGGAGTCACCGATTCGAGAGCGGCGAGAGAGACGATTACGACCGCTCGAACGGGACGCGAGGCGGTCGACGCTACTCCGTCTTTTCGTCCTCGCGGTCCCGGCGGGCGGCGTCGACGTCGCGGTCGGTGGGGTCGCCGTAGCCGCCGCCGCCCGGCGTCCGAACCGTGACAGTCGTGCCGGCGGGCACGTCGCGGGTCGTCTTCGACGGGACCGCCTCGCCGTCGACGAGGTTCTGTCCCGTCGCCCCGTCCTCGCCGCCGGCGATGCCGCGGGGGGCGACCCGCCGGCGCTCGGTGAGAAGCGAGACGGTCGCGTCGGTTTCGACCGTGACCGACCGAACGATGCCGAGGCCGCCGCGGAACTCGCCGCGGCCGCCGCTTCCCTCGCGGAGGCCGTACGCCTCGACGAAAAGCGGGTACTCGGCCTCCAGGGCCTCGACCGGCGTGTTGAGCGTGTTCGTCATCCCGACCTGCACGCCGTCCATGCCGTCGCCGCCGGCGCGACCGCCGAACCCGCCGCCGATGGTCTCGTAGTACGTGAAGCCGTCCGAACCGCCGGCGCGACTGCCGATGGTCAGGTTGTTCATCGTGCCCTGTCCCTGCGCGGGGACGCGCTCGGGAGCCGCGTCGGCGAGCGCCGAAAAGACCACGTCGGTCACGCGCTGGCTGGTCTCGACGTTGCCGCCGACGACCGCCGCGGGGGCGTCGGGGTTGAGGAGCGAGCCCTCGGGAACCTCGACCGAGATAGGGTCGTAACAGCCCTGATTCGGCGGAATCTCCGGGTCTGTGACGCACCGAACGACGAAGTAGACCGCGCTCTTGGCGACCGCGAGTGGGGCGTTGACGTTGCCGGCGACCTGGTCGGCCGTGCCGCCGAAGTCGAAGGCGACGGTGTCGCCGTCGACCGTCGCGGTCACCTCGATAGGGATGTCTTCGTCGGTCACGCCGTCGCCTTCGAGCACGTCGCGGGCGCGGTACTCGCCGTCGGGCAGGTCGCGCAGTTCGGCGGTGACGCGGTTCCGGGAGTAGTCCATCACGGCGTCGAACGCCGCGAGGACGCGGGCGCGACCGTGTTCCGCCACGAGGTCGGCCAACCGCTCCTCGGCGCGCTCGTTCGCCGCGATCTGCGCGCGGATGTCGGCGCGGCGCTCGCCGGGGTTGCGGACGTTGGCTAAGAGGAGCGACAGCACGTCGTCGTTGGTCTCGCCGCCGGCGATGAGTCTGACCGGTGGCAGTCGGAGCCCCTCCTGATAGATTTCGCGCGCGCCGGCGGGCATGCTTCCGGGCGTCATCCCCCCCACGTCGGCGTGGTGCGCCCGCGAGACGGCGAAGCCGAGCACCTTGTCGTCGACCGCGAGCGGCGACACCATCGTCACGTCGGGCAGGTGCGTCCCGCCCTCGAAGGGGTCGTTGAGGACGAACACGTCGCCCGGCTCCGGGTCGTAATCGAGGACCGTGTCCACGGCTTCGGGCATCGCGCCGAGGTGGACCGGAATGTGCTCGGCCTGCGCGACGAGGCGGCCGTCGGCGTCGAACAGCGCCGTCGAGCAGTCGCGGCGCTCCTTGATGTTCGGCGAGTACGACGAGGTGATGAGCACCTGTCCCATCTCCTCGGCGACGCTCTCGAACTGGTTGCGTATGATTTCGAGCGTCACGGGGTCGACCTCGGGGTCGCTCATTCGCCGTCACCCCCGCCGGTGAGGACGAGCGTCCCGTCGGCTCCGACCGTCCCGCCCCACGCCGGGGGCACGACGACGGTGCTCTCGTGCTGTTCGAGGATAGCCGGCCCCTCCACGGTCGCCCCCGCGTCGAGACCGTCGCGGTCGTAGACGGGTGTCTCGCGGAACGCACCGTCGAAGAAGGCCTCGCGGGTGTCCTTGCGGGCGTCGCCGCCGCCGCGGTAAGTCACGTCGAGCGGGTCGCGCTCGACCACGGCGGTCGCCCGGACGTTGACGAGTTCGACCGGGTCGTCGAGGCGGTAGCCGTAGGCGCTCTCGTGGGCCTCGTGGAACCGCGCTTCGACCGCCTCGGCGTCGAACGGCTCGCCGACGGGCACGGTCAGTTCGAAGCTCTGGCCGACGTACCGGAGGTCGGCGGCGCGCCGAACCGCCGCGTCGGCGGGGTCGGCCACGTCGTCGAGCGTGTCGGCTTCGAGGTCGGCGTAGGCGGCGTCGACCGCCCCGGCGTCGAGGCCGGAAAGCGGGCGGCGGAGCGTCCGCACCGAGTCGTGTTTCTGGTCGGCCGCGAGCAGGCCGTACGCCGAGAGGACGCCGCAGGCCCGCGGGACGACAACGGTCTCGATGTCGAGGCTCTCGGCGAGCGCGGCGGCGTGCATCGGCCCGGCACCGCCGAAGGCGACGAGGCCGAACCGCCGCGGGTCGTGGCCGCGCTCGACGGTCACGGCGCGAATCGCCCGCGTCATGTTGGCGTTGGCGACGCGGTAGACGCCGCGGGCGGCCGCGAGCGCGTCGTCCAATCCGGCCTCGTCGGCGAGTCCCGCGAGCGCGTCGCGGGCGGCGTCCACGTCGAGGGAGAGTTCGCCGCCGAGGGCGGAACTGCCGCCGATATAGCCGAGGACGACGTTCGCGTCCGTCACGGTCGGGTCGGCCCCGCCGCGGCCGTAGCAGGCCGGGCCGGGGTTCGCGCCCGACGACCGCGGCCCGACGCGGAGCGCGTCGCCCGAGTCGACCCACGCGACGGAGCCGCCGCCCGCGCCGACGGTGTTCACGTCCACCATCGGCGTCTTGATTGGCCGGCCGTTGATTTCGGCGTCGGTGGTCCGCTCGACCTCGCCGTCGCGGACGAGGCTCACGTCGCTGGAGGTGCCGCCCATGTCGAAGGTGACGAGACCGGTGAGGTCGTCGCCGGAGTCGATCGCGGTCGCCGCCGCGCCGACGACGCCCGCGGCCGGCCCGGACAGCGTGGTCGTCACGGCGTGCTCGCGCACGGTCGAAGCCGGGGCGATGCCGCCGTTGGCCTGCATTATCTGTGGGACCGGGACGCCGAGGTCCGCGGCCCGCGATTCGAGGCGGCCGAGGTAGCTGTCGATGGCCGGCGTCACGTAGGCGTCGACCGCGGTGGTCGAGGTGCGCTCGAACTCGCGGAACTCGGCGAGCACCTCGTGAGACGACGAGACCGGCGCGTCGAGTTCCTCGCGGAGCACGTCGGCGACGACGCGCTCGTTTTCGGGGTGCTGGTAGGCGTGCAACAGCGAGACGGCGACGCTCTCCGCGCCGGCGTCGCGGATGTCGTCGACGAGCGCGCGAACCTCCGACTCGTCGACTTCGGTCTGGATGCCCTCGACGGTCGCCCGCTCTGTCACCTCGAACCGGCGGCGGCGCGGGACGAGCGGGGCGGGCTTGTCGGCGGTCACGTCGTAGAGGTCGGGGCGGGCCTGTCGGCCGATTTCGAGCACGTCGCGGAAGCCCTCGGTGGTGACGAGCGCGGTCGTCGCGCCGTCCTCTTCGAGGAGGGCGTTGACCGAGACGGTCATCGCGTGGGTGAACGCGTCCACCTCGGCCGGGTCGACGCCGGCGTCGTCGCAGGCCTTCTCGATGCCGCGGACGACGCCGACGCTCTGGTCGTCCGTGCTCGGGACCTTCGCGGTGACGAGCCGGCCCTCGGGAGTCAACAGCGCCACGTCGGTGAAGGTGCCGCCGACGTCGACGCCGATTCGCGTCTCTGTGTCCATCAGAACACCCCCATATCGGCGGCGACCGTATAGAGCGGGAGACCGAGCCAGACGACGAGAAGCGTCACTAGCCCGCGGACGATGTTCTGGAGCGTGGAGTTGGCGTGGGACCCGAGGCTGTCGCGGTCGTTCATCACGTAGCGGACGAGCGCCTCGCGGACGACCTCGCTTTGGGCCTTGTCAGTCCGACCGGCGAGCCCGTCGAGCGCCGACTGGGCGTCGTCGTCGAGCGACACCGTGATGCGATTCGTGACCATGAGACCCTAACTCTCGGTGGAGTTCTTAAGCGATGTGCAGACGACCGCCGTGAGCCGAAACGGCGTGACGAACCCAGCGGAGCCGTCAAAAAGTGTGGAAATCTTAGAAATTGTGCGGGTGATACGGGCGTCAGTCGTCGCTCCGCTGTCGCCGGGCGGGCGCGGAGTCCGAGAGCCGGACGAGAGACCGCCCTCGTAGGCGGGCCACACAGGAGTTCGACAGCCTGAGTCGTCTCGGTCGCGTTGGTCGTCTCGGTCGTCTCGGTCGCGTCAGTCTCGTCCGGGACCCCCCGCTGACGAGGGGTCGGCCTCACCGTCGAACTCGGGGGGCGAGTCGAGTTCGGTCGCGCACCACTCACAGAAGTCCAGCGACGGGTCGGCGGCGCGGCGGCAGTTCGGACAGGTTCGACCCGGCGTCTCGGACCGCTTCGACGCGCGGTTCTGGACCCGAGCGACCACGTACGCGTCGATAGTGGCGAGGAGGGTGACGACGAACAGCGGCGCGGCGGTCCAGACGTCGCCCGCGCCTCGGAGGTACGTCGCAATCGCGCCGGGACCCGCCAGGAAACCGACGCCGAGGAAGGCGGCGAGCCACGCGAACGCGCGCTTCCAGCGGCGGAGATACACCTGCCCGAGCCCCGCGACGAGCGACGAGAGGAGCGCGGCGAGAAGCGGATGCTTGACTGCGCGGTCATTCATATATTGAATATCTGTTCAGACACGTATAGCGGTTCGGGTCGCCGAACCGGTGTACCGCGACCGGTGGTTTAAATATTAAATTTGTGTTCAATAGCGACGTGAACTCGCAATGAACGACACAACAGCACGGAGATATCTCGCGGTCGGCGGGCTGAGCGCGGTGCTCTCGCTTTTCGTCCTCCCCATCGCGGGGGTCGTCTCAGTCTACAGCGGCTACAAGGTACACGGCCACGCGAAAAACATCTACAGTTACCTGCTGGCGGGGGTGGGTTCGCTCTCGGTGCTGTTCTGGGTGGCCTACTTGGTCCGGGTCTGAGCGCGGTCGTCGGCGGGATGACTCGCCGACGCCCGCGACGACCCGAAAGCGACACTTCCGTCGAACGCGAACTGCCCGAGTATGACGCAGGACGGCCGCGCCGAGGAGTTGGAGCCGGCGAAGCGACGCATCATGGAGGCGACGTACAGGGCGCTACGGAAGCACGGCTACGGCAACCTGACGATTCAGCACATCGCCGACGAGTTCGAGAACAGTAAGGCGCTCCTGTACTACCACTACGACGGGAAAAACGAGCTCCTCGTCGACTTCCTCGACTACGTCCTCGCGGAGTTCCTCGACGGCCTCCCGCGGGGGGACCGCACGCCCAGAGAGGAACTCGAAACGCTGGTCGACGCGCTCCTGCCCGAGACGCTCTCCGAGGAAGCCTACCGGCTCCAACTGTCGATGTTCGAACTCCGGGTGAACGCCCCGCACGACGAGAACTGCCGCGATGAGTACCGCCACGTCGACGCCGAACTCAAGGGGCTACTTCGAGACGTCCTCGAACGCGGAATCGAGGCCGGCGAGTTCGAGGCAATCGACCCCGACGCCGAGGCCGAGCTGTTCCTCTCGATTCTGACCGGGACGCGCGCCCGCCGGCTGACGGTGTTCGAGCCCGACGAATCCATCGAGTCGCTCCGGACGGCCATCGAGTCGCACATCGACCGCATCTCGACGTAAACGGGCGGGAGTCTCCTCGAACACCGAACTCTTATTCGCCCGGCGTCCGTCGGTTCCGCCCATGACACCGCGACCGTCGACCTTCTCCATCGTCGCCCGCGACCCCGAACAGGACGCCGTCGGCGTGGCCGTCCAGTCGAAGTTCGTGAGCGTCGGCTCCGTCGTTCCGTTCGTCAGCGCCGACGCCGGCGCAATCGCCACCCAGAGCTTCGCGAACGTCGCCTACGGCCCCGACGGATTGGACCTCCTGCGCGAGGGACGCTCGGCCGAAGAAGTCGTTTCCGAACTGACCGACGCCGACGACGAGGCCCCGAGCAGGCAGGTCGGCGTCGTGGGGGCCGACGGAAGCATTGCGGCGTTCACCGGCGACGAGTGCTTCGACGTAGCCGGCGACATCCAAGGAGAGAACTACACGGTCCAGGGGAATATCCTCGAAAACGAGGCGACGCTCGACTCGATGGCCGAGGCGTTCGAGACGACCGAGGGCGGGCTCCCGGAGCGCCTGCTCGCGGCGCTCCACGCCGGCAACGACGCCGGCGGCGACAAGCGCGGCGAGCAGTCCGCGGCGATGTACATCGCCAAGCCCGAGGGGGGCTACGACGGCGGCAACGACCGCTGGGTCGACGTGCGCGTCGACGACCACGACCGCCCGATAGCCGAACTCGAACGCGTGTTCAAGCTGTACGACATCACGCTCTTGGAGCGCGAAGCGCCCGCCGAAACCAAGTCGCTGTCGGGTGAGACGGCCGAAGCGGTCCTCGAAACGCTGTCGAACCTCGGCTTCTACGACGGGACGCCGAGCGGCGAGTTCGACGACGAGGCAGTCGCGGCGCTCGAATCGTTCCGGGGCATGAACAACTTCGAGAACCACTCGCTTTCCGTCCTCGAAGACGCCATCGCCCGCGGCTGGGACGAGGTCGACGGCGAGAGCGAGAGCGAAGGCGAACCGCCGGGAGAAGACGACGCGACGGACGAACTCGACGGGGAGACGAAGCTTATCGAGGCGATTTGGCAGGGGCTCAGCAGGCTCGACAGGAAGTAGTCGGGAAAATCAGTCTCGTCGTTCGGAGTGTTCTTTCGTTCGTCGAAGCGCGCCGGGCGCGGTGGCGTTGGTGGGTCACCGCGGCGCACCGACAGGGCCGCGCGGGGGAAGGAAGTCCCGCTCAGCCGAGGAGGTTCTTGAGCACGGGGTGCTGTTGAACGAACTCCATCTTCTCGATGACGGCGTCGAGGCCGAGGATGCGGCCCGCCGCGAGGGTCCCGACGATGGCGAACATCATCAGCCCGAACAGGTCGCCGTTGACCACGCCGTGGGCCCACTCGGCGTTCCCCAGGTAGAAGAACACCATCAGGACGCCGCCGAAGAAGGCGGCGAGCCGGACGAGTGCGCCCACGAGGAGTCCGAGACCGATGAGCGTCTCGCCCCACGGAACCATGACGTTCGTGAGGTCGAGGAGCCACGGAGTCGCGGCGGCCCACGCGAAGAAGCCCTGAAGGGGCGAGGCGGCGGGGGCGTTCGCGAGGTAGCCCGCGGCGCTGAACGGCTCGCCGACGATTTTCGTCACGCCGGCGTGGAAGAACCAGTAGCCGGTGATGAGGCGAGTCAGCACGAGCACGTAGCCCGTGACGCCCTGCGAGTAGTCGAAGTCCATTCTGTTCCCCAGCATCTCGATTTGTGAGTTAGCGGCCATTGTCTTTCACCTAACAAATGAACGAACGGCCGCCGAGAGCATATAAAGAGAGCGTGATTTCCGAATC
This sequence comes from Haloferax chudinovii, assembly GCF_042663345.1. Lineage (NCBI taxonomy): Archaea > Methanobacteriati > Methanobacteriota > Halobacteria > Halobacteriales > Haloferacaceae > Haloferax > Haloferax chudinovii. The sequence continues at coordinate 50,848 of NZ_JBHTAB010000001.1, forward strand.
TAAGGAATCGGGAACGACCGAAAGAGAGCGCCTGAGCGCTCAGCGCCGGACGATGAGGTCGCGCGAGATGTCGGCGCGCTCGTAGACGGCTCCGTCGTGCGCGTCGGCGAAGGTCTCGGCGTCGCCGTCGTCGGAAAACGGGACGAAGTCGGGGCCCATCGACCCGTTGACGTCGGTGCCGACGACGTAGACGAGTTCGGCCATCGGCGCGAACGCGTCGGCGTCGAGGTGCGCGGAGATGAACGTCTGGCCGCCGTCGTCGAACAGGTCGTACTCGACGCGACTGTAGTCCGTGAGGTAGCCGCCGGCGCGATTCCAACCGTCGTCCTCGCGGTCGAGCGCGTAGGAAAACGTCTCCCAGGCGCTACAGAACCGCGCCGGGTTGTCGTGACTCTCGGGGCTGTGGTCGTCGTAGAACAGTTGCCCGGCGGGGCCGGGGTACTGGTCGATGACCATCCCGCAGGCGTCGCACTGCTCGCCGCCGGTCAGTGCGATTGCCTCGGGAGCGTTGCCGCCGCCGTCGGTTCCGACGCCTCCCAGACACCCCGCCGTGGCGGCGACGCCCGCGGCACCGACCGCGGACAACACGGTTCGACGAGCGACGGGTCGGTCGCAGTCGTGGCACATACGCCAAGCTAGTCGGGGGGTGCTCAAATGGTGATTGGTGCGGAAAGCGAACCAAACGCCGCACCGTGCGGCCGAATCGTCACTCGTCAGCCGAATCGAGGACGGGCGAGGCGTCAGATTGCCGGGTCGCCGGATTGCCGGACTGCCGGGTCGCCGGACTGCCGGGTCGCCGGACTGCCGGGTCGCCGGGTTGCCGGATTGTCGGGTCGCCGGGTTGCCGGATTGTCGGGTCGCCGGGTCGCCGGACTGCCGAGTCCCCAAGCCACCGAGCCGCCGGACGGGTCGATGACGACGGCTACCCCTGTCCGACCATCCGCTCTTCGTCGTCCCACTCGCGTTTGCGGAGTTCGTACTTCTGAATCTTTCCGGTCGCCGTCTTGGGAATCTCCTCGACGAACTCGAACTCGCGGATGGCCTTGTAGCCGGCGAGGCGGTCGCGGGTGTACTCGGTCAGCTCCTCGACGGTGACGCCGGGGTTCTCCACGTCGCCGTTCGCGGGGACGACGAACGCCTTCGGCGTCTCGCCCCACTTCTCGGACGGAGAGGGGATGACCGCCACGTCGCCGACGGCGTCGTGGTCGAACAGCGCGTCCTCCAGTTCGACCGAGGAGATGTTCTCGCCGCCGGAGATGATGATGTCCTTCTTGCGGTCCTGAATCGCTATCATGCCGTCCTCGTTGACGACCGCGAGGTCGCCGGTGTGGTACCAGCCTTCGAGGCGGTCGTTGAAGGCGTCGTGGGTCTCGTCGGGCTTGTTCCAGTACTTCTCCATCACCTGATTGCCGCGGACGACCACCTCGCCGATGGTGGCGTCATCGCGCGGGACCTGCTCGCCGTCCTCGTCGACGACGCGCAGGTCGGTGCCGAGCGGGGCGACGCCCTGCCGCTGTTTGAGCGAGAAGCGCAGGCCTCCCTCGTCGGGGATGAGGCGGTTCGCGTCCGAGGTGGCGATGAGGGGGCCGGTCTCGGTCGCGCCGTACAGTTGGGTGAACTCCCAGCCGAACTCGGATTCGGTGTGACGAATCGTCGCGCTCGGGGCGGCGCTTCCCGCGGCGGTCACGCGGACCGGGTTGTCGCCGGCGTAGGCCGGGTCGTGCTCCTCGGCGTACTCGCGCAGGATTGACAGCACGGTCGGCGCACAGCAGAAGAAGGACACGTCTTCCTCGGTGATGGCGTCGAACACCGGCTCGGCGTCGACCCCCCGGGTGCAGACGTGTTTCGCGCCGCGGCCGGTGACGGCGTAGATGTGGCCCCAGCCGTTGACGTGGAACATCGGGAGCGTCCAGAGGTAGACGTCGTCGTCCGCGATGTGGTGGTGAATCGTCACCAGTTGGGCGTGGAGCGACTCGGTGCGGTGGGTTCGGCAGACGCCCTTCGGGTCGCCGGTCGTCCCCGAGGTGTAGTTGATGGTGATGAGTTCGTCCTCGGACATCTCGGGGCGCTCGTAGTCGTCGGCGTCGGCCTCGTCGAGGAACGCCTCGAAGTCGAGCCACTCGCCGTCGACGGCGGCGGGGTCGTTCGTCACGAACACCTCGGCGGGCACGTCGTCGCGGACGGCCTCGATGTTCCCCGCGTACTGGTAGTCGGCGTAGACCACGCTCGCGCCGGAGTCCGAGAGCAAGTACTCGTAGTCCTCGGTCGTGAGCCGGTAGTTCAGCGGGACGTGGAGCGCGCCGCACTGCATCGCGCCGAAGGCCGCTTCGAGGTGGTAGTGCGTGTTGGGGTCGAGCACCGCGACCCGGTCGCCCTTCTCGACGCCGCGCGATTGCAACGCCGCCGAAAACCTGTCCACCCGCTCGCCGAACTCCGCGTAGGTAAAGCGCTCGCCGTCGACGCCGACGACGGCCTCGTAATCGCCGTAGTACGTCCGGGCCCGGTCGAGGAAGTCCGTCACGAGTAACTGTTTTTTCATTCGTGATAGACCGGGCGGGCGAGCGAACTAAACGCACCACTTCCGGCAACATTTCACAGGGCCGACGTGACCGCCCCAGTATGACGGGGAAGGTCGTCGAGGGGCGGACCCTCAGCCCGACGAGGCGCGGTCGAACCCACCCGACGCCGAAACGAACACCTTTGAACCGAGCGGCCCTGACTCCCGGCAGATGACGACGCCGACCCTCCTCGTCGCGGGGACCGCGAGCCACGTTGGCAAGAGCACCGTCGCGGCCGGGCTCTGTCGCCTGTTCGCCGACCGCGGCCTCTCGGTCGCGCCGTTCAAGGCCCAGAACATGAGCAACAACGCCCGCGCGGTGGCGACCGCCGACGGCGACGGTTTCGGCGAAATCGGCGTCTCGCAGTACGTGCAGGCCCGCGCCGCGCGAGTCGCGCCGACGACCGACCACAACCCGGTCCTGCTCAAGCCCCACGGCGACGGGGCGTCGCAACTGGTCGTCCACGGCCGGGCGGTCGGCCTCAACTCCGCGGGCGGCTACTACGCGACCCACTGGGAGGACGCCCGCAACGCGGCGGTCGAATCGCACCGTCGACTGGCGAGCGCGGCCGACGTGGTCGTCGCCGAGGGGGCCGGCTCGATTGCCGAGATAAACCTCCACGACCGCGATTTGGCGAACATCGAGACCGCCCGCTTCGCCGACGCCGACATCCTCCTCGCGGCCGACATCGAGCGCGGCGGCGTCTTCGCCAGCCTGCTGGGAACGCTCGAACTCCTCCCCGACGACGTGCGCGACCGCGTCGTCGGCGCGGTCATCACGAAGTTCCGCGGCGACCCGAGCCTCCTCGAACCGGGGCTCGACGAAATCGAGGAGCGGACCGGCGTGCCAGTCCTCGGCGTGCTTCCCTACGACGACCCCGGACTCCCGGAGGAAGACAGCCTCGCGCTCCCCGCGGAAGGCGAGCGCGCCACCGTCGGCGACGACGACGGCGTCGCGGCCGAGCGCGCGGTCACCATCGGCGTGCCGCGACTCCCGCGCATCTCGAACGCGACGGACTTCGGCCCGCTCTCCGAGACGCCGGGCGTCCGAGTCGCTTACCTTCCGCTCGACGCGACGCTCGACGGTATCGACGGGGTGGTCCTCCCCGGAAGCAAGAACACGGTCGACGACCTGTTCGCGCTCCGCGACGCCCGCTTCGGCGACGAACTCGCCGCCTTCGACGGCCCGGTCGTCGGCATCTGCGGCGGCTACCAACTGCTCGGCGAGACCATCGAGAACGCCCACGTCGAAGGCTCGGGAGACGACGAGACGGTCGAAGGACTCGGCCGCCTGCCGATAGTCACGCGGTTCTCCCGCGACAAACGAGTCGAACCCGTCTCCGTCGAGTTCGACGGCGCGGGACCGCTGGCCGGCGCGACGGGGGCCGTCGACGGCTACGAGATACACATGGGTGACAGCCGAATCGTCGGCGACGCGACGCCGGTGTCGGGCGACGGCGCGGCGCTCGGGAGCGTCGCGGGGACGTACATCCACGACCTGTTCGCCAACGACTCGCCGCGGAACGCGTTCGTCGACGCCGTGTACGAGTCGGCCGGGCGCGAGCGGCCGGCGACGGGAGCGGCGGGAGCGGCCGAAGCTGACGCGGACGCCGGGGCGTCGGGCGACCCCTCCGACCGCGCCGCCGCGCTCGTCGCCGACAACCTCGACGTGGCGGCGCTCTGCGACGCGCTCGGACTAGGGTAGCGGGGTCGCCGAAGCGGCGTAGACTCATCGGCGCATCGGCGGGGCGGGCCGGTAACACGCCCGTAACCACCTGACACCGCCGTCAGCGAGCGTTTAACACCCGATAGACACTACAGTTGGTCGTCGGAGCACCCACCCAACTCCACCACCAACTCACACATGTCTCAACAGAAATCCGACTACGCAGACGACGCCGACATCGACGCCGACCTCGACCGACTCCCCGACGACGAGGCCGTCGAAGTGGCCGTCGAGAACCTCGAAGCGAGCGGGTTCGACGTCGTCGTCGTCGACACGGCCGACGAGGCCCTCGAAACTCTACAGTCGCACATCCCCGCCGGCGTCTCCGTGATGAACGGCCACTCGACCACCCTCGAAGAGATCGGGTTCGACGACTACCTGAGCGGGGGCGACCACGAGTGGGAGAGCCTGCCGGACCAGATTTGGAGCATCGACGACGACGCGGAGCGACAGGCCGCCCGCCGCGAGTCCCAGACCGCCGACTACTTCCTCGGCGGCATCAACGCCATCGCCCAGACCGGCGACCTCGTCGCCGCGGACCTCTCCGGGAGTCGCATCGGCGCGTACCCCTTCGCCGCCAGCAACGTCGTCATCGTCAGCGGTATCAACAAAATCGTCCCGACGCTCGACGACGCGCTGGACCGCCTCGAATCCGTCGCGTACCCGCTGGAAAACGAGCGCGCGAAGGAGGCCTACGGCGCAGAATCGATGATTGCGAAACAGCTCATCTTCCGGCAGGAAGTCGAGGAGGGCCGCACCACCGTCGTCCTCATCCGCGAGCAACTGGGCTACTAACGTCCGACTCGCTTTTCCCCCTCGACGCGTTCCCACGCTCTTCCGGGCGGCTTCGCCGTCGCCTCCGGGCACCCCCATCACCACGTCACCGGGCACCCCCACCACTACTTCATCGGGCCTCACCGTTTTGTGCGTCTCGCGTCTCACAGCGCGAGTCGAGACTGTCGCCGGCGGACCGACGACTCGAACGAGTCGGCCTCGGGAGTACTACGGTCGCGGATATATCGAACCGTAGAAATGTTCTTGGGACTGGAGCCGAATCGTGGGGTATGTCCGAACCCGCGCATCTGCTCGACACGTTCGACGAAGAAGACTGCACCTACTGCGACGGCGACCTCGTGACCGGGAGCTACAAAGACAACGACGCCATCGTCTGCGACGACTGCGGGACGCCCGCGGTCCAACTCTGGTAGGCGACAGACCGGGTCGAACGACGCGGGCGAACCGCCCGCCGGCGTCGAGCGGCGAGAGAGACAGCCACGGAAAAACCGATCGCCTCAGTCGCCGGTGACGATGTCGGCGACGCGGTCGCGGTCGAACAACTGCTCGTCCTCGGGAATTTCGGGATACGCGCCGCCTGCGTACTCCGGCCACGCGCCGAACCGGTCGGGATAGAGCTGTTTGGCCGTCATCTCGGTCTGGAACAGGTTCATAATCGGCCCCTGTACCGGCGTCCCCGAGGGGAAGACGCGGTCGTTCCGGACCGCGCTGAGTTCGCTCCCGACGGGGTGATCTTCGAGGCTCTGGCGAATCGACGCCACGTCGTAGTACGAGTCGATACCGTAGCTATGGAGCAGTACGTCGGGGTCGATTTCGAGCATCGTCTCGAAGTCGTATGACGTCTCGAACGTCACGTCACCGGCCGCGAAGGCGTCGGTGACGCCGAGCGGACGGATGTGCGAGGTCGCGAATCCGGGTGCGTCGATTTTCGTCGGGTAGAACGTCTCGTCCATGTAGATGACGACGCCGACGGTCGGCCGCTCCGATTCGGGCGGGAGCTCCGACTGAATGGTGCTGAGGAGGTCGTCCCGTACCGAGTGGAGCGCCGCGAAGCGGTCTGCCTCCCGGAACACCTGCCCGACTTTCTCGACGATTTCCCAGAGCGTGTAGTACTCGTAGTCGTCGGCGTACGGCTCGGGCGGTCGGGCGTGCGCGCGACTGTAGGCGTTGCCGAACCACGGCGCGACCTGCTCGCGAATCTCCTCGACGTCCGACCGGTCCCAGCCGTCGAAACTGGCCACGAGCGCCGGGTCGACGAGGTGCAGGTCGGAGTCCAGTTCGTAGACGACCTCCTTGTCGATGTCGACGCTCCCGGACCCCGAGTTGAGTTGCGCGAGGTCGCTCCGGTCGAACGAGACGCCGTCGAGGCGCTCGTAGTAGGCGTCGAGCGTCCGGCCGCCTGCATCGCTGTCGAAGCCGAGGGAGTTCACCGCGTCGCCGTGGCCGAAGGCGACCGCGGCGTCGGCGTAGACGAGGTTGTACACCATCACGCGCTCCGGGACCGACTCGAACGTCACGTCGCCGGCCGGCGACATCGACACCGTGTATCCGGCGGAGTCACCGTCGGCCGCAGTCTCCGCGTCGGAAGCCGCTTCGGTCGTGGTCGTCGTCGCGGTGGCGTCCGCCGCGTCCGCCGCGTCCGTCGACGAATCCGCGTCGTTCTGTCCGGCACAGCCAGCCAGCAGGCCGCCCGCGAACAGCGCGCCGCCGCGCTTGAGATACGCGCGCCGCGTGGGAGTCACCCGGCTGGTGAAGTCTCGGCTCATACTTTTTGGCTGGCCTAAACAAACAAATGCGTTTCGAAAGTTTCGGGGAGCCTAAATCGGTACGCATATATGGATTAGGTCGGCCTAAATATACGATGGCAGACAGCGACGAACCGACGCGCAGGAAGTTCTTGACCTACGGTGGCTCGGTTGCAGTCGGCGGACTGCTCGCCGGCTGTACGGGTTCATCCGGGTCGGACACGACCACGACGGATGCGGGCGCGGCGGACGCCACCGCGACCGACTCAACGACGACGAGCGAGTCGACCGCGGGGTCCGCGGGCGGCGGCGACTCGTACACGGTGTCGATGGCTCCGATGGGCGACGTGACGTTCGAACGCGTCCCCGAGCGCATCTTCACGCGGCTGACTCACCACGCGGGGATGGCGTTCGCGCTCGGCCGCGGCGACGCCGTCAACGCGATGCACGCCCCCGACTACTACGACGCGCTGTGGAACCAGTTCACGCCGCGACTCCCCGGCGTCGAACTCGACTGGAGCGGCCTGTACTCGTCGTGGGAGCCGTCGAAAGAGCGGCTCTACGAACTCGACAGCGACGTACATCTCGCCGACCCGGCCAGCGTCTCCGCGCTCGGCAGTTGGAGTCGGGCCGACCTCGACGAAATCGAGGAGAACGTCGGCCCGTGGTTCGGCAACGCGTTCAGCGCGCGGCACCAAGCGCCGCCGACCGAGTGGGCCGACGCCTACGACTACTACGGCCTCTGGGAGATATTCGCCAAGGTCGCACAGGTGCTCCGAGAGGAGGCGAAGTACGAGGCGCTCGCGGCGGTCCGCGAGGAACTGCTCGCAACGATTGCGGCGGACCTCCCCGCGGAGGCCGACCGCCCGACTGCGGTGCTCCTCGGCCCGAGCGACCTCGAGTCCATCTACGCCTACAACCTGAGCACGCCGGGGTTTCTGACCGCCCACACTCGCCCGCTGAAGCCGGTCAGCGCGTTCGGCGACGACGTGGAGTCCGGGACCACCGTCGACTTCGAGACGCTCCTCGAAGCCGACCCCGACGTGATTCTCACGCTCGGCGGGATGCATCCGAACACGAGCATGCCGGACATCCGGGCGGGCCTCCGCGACGACCCCGTCGGTGCCGAGATTTCGGCCGTGAAAAACGAGCGCGTCTACGCGCAGGGCGGCCGCTATCAGGGACCGATACTCAACCTGTTCCAGTTGGAGATGACCGCGAAACAGCTCTACCCGGACCGCTTCGGCGCGTGGCCGGAGTACAGCGAGGGGCCGTACCCCGAAATTCCCGGAGAAGAACAGCTGTTCGACCGCGACCGCGTCGCCGACATCATCAACGGGAACCGCTGAGTCGGCGACCACGGACACCGTGTCGGCGGCGACCTCGCGGCGGCGGCGAAGGTGGCGGCGACGACGCGCCCGCCGGTCAGCCGGAGAGCCCGGCGTCCGCGACGGCCGCGTGAATCGCGCCGAACCGGACGAGGTCGGCCGCGGTCTCCAGTTCGCCGTCGAGGCGGCGGTCCTCGTCGAGGGGCGGGACCACCGACCGAATCGCGTCGCGGACGGCCCCCGTGCCGGTGCCGAGGTCGAGGCCCTCGCCGAGGAACTCCGCGGCCTGCGCGCCGCAGAGGAGTTCGACGCCGACGATGGTCGCGACGTTCTCGGCGACCGTGCGGGCGTTGAGGGCGCTCTGGCCGCTCATGCTCACGTGGTCTTCCTGCCCGCCGCTGACGGGCGTCGAGTCGATGGATGGGCGACCGAGCGACCGGCACTCGTTGAGGAGCGCCGCGGCGGTGTACTGCGCGATCATGTACCCCGACCGGAGGCCGCTGTGTTCGGTCAGGAACGGCGGGAGATACGACTCCTGTACGTCCGGGTTGAGCATCCGGTCGGTCCGGCGCTCGGAGATGGCCGCGAGTTCGGTCAGCGCGCCGGCGGCGTAGTCGAGGCGGAGCGCCAGCGGTTCGCCGTGGAAGTTGCCCGCAGAGACGACGGCGGCCACGTCGGTGCCGGGCGCGCGCTCGTCCACCGCGCCCGCCGGGAAGACGAGCGGGTTGTCGGTAACGCTGTTGAGTTCGACTTCGACGGCCTCGCGGAGGTGCGAGACGGCGTCTCTGACCGCGCCGTGGACCTGCGGGAGACAGCGAATCGAGTAGGCGTCCTGCACGCGCTCGCAGTCCTTGTGCGATTCGAGGACGGTCGAGCCGGCGGTGAGGCGGCGAATCTCGGCCGCGCTCTCCTGCTGGCCGGGGTGGGGGCGGACCTCGTGGATGGCGGGGTCACAGTTCGCCGTGGTGCCCATCGTGACCTCGGTCGTGAGCGCGCCCGCGGCGTCGGCGGCCTCGATTGTTCGCTCGGCGTCGACGACGAACAGCGCGGCGAGGCCGACGGTGAGTTGCGTCCCGTTGATGAGCGCGAGGCCCTCCTTGGAAGCGAGCGTCACCGGCTCCAAGCCGACGGCGCGCAGGGCCTCGTCACCCGGCAGTCGCTCGCCGTCGACGCGGGCCTCGCCCTCGCCGATGAGGACGAGCGCCATGTGCGCGAGGGGCGCGAGGTCGCCGCTCGCGCCGAGGCTCCCGCGGGAGCGGACGACCGGCTGGACGCCCTCGTCGAGCATCGAGACGAGCAGGTCGACCACCGAGGGCCGAATGCCAGAAAAGCCCTTGGCGAGCGTGTTGGCCCGGCTGACCATCATCGACCGGACCTCCTCGCGGGTGAGTTCGCGGCCCGCGCCGGCGGCGTGGCTCCGGACGAGGTTCGTCTGGAGTCGCTCGATGTCCTCGCGGTCGATGTGGGTCTCCACGAGGTGGCCGAAGCCGGTGTTGACGCCGTACACCGGCTCGCCGGACTCGAGGACGGATTCGACGCGCTCGCGCGACTCGCGCATCCGCTCGCGCGACTCGGCGGCGAGTTCGACCGGGGCGTCGTGCCGGGCGACGGCGGCCACATCTTCCGGCGTCAGCGACGTGCCGTCGAGCGTGACCGACTCGGGGAGCGACGCGGCGTCACTCACGGGCGACCACCCCCGATTTCAGCACGGTCGAAACGGGGTTCGTGTCGAACCGGTACGAGAGGTGCGACGCGGTCGGTGCGTCGAGTACGACGGCGTCGGCAGGGGCTCCCGCGCGGAGCGTACCCGTGCCGTCGTCGAGGTCGAGCGCGCCCGCGGCGGCGCTCGTGACGCCCCGAATCGCCTCGTGGGGCGTCATTCGCATCCCGACGCTGGCGAGGGTGGCGACGAAGCTCATGCTTCGAGCGAAGCAGTTCGGGTTGAAATCAGTGGCGAGCGCGACCTCGTGGCCCGCGTCGAGGAAGCCGCGGGCGTCGGCGTAGTCGGCTCCGAGACCGAACGCCGTGCCGGGGAGCATGACCGGTGTGACGCCGGCGTCGACGAGCGCCTCGCGGCCCGCCTCGTCGGTGTGGAGCAGGTGGTCCGCGCTGGCCGCGCCGACCGCGGCCGCCACGTCGGTGCCGCCGATGGCGGCGAACTCGTCGGCGTGAATCTTCGGCGTGAGACCGCGGTCGCGGCCCGCGTCCAGAATCCGACGGGACTGCTCAGCGGTGAACACGCCGCGCTCGCAGAACACGTCGCAGAACTCGGCGACGCCCTGTTCGGCGACCGCGGGGAGTTGGTCGGCGACGACCGACTCGGTGTACTCCTCTGCGTCCGTCCCGCGCGGGACGGCGTGCGCGCCCATGAACGTCGGAATCACGTCCACCGGGTGGCCCGAGCCGGCCGCGTCGATGGCCGAGAGCATCCGCAGTTCGGTCTCGGTGTCGAGGCCGTAGCCGGTCTTCACCTCGACCGTCGTCGTCCCGTGGGCGAGCATCGCATCGAGGTGCCCGGTGAGGTTCGCCACCAACTCGTCGTCGGACGCCTCGCGGACCGCGTCGACGGTGCGGAGGATGCCGCCGCCGTCGGCGAGAATCTCCTCGTAGGTCGCGCCCTGTAACTTCGCCACGAACTCGTCCGAGCGGTCGCCCGCGAACAGCGCGTGGGTGTGCGGGTCGACGAAGCCCGGGAGGACCGTCTTGCTGGTCGCATCGATGGCGGTCTCGGCGTCTGCGACCGGGTAGTCCGAAAGCACCTCGTCCGTCGGCCCGACGGCGACGACCTCGCCGTCGAGCGCGGCGAACGCGGCGTCTTCGAGGACGACGACGCCGGTTCCCTCGTCGGGGCCGACGACCAGTTCGGTCGCGTCGTGTACGACCGTGAGGCCGGCCGTGGAACCCGCGTCAGTCACGCGACGTCACCCCCGCGAGGAAGTGGGCGACCGCACGGGCGGCCGCGCCGACGGTTCGGCCGTCCTCGTCGTCCAGCGGTGGCGCGCACTCCACGACCTCGAAGCCGGCGACGCGGGGGTCGGCCGCGACGCGGCGGAGCATGGAGAACAGTTCGCGGGTGGTGACGCCGCCGGGGGTCGGCGCGCTCGCGCCCGGCGCGGCCGTCTGGTCCAACACGTCCACGTCGAGGCTGACGAAGACGCGGTCGCAGGCGGCGACGGCGTCGAGGGCGAACTCCGCCGTCTCGACGGGGCCGCGACCGACCTCGTCGGCGGTGAGGATGGTGCCACCGGAGTCGCGCAGGAAATCGGCGTAGGCCGTCGAGGTCTCGAAGTGACGCGCGCCGACGACGGCGAGGCGGTCGAGTCCGGCGTCGAACAGCTGGCGGTAGGGCGTCCCGCTCGTCGGGCCGTCGGCGGGGTCGCGGCAGTCGAGGTGGGCGTCGAAGCTCACGACCCCGACCGAGTCGTCGCCGCCGAGAAGCGGCGTGACGTTCCCGACGGTCAGGGAGTTGTCGCCGCCGAGGAAGACCGGGAGCGCGCCGCGCTCGTAGACGGCCGCGGCCTCGTCGGCGACGATACCCTGTACGTCCGCGACGTGGTTCTCGGGGTCGTCCCCGTCGTTGTACGCCGCGATTGAGAGGTCACCGAGGTCGGCGACGCCGGCGACCGGCCCCTCGTCGAAGTGGTGGGTCTTGACGCCGGCGAGGGCGCGCCGAATCGCGGCGGGGCCCTCGCGGGCACCGCGCCGACCGATGACGGCCCCGTCGTAGGGTTCGCCCACGAGGACGGCGCGGAAGTCGCCCGCCTCCTCGGTTCCCGTCGGGCGGATGACGTGGCCGAACTGCTCGTCGTTCGGGTCCGACGACGTTCCCTCCCACGCGGGCGGGTCGGTGAGAGTCATTCGTCACCTCGGCCGGCGGATTCGACATCTTCGGCCGCGCGGTCGGCGCGGTCGGCGCGGTCGGCGCGGTCGGCCGCGTCGTGGTCCCGCATCGGGATGCGAACGTCCGACCGGGTCGCCTCGTCCAGGGCGTCCTCGTAGCCGGCGTCGGCGTGGCGGATGACGCCCATGCCGGGGTCGGTCGTGAAGACGGCGCGGGCCTTCTCCGCCGCGAGGTCCGAGCCGTCGAGGACGACGTGGTTGTTCGTGTGCAACGAGTTGCCGATGCCGACGCCGCCGCCGTCGTGGACGCTCACGATGTCCGCGCCCGCGGCGGTGTTGAGGAGCGCGTTCAGGATGGGCCAATCGGCGACCGCGTCGGTGCCGTCGCGCATCGCCTCGGTCTCGCGGTACGGGCTGGCGACCGACCCCGCGTCGAGGTGGTCGCGGGTGACCACGACCGGCGCGGAGAGCTCGCCCGAGGCGACGAGGTCGTTGATTTTTAGGGCGAAGCGGGCGCGCTCCGTGAGGCCGTCGTCGTCGGTGGCGTAGCCGAGCCAGCACACCCGCGAGGGGAGCCCTTGGAACGACACCTGCTCCTGTGCGAGGTCTATCCAGCGCATGAGCGACTCGTGTTCGGGGAACAGCGCTCGAATCGCCTCGTCGGTGCGGTGGATGTCGGCGGGGTCGCCGGAGAGCGCGGCCCACCGGAACGGCCCGCGCCCGCGGCAGAACATCGGGCGGATGTACGCCGGGACGAAGCCCGGGAAGTCGAAGGCGGTGGTCATCCCGCGGTGGTTCTGGACCTGCCCGCGGATGTTGTTGCCGTACTCGAAGGCGATTGCGCCCGCGTCCTGCAAGTCGAGGATGGCCTGCACGTGGCGCTCCATCGTGTCGAGGCTCGCGTCGACGTATTCGTCGGGGTCGTCCTCGCGGAGTCGGTCGGCCTCCGCGACGGTGTAGCCGCTCGGGTAGTAGCCTTCGAGCTCGTCGTGGGCGCTGGTCTGGTCTGTGACCACGTCCGGAATCTCGTCGCGTTCGAGCAGTTCTTCGAGCATGTCCGCGGCGTTCATCTGGACGCCGACGCTGTAGGGTTCGCCCGCGTCGACGGCGGCCTGCGCGTTTTCGAGCGCCTCGTCCAGCGAGTCGGCGAACTCCATCAGGTAGTCCGTCTCGACCCGGCGCTCGATGCGGTCGGCCTGCACCTCGGCGGCGATGCAGACCCCGTGGTTCATCGTCACCGCGAGGGGCTGTGCGCCGCTCATCCCGCCGAGGCCGCCGGTGACGACGAGTTTCCCCCGCAGGTCGGCGTCGTAGTGCTGGCGAGCGAGTTCGGCCAGCGTCTCGAACGTCCCCTGAATGATGCCCTGCGTGCCGATGTACGCCCACGAGCCGGCGGTCATCTGGCCGTACATGATTTTCCCCTCGGCCTCCAGTTCGTGGAAGTGCTCCCAGTCGTCCCAGCGGCCGACGAGGTTCGAGTTGGCGATGAGGACCCGCGGGGCGCGCTCGTGGGTCGGGAACTTCCCGACCGGCTTGCCCGACTGGACGAGGAGCGTCTCGTCGTCGTCGAGGTCGCGGAGTTCGGCGAGAATCGCGTCGTAGGCGTCCCACGAGCGGGCGGCGCGACCGGTCCCGCCGTAGACGACGAGGTCCTCGGGGCGCTCGGCCACCTCGGGGTCGAGGTTGTTGTTGAGCATTCGGAGCGCCGCCTCCTGTCGCCACCCCTCGCACTCGATGTCCGTCCCGGTGGGCGCGCCCTGATACGCGCGCCACTCGTCGCTCGGGTCGCCGAGTCGGTCCCGCTGTGCCGACGATTGCTGGTCGTGCATACCACAGACTTCGGGCGCGAGACGGGTAGCGATTCCCCCACCACACGGTGCGTGATTTATATATTCGCGCCGAACTACGGTCCGCGTATGTACGAGGCGAGCCTCCGAATCAGGGACGACAGCGCTTACGCGGCGGCGACGGCGGGCAACGCCGCGAGCGTCGAACTGTGGTGCAACGAGCACTGCGACATGCTCCACGTCAGCGGCGGGGTCGGAAGCGACGTGCTCGACCGCGTCGGCGACACCGTCGGCGTGGCGGCGTCGGTCGAACGCGGCGACGAGTTGGTCGTCGTCACCGCCGACTGCCTCCGAGACCACGAGATAGACCACATCGAAGGCTACGTGCGGAAACACGGGCTACTGCTCGTCCCGCCGCTTCGCTACCGCGGCGGCGCGAAGGTCTGTCGCCTGCTCGCCGTCTCCGCCGACGACCTGACGGCGTGCTTCCGCGACCTCGTGGACAGCGGCTTCGACGTGAGCGTCGAGTCCAAGCGCGCGGTGTCGTTCGCCAGCGGGAGCGGCCCGCTTTTGGCCCCCGCCGACGCGATGCCCGCGCTCACCGGCCGCCAGCGCGAGGCGCTCCGACTGGCCCACGCCGGCGGCTATTACGACCTGCCGCGCGGTATCGAGACCGCGACCATCGCCGACGAGATGGGCGTCTCGCGGCGGACCGCCGAGGAACACCTGCGCCGGGCGGAGCGAAAAGTGATGGACTCGGTCGCGCAGTACGTGCTGTAAGGCTCAGTCGTCGGCGGGCGCGGCTTTCAGCTCCAGCGTGTAGCCGAACGGGTCGGTGACGTACACCGCGGGCGCGACGCCCGTCGCCCCGAGTGGTTCGAGTTGGCGGTCGATTTCGACGCCGGCGGCGTCGAGGTGGTCGCGGAGTTCGTCGATGTCGTGGGCGAACTCGATGGCGACGTGGTCGAAGGCGGTCCGCGCCGGCGGGTCGAAGTTCTCGGCCGGCCGGAGGTGGATGACGCTCGCCGGGGTGAGTCGCACGGAGAAGAAGGGCTTTTCGCCCGACTCGTACAGGTCGCGGTTTTCGATGTCGAAACCGAGCGCGTCGCGGTAGAACCCGACGGCGGCGTCGAGGCCGTCGGCGGGGATGCGGAGGTTCACGTGGTCGATTGCCGTCGCGTCCATGCCCGCCCCATCGCGGGCGTGGGTGGTAAAAATTCGTGCGGCGGCCATCGAGGACAGAGGAGCTCCGAATCGGGTTAAATAAACAGTGTCAGGTTTAGAGCCGATAAAAATTTTACAAATTTTAAAATTTGTAGAAATTGTCGTCTTATACCGGCTCGGAGGGCTATTTTATGACGTAGCACCACCTACACGAGAAGTGATAATAAATCTATTATCATTTATTTTCGCTCATCGCGGGCTTCGGGACCGCGACGCCGACAACCGGAACCAGCGTTCCGGAATCGTAACCCATTGGTAGCAGGTCGGAGTACGCAGGGTGTGAACCAACAGCCGACATCCGACGAGCGCTTGCTTGCGGGCTACCCGGGTCGGATGTTAGTCACCGTGTCGCTGGCGTGGGCGGTCCTCCAGACGGGCCGGTTTCTCTTATCGCCGCTGTTGCCGACGATTATCGAGGAGCTACAGATAACGGAGGCGACCGCCGGCATCGCGCTGGCGCTGTTTCAGGGCGTCTACGCCGTCACCCAGTACCCCGGCGGCGAGTACTCAGACCGCTGGACGCGAGCGACGCTCATCGTCCCCGGACTGGGCATCCTCGTCCTCGGCTTCCTCACGTTCGGTCTCGCCGGCGGCCTCGCGGGCTTCGTCGCCGCCGCGATTATCACGGGACTCGGAAAGGGGCTGTTCGCCATCCCCTCGCGGGCGCTCCTGTCCGACCTGTTCGTCGAACGCCGCGGCCGGGCACTCGGCATCTACGCCGCCGGCACCGACCTCGGCGGCCTCGTCTCCTCGGGGCTCGCCATCCTCGCGGTGACCTACGCGACGTGGCGGACGCCGTTCCTCCCGGTCGCCGTCGTCCTCGCGGGGCTCACCGTCCTCTACGCGCTCTGGTCGAGAGACGGGTACGTCGTCGGCTCGCCCGAACTCCACGTCTCGGGAACGCTCCGTCGCCTCTTCGCCAGCGCGGAACAGCGCCGGACGCTCCTCGCGTTCGGGCTGTTTTACTTCATGGTCGGCGGCTTCATCAACTTCTTTCCCACCTACCTCATCGAGGCGAAGGGGTTCGACCAGCAGTTGGCGAGCGCGACGTTCGCCATCGTCTTCGCCGTCGGCATCACCATCAAACCCGTCGCCGGCGGCCTGAGCGACCGGTTCCGCCGCGAGTCCATCGCCGTCGTCGGGATGCTCGTGGCCGCTGGCTCGCTCGCCGTCCTCTCGGCCGTGGCGGCGCGCCCGCTCATCTACGTCTCCGTCGTCGCGCTCGCGGCCGGCTACAAGACGGAGTTCCCCCTCGCGGACGCCATCATCATGGACAACGCGCCCGATGCCGACCGCGGGGCCGACCTCGGGGCCGCGCGGGCGCTGTTCCTCGGTGCGAACGCGATGGGGCCGGCGTACGTCGGCATCGTCGCAACCTACGCGAGCTACGTCGCCGCGTTCGCGGGGCTCGCGGTCTGTCTCGTCGTCGCCGCCGGACTCCTCTACTGGGACGCGCGGAAGGAATGAGAGAACATAAAAACTACCGTCTCGGAACGGCGTTCGCGGGTGCCTCTGTGCGGTCGTCGGTCGGTGCGGTGGAAGCGGTATGACGTGAGCTGAGTGCCCGCTCAGCCGTCGAGTTTCGCCTTCGTGTAGGCCTTCAACCCTCCCTGTTCGACCAGCGACTGGAGGAACTCGGGGAGCGCCTCCGCCTCGTAGGTCTCGTCTCGCGTGTGGTTCGTCACGACGCCCGCGTCGAGGTCGACGTGAATCTCGTCGCCGTCCTCGATGGCGTCCGCGCCGGGGCAGATGAGCACCGGCAGGCCGAGGTTGATGGCGTTGCGGAAGAAGATGCGCGCGAACGACTGCGCGACGACCGCCGAGACGCCCGCGCCGACGAGCGACAGCGGCGAGTGCTCCCGCGACGACCCGCTCCCGAAGTTCTCGCCGGCGACGACGAAGTCGCCGGACTCGACCGACGCGGAGAACTCGGGTCTGAGGTCCTCGAAGGCGTGGCTGGCGAGTTCGTCGGGGTCCGACGAGACGATGAAGCGCGACGGGGTTATCTGGTCGGTGTCGATGTTATCGCCGAAGACCCACGCGCGGCCGGGTTCGGCCGGGTCGGGACGGCCGCCGTCGCCGGTGACATCGGAGGTTTCCGTCATGGACGCACCTCCGCGAACACCGTGTCGTCGTAGCGTTTCGTCTCGACCTCTCGGGGGTCGGTGATTTCGCCGTACAGCGCGCTCGCGCCGACGGTCGCCGGACTCGACAGGTAGACCGACGACTCCATCGACCCCTCGCGACCGGGGAAGTTCCGGTTCGCCGTGGCGAGACAGACGTCGCCGTCGCCGAGGACGCCCTGATGGTAGCCCGCACAGGGGCCACAGCCGGCGCTCTGGATGACCGCGCCGGCGTCGGTGAGCGTCTGGAAGACGCCCGTCTGGAGCATGTGCTGGTAGACGGACTTCGAGGCGGGGACGACGACCAGCCGGACGTTCGGGGCGATGGTCTCGCCTTCGAGGATGTCCGCGACGATTTTGATGTCCTCGTACCGGCCGTTCGTGCAGGTGCCGACGAACAGTTGGTCGACCTCGGTGCCCGCGACTTCGGTCACGTCGACCGCGTTCTCGGGGTTCGACGGCTTCGAGACCTGCGGGGCGAGGTCGGCCGCGTCGTAGCTGTAGACCGCCTCGTAGTCGGCGTCGTCGTCGGAGACGAACGCGTCGGCGAGGTCGACGTCGTTCCCGGTCTGGCGTTCGAGGTACGACTCGGTGCGCTCGTCGGGCGCGACGAGACCCGTCTTACCGCCCATCTCGATGGCCATGTTCGACAGGACGAGGCGCTCGTGAATCGGGAGCGACTCGATGGTGCTCCCGGCGTACTCGGCGGCCATGTAGGTACAGCCGTCGAAGCCCACGTCGCCGATGAACCGCAGGATGAGGTCCTTCGCGTAGACGCCGTCCCCGAGGTCGCCCTCGACCTCGAAGCGCAGGGTCTTCGGGACGCGGAACCAGAGTTCGCCCGTCGCGAGCGCGGTCCCGAGGTCGGTCGAGCCGACGCCGGTCCCGAACGCGCCGATGCCGCCGTAAGTCGTCGAGTGGGAGTCCGCGCCGATGACGAGGTCGCCGGGGCCGACGAAGCCCTCCTCGACGAGCACGGCGTGGCAGATGCCGTCGCCCACGTCGAACTGATGCGCGCCGTGTTTCGCCGCGAACTCGCGGACCGCATTGTGGTTGTTCGCGGCCTGCACCCCGTCTGCGGGGGCGTGGTGGTCGATAGTGAAGACGGTCCGGTCGGGCGCGAACAGCTCGCCGTCGTCGCCCGTCACCTCGTCGAACGTCTGGAACGCGAGCGGCCCGGTGATGTCGTGGGCCATCGCCACGTCCACGTCGGCCTCGACGTAGTCGCCGGCGCGGGCGTCGGTGCCCGATTTCTCCGAGAGCAGTTTCTCCGCGAGGGTCTTGCCGGACATCTCAGTCCGCCTCCCCGTCAGCCGCGACGGTGTCGAGGACGCCCTCGACGGTGCCGCCCGCGAGGACGTGACTCGTCAGGCCGAGGCCCAGTCGGTCGGACACGTCGTGGGCGGCCGCCTCGATGCGGCCGAAGTCGACGCCGTGGCCGACGCCCATGCGTTCGAGCATCTGGACGAGGTCCTCGGTCGGCGTGTTGCCGACGCCGGACATGTCGCCCGGGAGGACGACGCCGCCGCCGAGCCCGCAGACCGAGGCGTCGAAGCGGTCGACGCCGACGGCCATCGCCGCCAGCGTGTTGGCGAGGCTCATCCCGTTCGTGTCGTGGAGGTGCAGGCCCATGTCGAGGTCGGGATGGGCCTCGAACGCGGCGGTGAAGCGCTCCGTGATTTCGACGGGGTTGGCGAGGCCCATCGTCGTCGCCAGCGTCACCTCGTCGACGCCGGATTCGACGACGCTGTCGACGACCGCGAGCGTCTCCGCGGGGTCGATTGCGCCCTCGTAGGGGCAGTAGAAGCTCGTCCCCATCCCGGCTTCGACCTCGATGCCGTGGTCGTGGGCGAGGTCGACGATGTCGTCCATCTCCGCGAGCACCTCCTCGCGGGTGCGGTTCTGGTTTTTCTCCGTGTAGGTCTCGCTCACCGTGACGAGCGCGTTCACCTTGTCCACCTCGGCCTCGACGGCGCGCTCCATCCCACGGAGGTTGGGGACGAGCGCCCGGTAGGTCACGCCGTCGCGGCGGGTGATTCGCGTCGCCACCTCGTCGGCGTCCCGAAGCGTCGGGACGGCCTTCGGGTGGGTGAACGACGAGAGTTCGATTTCGTCCACGCCGGTGTCCGAGAGGGCGTCGATTATCTCGACTTTCTCGTCGGTCGGGACGAACTCGTCGAGGCGCTGGAACCCGTCGCGCGGGAGCATCTCGACGACGTGGACGCGCTCGGGAAGCGAGTCGAGGAGGCTCATATCACGTCCTCCGCTTCGAGGTCAGAAACCACCGACTCGTCGTAGCCGAGCCGGTCGCGGTAGACCGCGTCGTTGTGTTCGCCGAGCGACGGACCGAGGTGGTCGACCCGCCCCGGCGTCTCCGAGAACTTCGGGAAGGCGTTCTGGACGACCGCCTCGCCGAGGTCGGGGTCGTCGACCGTCAGGAACGCCTCGCGCGCCGCGTAGTGCTCGTCGTTGAGGATGTCCTCGACGTTGTAGACGGGCGCGAGCGTCGCGTCGGCCGCCTCGAACGCGTCGAGCACCTCTTCGCGGCTGTGGTCGTCCATCCAGTCTTGGATGATGGCGTCGAGTTCGTCGACGTGCTCCAGTCGGTCCTCGTTGGTCTCGAACCGCGGGTCGTCTTTCAGGTCGGGGCGGTCGATGGCGTCGAACGTGCGCTCGGCGAGCGGTTGGGCGCTCGCGGAGATGGCGACCCAGCGGTCGTCGCCCGTCCGGTAGACGTTCCGCGGGGCCGACGAGGTCGAGCGGTTGCCCGACCGCGACTCGATTTCGCCGAGTTGGTCGTAGCGGAGCGGTTGCGGCCCGAGCAGGCCGAAGATGGGTTCGATGAGGCTCGTGTCGATGTACTGGCCGCCGCCGCCGTGGACGTCGCGGTGGTAGAGCGCGAACATCACCGCGAACGTCGAAAACAGCGCCGCGATGTTGTCGGCGAGGCCGGTCGGCGGGAGCAACGGGGGCGAGTCGGGGAAGCCGTTGAGGTAAGCGAACCCGGACATGGCCTCCGCGAGCGTCCCGAACCCGGGGCGCTCGGCGTACGGGCCGGTCTGGCCGAAGCCGGACATCCGGAGCATCACGAGGTCGTCGTTGACCTCGGAGAGTCGCTCCCAGCCGACGTTCCAGCGTTCGAGCGTGCCGGGTCGGAAGTTCTCGATGAGGAGGTCGGCCTCGCCCACGAGGTCCTCGAACACCGCCGCGCCCTCGTCGGTGGAGATGTTCAGCGTGATAGACTGCTTGTTCCGCGAGAGGTACTTGTGCCAGAGGCCGACGCCGTCTTTCTGTGGACCGAAGCGGCGGATGTGGTCGCCGAACGCCGGGTGTTCGATTTTGATGACCGTCGCCCCGAAGTCGGCCAAGAAGCGGCCGACGGTCGGGCCGGATATCATCGACCCGGCTTCGAGGACGACGAGGCCGTCGAGTGGTCCGTTCGTGTCGTTCGTCATATCGTGTGTGTCTTCTCGTTCTGTGTCGCGTGTGGTGGTCGTCAGGTGGTGCGTGTGCGCGTCCGCACGGCCGGTCGGGGTATGCGCCCGGTTCCGCGTGGCCGGTCAGTCCGCGTCGGCGGCGAGTTGGGTCGGGGTCGAGCCGTTCGGGTGGTGGCTCCGACCGCGCGACGGCTCACACCGGCCGGTCGATGTGGGTTCCGTTCCCTTTCGTGCCGACGATTTCGCCGTCGTCGTAGGCGAGTTCGCCCTTCACGACGGTTTGTGTCGGCCAGCCGGTGACGTCTCGGCCCTCGTAGGGGGAGTAGCCGCTGACGCTGTGTAACAGTTCCGGCGTGACCGTCTTCGTCTCGTCGAGGTCGACGACGGCGAGGTCGGCGTCGCTTCCGACCCGGACCGTCCCCTTCTTGGGGTAGAGATTGAACGCCTTCGCCGCGTTGGTGCTCGTCACCTCGACGGCGCGTTCGAGCGAGATGCGGCCCTCGTTGACGCCCTCCGAGAGGATGAGCGGGAGCATCACGGGCGTCGAGGGGAACCCGAGCAGGCTGTCGCGGATGCCCTCGCCGAACTTGTTCTCGGCGAGGTTGGCGCAGTGGTCGGTCCCGATAGTCGAGATGGTGCCGTCGGCGAGGCGCTCCCAGAGCGTCTCTTGGTCCTCCTCCGACCGGACCGGCGGGTTCACCTTCATGCGCTCGTCGCACTCCTCGGTGGTGAGCGTGAGATAGTGAATGCACGTCTCGCCCCACGCCCGGTAGCCCGCGTCGTGGAGCGCGGCGAGTTCGTTTGCGGTCTGGCCGGCGGAGATGTGGACCGCGTAGAAGCGGTCGTCGTAGCCGTGGACCTTCGCGAGCGCGGCCCCGGCGACCATGCTCTGGGTCTCGGCGTAGCCGGGGAACTCCTCGACCATCACCTCGTAGCCCTCGTCCTCGCTGGCGTCTGTGTCGTCGGACTCGGAGGTGACGTAGACGTTGCCGCCGGCGAGCGCGTTGGTGATTTCGACGTTCTCGGAGTGGTAGCCGAGCGTCGTCGGCACGTCCTGTTCGGCGAGTTTCCGCACGAAGGCGTCGCCGAAGTCGTCGTGCATGTCGCAGTCGACGCCGAACTTCTCGCGGGCGGCGTCCTTGTAGTTCATGTACCACTTGAACGTCGTGATGCCGAACTCGTCGATGATGGTCGGAATCTCTTCGACGTGCTCCATCGAGAGCAGGCCGAGCGAGAAGAAGTAATCGTGGTAGTAGTTCGGCTCCGCCTCGTCGAAGTAGCCCGGCATAATCTCCTCGTAGGCCCCGGCCCGGCGGAAGTAGTTCCCGATGGTTGTCACGCCGCCGACGAGGTCGGATTTGGACTCGGACTCGGCGTCCGCCGCCAGCCCGCGGTAGATGCCGTGGTGGGTGTGCGGGTCGATTGCGCCCGGGAGCACGTGCTTGCCCGTCGCGTCGATTTCCGTCTCGCCCGAGAGCGTTCCGGGCGCGGCGACGGCGGAGATGGTCCCGCCGTCGGCCGCCACGTCGGCCGCGAACGTGCCGTGTTCGGGCGTGACGACGGTGCCGTGCGAGATGACGAGGTCGTGGGTCATAGCGTCTCGACCCACTCCTCGACCGCCTCGGTCTCCAGCACCTCGGCGTACTTCATCCACAGGTCGAGGAGGCCGATTTTGTGCGACGCCTCGATGCGGTCGAAGATGCACTCCTGCGGCAGGACGACGCTGAGGCCGTTCTGCTTGGCGTCGACCGCGGTGGCGCGGACGCACCCGCTCGTGGAGTTGCCGACGATGATGACCGAGTCGTGGCCCCCGCGGACGAGCCGCGAGAGCAGGTCGGTCCCGTAGAACGCCGACGCGTAGGACTTGTCGACGACGGTGTCGCCCGCCTCGGGCGCGACCGGGTCGACGATGTCGAGGTCGGGGTGGTCGGGGTCGTCGTAGCTCGACGGGACGACCCGCGTGTACGTCACCGGAAGCCCCTGCTCCCGCGCGAAGTCGAGGAACGGGTCGATGTGCTCGATGGCGTCCCACGCGATGTCGCCCATCGCGGTGCGGTACTCCTCGATGGCGTCGAGGATGGGGACGTTCTCGCCGACGATGAGCCGCTGCATGTCGATGACGAGAACCATCGGGTTCTCGCCCATGCCGCGGGACTCCCACGACGAGGCGCCCTCCTTGTCGTAACCTGCCTTCGTGATGACCTGTTTATCCTGTTCAGATAGCAGGTCCTCCCAGATACGGTCTGTCATGACTCGCTTCGTCTGAGATGCGGTGGCATCCAGCATAAAAGTACGGCACGGTCCGCCGGAGTCATGTTACGGGGCGAACACTTCCAGCGTCCGTGCGACCCACTCGCGGTCGACGCCGGCGGGCGCGCGGACGACCGGGAGGTCGACGCCCATCTCGCGGAGTTCGCCGAGTCGTCCCCGCACGTCGTCCGGGGTACCGACCAGCGCCACGAGGTCGAGGAACTCCGCCGAGAGTTCGCGCGCCCCGGCCTCCGTCGTCGGCGCGGCCCGGACGGCCTCGACCTCGTCGGCGAACCCGGCCTGCTCGGCCGCGCGGTCGTAGTACCCCGGCACGTCGCGCAGGTAGTAGGCGACGTGTTCGGCCGCCGCCCGCCGCGCCTCGTCGGGGTCGTCGTGGACGGCCGTGAGGACGTACATCGCCACGTCCACGTCGCTCACGTCGCGCCCGGCGCGGGCGGCCCCGGTGTCGAGCCACCCCAGCGCCTCCTCGAACTGCGGGCGGGGATAGAGGTTCGGAAGCCAGCCGTCGGCGACCTGTCCGGTGAGTCGGACGTTCGCCGGGCCGAGCGCGCCGTTGTAGATGGGTATCTCCTCGCGGACGGGTTCGAAGGCGTCCCAGAAGCTCGTGCGCTCGGGCGAGAAGAACTCCCCGTCGAAGGAGTCGGCGTCGCCGCGGAGGTAGCGCCGAACGAGTTCGACGTACTCGTGGAGGCGCGACAGCGGGCGGTCGAAGGGGACGCCGTGGAACGCCTCGACGACGCCGGGGTGGGCGACGCCGAGGCCGAGAATCGCGCGACCGTCGGAGTGGTCGTCGAGGGTCGCCGCGGCCGCCGCGAGCGCCGCCGGCGTCCGCGAGAACACGTTGACGATGCCCGTCGCGAGCCCGATGTCCTCGGTGTGGACGGCCCAGCGTTCGAGTTTGCCGAAGGCGGTCTTACCCTGTCCCTCGGCGGCCCACGCCGACTCGTAGCCGAGTTCCTCGGCGCGGACGACGAGCGACGGGTCGTCGCGGAGCGCGAAGAGGACCGCGGTTCGGTCGCTCATTCCTCCGCCGGGACCGCGGGCGCGTCGTCGACCGGGACCGGGACGACGCCGTCGACGGCGAGGTCGTTCCAGATGTCGAGGCGCTCGATGAGCCCCCGACGGACGACGTAGATGTCGACGTAGCGAACGTCCGAAAAGTCCGCGTCGTCGTTGTCGACGCCGTAGAGCGACCCGACGCTCACGACGGTATCGCCCGCCTCTATCCAGCGGTCGAACTCCTTTGCCGCCCACTCGTACCGCGGTTCGAGATGCGCGAGGAAGTCGTAGGCCGCGGTCGGTCCCTCGAACGCCGCCCCCGGCAGGGTGATGACGGCGTCCTCGGCGAACAGGTCGCCGACGGTGTTCCGGCGGTCGTCTTCCATCCGGTCGAAGAACTCCTCGACGATGTCTCGTGGTGAGTCCATGTGGTATGGGTGCGCTCAATCCACATAGTTGTTCACTCTGGAGTTCTCGACTGTCCGTTATCCCTGAACGATTGAGCGGGCGAGACATGAACGTTGAGCGGGCGAGACATAATCCGTTACTCGCGCGGGCGCGAGAGGGAAACCGACAGACTTCGGGAAGGCGCAGAGAGACTGTCACCGGCGAAGGCGGTAGTTTTACGATAGAGTCTCCCTAGCAGACTGCATGGACGAACTAGCCCGGCGGACGCCGAGCGACGGCGTCACCGAAGTCGTCTCCGTCGACGACATCGAGTGGGACATCGACACCGACGTGCTCGTCGCGGGCGGCGGCGGGACCGGTCTCGTGGCCGCGCTCGCGGCCAGCGAGAACCCCGACGTTCGCGTGACGGTCTTGGAGAAAGCGCCCGAATGCGGCGGCAACACCTCGCTTTCGACCGGGATGATTCCCGCGGCGGGGACGCGACTCCAGCGCGAGGCCGGCATCGAGGAGACGCCCGTGGACATGGCGCGCGACATCTTGGAGAAAAACGACTACGAGGCCGACGAGGAGCGCGTGCGGTACCTCTGCGAGGAGAGCGCGAACCTCATCCACTGGCTCGTCGACGACTGGGACGTCACGCTCCACATCGTGGACGATTTCAAGTATCCCAAACACTCCGAGTACCGGATGCACGCCCCGGAGGGTCGAAACGGCGAGAACCTCGTCGCCGAACTGGTCGAGCGCGTCGAGTCGACGCCGAACATCGAACTCCTGACCAACGCGCCCGTGAAGCGACTCGTCGCCGACGACGGCGCGGTTCGGGGCGTCGTCGCCGGCCTCGGCCACGACGAGGCCATCGAGGCCGAGCGGGTCATCCTCGCCACCGACGGCTTCGCCGGCAACCGCGAGATGGTCACAGACTACTGCGAGGCGGACGTCGAGCGGGCGCTGTACTTCGGCGCTGACGGCAACACCGGTGACGGCGTCCGCTTCGGCACGGAACTCGGCGGCGAACTCGCCTGCATGGACGCCTATCAGGGCCACGCGACGGTGGCGAGTCAGACGGGCATGCTCTCGACCTACGCGGTCACGATGAACGGGGGCATCCTCGTGAATCAGGACGGGGAGCGATTCGGCGACGAGTCCGCGGGCTACAGCGAGTTCGCCATCTCGGTGCTCAAACAGCCCGGCGAACAGGCGATTCAGCTGTTCGACGAGCGCATCTTCGAGAAACTCCGCGGCCAGTTCGAGGACTTCGACGAGGCCATCGAGCAGGGAACCTACCACAGCGCCGACTCGGTCGCCGCCCTCGCCGAGCGACTCGGTGCCGACGGCGAGGCCGCCGCGGAAACGGTCGCCGACTACAACGAGGCCGCCGCGGCGGGCGAGCCGGACGAAGTCGGTCGCGTCGACGGTGCGAATCCGCTTGAAGCGCCCTTCTACGGGGCCAAAGTCACCGGCGCGCTCTTCCACACGCAGGGCGGCCTCGTCGTCGACGAACACGCCCGCGTCCTCCGGACCGACGGGAGCACCGTCGGGAACCTCTACGCCGGCGGCGGCACCGCCTGCGGCATCAGCGGCCACGGCGCGGGCGGCTACCTCTCCGGCAACGGGCTGACGACCGCCCTCGGCTACGGCCGCCTCGCCGGCATCCACGCCAGCGAATCGCTCGACTGACGCCGCGGCGGGGGCTCCGCCCCCGAGCGGAGCAGTCGAACCTACTCGTTTTCGACGCAGTTTGCCGCTCGGAACCCGATTCGTCACAGGAATATCCGCAGAACGTGACAACACGAGTACGGGAGGATTTATTACAATAGGCACTAACCTCGATACCGATTGCCATGGGTAAGACTCTCAAGTCTTCGACGAGCAACAGGCGACGCTTCCTCAAAGCAACGGGCGCGAGCGTCGCGGCACTGACACTGGCCGGCTGTGCGAGCGACGACGGCGGGAACGGCGGCGGTGGTTCCGGCGGCGACTCCGGCGGCGATTCCGGTGGGTCCGGCGGCGACACGGGCACCACGACGGGGACGCCCGAGCAGTCCGTCGACGAGGTCATCATCGGATCGAACCACCCGCTTTCGGGCAGTCTCGCCGCGACGGGCGTCGGGATGAGCAACGCCATCAAACTCGCCGCGATGCGGAAAAACGAGGAGGGCGGCATCGAGTCGCTCGACGGCGCGGAAGTGACCGTCATCGAGGGCGACAACCAGGGCGCACAGGAACTCGGCGGGCAGGTCAGCGAGGAACTGCTCAGCGAGGGCGCGGACGTCCTCACCGGCTGTTACTCCTCGCCGGTGACGACGGCGGCGACGCAGGTCGCGGAACGACAGGGCGTCCCGTTCGTCATCTCCATCGCGGCGGCGGACAACATCCTGCAGGGCCGTGACTTCAACTACGTCTACCGGCCCCAGCCCCCGGCGCGCCGGTTGGCGAGCGACTACGCCGACCTCGTGCCGTCGGTCATCCGCGACGGCGGCGGCACCGTCGACACGGCGGGGCTGTTCTACATCAACAACAGCTACGGGCAGGCGATTCGCGACAGCCTCCGCGAGTTCCTCCCCGAGCAGAACGTCGAAATCGTCGAGGAGACGGCCATCGAGTTCGGCGCGTCGAACGCCAACACGCAGGTGTCGCGGCTCCGGAGCGCCGACCCCGACACCATCATCGCCACGACGTACGTCGCCGGCGGCGTCCTGCTCGCACAGGCGTTACAGGACCAGGACTACCGGCCGCCGCACCTGACCGCGTCCGCGTCCGCGACGTTCACCGACGACGACGCCGTCAGCGACATCGGCGAGTTCGCAAACGGCGTGCTGGACAACAACTACGCGCTGAACCCGACGGTCGACAAGACCGCCGAGGTCCGCTCGCAGTTCCTCGACAACTACGACCAGGAGTTCTCGGCGTCCGTCGGGATGTCCTACACCGCGGCGGAGGTCATCATCCAGGCGGTCGAGGAGGCCGGAAGCGTCGACCCCGACGACATCAACGAGGCGCTCAAGGGACTCAGCTACGAGGACCACATCTCCGCGATGGGCGCAATCGAGTTCGACGACCAAGGTGAGAACATCAACGCGCTCGGGCCGGTGAACCAGGTCCAGGACCTCTCGGTCAGAGTCGTCTACCCCGAGGAGTACGCGGAGGCCGAGCCACAGGTCTAACCGCACCCCCGCGCGCCGTCACGTCAACGAACCGTCTCGAACGATAGCCACCTTTTATGGGGGTTGACAACAATTCCCGAGCGTAGAAACCGCATGGGACACCTAGTCACATCGGTCGCGCCCCTGCCGCTACAGGGCGGTGGCCTCGGCCGATTCATCGACCCGTTCGCACAGTTCCTGACCGATATCACCAATCTGGAGCCCGTCCTCCTACAGTTGCTCGCGTTCGGCCTCCTGCTCGGGGGCGTCTACGCGCTGACGGCGCTCGGGCTGACGATGATATTCGGCGTGATGGACGTCATCAACTTCGCCCACGGCATCTTCCTCGTCGTCGGGATGTACTCGGTGTGGTTGGTCTCCGAGACGGCCGGCATCAGCCCGTTCATCGGGATACCTATCGCCGCCGCCGTGCTGTTCGCCTTCGGGGTGATCGTGCATATTCTCACGGTCGAGCCCATCATCGAGGCACCCCAGCAGAACCAGCTCATCGCCACGCTGGGCGTGCTCTTCATCGTCCAGTCGGCCATCGAAATCGTGTTCACGCCCGACCCCCAGCAGGTCGAACTCTCGCTCGGGTCGGTGCAGGTCGGCGACGTCTTCATCCCGCTCGGGCAGTTCTACGCGCTCGTCATCGCGCTCGGAACGATGCTCGCCGTGCGGGCGTTCCTGAACCGGACCGACCTCGGCCGGAAAATTCGCGGTACGGCCGACAACCGCAACGGCGCGCGCTACGTCGGCATCAACGTCCGCCGTATCAACTACCTCACCTTCGGCATCGGCGCGGCACTGGCCGGCGTGGCCGGCGGCTCCATCGCGCTGTTCCAGCGGTTCGACCCCTTCACCGGCGAGACGTACCTCATCAACGCCTTCGTCATCGTCATCCTCGGCGGCCTCGGCTCGTTCCCCGGCGCGTTCGTCGGCGGCCTCATCGTCGGGCTGATTCAGGTGTTCGGCGGCTACTACCTCCCCGGGACCACCGCGCAGGTGCTCATCTTCCTGCTTTTCATCGGGACACTCCTCGTCAAGCCCGAGGGCCTGTTCGGAGGTGCTGAGGCGTGAGCGCAATCGAGTCCGTCCGCGACCGCTACCGGACGTTCGACGACGGGCGGTACGCGCCGCTCGTCAAGGGCGTCGCCCTGTTCGGCCTGCTCGCGGCGCTCCCGACGCTCATCGAAATCGACGTCGCCGGGATGGAACTCGCGGCGACGCTGAGCATTCGGATGCTCATCCTCACGGTCATCTACGCCTACACGGCGCAGGCGTGGAACATCATGTCCGGCTACACCGGGCAGTTCTCGTTCGGGCACGCGGCGTTCTTCGGCGTCGGCGCGTACGCCACGCAGGCGCTCGTCGTCGACTTCGCGGTGAACCCGTGGGTCGGAATGCTCGTCGGCGGCGTGCTCGCGGCGGGGTACGGCCTCGTCATCGGCGCGCTGTCGTTCCGCTTCAACCTGCAGGGCCACTACTTCGCGCTGGCGACGCTGGCGTTCGCGGAACTGCTCCGCTTTGTCGTCACCAACATGTCCGAACTCCACGGTGCCAACGGCTACTTCAAACCGTTCCCGCGCGACTACGGCGCGGAGTACGGCCTCGCGGCCTTCCAGTTCCAGAGCGACCTGCCGTACTACTACCTCATCGTCGGCTTCCTGCTGGTCGTGACGCTCGTCTCGTGGGTCATCAAGAACTCGTGGGTCGGACTGTACTTCTTCGCCATCCGCGAAGACGAGCGAGCCGCCGCCAGCGTCGGCGTGCCGAGCTTCCGGTACAAGCTCATCGGCGTCGCCGTCAGCGCCTTCTTCACCGCCCTCGGCGGTGCCTACTGGTCGATGTACTTCAACACCATCCGCCCCGACACCGTGTTCGCGCTGTTCAAGAACGTCGAACTGCTCCTCCCCGCGGTCATCGGCGGCCCGGGGACGCTTCTAGGCCCCATCGTCGGCTCGTTCATCGTCACGCCGGTCAGCGAAATCGCGCGGACGACGTTCTCCGACATCAACGGCCTCGACCGCATCATCTACGGCGCGTTCCTCGTCGCCATCGTCATCTACTCGCCGCGCGGCGTGGTGAGCTGGCCGAGTCAGGCGCGCGCGCTCTGGAACCGCGTCCGCGGTGACGAGGAGGTGAGCGAGTGATGTCGGCAGATGAGACGAGCGCGCCGGGTGCTGACTCCCCGGACGCCGACATCGACCGCGACGGCGAGCGGATTCTGTCGGTCGAGGGCGTCGGCAAGCGCTTCTCCGGCCTGCAGGCGCTCGACGACGTCGACATGACCGTCAACCGCGGCGAGATTATCGGCCTCATCGGACCGAACGGCGCGGGCAAGACCACGCTTTTCAACTGCATCAGCGGGGCGTTCCCGCCGACGAGCGGGACCGTCCGACTCGACGGCGAGGTCATCTCCGGCCTCCCGGCGCACAAAATCGCGCGGGCGGGGCTGGCGCGGACGTTCCAAATCACGCGCCCGCTAGAGGAGCTAACGGTCGTCGAGAACGCGATGGTCGGCGCGCACATCCACACGCGTCGCCGGAGCGAGGCGCGCGAAATCGCCATGGAGACCCTCGAATTCGTCGGGCTCGCGGACAAGGCCGAAGCGGAGGCGGGCGAGCTCACCGTCGGCGCACAGAAGCGCCTCGAACTCGCCCGCGCGGTCTCGACGCGCCCGGAAATCCTGCTTCTCGACGAGATTATGGCGGGGCTCACCCCGTCGGAGTCGAACCAGATGCTCGACCTGTTCCGCCAACTGCGCGAGCGCGGGACGAGCCTCCTCATCATCGAACACGACATGAAAGCCATCATGAACATCTCGGACTACGTGAAAGTGCTGGACCAAGGGAAGGGAATCGCCTTCGGCGCGCCGGAGACGGTGGTCGAAGACGACCGCGTCATCGAGGCCTACATCGGGGGGTTCGACGTCGATGCTTGAACTGCGCGGCGTCCGCGCCGGCTACGACGACATCGAGGTGCTCCACGGCGTCGACATGCGCGTCGACGAGGGCGAAATCGTCGCGCTCATCGGCTCGAACGGCGCGGGCAAGACCACGACGATGCGAACCATCTGCGGCATCCTCTCGCCGAGCCACGGCGAGATAACCTACCGCGACGAGGCGATTCACTCGAAGGCGTCCCACGAAATCGTCGAGCGCGGCATCGTGCAGGTCCCGGAGAACCGCGACCTGTTCACCAACATGACCGTCATCGACAACCTGCTTCTCGGCGCGCAGACCGAGGAGGCGAAGGCGAGCCGCGAGGAGAACCTCGACGAGATGCTGGAGCTGTTCCCCCGGCTCGCGGAGCGCAAGAACCAGCGCGCCGGCACCATGTCCGGCGGAGAACAGCAGATGCTGACGCTCGCCCGCGCGCTCATGGGCGAACCGGACCTGCTCATCCTCGACGAGCCCTCTATCGGTCTCGCGCCGCACCTCGTCCAAGAGGTGTTCGACGTCATCGAGGACATCCACGCGCAGGGCATGACCGTCCTCATGGTCGAACAGAACGTCCAGCAGACGCTCAAGCTGGCCGACCGCGGCTACGTCATGGAGAACGGCCGCATCAGCATGACCGCCGACGGCGACCAACTCCTCGAAGACGAGGGCGTCGTCGAGGCGTACCTCGGGGTGTGAGATGACAGACGAAGCGCTCGCGTCGTTCGTCGCCGACCTCGACCGGGCCGACCTCCCCGCGTCGGTCGCCGCCCGCGCGTCGCTCGTCGTGGCCGACACCATCGGCGCGGTGCTCGGCGGCGCGTCGGACCCCGCGGTCGCCGCGTTAGCGCGCCGCTGGGCCGACGAGAACGGCGGCGAATCGACCATCCTGGGGACCGCGGGCGAGCGGACCTCGGCGTACCGCGCCGCGTTCGTCAACGCGGCCGCCGGGAGCGTCCTCGAACTCGACGAGGGCCACCGCTTCGCGGCCGGCCACCCGGCGATTCACGTCCTGCCCGCGCTCCTCGCGGACGGCGAGTCGGCCTACCGGAGCGGCGACGAGTTCCTGACGGCGTTCGTCGCCGGCTACGAGGCGGCGGTCCGCGCCGCCGAGGCGGTCGTCCCGCTCGCGGACAGCCTCCACCCCCACGGCGTGTGGGGCGGCGTCGGCACCGCCGCGGCCGTCTCCCGACTCCGCGGCCTCGACGCCGAGACGACGCTCGACGCGATGCGAATCGCGGCGAACTACGCCCAGCACACCCGATTCGAGGCGGCCACCGAGGGCGCGACCGTCAGGAACGGCTACGTCGGGATGAGCAACCTCTCGGGCCTGCTCGCGGTCGACCAGGCCCAATCCGGGTTCACCGGCCTCGACGACGGCGTGGTCCGCCACCTCGAACCCGTCGCCGCCGACGGCCCCGACCGGAGCGCCCTCGCCGACGGACTCGGCGAGCGCTGGGAAATCGAGCGCGGCTACTTCAAGGTCCACGCGGCCTGCCGCTACACCCACGCCGCACTCGACGCCGTGGCGCTCCTCGTCGACGAGACGGGCGTCGTCGCGGCCGACGTCGAGTCGGTCACCGTCGAGACGTACCCCGCCGCGGCCGCGCTGTCCGAACCCGCGCCCGCCAACGCCCTGCAGGCGAAGTTCTCGGTTCCCTTCGCCGTCGCGTCGGCGCTGACGACCGGTGAGACCGGCAAGGAGGCGTTCACCGACGAGGCGCTGACGAAGACCGCGCTCGGGTTCGCCCGCCGCGTGGACGTGGTCGCCACCGAGGAGTTCGCCGCGCGCGCCCCCGACGAGCGCGGCGCGCGCGTCACCGTCGAGACGGGCGACGGGGAGCGGTACGCCCGCGAGGTACGCGCCGCCCGCGGCGGCGAACGCGACCCCTTCACCGAGTCGGAACTCAGAGCGAAGTTCGACCGACTCGTCGCGCCAGTCATCGGCGACGGCGGCGTCGACGGACTCTGGACCGCGGCGACCGAACCCGCCGCCCCCCGCGTGCTCTGCGCCCTCACCCGGGGCTGAGCACCCCCGACACTCACTGAGACCATGATTTCACACGAGCCAGTCGAAGACTGGGAACGACAGGTGTACGGCTTTCTGACCGACGAACTCCCCGACGACGTGCGCGCCGACGGCGAGCGAATCGTCGCGGACGTGCTCGCGGCGACCGTCGCGGGGGCGGCCGCCCCGCAACACGGGGGCGTCTTCCGCGACGCGAAACTGGCCGACGGCCCGGCGTCAGTCCTCGGGACCGACCGCCGCGTCGACCCGTCGCAGGCGGCGCTGTTGAACGCGACGGCGGCGATAACACAGGAGATAGAGGAGGGCCACAACCGCGGCGGCCACGTCGGCGCGAGCGTCGTCGCGGGCGCGGTCGGCGTCGCCGAAAACCACGACGTCGACGGCGAGGCGTTCGTCGAGGCCTGCGTCCGCTCGTACGAACTCTGCGCGCGCTTCGAGTACGCCATCTTCGCCATGAAGGCCCGGATGAACGAGGCGATTCCGTGGCTCGTCCGCGACCCACACTCGACGTGGACGACGCTCGGGCCGGCGCTGACCGCCGCCGTCTGCGCGGGGCAGTCACCCGACGAGGTGCGCGAGACGGTCCGCACCGCGCTGAATCTCGCGGTCGTCTCCATGCACGACCCCTTCGCGGAGGGCGCGCCGTCGCGGAACGTCACCGCCGGCTTCTCCGCGCAGGCCGGCGTGAGCGCCGCGACGCTGACCGCCGCCGGCCTCCGCGGGTCGCCCGCGGCGATGGAGGCCGTCTACGAACCGTTCGAAACGCTCCTCGCGGACGGCGAGTTCGCCGCCCTGTTCGACTCGCTCGGCGACGACTGGTGGATTACCGAGGCCTACCAGAAGCCGTACCCGTCGTGTCGCTACACCCACGCCCCGCTCGACGCCCTGCGAGACGCCGGCGCGGACGACCTCTCACCGGACGACGTGGACCGAATCGACGTGTACACCTACCGCAACGGCGTCGATATGAGTCACGCGCGGCCCGAGACGCTCACCGCGGCGAAGTTCTCGACGCCGTACGTCCTCGCCCGCTGGGTCGCCGACGGGCGCGTCGAACTCGACGACTTCCTCGACGACGCGCTCGGCGACGAGGCCGTACAGGGGCTCTCGGAGCGCGTCCACCTCCACGCGGACGAGGCGTTCGAGCGGGCGTTCCCCGATGACTGGGGCGCGCGCGTCGAAGTAACCGCCCGCGACGGGAGCCGATACGTCGGCGAGCGCGCGTACCCCCGCGGCGACTACCGCGACCCGCTGTCGGCGACTGACCTCGCCTCGCGCAACCGCGACCTGCTCGCGTTCGGTCTCGGCGACGACGACGCGGACGCGGCGCTCGACGCCCTCTCGGAGGTCGGGTCGAACCCGGTCCGCGAGACTGTCGCCGAGCTGACGCGGCGGTAAACCGAACGCTCGTTCGTTCAGCCCGAACGAGACGACAACAATTATTACCTCACTCGGTCAGAGATAACTATGAACACGGACGGAAACGACGCGGCAGGAACAATCGGCGCTACGAAAACGTCGTTCGGCATCGTCGAACACATCAGAGACCACGACGCGAGCGGGGTGTCGGAGATTGCGAACGACCTCGGTATCTCGAAGAGCACGGCACACAACCACCTCAAAACGCTCGCGGGGCTCGGTTACGTCGTCAGGCAGGGCGACGAGTACGCGCTGGGCCTGAAGTTCCTCGACCTCGGCGACCACGCCCGGACGCGACACGCACTGTACCACGCGTCCATCGGCGAGATGGACGACCTCGTCGAGGCGGTCGGCGAGCGCGGACAGGTGATGGTCGAGGAGAACGGCCGCGGCGTCTACATCTATCAGGTGAAGTCCGAGCAGGGACTCCAGACCGACTCGCACATCGGCACGACCGTCGACCTCCACACCACGGCGGTCGGCAAGTCCTATCTCGCCTTCTGCGACGAGAAGCGCCGAAACGAGATTCTCGACGGCGAACTGACGCGCCTGACGACGAAGACGATAGACGACCGCGACGCCCTCGAAGCCGAGTTGGCGACCGTTCGCGAGCGCGGGTACGCCTTCAACGACGAAGAGCGCATCACCGGCATGCGGGCGGTCGGCGCGCCGATTCTCTCCGACGACGAGACCATCCTCGGCGCTATCAGCGTCTCCGGCCCGACCACCCGGATGAAAGGTGAGTGGTACCACACGGAGGTCCCCGAGATGGTGACGCAAGCCGCCCGCGTCATCGGCATCCGAGCGACCTACTCGTAGTCTTCAGCAATACAGAACAACTGTTCGGTACGGCTGTGCTTCGTGCGAGATTTGACCCCCTGCAGTCCGTTCCCGAAATCGGTCGGACGCGAGCCGACCGACAGCAAACGTATTACAAAATTACGCTTGTCACGGGTGAGGCGAGCCGACTCCTGCAACCCGTGACACAGGTACGGTAGTCACGCGAGTCAATCGAGTTCGGCGGTGCTCGTCGGTAAACGTTTCAGAATTAGTTATATACTCATAAAACTGATAGGTCTCGGTTAGTGAAGTTCACGAGAGCGATGAGTCCGTTTCGAACCGAGATTCCACCGTCCGCGATTCAGGCGCGTCGATGTCGATTCAAAGCGGACGAAAAATTCATTTTCCTCGTCATTGTCCCGTCTTTCGGGCTAAATTTCGGTGTTTAAAAATTCAAATAAAATATGTTAGTCGGGTCTGACTGCGGGAGACTGCCGAGCGTTTACATTCATATCGAAGACACCTACTTGAGAACGGTAACTACCACTATACGAAGATTCGAGTCAAATACTATCGAATCTGGGATATTGTTCGAGCGCGACGACGCCGGTGTGTCAGCGCGAACGCTATCGCTCGGCGAGGGCGCGGCCATCGGCGTGGCGGTCCGCGTCGTCTCGCGTCGCGTCGGGAGTCACCGCGCGGTGTTGTGTTGGGGGTCGGTTCCCCGACCGCGGAGTCAGTCGGCCATCGGGGCTTGCAACTCGCGTTCGGCCTCCTCGTCGACCTCGACGGGACCCTCGGCGAAGACGACGCCGTGTGCGCCTTCTCGCTCTTTCGCGCTCGCCGCGACGCGGACGAACGAAGCCCGTTCGCGGGCGTCTGCGATGGTGTGGCCGCCGCAGTAGCTCACACCGGAGCGAATCCCGCCGAGGAACTCCTCGACGAGCGGTTCGACCGGTCCCTTGTGGGGCGTGAGCGCCTCGACGCCCTCGCCGGCGTCCACGTCGCTCTGTTTGTCCTCGCGTTCGTCGGCGGCCTCCGCCGAGGCCATCCCGCGGGAGCGCTTGTACGTCTCGCCGTCGACCTCGACGACCCGGCCCGGAGCCTCGTCGGTCCCGGCGAAGAAGCTCCCCATCATGACGGTGTCCGCGCCGGCCATGAGCGCCTTCGCGGCGTCGCCGGAGGTCCGAATCCCGCCGTCGGCCATGACGTGGATGCCGAGGTCGTGCGCCCGCTCGGCGCACTCCGAGACGGCCGTGAGCTGTGGGTAGCCCGCGCCCGCGACCTCACGGGTCGTACAGTGCGAGCCCGGCCCGACGCCGACTTTCACACAGCCCGCGCCGGCCTCCCAGAGGTCTTCGACCGCCGCCGGCGTGACGACGTTGCCCGCGACGATTTCGGGGTCGAACTCGTCGCGAATCCGTTCGACGGCGTCGAGACACCGCTCCATGTGGCCGTGAGCGATGTCCATCACAATCGCGTCCGCGCCGGCGTCGAGGAGCGCCTCGGTCCGGTCGAGGTAGTTTTCGTTGATGCCGACCGCGCCCGAGACGGTCCCGCCCGCCTCGGCGACGCGCCGGACCTGTTCGGCCTGCTCGTCCACGTCGAGAAAGCGGTGGACGACGCCGAGCCCGCCGAGGCCCGAGAGCGCGGCCGCGAGGTCCGCCTCGGTGACGGTGTCCATGGCCGCGCTGACGAGCGGCGTATCGAGGCGCAAGTCGGGCGTCACGTTGGTCGAGAGGTCCACGTCGCTCCGGCTGTCGACCGGCGAGCGCTGTGGAACCAGCAATACGTCTCCGTAAGAGAGTCCTGTGCGAATCTCCATCGTAACCCTCCACAGCCGAAGGGTGGGATGGTAATAACGCTCACGAACGCGGTTCGCGTCGCCGCGGAACGAAACTATTACTCGCTGGTGCTCGTCCGTTCACTAACACACGGCGCCGCGTCTCGTGCGAATCTCCAACCCATCGTAACCCCAACGTATTCGCCGTTCGCGGGCCGTGTGGCTCGAACCGTCCGCGAGCGACCGCGACGCGCGACGGCGGAGTTTCAGAGTCAAATCCGGCTCGGAGTTCACAAGTGTTTTGAGAGATTGATAGTGACAGGAAATTGCCGTACCGACCGTACCACCTCGAGTCGGTATCGGTAGGTGGAACAGAGGCAACCCACAGCGTCGCGATTGGTCCCCGCCTCGGTATCGTCCGGACCGAAGAAATTTCTTCCGCGCAGTCCCTTAGGGGGGTATGCAGACTGTCATTCTCGCCGCCGGCCGCGGCACCCGGATGCGTCCGCTCACGGACCGCCGACCGAAGCCGATGCTCCCCGTGGCCGACCGACCGCTCGTCGCGCACACCGCCGACGCGGCCATCGAGGCGGGCGCGACGGACATCACCCTCGTCGTCGGTTACGAGGCCGGAGACGTGCGCGACTACTTCGGCGACGAGCGCGGCGGCGTCCCCGTCGCGTTCGCCGTCCAGTCGGAACAGCGCGGGACGGCCGACGCCGTCCGCGCCGCGGCCCCGCACCTCGACCCCGACGAACCGTTCGTCGTCCTCAACGGCGACGCGCTGTACGACGTGCCGTCGCTGTCGACGCTGTACGAGGGGACGCCCGCGGTCGGGTCGTTCCGGGTCGCCGACCCGAGTTCCTACGGCGTCCTCGACACCGACGACGAGGGCTTCGTCACCGACGTCGTCGAGAAGCCCGCGGACCCGCCGTCGGACCTCGTCAACGCCGGCGCGTACGTCTTCCCCGCCGAGGCCCACGACTGGCTCGACGTGGCCGAGAGCGACCGCGGCGAACTCGAACTGACCGACGTGCTCGCGACGACCTGCGAGGCCTACGACGTGCGCGGCGTCGCCTTCGACCGCTGGCTCGACGTGGGGCGGCCGTGGGAACTCCTCGAAGCCAACGAGTGGAAGCTCGGCGAACTCGAACCGCGAATCGACGGCGACGTGTCCGAGCGGGCCGAACTCGACGGGCCGGTCGTCGTCGAGGCGGGTGCGACGGTCCGCTCGGGCGTGGTCATCGAGGGGCCGGTGCTCGTCCGTCGCGGGGCCACCGTCGGCCCGAACGCCTACGTCCGCGGGCACACGCTCGTCGGCGAGAACGCCAAGGTCGGCCACGCCGTCGAGGTGAAAAACAGCGTCCTGATGGAGGGCGCGACGGTCGGCCACCTCTCGTACGTCGGCGACAGCCTCCTCGGCCGCGACGTGAACTTCGGCGCGGGAACCAAAGTGGCAAACCTCCGTCACGACGGCGAATCCGTCCGGCAACTGCTCAAGGGCGAACTCGTCTCCTCGGGTCGCCGGAAGTACGGCGTCGTTCTCGGCGACGGGGTGAAAACCGGCATCAACGCCTCGCTGAACGCGGGCGTCAGAATCCCGACCGGCGGGACGGTCAAACCCGGCGAGTCCGTGCTCTACGACCGCGTGGGCGAGAACGACGCGGGCGACGAGACGACCGCCGACGAGACGAGCGACCACGCGTCGACCGACGACGAGGCGGCCGCCGGCGAGGACTGACGCGAGAACCGCCTCGGACCCGATAGCCGTCACAGTGTTGATAGTTGAGCCACCAAACAGGTATCAGACACAACGGGAAATCGGCACGACAGTACATGGACGTGACCGAGGGAGAGTCGACGTCGAGACGCGTGCTCTACATCAACGACGAGCGGCTGTTGGTGCTGACGAAAACGAGGAGTGAACCGACCGCCGCACAGGCCGACTCGCCCGAGTCTGTCGACTCCGAGTCTACTTTTCGGCCGTTCCGAACCCTATCCGGTCGGTTCTCGCCACCGGATTCTGACACCGAACCCCCGTTCCGGGCCGGGAGTTGAAAAACGTCAGTTCCGCGGAGAAGCCGGCGAAATCGGCGCATCACCGTGAAATCTAAAATGCCCGTAGCACCAAAGAACGTGTATGTCGAACAGCAGCCGATTCGTCGTCGCGACGCACGTGCTGACTCACTTGGCGGTGCGGAGCGACGAACGGCTGTCTTCCGACCGTCTCGCGTGGAGCGTCAACACGAACCCGGTGGTCATCCGTCAGCTCCTGTGTTCGCTCCGCGAGGCGGACCTCGTCGATTCCAAGCGCGGCCCGACCGGCGGCTTCACGCTGTCCCGCGAGCCGGACGCCATCACGCTTCGCGACATCTACGAGGCGGTGGAGGACGCCGAGCCGTTCTGTTTCCACACGAACGAACCGAACGACGAGTGTACCGTCGGCGAACACATCCAGCCGGTGCTCGGCGAACTGCTCGAGCCGGCGATTCAGGCGATGCTCGACGAACTCGACTCGGTCACCGTCGCGGACGTCCACGCGGAAATCGTCGAGACGGCGGGCGGCGACCCGCTCGAAGCGTAGCGCGACGTCGCGTCGCGTCGCGACGTTCAGACCGTCGACTGCACCGTCTCGGCTTCGGCCGCACCCTCCTCGTGTTCGGCGTCGAGCCACTCGGTGGCCCACTCCTGTATCTCGTCGAACACCGGGCACAGCGAGACGCCCTTGTCGGTCAGCGAGTAGTACGTCGCGACTGGCGCGTCCTCTTCCATCCGGCGGTCGACGAAGCCGTGTTCCTGCAGGTCGTCGAGGACGCGAGAGAGCGTCCGCGAGCTCGCGCCGGTCGAACGCTTCAGCTCGTTGAACCGCTTTTCACCGTCTTGGAGGTCGTGGAGGACGATGAGACGCCACTGCGACCCGATCTGCTTCAGCGAGTCGATGATGGGACAGGGGGCGTCGTCGAGGTTCGTATCCGTGGCCATACCTCAACATCGGCTCCGACCCTCTTTAGCGGTTCGGTTAGTACACCTGCTTTCGAAACGTTACCTGGTTCGGCTCCGGACCGACAGACCGACCGGCTGACCGGTCGCCGACCGGAGCGCCGGTCCCCTCAGGCGAGCAACCGCGAGAGGAGCAGAAACACGCGCTTGAGATTCTTCGAGAGGCTCGTCTGGTTCTCCGAGAACAGCACCACGTCGTCGTCGAGTCCGTGTACCTTCAGGCACCGACCGCGGTCCGACAGGTCCTTCAGTTCGATGCCCCGGACCGAGTCGAGGGGGATGACGAGATAGCGGTACTCCTCGTCTTGGATGTCGGCGTTACAGTGGTCGCCGTAGACGTGGATGCTCCGCTCTGTGACCGCGAGTTCGTAGCCGATGTAGCTCATCCCAGCGATTTCGGCCCCGGCGCGGCCGCCCTTGACTTTGCCTTTCAGGTGCGAGGCGTCGAGGAGGATTCCGTCAACCATACCGCACGGTTCCGGGCGGGCGTTCCTAAGTATTCGCGCCCGGTTCTCCGGATTGATTCTGCGGGCGAGAGCGAAGAAGCAACTCGAGTCAGCGGCTGGACTGCTGTCGGGCAGTCATCTGGCGTCGGGCGTCGGCTCGCCCGAGCCATCGGATTCGATAATCGAGTACGACGAGACGAGGTGGTTGACGATGTAGTCGACCATCGAGGGGTCGTACGTCCAGAAGCCGGTGAACCCGAACCCCGGTTCGGTCTCCTCGGCGACGAGGGCGCACTTGTAGTCGCCGATGCCGTTGCCGTCGTAGGCGACGAACCAGGAGCGCCGAATCTCGTCGGTGCGCGCGAGGTGGAGTTGGAACTGGTCCGCCTGCGGGACCTCGCCGTTCGGATAGATGTACGCGTGGACCGAGAGGTCGTCGCGGCCGCCGAGGCGGCGGTACGTTTCGAGTTGCGGGCGAAGGTTCCCGCCGGACTGAAAGCCCGAGTGGAGTTCGCCCGCGCCGACGCGCCACGCGCGGTCTTCGATTTCGCGGGTGGCGTTGAGCATCTGCTGACGGTCGTAGGAGGTAAACAACGTCTCGTCGAGATGGTCGAGAATCGGCTCGTACGAGTCGCGTTCGAAGCCCGGTTCGACGTCCTCGGGGCGTCTGAGGAGGTCGTCGACCGAGACGGCCGTGTGGAATGTGTCGCCGGTACCCAGCACGGCGTAGTTCGAGGGGCCCTCGTCGGAACTCGCAGACTCCACCGAGACGTTTCGATTCGCGAAGTGCTCGGCGAGTCGCTCGACGACGTCGGGAGTCGGATTGAACACCGTCAGAGTTCGCTCCGCGGCGGCGACGCCGGAGATGAGTTCGCTGAGAGACATTACCGGTTACACGGAACGCTCTAGCGGGTAATTATTCTTTGCAACAGTGTGGTATAATCGAGGCGGAGGTCGGCGAGGCGGCCCCGAGACTCCGGCGAGTAAGGAGGTCGTTACCGAAGGTGTACAGATTCCTAACTATGCCTCGCGAGCGTGTACATTCGGTATGATTTCCGACGCACCCCACTCTCGGTCGTCCGCGGGAGTCGACGACGAACTCGGCGCGGACGATAGCTCGTGGTTCGCCGCCGAGGTACCCGACATCGTCGAGGGGCTCGCGTCCTCGCAGTCCATCGGCCCCCTCACCGCCGCGGCCGCCCGCCAACTCATCGCGGTCGGCCGTGCGAGAGACGCGCTCGCGCTCGTCCTCGGCGAAGTCGACGGGTCG
This sequence comes from Haloferax chudinovii, assembly GCF_042663345.1. NCBI lineage: Archaea > Methanobacteriati > Methanobacteriota > Halobacteria > Halobacteriales > Haloferacaceae > Haloferax > Haloferax chudinovii. The sequence continues at coordinate 91,900 of NZ_JBHTAB010000001.1, forward strand.
TGGCGGCGGTGAGACGGCGCGACGAGCGAAGCCGTATCGGCGGGCAACGAGCTACTTCTCGCGGGAGTTCGTGTCTCTGACGTACAGTTCCACGAGCGAGTCCAGCAGGCGCGGGGCCAGCCGGAACCGAACGTCCACGCTGTTTTGCTCGCGGTCGTACGCGAGCTGTTGGACGTCGATGGCGGCCAGAAGCGTGCGCATCGCGTCGACGACGTAGTTGTTCGACCCCGCCTCGACGCGGAGGCTGTCGCCGAGGTGAATCGAGAGCCCGTCGACGACCGTCTCGTAGCACGTCTTGCTGGGCGCGTCGACCCGCTGGGTCCGTTCGACCAGTCCGAGGCTCGAAAGCGTCTCGATCCGGCGGTAGATGGTCGATTCGGAGACTTCGCAGTTCTCGGCGAGCTCCTCGGCGGTCATCGGCGCGCGGTTGCACGCCAGCAGTACGTCCCGGGAGACGTCGTCTCCGAGCGCGTCGAGGAGGTCGCCGTCGGACGACCCCGGAGGGATATCGCTCTCGTCGGTCGCCGCGGTGACGTCGCTGTCGCTGTCGTCGGTCAGTGGGCCGGGGGGCTCGTCCGAGGCCGAAAGAACGTCGTCCACGAGGTCGCGTCGGGTCATCGGGTGTTACCTGACGCGGGCGGGTAATATGTAATCGGTGCCTACAATCGAGATAATCTTCGCTTATCTCCGAACAGTCTCGAATCCCTGAAAATAGCGGGTCTGAGGGGAAAATCGAACGACTGCGGCGGGTTAATGGGAACGAAACGTCGGAACGCGGCGGGGAGACCCGCCGCACCGCTCGCCAATGCTCACTCGACGGTGACGCACTTGGCGAGATTTCGCGGCTTATCGATGGACCGTTCGAGGAGGTCCGCCGCGTGGTACGCGACGAGCTGGAGCTGGACGTTGGCGAGGACGCCGGCGATGTCGGGATGGGTGTCCGGGATTCTGAGCACGTGGTCGGCGAACTCGGTCACCTCACCCGAGCGGTCGCTCGTGATTGCGATGACGGGCGCGCCGCGAGCTTGGACCTCCTTGACGTTGCTCAGCGTCGCCTCGTCCTCGTGGCCGGTGAAGATGGCGAACACCGGTGACAGCGGCGTGACGAGCGCCAGCGGGCCGTGTTTGAGCTCCGAGGCGGCGAAGCCCTCGGCGTGCTCGTAGGATATCTCCTTGAACTTCAGCGCGCCTTCGAGGGCGACGGGGTGGGCGACCCCGCGGCCGATGAAGAAGTACGCGTCGCTCCCCTCGTACTCGATGGCGATTTCGCGGGCCATCGAGGTGTCGAGCACCTCCTGTACGTCGCCCGGGAGCCGCGACAGCGCCTCCATCAGGTCGCGCGCTTCGGGCGACTTCGCGCCGGTCACGTCCTCGACGATGCGCTCGGTGAGGAGCGTCAGCGCCGTCACCTGCGACGAGAACGTCTTGGTGGCCGCGACGCCGATCTCCGGGCCGGCGCGGATGAGCAGTTCGTCGTCGCACTCGCGGGTTATCGACGAGCCGACGACGTTCGTGACCGCGAGGGTCCGCGCGCCGGCGGCGCGGGCGCGGCGCACCGCGTCGAGGGTGTCGGCGGTCTCCCCCGACTGACTAACCGCGACGACGAGCGTGTCTGACGTCACCGGCGGCTTGATGACCGAGTACTCGCCGGCCATGAACGCGTAGGCCGGGATGCCCCGAGAGTTGAGTAACGACGCCGCGTACATCCCGGCGTGGTGCGAGGTGCCCATGGCGAGGAGGTGGACCTGCGTGACGTCGGCGAACGACTCCGGCGGGAACTCCGCTAATTCGACGCCGCCGGCGTGGGTGTTCAGCCGGCTCTGGGTGGTCCGCCGGAGCGCGCCGGGCTGTTCGTGAATCTCCTTGTACATGTAGTGCTCGTAGCCGCCCTTCGTCGCCGTCTCGGGGTCCCACTCGACGGGTTCGACGGGGCGGTCGACCGCGCGGCCGGCCGAGTCGGTGATGTCGTAGCCGTCCGAGCGAGTGACGACGAAGTCGCCGTCGTGGAGATAGACGACGCGCGCCGTGTGCTGGATGAACGCGGGCACGTCGCTGGCGAGGTAGTACTCGCCGTCGCCGACGCCGAGGACCAGCGGCGACCCCGAGCGAGTCGCGAAGATGGCCTCCTCGTCGCCGATGATGGCCGCGAGGGCGTAGCTCCCCGAGAGACTGCCGACCGCGGCGCGGAACGCCTCCTCGGGGGTCGCGCCGTCGCGGAGGTTCTCCTCGATGAGGTGCGGGACGACCTCGGTGTCGGTCTCGCTACTGAAGACGTGACCGCGGGCTTCGAGGTCGCTCCGAAGCGACTGGAAGTTCGAGATGATGCCGTTGTGGACGACGGCGATGCGACCCGACTCGTCGGTGTGGGGGTGCGCGTTGCCGTCGGTGACGCCGCCGTGGGTCGCCCAGCGGGTGTGGCCGATGCCGTAGTCACCGGCGATGGGGTTCTGCTCGACGGCCGCGACGAGTTCTGAGACCTCGCCGACGCGCTTCGTCAGCGAGATGCCCGACCCGTTTTTCACGGCGATGCCGGCCGAGTCGTAGCCGCGGTACTCCAGCCGCTGGAGTCCGTCGACGAGCGAATCAACCGAGTTGTCCGCGCCGATGCAGGCGGTGATGCCGCACATCAGTGGGTCACCTCCACGCGCTCGCGGACGTCGCCGTGTAAGACCGTGCCGGCCCCGACGACCGCCTCGGCACCGACGCGACTGCCCGCCGTGAGCGTCACGTTCGCGCCCACCTCGGCGCGGTCGCCGATGATGCTCCCGAGGCGGCGGTCGGTGTAGAGCCGCCCTTCGAGGATGACGTCGGCGTGACCGCCGGGTGAGACGACGCCGTCGCCGACGGTCGCGCCGGGGCCGACGACGGAGTCCCGGAGGACGACGCCCGCACCGACCCGCGCGTCGGTCGAGAGAATGGAGCGCTCGATGACGCTGTTCGCGCCGACCGAGACGTTGTTCTGGAGGCACGAGCCACCGCTGATGACCGCGCCCGGCCCCACGTCGCAGTCGTCGCCGACGACCGCGTGGTCGCCGACGACCGCGCGCTCGTGGATTCGCGCCGAAGCGGCGACGGCCGAGCCGTGTCTGCGCGCGAGAAGCGTCTCCGTCACGGAGAGGAGTCCCCACGGGTGGGAGGGGTCGAGCCAGCCGCCGTTGACGAGGACGGACGTGACGTTCCCCTCGAGGTAGTGAACTACGTCGGGAAGCCGCGTCTCGCCGTCGTGCGGCGGGGTGCGCCGGAGCGCCTCGAAGACGGTGCCGTCGAAGACGTAGACGCCCGCGTTGACGAGGTAGCCCTCGCTGTCGACGGCGTGTTCGTCGATGTCGGCGATGCGACCGTTGTCCTCGACGACGACGCCGTACTCCTCGGGCGTGTCGGACTCGGCGACCGCGATGGTCGCCACCGAGTCGGTCGTCGAAAAGCGTTCGAGCACCTTCGAGATGATGTCGGCGTCGACGACGTTGTCGCCGTTGCAGACGACGAAGGGGCCGGTGACGAGTTCCTCGGCGAGGAGGAGCGCGTGACCGCTTCCGAGTCGGGCGTCCTGATGGACGAACTCGATGTTCGCGTCGGGGTACGTCCCAGAGAGGTGCGACTGGATGCGGTCGGCGCGGTGGCCGACGACGACGACCACGCGCTCGATGCCCGACTCGAACAGCGCGTCGAGGACGTACTCGACGACCGGCCGGTTGGCGACCGGGAGCATCGGCTTCGGTTGGAAGGTAGTGAGCGGCCGGAGCCGTCGCCCCTCTCCGCCCGCGAGGACGACCGCCTCGGTGATGCAGTCGTTCATTCGCGCCCTCCCGCGAGCGATAGGCATTCGGAAGGTGACCGTGACGGTAAGTAAGTCATGAAGGAAACAGGGATGGCGACGGGGATTGTTATACAGCGCGTTCCCCGAACCGGTCTCGGGTTAGGTTCGCGTGTGAGACTGTTGCAAGCGGAGACCGAAGTCCGAAATCGGCGGGGCAGACGGTTCGGACGCGCCTAATCGGAGTGCGTTCACCCCCACAATGTCGCGACGTGACGAAACCGCCGCGTCGGTCGCACGGACTGCGAATTGCACCCACGAGGCGGGAACCGGAGAGGTGAGGTGAGGTGAGGTGAGGTGAGGTGAGGTGAGGGGACTAGAAAGGGGCAAAGCGGAGACTGGGAAGCGAGCGGAGCGGAGACTGAGAAGGGAGCGGAGCGGAAAGAGGGGAGCGGCGGCCGAGCGACGTCGCTGTCCGAAAGCAGAGTGAAATAAAATCCGGGTGCAGTCGGTCGAAATCGGTATCGTCGCGGACGCGTGAGGACCGACCGACTCAGAGGTCGAGGCGGTCCTTGTACGACTCCATCGCGGTGATGGCCATGAGCGTCGCGGTGCTCAACACGGCCCAGCCGGCGGCCGGAACCTGTTCTAGTCCGGGGACGCCGAGCAGTCCGCCGGAAACCGTCGCGGCCACGCCGGCGGCGATAGCGAGATTCCGCTTCGGCGACGCGGCGAGCGACGCAGACTGCTCGTCGTCGTCCTCGGTGCTGACGATGTCGCCGTCGAGGTACTGGTCGAGCTGTTTCGCGGTGTCGAGAAGCGTGATGTCACCGCGGTTTTTCTCGAAGTCGACGATACCCGCCGAGTCCATCTTGGGGAGGTGACACTGGTACAGACCGATGTACACGCGCTTTCGTTGACTCGACGACAGCGCCTTGATCTCGATGCCGTTTTCCTTCGCGGCGATGAACTCGGCCATGTCGCCGAGCTTCGCTTCGCCGTCGTTCTCCTTGAGGTACCGGAGCGCGTCGCGCCGGCGTTGGTTCTTCAGAATCTCGAAGACGACGTTCTTCGAGAGCGCTTCGATTTCGGGTTGTTGTTGCTGTTCCGCGACCGCTTGAGACTCACCAGTCGTCTCCGCGAGCTGTTCGTTCGTCGTCTGTTCAACAACGCCGGTGTCGGCTTGCAGTGAATCGGTAACCATTGTTCCTTCCTCCCCCACTGTGTGGTCGGGTGCTACCGCGTAACGTGGTCGGTCGAGAGGGGAGACCACGAGACGCCTTGCACAGACCACAACCTTTGGATGCGCCCCACCAAGCGCGCCCCAGATGCAGAGGGTCAGTGAACTAATAGGTTAAACGAGGATATATACTTGTCTGAGAATCCCACACTCTGATTTCTCCGACTGTTAGGGTTGCAAAATCTGCGAGTAAAGTGGTTGTAACAATCTATACTAACTCAGACTTTCAATAGATCCGATAGTAAGGAGTTCCTACCAGAGGGTCGCGGGGGACGCCAGTTTCGCTCGAATTCGTGGCGGGTTCGAGAATGACATAAAACACAGCTGTTAGTTAGGTTCATGCATACGGCGATTCAGCAGTAGCATGGGCTGAGAATACGCGAGCGGTTCGGGGCGGGATATCTACGGCAGTCGCGAGAAGACGAATTATTCGGCGGTTATTCCACGAGCGCTTCGAAGGCGTCGGCCGAGGTCCCCGCCTGCCGCTCGGAGCGGTACTGCGCGAACACCAACACGAGGAGGGCCGCGGAGACGAACACCGCGACGGCGCTCCACGAGATGAGCGCGAATCCGGGGAGGCCCGCCCACAGGCCGAGGATGAGCGCCCAACTGAGCGCGCCGAGTAGCGCGTAATACCGGCTCCACGACTCGCTCGTCCCGGATTGCATCCAGAAGAACCCCTGCTTTGCGACGTTCGAAACGAGATCGACGGACCGCTCTTCGTCGTCGTAATCGACCAGTCCGGCGCTCTCGAGTTTCGGGAGATGCGTCTGGTACAGCGAGATGTACACGCGCTGTCGCTCTTCGTCGGTCACGTCCTCGACCGCCGTGCCGTTCTCCCGCGCGGCGACCATCGCCGCGAGTTCTTTCAGCGAGATCGCTTCGCCTGCCCGATGGAGGAAGTAGAGAATCTGCCTCCGTCGGGAGTTGCTGAGGATTCGGAATAGCTCGTCTTTTGATAGCGTTGTCATCGTCGTGTGCGGGGGTGGTCCCGCACGCGATGTGAAGAGGGACCCGACCCGGTTGGGTCGTACTACACCACACCCGACCTTTGTTATCATGACGTTTCCGGGAGGTACCGAGTCGGTTGCTACCGGCTATTAAGTTCATCTTCACACGACTGTTACCGGGTCGCAGACCGTCAGCGGGAGGGGGTTATCTCGGTCTCAGAGATGATTACATATCCCAGCGGTTTCGAGAAAAATCCGCGGGGCGAAACGGGAGCAAACTCGCGGCAACGGCGGTAAGGAACCCAATTGTCCAGTATAGAGGTGGCTAACAATACCCGATGACGGCGATACTTAGATTCGAGACTACATGTTCGAACTGACTGGCTTCCAGCGCGACCTGCTGTACGTGATCGCCGGGGCAGAGCGACCGTCCGGGCAGGAGATTAAAGAGATGATCAGCAAGGACGTCGGAGAGGTGAATCACGGTCGCCTCTACCCGAACCTCGACGCTCTCGTCGAACAGGGATACGTCAACAAGGGACAACACGACCGTCGAACGAACTTCTACGAGATGTCCGAGAAGGGACGCGAATCCATCGTCGAGCGCCGAGAGTGGGAAGACCGGCGCGTCGGGTTCCTCGGATAGCACCGCCCTGACGGAGAGACGCACCGTCCGTTCGAACGCCCGCGGGCGCGAGTGGGACGCTCGCCCCGGGAAAACCGAAGGCGAGAACGACTCGTCGCTGGTGGCCGCATCGGTCCCCGCGGTCTCGTTCGGTCCCTCCTCCTTCCGCCGACGATTCGACCCGAGCGACCGCACCGATACCGAACCGGAAGCCAGACGGGCGGTCGACGACGACCGAGCGCTTTTCGCACGTCGATGCTCGACGGGCTGGCGCTCCGCGGACGGTGCTCGACGCCGAGGTCGCCCGTCTGGTCCGGCGAGTTTCGCGGCGTGAGCACGACGCGGCGGCCGCGGACGGCGCGGGTACGGCGCGCGGTACGGAACCATTTATCAGAAAAAAGTATATTCGCCCGACGTAGAAGTTGCCAGATTTCGAACACACATATCGACACCGCAAATCCGAAATTAATTCGAGAATAAAATTCAGATTAATTCGAGAATAAGTCGCCGCAGTCGAGCGTTTTTGTATATCACTCGACTCGTACGAACCCATCAGTAATTTTGACAGTAACGGCGGCAATAATATCATCGATAGACATTCATGTATTCCTACTAATGTAATTATCGCAACATTTATGGGGATAATCCGCAACCCCTGAGACATGGTAAGAGAACGGTCCACCGGGCAGGACCCAGAGACCACGACTGACGACGACGTCGGTAGACGCAAGTACCTCGCGCTGTGCGGGTCGGTATCGGCCGCTGGTGCGCTCGCGGGGTTCTCTGGGGTCGGCTCGGCGACAGAACAGGCAGACGAGTCAGCCGACGCCGACGGGCACACGCTCGTCGTCGCAGGCACCGGCTCCGTCTCGTCGTTCGAAGTGACGGTCAGCGGGTCCATCTCACCACTCCAGCAGAACGGTGCACTCAGCACGACCGGAACGGTCGGTCCCGCCGCCGAGGGTACCGTCAGCGACGACTCGCGGCGCTACCAGTTCGCGGGTGACGTCACCAACTTCCAGTCGACAGACGCGGTGTCGGTGTACGTCGACGGCGTCCGCGTCCCCGACGACTCCTTCTGAGCGCCGCGAGCGTCCGTTGTTTTCGAGCCGTATCGAAAGCGGCGGCGCTACGAGCGCATGTGGCCGCGGAGTCACTCGGGCGTCACGTCGTCGAACACCACGGTCTCCGGCCGTGTTCGGCGACGAACTCGTCGGCATCCGCGTCGGACGAGAACGGAATCAGGCCCTTTCCATCCCACCGAACACCTCGCTTTCGACGACGTAGGTCATCTCGGTGGCGTCACCGAAGGAGAGGAGAGGAGAGGAGAGGAGAGGAGTCGCGAAAACGAGCGATTCAGGCGACGACGCGCGCGCCCTCGACGAGCGAGCGGACGTCCTCGAACAGGCGGTCGGCGTCGCCCTCGTCGCGGGCCTCCGCGGTGATGCGGACCAGCGGTTCGGTCCCGCTGGCGCGGACGAGGAACCAGCCGTCGTCGGTATCGACGCGGATGCCGTCGATGGTGTCGACTTCGTCGTACGCGGCGTGGATGTCGCGGGCGATGCGGTCCATCGCCTGGTGTTTGTCGTCGAACGAGAGACTCGCGCGGCGGGTGGCGTAGCCCGCCCCGCCGAGGTCGGCGACCTGTTCGGACAGCGGTGCGCCGCGGGCCACGAGGTCGGCGAGCGTGAGCGCCGCGTAGTGGCCGTCGGGCGCGAGCGTCTCGTCGGGCCAAATCCACGCGCCGGAGGGCTCGCCGCCGAAGACGTAGCCGGGTTCGGCGACCGCCTCGGCGACGTGGACGTCGCCGACCGGCGTGTAGGTAACGCGCCCGCCGGCGGCCTCGACCACGTCCTGTACGAGCAGGCTCGTGTCGACGGGGACGGCGACGGCGTCGCCCGGGGAGACGGCGTCCCGCGCGAACAGCGCGAGCAGTGCGTCGCCGGAGACGTACGCGCCGGTCTCGTCGACCGCGACGAGTCGGTCGGCGTCGCCGTCGTGGGCGAGGCCCACGTCCGCGTCGAGCGCGGGGACGGTCCGGCGGAGCGCCGTGAGCGTCTCGGCGTTCGGCTCGCTCTTTCGGGCGGGGAAGCGACCGTCCCGCTGGCCGTCGATGGTGTTGACCGTCGCGCCGAGTTCGTAGAGCGCGTCGACCGAGACGCGGCCCGTTCCGTTGCCGAGGTCGAACGCGACGGAGACGTCGTCGAGGTCGTCGAACGACGAGACGAGGTGGCTCACGTGGCGGGCCGCGGCGTCGGGCCACTCGCGCTCTTCGCCGTGTTCGTCCCACGCGGCGAGCGACACCTCGTCGCGGTTGAGCCGGTGGACGATGTCGCGCGTCTGGGCTTTGTCGAAGGCGCGGCCGCTCGGCGTCCAGAGCTTCAGGCCGTTGTCTGCGGCGGGGTTGTGAGACGCGGTGATGCCGATACCGGCGTCCGCGCCGGTCCAACCGACCGCACGGGCAACCGTGGGGGTCGAGGCGACGCCGAGTCGGACCACGTTCGCGCCGCACTCGCGGACGCCGGCGCTCACGGCGTCCGCGAGCACGTCGCCACTGAGTCTCGCGTCCTGTCCAACGACGACGGTGCAGGCGTCACAGCCGACCGCGCGGCCGATTCGAAGGGCGAGTTCGGCGGTCACGGTTCGGCCAACCGGACCTCTGATTCCACTCGTTCCGAACATACCGTGGGAGACGGTGACAGAACGTTTTGGTATGTTTCACCTACTGTCACGAACGGGGAGTCAGGCGGCACCTACTGGGAGCGCGGATGGACCGCGGACCGCATCGGCGTTCCCGGGGCCGCGTCGCCACTCGACGGGACGAGTGGGTGGTGAGTGGTCGATGGTTAGGCGGCGCGTCGCCTCACTGGAGGGGCTGGGTGTCGCCGATGGGGACCACTTCGATAGAACCGAGCGCGTCGAGCGTCACGCGGTAGCCCGCGTACGAAAACGAGAGGAGGGCGTCGTCAGAACGGCCGAACACCGTTTCGAGTGCGTCTGGGTCGATAGTCTGTGCGAGCGGCGGGAGTTGCGTCGGCCGGACGCCCTCGATTGCCGCAATACTCAATACAACGTTCGTACTTAGTAGCTCGGAAGAGTCGCGGTCGACGCGGTACGACCCAGTCGATTCGTCGTACGTCACGCGCGAGTCTTTCCAATCGTTCGTCTGTGCCATCATAGGTGCCTTGACAGCCGTTTGTGTGCGACGGTGGCTCTTAAATCCATGCTATTTGGGAACAGTTGTAATCCGTGAATGTCACGAAAACGGACGGGTACGGCCGCGGTACTCCGCGAGCGCAATCTGGTACCTGACATACACAATCAAAAACCGTGATGGTTGTGTGAAGACGACGGTCAGCCCTGTCGAGCACGAAGCGTTCGGACGGTCTCCCGCGCCTCGTCGACCGTGATTTCGCGCTTGTAGAGCGCCGAACCGGGTTCCAGCAGTTCGCCGCCGGAGACGAGGCCGCCGACATCGACGGGACCGAAGCCGATGTCACGGACGAGGTCGGCGACACGCGCCTTGGCGTCGGAGTCGTCGCCGGCGAGGAACACCGCGAGGCGCTCCGATTCGGGGAGGTCCGGATGTCCGAGGTCACGGAGCGTCTCCCAGTGGATGGTGTTAAACGACTTGACCAGCCTCGCGTCCGGGAGTTGGGTCGCGACGAGTTCGGAGGAGGTGTCGTCGCCGAGGTCGATAACGTGGAAGTTCTCCGTGTAGGGGTTCATCGCGTCGACGACTATCTTCTCCGCGAACTGGTCCGCGTCGGGAAGCGAGTCGCGCTTTCGGAACGGAATCGCGAGGAAGACCACGTCGCCGAACCGAATCGCACGCGACGGTTCCACCGCGCGCAGTTGCGGGCCGAGCGTCTCCGAGAGGTCTGCCATCGACTCGACCCCGCTGTCGTTGGCTATCGCCACCTCGTGGTCCGCCTCCACGAGGAGTTGGGCCAGCGTCCCACCGAGTCGGCCAGCGCCGAGTATTCCTATATCCATGAACAAAGATGTATGTTATTCAAGTTGAATCTTTGCGTGGTCAAAGCGAGGCCGGCGGCCCCTCCCCAGTCGGGAGCGAGCGTCAGGCTCCGCCGGCGTACGCCTCGAACTCCTTCCCGCGCAGGGCGAAGTAAGCCACGCCGACCGCACCGACGAGCGACGCGACCGAGAACGCGAGCGTCGGGTCTCTGGCGTAGAGCCAGCCGCCGAGCGCCGCGCTCGGGATGACGATGGTGTTCCGCAGGAGGTAGTACGCGCCCGTCACCCGCCCGCCGGCGTTTCGTTCCGCCGGGCCGACGATGAGCGCCTTGTGAGCGGGGAGGCCGGCGAACCGGAGCCCGGAGAAGGCGAACAGGGCGACGACGACCCACTGGTCCGCCGGCGCGAAGATGAGGAGGACCGGGAAGACGGCGTACACCGCGAATCCGAGTCCGACGACCGGCTTGAGTCCGGTCCGCTCGGCGAGTTTCGAGACGGGGAGCTTCGTCAGGAGCGCGACCACCATCTCGACGCCGAGGAGGACGCCGAAGAAGGCGTCCGGACGGAGCGAGACGCCGAAGCCGGTGAAACCGACGGCGAGAAACTCCGTGACGACGATGACGAAAAAGACGTACACCATCCCGTTGGCGAACCGGACGAGCGTGTCCGCGACGAGGAGCGGCCGAAGCGTCTCCGGGAGCGACCGGAGGTCGTCGCGGAGCTGTGCGAGCCCCTCGAACGACTTGCCTAGCGAGTCCTCGCGCGCGTCGTAGAGGACGTGTTGGGCGACGGTGGCGACGATACCGAAGGCCGCGGCGACGATGAGGACGTACCGGAACCCCTCGACGAACGTCGCCGTCGCCGCCAACAGCGCGGCCGCGATGAGCGGTCCGAGGAGGAAGCCGACGCGGCGGAAAATCTCGGTGCTGGCGAAGCCCATCGCCAGCCGCTCCGGCGGGACGCTCTGTTTGACGATGGCAAACGTCGCGCCGAGGCCGAACGACTTCCACGCCTGCGTGAGAAAGAGGCCGACGAAAATCCAGAGCCACGGTTCGAGCGAGACGCCCGCGAGCGTCACCTCGGGGACCTGCGGGGCGACGAACCAGAAGAGAAAGCCCGCCGACGAGACGGTTCCGAACAGCGTGAGCGAGAGGCGCGACCCGAGTCGGTCGGAGAGCGCGCCGCCCGGATACGGGTACAAGGCTCCGATGAGGTTGCCGACGCTCCCGTAGAGACCGACGACGGTCGCGCCGGCACCGAGCACTCGGAGGTACTCGGGGACGTACCGCCCGGTCATCTGAAACGAGAGGCTGAACGCGAACATCGCCACCGAGAGGACGAGCACGTCGCGTTCGAGCCCGATGAACTGCCGAAAGGAATCGAAGCTATCGACGGCGTCCCGACGTGTTTCCATCGTCCGAGTGGTTCGCGGGAAGGCTCAAGAAAGTACGGCCCGGTCGGCTCAGCCGTCTTCCGGCGGCCGGTTCTCGTTCGTTTCGCTCGATTGCCATACAGACGAGTGTGAGAGTGAAGTGACAAGTATTCGCGGACAGCGTCAGAGTAGACCCCAGATTGCCGCAACTCGCCTCGAAACGGCCAAAAGTAACGGGTTCGGAGTTGATATTGCAGGATAAATACCACACTGCCGACGCTGACAGAACCGGAAATCGTCGGCCTGTTGAAAAATCACTTGTCCGGGCAAGGCCGGCGGCCGCCCTTCGTCGTGACTATCGCGCCGAAGCCAGCGAACAGCGCCGCGAACCCCGCGAGGATGTGGATTCCGAGCGTCGCGTCCTCGACGAGGGTCATCGCGAGACCTCGATGGAGACGGTTGACGGGCGTGGACGCTCGGTGTGATTCGGCAGGGCGGGAGGGTTGTGTAGGCTCGGCATGGAATCGAATCGGTTGGGGGAGGGATATGATTCGCTGAGTGAGTACTTACTTAAAGTAAGGAGCGGACACGACCGGCTCCGTCGGGAGCCTCGGCTCGCCGTGTAATCGTCTGAAAAGTCGAGGTATTGTCTGCCGCTATAAACAGCAGTCGTGTCTCGGTGTTACTGCCGAACGACGTTCGCCGCGCGGGGTCCCTTGGGCGAGGACTCGATGTCGAACTCGACTTCGGTACCTTCCGTGAGGTCGTCGCCGCCGACGTCTTCCATGTGGAAGAACACGTCTTCGTCGTCGTCGAGGTCGCCGTCGTCAGTAGAGATGAAACCGTAGCCGCCAGTGTCGTTGAAGAAATCAACTTTGCCGTGTGCCATTACGAACAAACCGAGGGCCTGTCGACGGATAACCCTTCCGAGAGTCAAGGTACCACGACCCTTCGGCCGGCACTCGCACACCTATCGAACGTCCGTTTCGCCAGACGAACGCCGGACTGAACCGGGGTGACAGAAACAGACGGGCGAACGCGGGCCTCACGCGACTACCAACGAGTCGATGTACGCCGACAGCGACGCCCGGAGGTCGTCGCCGACGCCCTCCATCCCGAGCGCGAGGGCGAACCCGGTGTAGCCGTCGGTCGCCGAGAGGACGAACGCGGCCGTTCCCTCGGGGTCCACCTCGCGGAAGACGCCCCGTTCGACGCCGTCGCGGACGATGTCGGCGATGACGCCGAGGGTGTGACGCTCCATCCTGAGCAGGGGTTCGCGGAGCGTCTCGTTGTGCGGCGCGTGCGAGAGGAGTTCCATGACGGCGATGTTGACGCCGGCGGCGGCGCGTCGCCCTCGTCGACGAGGAGGACGTCGCAGACCGCTCGAAGCCGTTCTTCGGGGCCCTCCGCGTCGATTTCGTCGAGGCTCCGCGCGAGGTAGTCCTCGGAGGTTTCGAGGAACGCGACTATCATCTCGTCTTTCGAGTCGTAGTAGTAGTACAGCCCCGCCTCGCTCGTTTCGCTCTCCGCGGCCACCTTCTTCGTCGTCACCCGAGCGTAGCCGTGCTCGGCGAGCGCCGCGCGGACCGCGTTCGCTATCTGTGCTTTCTGCTCGGGCGGCACGGCGTCGGCGGGCATAATGAGTGAGTGTTCGCTCGTTCGGCTACTTGTGTCCGTTGCTCCGCGGGCCGACGATTCGACTGGTGTACGAAAACGGCTTTGTCCGAACGGCCCGTCGAGCCGACACCGTCGGGCAATCACCCGCGGGACAGTCCATCATGGCCACCCTCGCACAACAGGTCGAGCAGGCGACGAGTCTCGGAATCTTCCTCCTCGGAACCACGCTCGCGGTGCTCAGTCTGCTCGCGTGGCGGCGGGAGCGCGACGTGCGGATGGCCATCATCTCGGCGTCCTACGCGATGTTCTCGTTGTATGGGCTCTCCGTGTTTCTCGAATACCATCTCATCGACTGGGAGGTGGCGACCGCGGGAACCGTCGAACTCCTCGAACACGGGTCAGCGGCGCTCATCCTCGTCGGGCTGGCCGGCTTCTTCGCCGCGCTCTCGCGGGACTGACGAATGGACGAGTTCGAACTCGACTCCCGGCGAGACATCTACGCCGCGGTCGCCGACCGGCCGGGACTCCACTTCCGCGGGCTGTTGGACCGACTCGACGTCGCGCAGGGAACGCTCCAGTACCACCTTCGGGAACTCGCGGACGCCGGCCTCGTGGACGTCTCCGACGACGGGAAGTTCACCCGCTACTACCCCGCCGGCGAGTTCGACGACGAGGACCAGCGCCGGATGAACGCCCTCCGGCGACAGTACTCCCGGCGCATCATCGCGCACCTCCTCGCCGACGGCCCGCTCACCACGTCAGAACTGAGCGACCGCCTCGAACGGTCTGCCTCGACGGTATCGTGGCACCTGTCGAAGTTGGACGACGCCGGACTCGTCAGCCGCCGGCGCGACGGCCAACGCGTCTACTACGCGGTTCGAGACCCCGAACGCGTCCGCTACCTGTACGTGGTTCACCGGCGGAGCTTCACCGACGGCGTGGTCGACCGACTACTCGGGTTGTGGGACGCCTACTGAGACCGACGCGCGGTCCGGAACCGCCCGCCCTCAGCTCAGGCTCAGGACTCTCGGGCGGTCACCCGCGCCGACGCGTGGCTGAGGGCTCTGAGCGCCAGCACGTACGCGAGGAAGCCGACCAGCGCGACCAGTCCGGGGATGGCAAACCCCGCGAGGTCGGTCCCGACCGCGGCGGCGTGGAGGGTCGCGAAGCCGAACCCGCCGTAGGCGAACGCGTGGACGACGCGGGGCGACCACGGGCGGGCGAACCGCCGCGGGTCGAGAAACCCGAGGACCGCGACGACGAGCACGACGAGCGCGCCGACGCCGACGGCCGACCCCGCGAGCAGGTACGGCAGGCCGTAGTCGGGGACCGGCGCGGCACCGTCGAGAACGCTCCACACGTCCGCGAGGCCGATGACGCCGTGGGCGAGGACGAGCATCGTCGCGAGGGCGGACACCTCGACGTGGATTCGCCTCGCCGCGTCCCGGAGCGGGCCGAACGCCTCCGCGTTGTACAGGATGCCGGTCAGGACGGCGAGGTACAACGCCGGGTAGGAGACGAGCGCCAGCGCCCGGTCGAGATACCAGACGAGCACCATCAGGAGGCCCTCGTCGTCGCGACCGCGTCTGGACAGCCGTCACCGTCCCGGAAGCCGTTCTGCGTCTCGGGGCGAGTCGGGCACGCGTCGGCGTCGTCAACGAGGCCGTCGCCGTCGTAATCCGCGGGGGCCTGTCGCTCTGCGACCGAGGCGGCCGGGTCGTCCGCGACGGTCGGCGATTCGAGGTCGGCGCGGGCGTCGGCGACGGCCCAGACCGCCGCCATCGACGCGACGAGGACGAACACCGCCGCGAGCGCGACGAGGCGGTTCGTCCGCTCCCTACGCGACATGGTCTGAGAACCCCGTCGTCGCGTGGAACACGCCGTCGTGGACGACGAACGCTTCGAGTCCCGACCAGCCCTCGGCGAGCGAGAGCGCGTCCGCGAGCGGCAGGGCCCCGAGCGTCGTCGCCAGCGCGTCGGCCTCGGTGCAGTCGCGCCGGGCGACGACCGTGACGAGGTCGTGTCGCGTCCCGACCCGCCCGCCCCGCGGGTCGTAGATGTGGTCGACGCCGCCGCGGCCGCGCCGGTGACCCGACGAGGTTGCGACGTTCCACGAGGTGTCGAGGACGCGGAGCGGGCGGTCGCCGCCGAACGGGCTCTCGACGGCGACGGGACCGGTCGGAGCGCTGATGTCGCCACCGCCGTCGACGAAGCCGGTCCGGGCGAAGCCGTCGAGTTCCGCGGCGGCCCGGTCCACGATAAACCCCTTGGCGAGCCCGTTGAGGTCGAGTCGCCCGTCGGCCTCGACCGTCGTCCCGTCGACGGCGACCTGCGCCGATTCGGTGGGGTCGGCACCGTCGGGGGGCGCGCGGGAGTCGCCGGCGATGTACTCCTTGACTCGGGCCTCGGTCGCGCCGGCACCGATATCGAAAGCGCCGTCGGTTCGTTCGCGGTATTCGAGGCCGCGACGGACGACCGCCGCGACGGTCGCGTCGTCGATTCGGCCGGTCCGGTTGAGCCGGGAGACGGCGCTCCGGGAGTCGAAGGCGTCGAGCACGCGTTCGAGGTCGCGGGCAGTGTCGCGGGCGCGACGGGCCGCCGCGGGCGCGCCCCGGCCCACCGCGCGGACCAGAAACGCCGTGTCACAGCAGTCGAACGTCACCGTCGATTCGCCGAGCGCCGAGCGGGCCCGCGAGACGATATCAGTCGTCATCGCCCTCGTGTTCGTCTTCGTGTTCCTCGTCGCCGCCGTACTCCTCGTGTTCCTCGTCACCGTCGCCGTCGCCGTCACCGTCACCGTCACCGTTCGACTGGACCGCGGGCGTGAAGTCCGGGTTCGGCGTCGGCGTATCGTCGGCGGACGCCGTCGCGGCGTGGTCAGTCGGCGTCTGCGTGTCGGTTCCGGGGAGGAGCGTCGGCGAGACCAGCCCCGCCGCGACGACGGCCGTCAGGACCGCGCCGACGAGCGCCAGCGCGACGAGGGTGTGTTTCGGAAGCGGGATTCGCATCGTGTCGAAGCGGTCGCGGAGGGCGGATATACGGGTTCGCGTCCAACGCTCGAATACTCGGTCAATCGTCGAATGTTCGTCCAATCGTCGAATCGTCGGCTCGCGGGGTACCCAGCGGGCACGGACGAGCAGGGACGGGCCGGGCCGGGACGAGCGTCCTCTCGTCAGTCTGCCGTTCCGCCGCGCGCTTTCGCGAGCGATTCCCCGAGCGCCCGGCGCTTGATGAGCGCGAAGCCGGCGAAGATGGAGACGAAGCCGAGCGCGGTCACGGCGTCGATGAGTTGGCCGAGGAAGGCCCAACTGAGGAGCGTCGCGGAGACGGGTTCGAGGTAGCCGATGAGGTTTATCTGCGTCGGGCCGAAGCGCCCGAGCAGTTCGAAGTAGATGAGGAACGCGCCCGCGCCGCTGACGACGGCGAGATAGAGGAGGGAGCCGACGGCGACGCCGGACCACTCGACGGCGGCGAGCGACTCGCCGGTGGCGACGCCCGCGACGGACAGGAGCGCGGCCCCGAACAGCATCGCCCACGCCTGAAGCGTCCGCGCCGGGATGTCCAAGGAGAACGGCCGCGTCAGGACGGCACCGAGGGCGAAACACGCCGAGGCGACGAAGACGGTGGCGACGCCGACAACGTCGCTGGAGAGGAGCGCGTCCGGGTCCGGGCGGGCGACGAGACCGACGCCGAGGAAGCCGAAGCCGAAGCCGAGGACCCCGAGCGGCGTGATTCGGTCACCGAGGATGCCGGTCGCGAACAGCGCGGTCAGGACCGGACCGAGGCTGATGACGATGGCCGCCACCGCGCCGGGGACGTGCTCCTGTCCGAGGTAGAGAAACGCGTGGTGCGCGCCGATGAGGAGGCCGCCGGAGACGCCGACGAGCGTCCAATCGGTCCGACTGTGCGGCCGCCAGTAGTCGGTCGAGACGGCGGCGTACCCGAGGACGATGAGCCCCGCGAGGAAGAACCGAAGCGCCGCGAACTGGAGCGGCGGGAAGTACGCGAGGCCGATTTCGATGGCGACGAACGAACTGCCCCAGAGGAGCCCCAGAAGCACGAACAGCCCGGCGGCGACCCGGCCGTTCACCGACACCACGCTCCGCTCAGCTGGCGGCGGTACGACCACGCCCGACTCGGCCGCTCCATCGGTTCCGCCGACCGCTCCGGCCCCGTCAATCGTTCCGGCTCCGTCAACCGTTCCGACCCCGTCAATCGTTCCAACCCCGCCGACTCGGATTCGAGACGCCCGCGTTCAGTTGCAGTAATATCCAGCACGTGAGCGTATCGTTACCACACAATCAATAATAGTCGTTTTGTTCGGTTCGAATCTCGAACCGCTCGCGACCTACAGCGAGCCCCGAAGTACCTTCGCCGCGGTCAGAATCGGGTCCCAGACGGGGCTAAAGGGCGGCGCGTAGCCGAGGTCGAGTCGCTCCACTTCGGCGACGGTCAACTCCGAGGCGAGGGCGGTCGCCACGGTGTCGATTCTGACGGCGGCGCGGTCGGCCCCGACGATGGTGCCGCCGAGCAGTCGCCCGGTGTCGCGGTCGGCGACGAGCGTGACGGTCGTCTCCGCGGAGCCGGGATAGTAGCCCGAGCGCGAGCCGGCGGTGATGGTCTCCGAGACGGGGTCGAAGCCGGCGTCGCGCGCCTCGTCGAGGTCGGTCACGCCGGCGCGGCCGCATTCGAGGTCGAACGCCTTCACGACCGAGGTGTCGGCGACGGCCCCGATGGGTTCGGGGTCGCCGGCGACGGTCTGGCCGATGGCGCGCCCGGCGCGGTTCGCGGGCAACCCGAGCGTGTTCCACGTCGGCTCGCCGGTGACGACGTGGTCGATTTCGGCGCAGTCGCCCGCGGCGTAGACGCGCTCGACGCTCGTCCGCCCGTAGTCGTCGACCGCGATAGCGCCCGTCTCGCCGAGGTCGACCGCGTCGCCGACGAGCGCCGAGTTGGGTCGGAGGCCGATACCGACCATCGCCGCGTCGACCGCGAGTTCGTCGCCCTCGCAGACGACGGCCTCGACCCGGCCCGCGCCGTCGCCGCGGAGTCGCTCGACCGACGCACCGAGGTGGAGCGTAACGCCGTGGCCTTCGAGATGCTTCTCGACGCGCTCGCCCACGGCGTCGCCGAACGACTTGAGGACGTGGCCGGAGCGCTGGAACAGGTGCACGTCGAGGCCGTGGGCGGTGAACGCCTCCGCCATCTCGACGCCGACGAAGCCGCCGCCGACGATGGCGACTGACTCGGGGGGGTCCATCGCGCCGAAGCGGGCCGCGCGCGCCTCGTCGACGAACCCGCCGCCGCCGAGGTCGGCGACCGACGCCTCGTCCGGGTCGGTGAGGAACGACCGAATCGCCGCCGCGTCGTCCAGACCGTGAAGCGTGAACGCGCCGTCGAGGTCGATGCCGTCCATCGGTTCGCGGAGCGCCCGCGCCCCGGTGGCGACGAGCAGGTCGCCGTAGGGCTGTTCGAACGTCCCCTCGGGGCCGTCGACCGTGACGACCCGCTCGTCGGTGTCGACGGCGACGATCTCGTGTTCGCGCCGGAGGTCGATGCCGCGGTCGGCGGCCGCCTCGGGCGACAGCGAGAGCATGTCAGTGAGTTTCTCGACCTCGCCTTTGACGAAGTAGGGCGTGCCGCAGTGGGCGTAGGAGACCCAGCGGCCCTTCTCGAAGACGACGACGTCGCGGTCGGTGTCGGCGCGGGCGAACTTGCTCGCGGCGGAGAGTCCGGCGGCGTCGCCGCCGACGACGACGAATGGTTCGGCAGGCATCGTGAGAGAGTGGTACGCCCGCCGACACGTAATTTCCCCGGCCGGGCGGGGCGGGCGCACGGACGCGCCGGCGACGGTCGAGGGCGCGTCGGTGACGGTCGGAGATACGGCGAAAACGAGCGAAGCGGCCCGTCAGCGGCCGACGCCGCCACGCTCGGCGGCGAGCGTCCCGAGCACCCACGCGCTCACGTCGGGCGTCTCGCGCGCGGCGAACTCGGCGGTCGCGTACTGCGCGAGCGCGTTTCGCGCGGCCCGAGGGTCGCCGTCGTCGTAGTAGTCGTCGCGGAAGTAATCGTCTCCGCGGCCGACCATGTAGGCGATATCGACCAGTGCGCGCCGCGTCAGGTGCGGGTTCGACCCGTTCGACCGGGCGGCTTCGAGCGCTTCGAGCGCGCCGAGTTTCGCGTCTCTGACCGCGGCCGCGGACTCGACGGACTCGTACCGGCCCCGCTTGACCGCCGTGACAGCGTCTTCGAACGCCCGGCGGTGCGTCTCGGCGGTGTGCGCGCCCACGAGCGCCGTGGCGAACCGCCCGCTCCGGAGGCCGTCGCGGGCGTCTCGAAGCCCGCGTTCGACTTCGACGAACGCCTCCACCAGCAGGTCTTTGGCCGGCGTGGATTCGAGTGCCTCGGTGTCGAGCCCCTCGCCCTCGATAACGGCTTCGAGCCCTCCCTCCTCGGGGTACTCGGCCCGGCGGTCCTCGATGACTCCGGCGAGCGAGGACGCGGTCGACTCGAACGCGTCGGTGAAGTCTATCGGGTCGGCAACCGTCGCCAGATAGCGGTCGCGGACGTGGCGCGCGCCGTCGAGCGACGCCCGCGCCGACTCGACCGCGTCGAGGAGTTCGCCGACTCGCGGGGCGCTGTCGGCGTAGCGGCCGTACTCGTCGGCGTTGTCAAGAGACCGGACCGCCGCCGCGACGAGGCTCTCGACGGCCTCGTACACGACGAGCGCCCGGTCGGCTTCGTCGCCGAGGGAGCGCGTGCCGAACCGGAACGACTCGACGTCGGCGCGGACCGCCGCGGCCTCGTCGCGCACGTCGGCCTCCGTGAGGTCACCGACGGCGGCGTCATAGGTCCCCTTGGCCATCGCCGCGGCCCCGCGAGCGTAGCGCAGTCCCCGAAGCGCCTCGAAGGGCGACTCGTCGGTGTCCGAGGGGGCGAGGGCCGCGGCGGCGTCCGCGTACGCTTCGGCGTAGGCGTTCCGAACCCCCTCGTTCGGGACTTCCCCGGGAGACATCGTCTCGGGGACGGAATCGAGGAATTCGCGGGCGCGGCCGCGGCCCCGTTCGAGGTACGGCTCGGCGATTGGGGCGGGAACCCGGGCCGGGAACGCCGGCGACCCGAGTTGCCTGACCGCTCGGAGCGCCGCCGGGTCGAGCGTCGGACCGTCGGATTCGGATGCGCCCGCGTCGAGGGCGGTACAGCCCGCGAGTCCGGCGACCCCGACTCCGGCGAGCGAGGCGAGCACGTCGCGTCGCGTCCGGGACATCTCAGGCGTCCTCCGTCTCGGTTCGGAGCGACGGCGGGAGGTGACAACTGCGTCCGCCGCCGTGTCCCCAGCTCGACTCGCCCTGCGACGAGTAGGGCAGTCGGACCAGCGAGGCGACGACGTGGCGGTCGTCCGCGGAGCACTCGACCGACGCCGGCCGGAGCGGGTAACAGAAATCGAGGTGGACGACGCTATCCGGCGGATGCGTGACGTACAGCAGTTTCACGCGGTGGCAGGCGTCCGTCCGGTGCTGGGTGATGACGAGCGTCTGTTCGTCGAAATTCGTCTCGTCGATGAACGCGCGAGCCTCGTCGACGCCGTCGGGGTCGGCCGCGAACTCGACGCCAGCGCGTTCCTCGTCGGTGGTGACGAGGAAATCGTCGAGATACGACGACTCCGCGTCCTCGTCGTCGCGGGCGGTGTCCCGGAAGACGGCGGTCTCGTCGTCGTTGCGAACCGTCAGAACGTCGTAGTCGGTGACGAGCGCGTCCGGGGAGGGGCCGGACGGCTCGTCCGAACTGGAACTAGACCCCTCGCCGGAACACCCGGCGAGCGCGGCGACGAGGGACGCGCCGCCGGCGTGGAGGACCTGTCTGCGAGTCGGCAGGGACATATGTAAGTTCCCCAACCGAACGCCGTCGGTATGTGTGTTCCGATGTGTCGGGTCGCCGCCGGCCGAACCGCGGGACATTTCCCCGACCGCCGCCTCGTCTCGACCCATAGATGCGCGAGGACGAGTTGGCGACGCGGGTGGTCGAGCACTTCCGGGCGGCCTTCGACGACGTGGAGATTCACCTCGAAGAGCCGTACGACCACTACGGGAACCGCGGCGTCGCCGACGTGTACGTCAGGGTGCGGACGCCCGAGCCGGTGGACTACCTCATCGAACTCAAGGCCGACGCCGCCGTCCGCCACGCCACCGGCGCGAACGAGGTGCTCCGCCAGTACCGCCGCATGGAGCGCTACTTCTACAAGGACGACGAACACGCCATCCGGACGAAGCTCGGCCGCGAGGGGCCGGGCGTCCACGCGCTGTTGCTGTTCGCGCCGACGAGTCGCTGTGTCGAGCACGTCCGCGAACACGCCGCCCTGTACGAATCGGTCGACCCCGAGGCGACCGTCGAGGGCGTCGAAGCCGTCCGCAAAGTGGCCTTTCTGACCAACCTCGGCCGCGCGCCCGAGGGCGAACTCGGCTTCCTTTCTCTCAACGGGCCGCTCGCGTTCGACTCGGTGGCCTTCCGCGAGGCCGTCCCGTCGGGGTCGCGCCTCGCCGATGCCCTCTGGGGCGAGGACTAGCGGACACGCTCATACACCCCCCGTTCGTAGGGGCGGGCATGGGAACGATTCGAGAGTCGGTTCGAATCCCGTTGGGGGACCTCCGTCAGCAGGTCGCTGACAGCTTCGGCGTCGCGGCGTCGCTCGTCGAGATACACGGCATCCGGCTCGAAGACGGGGCAATCGAAGTCGACGCGAGCTATCTCGACGGCGAGGACGTGCCGGTCGTCGAACTGTTCGTCACCGACCCGTCCGGGCACACCGAGTCCTACGTCACCGAGTTGAACGGCGCGAAGAACCTCCTCATCGCCGGCGAGGACGTGCTCGTCGAACTCGTGGACTACGACCCAGAGCGCGGCGAGGTGTTCGTCTCGGTGAAACACCGACAGGACGGCGAGCTGGTGACCGTCCTCGGCTGTGGGGAGAAATGGGTGATTCCGGTCGAGCGCGACGGCGTCGAAGAGTCCATCCGCTGTCGGATACAGACCGCCGTCGGGCCGACGGGCGAGGAGTCCTGACCGCGGCGGAGCGTCGGAGCGCTACCCCTCGTATTCGACGTAGGAGACGCAGTGTCCCTCGGGTGAAATCTCGCCCGCGACGATGGCGCACGCGCCCACGCCGTCCCCGTTTTTGTCCTCGATGTAGTACCGACAGGTCGAACACTGCTTGCCGTCTTTCGGCTCGTCTTGGTACGAGACGGCCTCCTGCGACGAGAGGCTGTCTGGGTTGCGCTGGGTGCCGTCGAGGGACGTGGCGGTCACGTACGCCTCGGGGACGCCTCCGGTCGACCCCGACGACTCCGTCGTGGCCGCAGTCGTCGTCTCGGTCGCGCCACCACCGCCGCCGCCACCGCCACCGCCGGAACAGCCGGCCAACCCCGCCATCGCGGCGGTCCCGGCGAGCCAGATGAACCGTCTTCGGGTGCGCCCGGCGTCGCGGGTGTCCCGGCTCCGCGTCGGTCGGTCGGTCGCGTCTCGGCGTGGCGTCCGCTCGTCGTCTCCCATACCAGTTTCTGACGCGCGGCATCGGGAAAACCGAGCCAGCCGATTCTCGTGTGGCAAGAATTGCGAACACGTTGATGGTGTCACGCCACTAACTAGCGCGGATTCGCGACTCAGTCGTCCGGGCGAATCCGTGCGAGTCGCATCGCGTTGCCCGTCACGCCCATGGTCATCCCGGCGTCGCCCGCGAGCACCGCGAGCGCGACCGAGACGTAGCCGAAGGGCACGCCGACCGCGAGGACGGCCTTGATGGCGAGCGACGCCCAGATGTTCTGCCGGATGACGCCGTTCGCTCGGTGGGAGAGCTCGTAGAGGTACGGGAGTTTCGAGAGGTCGTCGGCCATGAGGGCGATGTCGGCGGTTTCGAGGGCGGTGTCGGTGCCGGCCGCGCCCATGGCGACGCCGACGGTGGCGGTGGCGAGCGCCGGGGCGTCGTTGATGCCGTCGCCGACCATGGCGACCGAGCCGTACTCGTCGAGCAGGCCCTCGACGGCGGCGACCTTGTCCTCCGGGAGGAGGCCCGCGCGGAAGTCGTCGACGCCGACCTGCTCGGCGATGGCGCGGGCGGTCCCCTCGTTGTCGCCGGTGAGCATGACGACCGAGAGGCCGGCCTCGCGGAGCTTCGCGACCGTCTCGCGGGCGTCGGGGCGGACCTCGTCGGCGACGGCCACGAGCCCTTCGAGGTCGTCTTCGGTCCCGACGACGACGACCGTCTTGCCCTCCGACTGGAGGCGCGGAATCGTGTCCTCGACGAGGTTGAGACAGCCGTGGCGGTCACAGAGCTCTCGGACGTCCTCGGAAAGCTCCTCGCCGGGGCCGGTGACGTGGACGTGTTCGAGGTCGAACCCGAGTTCCTCGAAGAAGCCGGGCTTGCCGGCGAAGTGCGGGACGCCGTCGAGGTCGGCGCGGACGCCCTTGCCGGTGACGCTCTCGAAGTCGTCGACCGCGCGGGCGGCGACGCCCGTGCCCTCGGCGTGGGTGACGATGGCCTCGCCGATGGGGTGTTCGCTCCGGGATTCGAGGCCGCGGGCGCACCGGAGCACGTCCTCCTCGGAGTTCCCGTTGAGCGGGACCACGTCGGTGACGGTGAGTTCGCCCTTCGTGAGCGTGCCCGTCTTGTCCACGGCGACGGCCTCGACCGCGCCCATCGCTTCGAGGTGCGTGCCGCCCTTGATGAGCACGCCGTTTTTCGCGGCCGACGTGATGCCGGAGACGACCGAGACGGGCGTCGAGATGACAAAGGCACAGGGGCAGGCGAGCACGAGCATCGTGATGCCGTAGACGAACCACGTCACCCAGTCGAGACCGAACGCCAGCGGCGGTATCGCCGCGACTGCGACCGCGACGACGACCATGACGGGGGTGTAGTACGACGAGAAGCGCTCGACGAACTGCTCGCGTTCGGTCTTGTTGGACTGGGCGTCCTCGACCATCGAGACGATGCGCGAGAGGGTGTCGTCGCCCGCGGCGGACTCGACGCGGACTTCGAGGTAGCCCGCCTCGTTGACGGTGCCCGCGAACACCTCGTCGCCCTCGGCCTTGTCGACCGGGACGGACTCGCCGGTGATGGGGGCCTGATTGACCGCGCTGTCGCCCGCGACCACCGTGCCGTCGACGGGAATCTTCTCACCGGGCTTGACGGCGACCACGTCGCCGAGTTCGAGGTCTCCGACCGGGACGACCGTCTCGACGCCGTCGCGGAGGACTGTCGCCTCGTCGGGCGAGAGATCCATCAGCTCGCGGAGGGAGTCGCGCGTGCGGTCCATCGAATAGCGTTCGAGGAGTTCGGAGACGCTGAAGAGGAACGCGAGCGTCGCCGCCTCGAAATAGAGGCTCGTCGGGCCGGAGATGAGGCTCGCGGCCACGGCGCTGAGAATCGCCGCCGACATCAGGAAGTCGATGTCGAGACTGCGGTTCTTCGCCGAGTAGTAGCCGTTTCGGAGGATGGCCTGCCCGCCGACCGCGGCCCCGAGGACGTACAGCAGTTCGGCGACCGTAAACGAGACGCCGAGGACGCTGGCGACGACGAGTTCCAGTCCGAGGAGGTACTCGGCGGCGATGCCCGCCGCGAGGAAGCCGCCGCTCACCCACGTTTTCACCGCGCGCGTACTGCGCCAGACGCTCTCGCGGCCCGCGTCGGAACCGCCGTGGGAGTGGCCGTGACCGTCGTCGCCATCGTCGCCGTCGGTCCCGGTGACCTCGTACCCGGCGGCTTCGATGGCCGAGACGACCGCATCGAGGTCCGCGTCGGCCGCGAGCGTGACGACCGCGGTCCCGGCCGTCGGGCGCGTCTCGTAGGAGAGCACGCCCGGTGCGCCGCGGAGCGCGTGTTCGACCTTCCCGGCGCAGGAGGCACAGTCCATGTCGGGGACGGAAACCGACACCTCGCGCGTCGAGGGGCCGTCTTCGACGGCGTAGCCCGCGCCCTCGACGGTGCCCCGGATGTCGTCGGGCGTGGTCCGGTCGGGGTCGTAGTCAACGACGAGTCGGCCGGTCGTCACCCGCGGGTCGATGTCGCCGACGCCGTCGAGGTTCCGGACGCTCGTTTCGACCTTGCTCGCACAGGAAGCGCAGTCCATGTCCGGCACGGAGAACTCCGCGCGGGTCGAATCGGCGGACTCGCCGGTGGGGTCGCCGGTGGGGTCGCCGGTCTGCGTCTCGCCGGTCGCCCCCGACGCCGACGCGCCCTCGACCTCGCAGGCATCGCCGCACCCGCACTCGTCGCCCGCTTGCGGGTCCGTGGACGCGTCCGCCCCGGCATCGGGACCGGGGTCGCGTCCGTCGTGTTCGCTCATACTCGGCAGTAGCCGGTGACGGATTAATAATTCACCTGTTAGAAACGGAGGGTTCGATATTGTTTATTCACAAATTAGAGCCGCTTAGTTATTAATCAGAGGAACGGCGGAGACGCGGTCGGCAGTGAGATGAGCCACAGGCTGAGAATCGTGTACAGAACCATCACGGCGACGAAGGGGAACTGGCTCCGGACGGCCTGCAGTCTGCTGGGGAAGGTCCGGTAGGCCTGCGAGTGCGCCACCCACACCGCGAGCAGGTGGCCGAGGAGGACGAATCCGACGTTCAGACCGCCGAACCACGCGGGGAGCGTGAGCACGACCGGGTTCGCCGGCGACGACAGGGGAGACGACAGCGCGTGGACGAGCATCGGCGACAGCGAGACGAGGAAGCCGAAGTAGTGCGCGAGGTGGTAGCCGGCGGCGATGGCGAGCAACGAGGGCGCGAACGTGACCGCGAGGTCGAGCGGCGTCTCGAAGGTGTCGATGCGGCGGGCGGTCACCCGCGCCGCGAGGACGTAGAGACCGAGGAAGACACCGAAGCCGCCGAGGTAGAGCAGTCCGTAGACCAAAAGCGGCGGGAGTCCGACGCCCGCGAGCCACCGGACGGCCGCCGCGCCCTGCTCGGTCGTGACGAAGCCGCTGAACGTGAGTTCCCAGACGAGGACGACCGCGACGGCCACGTCGCCGAGGTCGGTCAGGTCGTCGTCGGTGACCAGTCGCATCCCCGGCAGGCGGAACGAGAGCCCGTCGTCGTCGAGACGAACCGGTGCGACCCGGCCGTAGAAGTGCAGGAAGACGGAGACGGGGTCGGCGTTGTCGAACCACGCGTCCACGCCGACGACGACCGCGCCGGCGAGCGTGACGACCGAGTAGGCGACGAGCGCGGTCGCGAGGACCGAGGGCCGGGTCGTGACGGCGGTCGCGGTCTCGACCCAGACGAGCACAAGAATCCCCGCCACCGCGGGCCAGCGGCCGAGTCGCTCGGGATAGGTGACGAAGCCGTTCGGAACCGCCGAGACGACGGTTCGCCACGGGTTCAGCGCGCGCCACGTGTCGGCGACGAGGTACGAGAGCATCGTGTAGCCGGCGCGGAGTCCGGCGAAGACGACGATGACCGTGAAGCTGACGGTCGGAACCTGCGGGCCGGCGTAGCCGAGGTAGACCGCGAGCGCGAGGACCGCGAGGCCGAGGACGCCGCCCGTGACCCGGAGCGCGCCCAGGACGCCGTCTGAGACGCCCGCTTCGGGGCCGGTCTGCCACAGGTGGACGCGCTCGATGAACCGGCGGTCGGTGACAAAACTGGCGAGGAGCGCGGAGGCCCCGACGGTCGCGCCGCCGGTGGCGAGATAGAGCCACCGCGGGACCGCGAGGTTGTCCTGCGACGCGCCCGCGAGGCCGACCGCGGCGTTGCTCGCGGCCGCCGGGTCCGCGAGGAGCGACAGCAGACTCGCCACGAGGAGGCCGAGGCCGAATCGTCTGAGGGAGATGGGTCGGAGTCGGGTCATGATGCGAAGACGATAAACAGCATGAGGAAGCCGAAGTACAGCAGGACGAGGACGCCGAGCGCGCGGACGCGGAACGACTTGAGTTCGTCTTCCTCCTCGTAGTACGCCTCGCGGTACGCCTCGACCTCCGCGGCGTCGAGGGCGTCGGGGTGTCTCGCGCCCCGGTGGAGGACCAGCAGTCGCTCGGTCGGATACGCCTCGCCGCACGCTGTGCAGATGTGGCGGTCGCGCGTCGCGTCGGTGTCCGTGGTCATCCGATAGTCACTCGAAGTTCGGTGGGGTTGGCTTCTGAACGTTTCCATCGCGGGCGTCCGTCGAGGGGGGTCCGGCGGCAGAGTGCGAAGCGACGGGTCGACGCCTCAGACATCGAACCGCATCGGCTCGAACGCCATGAACGCCGTCTCGTAGCCGTCGTGGCGCGCGACCTGCGGCGGCACGTCCACGGAAAGCGTCAGCGCGTCGCCGGATTCGACGCCCTCGACGCTCGCGCCGTAGTGGTAGCTGAGGTCGGGGTCGAGCGTCCGGGCGAGTCGCGCGCCGTCGAGGACCGTCGTTCCGCCGCGGTCGAGCGTGGCTCTGACGCCCATCATCGGCAGGACGAACTCGTTGTGCGGCGTCCGCGCCGAGACGTAGAGGTACGCGCCGTTGACGCCGAACCGGGAGCCGTCGTCGACGACGAAGGCGTCGAACAGGGCGTCGGCGCTCGTCCGCCGCCCGAGGTGGCGACCGGGGAGCGCGTCGACGGCGGGGGCTTTGCCGGTCGGGACGCCCATCATCTCCATCGCGGGGACCGCGCCGCGCGACCCTGCCTCGTCGCCGAGACGCGTCAGTTCCACGTCGTAGAGGTCGTCGGTCTCGAACGCGAACTCGAACGTCGCCGTCTCGGCCGCGCCGAACCCCCCGGCGAACGAGCCGGTTCGGGAAAGCGAGGTGCCGCCGACGTGGACGCGAGCCTCGTAGTCGCCCTCGCCGTCGAGGACGTAGTTCGAGCCGTAATGCATCCCCATCTGCTGGGAGAGCATCGGGTAGGCGACCTCCTCGCTCACGAGGTCGCCGTCGCGGAGAATCTCGATGGAGACGCCGGCGTCGAGCGGGAGAACGGTCCCCGTCTCGGCGTCCCACAGCGACGCCATGAGGTGAATCGAGTCGTCGGCCTCGACGACCGTCCGCTGGAGTTCCGAACCGGCGGCCGTCCAGAAGCGGTGGGGATACGAGTAGGTGAGCGCGACGCCGTACGGTCCGGCGGTCGTCTTGCCGTACAGCTTCATCCCCTCGGTGATGGCGGGCAGATAGACCGCGGCCGGCCGGTCTTCGACGAGCGGCGGGTCGCGCCACGCCGACTGTCGTTCGAACCCGCCGAGACACCCCGCGGTCGCCGCGAGGGCTCCGATTCCGAGCGTCTTGATGGCGTCTCGTCGTTTCATGGTATCTCGGACCTCGTCGGCCCGTGTGGTGTGCCGCCGCGCGTCCCCCGCGAGACGGTGATTGGCTCCGCTAGCGGCCCGGTGCCAATGTCGGTTGCGCTTCCGCGTCGGCTTTCGAGGGGTGTGTCGTCGTTATCAACTGACGGTTCGCCGCATCACGTTTATAAACCCGCTCCCGTTCCGTTCGAACGATGAACGACTCGCCGCTCGACGGTCTCGACGCCCGCGACATCGCGTTGGCGTACCTCGGCTTCGGGACCGCCGGCATCCTCGGCGGCGAGTTGCTCCTCTCGGTCGTGCTGGGTGTGCCCCCAGCCCCCGAGGCCCAACTCGCCAAGGGGTTGGCCTTCGTCGCCGTCTCCACCGCGTTCGTCTGGGCGCTCGTCGCTCGGAAGGACCGCCGAATCGAGCGCCAACAGGCGTCGATTCGGTCGTCGCTCGACCAGCTTCGGACCGTGGTCGCCGCGTCACCGGTCCCGATTATCGCGGTCACGACCGAGGGGCGCGTGACGAGGTGGAACGACGCCGCCACGGAGACGTTCGGGTGGGAGCGCGAGGAGGTACTCGGTGAACGACTCCCCTACAGCGCGAGCGAAGACGGCGAGAACAGCGAAAGCACCGAGGAGATTATCCGGCGGACCATCGCCGAAGACGGCCTCTCGAACGTCGCGGTCAAGCGGCAACGCGCGAACGGCGACCTCGGAGAGTTTCGCCTCTCGACGGCGGTCGTCCGCGACGCCGACGGCGAGGTCCTCGAAATCGTCGGCGTCTTCGTCGACGTGACAGCACAACAGCGGCGGGAGCGTCGCCTCCGCGAGTTCGAACAGGCCGTCGAGCAGGCGGGCCACGCGATTTACCTCACCACGCCCGGCGCGGAGATTACGTACGTCAACCCGGCGTTCGAGGAGACGACCGGCTACGACGCCGCGGAGGCGGTCGGCGAACCGGCGTCGATACTCAGTTCGAGCGAGATGCCGCAGACGTACTACGAGCGGCTGTGGCGGGTCGTCCAGTCCGGTGAGACGTGGCAAGAGCGAATCATCGACCGACGGAAGGGCGGCGAGCTCTACACCGCGATACAGACTATCGCGCCCATCGAGAGCAACGGCGACATCGACGGCTACGTCGCCATCCAGTCCGACATCACCGAGTCGGAGCTGACCAGACAGCGGCTCGGCGTCCTCAACCGGATGTTCCGGCACAACCTCCGAAACCGGATGAACGTCATCGAGGGCTACGCGGAGCTGATTCGTCAGAACGACGCCGCGATCACCGACGAGGAACTCGCCGATGCCGCCGGGGCCATCGTCGAAGCGGCGGGCAACCTCGCGTCGCTCTCCGAGAAGGCCCAGACGGTCTCGGAGGCCCTCGAATCCGAGGGGGCGCCGCGGCGCGTCTCGACGCTCATCGAGGACGCCGTGTCGGGGGGCGAATCGACGTATCCGGAGGCGACGATACGGACGGACATCGGGACGGGGCTCCACGCGCGAGTCGACAGCCGCGTCGGCGCGGCGCTCGACGAGCTAATCACGAACGCGCTCAAACACGGCGGTGAGACCGTTCACATCGACGTGTGCCGAACCGAAGACGACGACTCGAAACTCCTCGTGCGAGTCGCCGACGACGGGCCGGGTATCCCCGACGAGGAGTGGCGAGTTATCAAGCGCGGCGAGGAGACGCCGCTCGAACACGGGACCGGGATAGGCCTGTGGCTGGTCCACTGGGTCGTCAAGAAAGCGGGCGGGAGCATGGAGTTGGAACCGTCTCCCCTCGGGGGAGCGGCCGTGACGCTGAGGCTTCCGGTCGGGTCAGAGCGGCCGCGGACGTGGTTTCCGAGCGACGAGTGACCACCCCCGGTATTGCGCGGTATTGCGGGTTGAGAACAATTCGAACGTCGAGCTCCGAGCGGTGACGCCCGTCGAGCGGAGCGGCCGGGTCAGGCGTCGAGGAGTTCGACGAGGTTCCCCTCGGGGTCGCGGACGAACGCGATTCGCGTGCCGCTTTCGGTCGTCTGCGGTTCGCTGAGCGTCTCGGCGTCGGCCGGGAGCTCTGCGACCGCGGCGTCGACGTCGTCGACCGAGAGCCCGAGGTGGGTCGCACCGGGACGGTTGAGCGTCGGCTCGTCGGCGTCGGCTCCGGTCGGGTCGTACTCGACGAGTTCGACGCGCACGTCGCCGCCGTCGAGGTGGGCGAACCGTGCCGACACGCCGTCCACGGAGACGGCGGTGGCGAACTCCTCGCCGCCGACTTCGAAGCGGGAGACGACCGGCAGGTCGAGCGCGTCGCGGTAGAACGCGAGCGTGGAATCGAGGTCGCGAACGGTGATGCCGACGTGGTGGGCGTTGGTGTGCACGGTTCGTCTGCGCGCGCAGAGCCTCAAAGGCGCTTCGCTCGGAACGCGGAACGCGGGGAGACGTGCGCGAGGCGTGCGTTCGGAACCACGCCGCCGCCGGAGACCGTATCGCATATACCCGCTCGGCCGCCCACGTAGATACGATGGAACCGAGAGGTGCGCGACGCGAGGTGGTGCGACCGTGAGCGAACCGTTCGTCGAATCGCTCCCCGGACGGGCGGTCCCCAAATCGTTTGTCGCCGAACTCGAAACGAAAGAGGCGATTCAGCAGGCCGTCGCCGTCCGCGGCTACAACCTCGAACGCGACGGCGAGACGGTTCAGCACGCCTACCAACTGGTCGTGAACGTCCGCGGGAAGTACATCCTCGGCCTCCACCTCTCGAACGGGACGTGGCGCGTCGTCTTCGACACGCGCGACCACCCGAAACTCGCACAGGAGGGCCCGCGAGCGGCCTACGAGGCCGTCCACGACGCGCTCTACGAGCGCGCGCCCTCCGACGCGAAGATAGATTTCGAGTCGACGCCGCAGTTCTGGAACGCCTCGCAGTAAGGGCGCAGACGACTCTGTGGCCGGTTCGAGGGCCCCAACTCCGTGAGCGGCGTGTGTGAAACGCGCGTGAGCGGCGCGCGCCGCGGCCGACGACCCGTCCGACCCCACACCACCGTGTCCGCAGAAACCCGAGGCGTGACGGTTCGAACCGGCGTGTCGCGCGGGCGAGAGAGTCCGATTGGGGGTATCGGGCGCCAACGGGCCAGTTCGCCACCGGTCGCACCCCCGATGGTACGCAGGTGGGATGGAACGGCTTAAATCTCGAATTCAGGCGTTAGGAGCGTCCTAACCCCTCTAATAGACCGGTAAGCCACTGCGAAATTAAATATATCCGGAACATACGGAAGGCCAACAGGAGCCGGAACATGTGGCCGCTCGCGGTCCCGTGCAAGTGGGCACGAGGTGGGTCTGAGGCCGGTCCTGGGTAAAACAATGGATATCAAGAAATTCCTTAGCGAATCACGCGCAGTCTCGCCGGTCATCGGCGTCATCCTCATGGTCGCGATTACCGTCATCCTCGCGGCCGTCATCGGTACCTTCGTCCTCGGTCTCGGCGACCAGGTCGGCGACACCGCCCCGCAGGCGAGTTTCAGCTTCGACTACGACGGTGCACAGGAAATCACGATTACGCACGAAAGCGGTGATTCCATCGCCAGCGACCAGCTGAGCATCGTCATCCCGTCGGACTTATCGACGCCAGTCGTGTCGAAGAATGATGGCTCGGACGACAACATGAACGCCGGTGAGACCATCGTTGTCGACCTCGATGGCACTGAAACCCTTGACGACGGCGACGAAGTGCGCCTCGTCTGGACCTCCGAATCCGGCTCCAACTCCGCGACCCTGCAGACGTACACGCGCTGAACGGTCCGCGGCGGCACAGCCAACCGAACCTTGATTTTTTCGAACGTCACTCCGTGAGCGACAGCACCATCCGATTCTGGTACGAATCACGCATGAGACGTGAAACACCTTCTCAGTACTAGTTTATACCTTCTGAGAACGTCAGACTATCTGTTAGGTTAGAACGCAGGCGTTCGAGGACCGAGTCGAATTTTTCCGACGGTCCCCCCTCGTCCGGCAGACCTAGGAGAAACACAGCTATGCAAATCAAGACAATGTTCACGGAGTCTCGTGCAGTCTCGCCGGTCATCGGCGTCATCCTCATGGTCGCGATTACCGTCATCCTCGCGGCCGTCATCGGTACCTTCGTCCTCGGTCTCGGCGACCAAGTCGGCGACACCGCCCCGCAGGCGAGTTTCAGCTTCAACTACGACGGGACGGAACTGACCATCACGCACGAAAGTGGGTCACAGATTGACGGCGACTTAGTCACCATCGCTGGTGATGTCAACGTCACCGATGCTGGCGACGGAAACAAATGGTCGACCCTCGGTTCTGACACCATCAGCGCAGGTGAATCCGTCGTCGTGCAGGACACTGATGAAGACGGCTTTGCCAGCGGCGATACCGTCCGCGTCGTCTGGACCTCCGAATCCGGTTCCAACTCCGCGACCCTCCAGCGGTGGACCTACAACGCCTAAGCCGGATGGCCGAAGCGAAACCGACCCCCACCGAGCCCCATTCGGACTAACGATTTCTTGCGGACCTGTCCCACAGAGGCATCCGTATCCCTCGCAGTAGTATTGTAATTTTAGCACAAACTTATTCGTCGTCAGTACGTAGAGTCGGACAGAGAGTCCATGTCCAGCGACCCACGCGCCGTCACCTACCTCCGCGAGCACCGCGAGGACGTCGTCGACCTCGCGGCGGCGCTCGTCGGCCGCGACACGCAGAACCCACCGGGAGACACGCGGGAACTCGCGTCGTGGCTGGAATCGTTCTTTGCAGACCTCGGTATCGACACCGAGCGCGTCGCCTCGGACCCGACGAAGCCGAACCTCGTGGCGACGCTCCCCGGTGCGACAGACCGGACGCTCGTCCTGTTGGGGCACCTCGATACGGTCCCGTTCGAGGCTTCCGAGTGGACGCGCGAGCCGCTCGGCGAGCGGGAGGGCGACCGGCTCTACGGACGCGGCGCGACCGACATGAAAGGAGCAATCGCCGCGATGCTCGCGGTGGCGACGGCGTACGTCGAAACCGACACGGTGCCGGCGACGAACCTCGCGTTCGCGTTCGTGAGTGACGAGGAAGTCGCCGGGAGCGCGGGACTGCCGACGCTTCTCGACCGGCGCGGGCTCGGCGCGGACGCCTGCGTCATCGGCGAGACGACCTGCGAGAGCGACCGCCACTCGGTGACCGTCGCCGACCGAGGGAGCATCTGGCTGGAACTCGAAGCGACGGGGACCGCCGCCCACGGCTCCCGGCCGATGCTCGGCGAGAACGCGATTCACCGGCTCTACCGCGCCGTGAGCGACATCGAGTCGACCCTCAGCGAGGTCCGGTTCGACGTCGACCCCGCGGTGCGGGCGCTCGTCGACGACTCCGTCGAGTACTACGCGCCGCGGTTCGGCGAGGACGCGGCGCGGACGCTGTTCGAACGGCCGTCGGTGAATCTGGGCGTCCTCTCGGGCGGCGACCGGGTGAACGTCGTCCCCGCCGCGGCGCGGGCGAACCTCGATATTCGCGTGACGGCGGGGGTCGAGACGGCGGCGGTGCTCGACAGTGTTCGGGAGGTCGTCGCCGGTCACGACGGCGTCGAGATTTCGGACGCGGACTGGTCGGTCGGGACGTTCGAGGACCCTCGCGGCCCGCTGGCGAACGCGGTGGTCTCGGTCGCTGAGGGCGTCACCGGCGGGCGCGTGTACCGCCGAAGCGCGACCGGCGGCGGCGACGCGAAACGGATGCGAAACGCCGGCGTTCCGACCGTCGAGTTCGGTCTCGGGACCGAGACGGCCCACGCGGTCGACGAGTTCACCACGGTCGGGGCGCTCGTCGGTAACGCCGAGGTGTACGCCCGCCTCCCCGACGAGCTGTTGCGGCAATTCGATAGTGGTACCAGAACGTTTGATTCGACGGGCGCATCACCAGCAGATACGACTCCTTCACGGCGCGAACGACGAGAGAACGACGCACGATAAGACCCGACGCACGGTAAGACCCGAAAACCGACCCACGATAAGGCCTGACGATTCGCACTATGCCCGACGATTCACGCTATGCGACCCGATAATTCACCATGACACCCGACGAACTCCGAACGACGATTCCGGCCCTCGACGACGTCACGTATCTCAACACCGGCGCACACGGCCCGAGTCCGCGCCCCATCGTGGAGCGCGCGACCGACTTCCTCGAATACCACGAGTACGAGTCACCGGGCGACGACGGTCCGTATCCGACCGCGTTCGACGCCTACGAGGCCGTCCGCGAGGACGTGGCCGCGTTCGTCGGTGCCGAGACCGAAGAGGTGGCGCTGACCCAGAGCACCACCGACGGCATCAACCGCATCGCCACCGCGCTCGACTGGGAGGCGGGCGACGTGGTCGTTCGAACCGACCTCGAACACCCGGCGGGCATCCTCCCGTGGCGGCGACTCGAACGCGAGGGCGTCGAGGTCCGCGTCGTCGAGAGCGAGGCGGGGCGACTCGATATGGACCAGTACGCCGAGGCCGTCGCCGACGCCAAACTCGTCTGTTTCAGCGCCCTGACGTGGAACTACGGGACGCGACTCCCCGTGGCCGAACTCGCCGATATCGCCCGCGACGCCGGCGCGCTGTCGGTGGTCGACGCGGTCCAGTCGTTCGGCCAGTACCCCGTCGATGTGGAAGACTGGGGCGCGGACGTAGTCGCCGGTGCGGGTCACAAATGGCTACTCGGGCCGTGGGGCGCGGGCTTCCTCTACGTCCGACGCGAGGTCGCAGAAGACATCGAACCGCACGCCGTCGGCTACCGCGGCGTCACGGAGCCGAACGCCGACGGCCTCGACTTCGCGCCGGGAGCCAAGCGCTTCGAGGTCGGAACCACCAACCCCGCGCCGCACGTCGCGCTCCGGGAGGCTATCGACGTCGCCGACCGCGTCGGCCTCGACCGGACCGAAGAACACAGTCGCGACCTCGCGAGCCAGTTTATCGAAACCGTCCCCGAGGGCCGGCTGTTGAGCCCGCACGACCCCGAATCGGGACTCGTCTCGTTCGAGGTCTCCGACCCCGAGGGAACCGTCGAGCGCCTCAAGTCGGCCGGCGTGGTCGTCCGGACGCTCCCCGAGCCGACGGCGGTCCGCGCGTCGTTCCACAACTTCAACGACGAGTCGGACGTGGCGGCCCTTCGCGACGGACTCAACGGGGAGTGGTAGTTTCCACCAGTCTACCGCGGCGGGCGAGCGTCGGCAGAGGTCGCAGTATCTGCCTCGTCGGCGAACGTTCATATCCGACGGAGCGGAATCCCTGGCCATGCATCCCACGGCACGCGAGTTCGCCGACCGAGTACGCGATTCTCACGGATTTGAAGCGACTATCGAGGAGTTCCCCGAGGGAACTAAGACGGCCGACGACGCGGCGGCGGCTGTCGGCTGTGACGTCGCCCAAATCGTCAAGAGCATCGTGATGCGCGTGGGCGACGAGACGGTCGTCGTCCTCACGAGCGGTGCGAACCGCGTCGACGAGGGCTCGCTCGGCTCCGAGTTCGGCGTCGAACAGGGGGCGGTTCGAAGCGCCAACCCCGCCGAAGTGAAAGAGGCGACCGGCTGGAGCATCGGCGGCGTGCCGCCGACCTGCCACGCGACGGACTGCCCCGTCCTCGCGGACCCGACGTTCGAGTCGTTCGACCGGATTTGGGCCGCCGCGGGGACGCCCGAGGCGGTGTTCCGACTCACGCCGGACGACCTGCAAACACTCTCCGCGCCGCGGTTCGTCGACGTGTTCGAGTGAGACACGAGCGGTATTCAGCCGTATTCCGAGATAGGAGCGGCATCCAGCCCTACTTCCGAGACAGGAGCGGTATCAAGACGGACACCCGACCTCCACCGTCGACCGCGACGAGAACAACACCACTTTGTCCGCTGTTCTTCACCGTCGGTACGAAGTTCCCATCGCTAGAGAAAACGGTGAAACTGCCGCAAAGCTACTTCGAGCCGACCGTAGCGCCGCGGCTGGTGCGTCAGGTGAGATAAACTCTCCGTTCGGAGAAAATGATTACTGGATGTGGCCTTCGCGCCGAAGCTGGTCCGCGTCCTCGCCGGTGTAACGCCATTCGATGTTGGCTTTCTCGTCCTGCCAGTCCCACGGTTCGACGAGCACGACGTCGCCCTCGTTGATCCACGTGCGGTACTTCATGCGGCCGGGGATGCGACCCATGCGGTTCTTTCCGTCTTCACAGCGGATTCGGACGTGATTGCCACCGTTGTGCTCTGTGACGACTGCGAACAGCTCGTTGTCGTTGGGCATTCGAAGGTTCCGACGCCCTTGATTTTCACTCACGGTCTTACTCAGGGACGGAGACGGATAACTTATCGGATACTCGTGATACCAAATGTCACGACGTTGAAACAGACTGGCTGGAGTTTCGAACACCCTGTTGTCCGATGTTTCTCGACAGATTGGCCGGTAAGAGGGATAGCTCGTGGGTACAACCCGCACACAGACACATGTCGCTGGGTCGTTGCTGGGCCGTCGCTGGGCCTGTCGCTGAAAGCGGGCGGGCGCGACGAGGATCTCGATGATTCCCCTACAACACCACTTTGTCCGCAGTTATTCGTCGTCTCAGCCCCTGAAAAGACGCGTTCACCGATTCACAGAGCTTCGCAGAGTCACGGAGAACAGATTCCGTCGGTAGTCGAGGACGAGCGAAGAAGTCGGGTTGACTCGGCCGGCTGAGACTAACCACGCAGTTGTGTGACGACCCGTGTCAACGAGCGGTCGGAAGTGTCCGGTGAGTGTTGACACAGACACCATGTTGTCCGCTGTTCTCGGTGAGTGTGAACGAGGGGACGAGACGGTGTGAGGCGGGGGACACTCACACCACTTTGTCCGCTGTTCTCGGTGAGAAACGGTACCCCCCGTCGTCGTGAGCGGGTTCTCTACCGTCGGTTTCCAACCAGTCGGGTTAGTTTAGAGTCCTAAAGAAGTGGACTAAAAGAACCGTCCTCAAACAGTCCACATACAACTACTATAATTGTTTGTACTACGGAGTGAATTTTAATTATAGCATAATAAATCTTTTTCTATTTCAAGACAAGCGGTCCCGTCCAGTTGAACCACTTGTTACCTTTGGCTACCAGAACGGCGGACAAAGTGGAGGGGGTGTGTCCCCGCCAATCTATATAAAGGACGAGAACAGCGGACACTGCGGACGCGGTGGTTTTATCAATAAAGTGGTCGAACCGTGGTACTATGCCCCTATTCGAGCGGGACACCGAGATTTATCGGGACAGGGACGCCCTCCGGGAGGACTACCAGCCCGAGGAACTCGTGGGGCGCGACGAGGAGCTCCGCACTTTTCAGGCCGCACTCCAACCTGTGATCAACGGCGAACAGCCCAACAATATTTTCCTCTACGGGAAGACCGGTGTTGGCAAGACCGCCGCATCGCGGTACCTTCTCGGTCACCTCCGCGAGGACGCGAGCCACTACGACGACATCCACCTCACCGTCGTCTTCCTGAACTGCGACGGACTCACGAGTTCGTATCAGATCGCCACTCGACTCGTCAACGAGTTCCGGTCGGAGTCGAACCAGATAAGCACGACGGGCTACCCGCTCGGCTCCGTCTACGAGATGCTCTGGCAGGAACTCGACGACTGCGGCGGGACGATAATCATCGTCCTCGACGAGATCGACCACGTCAACGACGACAGCATCCTCTATCAACTCCCGCGAGCGCGGGCCAACGGGAACCTCGACGCGGCGAAAGTCGGCCTCATCGGCATCTCCAACGATTTCTCGTTCCGGGACGACCTCTCGCCGAAGGTCAAAAGCTCCCTGTGCGAACAGGAGATTCACTTCCCCGCGTACAACGCGAAGAACCTCCGCGCCATCCTCGAACAGCGCGCCAAAGTGGCGTTCCGCGAGGGCGTGCTCGCCGACGAGGTGATTCCGCTCTGTGCCGCCTACGGCGCGAAAGACGCCGGTGACGCCCGCCAGTCCATCGACCTGTTGATGAAAGCCGGTGATTTGGCCCGCGACGACGACACCGACCGCATCGAGGAAGAACACGTCAAGCGCGGTCGGCGCGCCCTCGAACGCGGCCGCATCAAAGAGGGCATCAACGGCCTGACCGAACACGGTCACCTCGTCCTCTACTCGCTTTTGACGCTCGAACTCGAAGACGAGACGCCGATTCGCTCCCGCGACGTTCGCCCCCGCTACACCCGATTTACCGAACTCGCCAACCGCGATCCGCTCGTCCCGCGACGGATGCGCGACCACC
This sequence comes from Haloferax chudinovii, assembly GCF_042663345.1. Taxonomy (NCBI): domain Archaea; kingdom Methanobacteriati; phylum Methanobacteriota; class Halobacteria; order Halobacteriales; family Haloferacaceae; genus Haloferax; species Haloferax chudinovii. The sequence continues at coordinate 130,929 of NZ_JBHTAB010000001.1, forward strand.
TCAGCGAACTCGCGATGCTCGGTATCGTCTCGGTCACCGAGCGAAACGAGGGCCGACGCGGCGGGACGTACCGCGAGTACGCCCTCGACATGGACGTCGGACTCATCGTCTCGGCCATGCGCGATACCATCGAACTCGTGGGCGTCCACGAGACGGTCGAACCCTTCCTCGACGGAGAGAAGACGAGCACGCTCGACGACTTCATCGAGCAGTAGGCGACATCGATTGCGATTACTGCGGACATCGTGGTGTTGGTTTCGCGTCCGATAGCCGAAGCGATTCTCTTCCGCGCGTTACGGACTGACGAAACGGTTCTCTCCCGCGTTGCGATACTGCCTGTTCCACGCGGAACTGACTACCAATTGACTACCTCTCGAAACGCGCGTCTCGAAACGAGCGTTTGCCGGACGCGCCGAGTACTCTTCGAGACCGGTTTCCAACCGCTTTGAACACCACCATGTCCGCGGTAATCGGCTATTTTCGCCGCTTACTAGAACCGCGGACATTGTGGTGTACCAATCCGTCTACGACGTTTTATTTCGGCGATAGCGCCTCTCTTCGCGGCTTCTATTGGGATAACAGCGGACATACTGGTGTTCGGTGTCGCGCCTTTCGACGTGCGTAATCTACCCGTCAAATCGCGTTTGCGACAACAGCGGACGCCACGGTGTTCGGTCGTCGTCCGTCTCGACTTCGAACCCGCTGTCACCGACTGTCCCGATACTCGGACGGAACCCTCCGTCTGGAACACCACGTCGTCCGCTGTTCTTCGGGTGTTCGAACAGTTTCCTCGGCGTTCCGTCCTCACGCTCTTCGCGCGCGAAATCGTTGCCCCGTCTCCTCGTCTCGCTCACTGGCCCGCCGCGCGTCACTCGTCGCGGGCTTCGAGGACGGCGTCGGCGATTTCTTCGGGGTATTCGGCGGCGACGCGGACGAGTGCGTCGTGGAACTCGCGGCCGGTCAGGTCGCGCACGTCGTGTTTCCGGCGGAGGAGCGACTCGACTTCGAACTCGGCGTCGTCCAGTCGGTCGAGCGTCGCGGTTCGGACGTAGATGCTCTTGGCGGTCGTCGCCTCGAACTCGAACGCCGGGCCGCCCTTCGCTTTTGTCGCTTGTTCCGTGTCGTCGACGCTTTCCGCGCTCTCTTCTCCTGTGTCTGACTCGGCCGCTTCCTTGGCGTCATCGAGTTTCTCGTTTTCGTCTAGTTCGTCGCTCTCGTCTGGCTCCTCGCCTTCGTTACTTTCGCCGTCACCTTTCTGCTTCTCGTCGCCGCCATCCGACTCCTCGCTCGCGTCTTCCGACTCGGATTCGTCCGCAGTCTCGGACTCGACCGCCGGTTCGGAATCCGAGTTCTCGGACGCGTCGGAAGCGGCTTCGTCTGGGGTCTCCTCGTCGTCGGCCTCTGACTCCGATTCCATCGCCTCGCCGAGGCCGGCGAATCGGTTCTCCTTAGGCATCGTTCGTCCCTCCGCGCTCGACGATTTCCGCGAGCTGGTCGAGTCGGTCCAACATGTCGTTCGAGGGGTCGTACTCACGGAGTGTCTTCCCGTCGCGCCAGGCGCGACTGAACGCGATTCGGTGTCTGATTCCCGGGCCCTTCGAGTCGGGGTCGTCGAACAGGTCCGAGTGGGCGAACGGCGGGATGAACCGCTCGAAGGGGGAGTCTTCGAGGTTGCGGATGATGCGTTTTTCCTCGTTGTTCCCCGTCAGGTCGTTCGGGACGATTGCGAGGATGTCGAGGTCGACCTCGCGGCGAATCGGCCCGATCTGCTGTTCGAACATCCGCTCGAAGCCGCTCACGCTCGGTTCGCTCATGAGGAGCGGGACGACGACGTTCCCGGTTCCGATGAGCGCCGCGTCGGACAGCGGCCCGAGGCTCGGCGGCGAGTCGATGACGATGTAGTCGTAGCCGTCGCCGAGAAGCGGGTCGACGATTCGGCGGCGGACCCAGAGCACGCCGAACGTCGAGTTCCGAACGCGGTCTTCGATGTCGTCGAGGTCGACGTGCGAGGGAAGCACGTCGAAGCTCTCGCGGTCGCGTATCACCTCGTGCACGTCGATTGGGTCGTCGTCGGTCAGCACGTCGCCGATGTTCGGCTCGGCCGACTCGTAGGCGTCTTTCAGTCCGACGCCCTCGGTCGCGTTCCCCTGCTGGTCGAGGTCGACGAGTAGCACGTCATTACCCCGCGCGGCGAGCGCGTCCGCGAGGTTGATGGCAACCGTCGTCTTTCCGACGCCCCCTTTCTGGAGCGAGACGCTCACGGCTCGCGGCATCTATCGGTCTTCCTCCGAAGAGAAATTTCTACAAATTGTACACTGTCTACGCTGTACCCCCCGTCTGAGTGGTGCGAACTTCGTCGGAATTGCGAGTTGTGCGGACATTTGAGGGCTCGAACGGACCTTCCGCACCGTGCCACATAATTTTATCCACGACTTTTGAACCGTCGGCGCTGTGTCTACATTCTGCACTCTCTGCACTTTATACAATTTTTGAAATTTGTACAAATCGTAATCTGTTCGGAACAGTTCTATGTCGATTCGGCCGTGTTTCGGGCGTTCTGGAGCGATTTCGAGCGACCGAACTGCTCGACTTTGGAGCGGTGCTCGCATTCCTCACATCTCTCACGGTGCACGAATCTCACGGAGTGCCCAAATCGCACGGAGTGCGCGAATCCCACGGGGCCCATACATCGCTCAAACTCTATAATTTCCACAAATTGTGAAAATCTTACAAACTTTATAACTTTCACAACGCACGAACAGTTAGCGATTCGTCGGCAGTGCAAACCGCGTCGGCAGTTTCGACTGTCCTCGATGTCCGGGCCGTCTCAACTGCTCTGGCTGTCCGCGCTCTCTGCGCGGTTTCGGCCGTTCGCGACGTTCGCACCGTCTCGGCTGTTCGAACTTCCCGGATTCCGATCGGCTCGACCGTAATCCGAGAAAAACGATTATTCAGCGTCGCTCGACGGCAGATACTGCGGACATCGTGGTGTACACGCGGCCGCCGCGCCCGGCTCAGTTGGCGAGTTTGTCGGCGAACTTCTCGCGGACCTTCTCGACTTTCGGGCTCGCGTGGAACTGGCAGTACGCGTCGTTGGGGTTCTTTTCGAAGTAGTCCTGGTGGTACTCCTCGGCCTCGTAAAACGTCTCCAGCGGGACCAACTCCGTGACGACGTCGTCGTCGTACTCCTCGTCGAGCGCCTCGATGTAAGCCGACGCCTGCCGTCTCTGTTCGTCGTCGTGGAACAGGACGATAGAGCGGTACTGCGTCCCCACGTCAGGTCCCTGTCGGTTGCGTTGCGTCGGGTCGTGGACCGCGAAGAACACGTCGAGCAGTTCGTCGTAGCCGACGACTGCGGGGTCGTACTCGACCTGCACGACTTCGGCGTGGCCGGTGTCCCCCGAACAGACCTGCTCGTAGGTCGGGTCCGCCGTCTCGCCACCGGTGTAGCCCGACGTGACCTCGCTGATACCGCCGAGCTCCTTGAACGCGGCTTCGACGCACCAGAAACAGCCGCCGCCGAACGTCGCAGTTTGTGTGCTTCCCATACCCCCGGTTACGTCGCCGGGGAATTAAGCCCCGCGACGTCGCGGTCGCGGCCGGAGCCCGCACCCGTCGACGACCGCGAACTCACACCGGCGCTCCGACGAGCGAGTCCCGGACGCGTCCGTGGGTTTTCCGACCAAACTGTAGCCGAAGCCAACATTTAACCGCCCCGTCTGTCAGCAATTACTATGGAAGACGTATTCGTCGCGAGGCTCATGTCCACGGCCCTCCACACGGTCACCCCAGACACGCTCGTCGAAGACGCGGCGCAGTTGATACTGGACAACAACATCAGCTCGGTTGTCGTCGTCGACGAGGACAACCGACTCGAAGGTATCTTGACGACGACCGACTTCGTCGACATCGTCGCGAAGAGCCAGCCGAAAGCGCAGACGACCGTCGAGCGGTACATGACCACCGACGTGATTACTGCGGGCGCACAGGACTCCATCGTCGCCGTCGCGGAGTCGATGACCGAACACGGCTTCCACCATATGCCCGTCGTCGACGAGGAGGAAGGCGTCATCGGGATGATCACCACGTCGGACCTCGCCGCGTACCTCTCGCAGACCGGGAAGTTGGCGCGGTCGTAACGCGGTCTCTTCTGTCTGGCTCCGCGCTACTCCACCTGCTCGGAGAGGCTCTCGACGATGCTCGCCAGCCGCGGGTCCGTCGCGTTGCCGTGGTGGACCGCGAGGGGCGAGACGCTCACCTCGCCGTCGACCATCGCGCGGCGGTCGCTCCCGACCGGATAGCGGTCGCGGTGTTCGTCGTCGAGTGGGAACGGGTTCTCGAAGCCGACGGCGTCCGGCCACGAAATGTCCTGCAGGCGGACGTAGACCTCGCCGTCGTCGAGGTCGTGTTCGCGGTCGCCGTCCGGGAGCGCGCCGGCGTCGGCGTGGTGGTCGACCTGCTGGTCGTAGTCCGCGAAGGGGCGGGTCACGCGCATCCGGGGGCTCGGCACGTCCGCCGGGGCGTTGACGTTCAAGAGGTCGACCTCGTCGAACACGTCGGTGCCGAAGACGCGCTCGGTCAGGTCGCGGGCGACCCGCGCGGGGCGAGAGAAGTCGTACTCCTCGGGCGGGTGGCAGAAGAAGTCCCGCGCGTGGTAGCTGGAGACGGCGATGGCGGGCGTCCCGAGGAACGCGGCCTCGACGCCCGCGCCGACGGTGCCCGACCGGCCGACGACGTAGTTGCCCGCGTTCGGGCCGTCGTTGATACCTGAGACGACGATATCGAAGTCGGCGTCGAGGCCGCGAAGACCGTAGGCGACGCAGTCCGCGGGGGTTCCTTCGAGGGCGTACCCCCACGGGTGGTCGCGGCGGACCGCGTGTTCGTTGCGGGCGCGGCCGACGCCGCTTTGGTTCTCGGCGGGCGCGACGACGGTCACGTCGCCGACGGCGGTGAGCTCCTCGCGCATGGCGGCGATGCCGGGCGCGTCGATGCCGTCGTCGTTGGTGAGGAGGATTCGAAGCGGAGACGGGGAGTCGGTCATCGAGTCGTGAATCTCCGCCGGTCGCCGTAGCTATTCCGAATTCGGAGCTGACGACGTCGCCGACCCCTGTCCCGCCGTCGCAAGCGGGTCGTACGCCACGTCGTCGATGGTCGCCCGCCAGTACGGCAGGTCGCCCGTCGGGAGGGTCCACGCCACTTCGGCCGCCGTGGGGACGCGAAACCCGTTCACTTCGCGGTAGTCGTGGAACCGTCCCGTCCACGGACGCCGCTCGTACTCGCCGTGGCCCGTCTCGCGCCACCGGTCCGCGGTGACCCGCGTTATCTCGCCGGTCTCGTCGAAGTGGAACACGACGGTCGCGGTCGACCCGCGGTGGGAGAGCGTCGCGCGGGCCGAGCGGTCGTCTCTCGGCTCCCAACTGACGCCGTGGCCGGGGAGAAACGCGGTCGGAAACCAGACCATCTCGGCGAGGTATCGGGAGAGTTCGCCCTCGTCCAACTCGGGCGACCGCGGGGCGTCCGCGACGGTGACCACCGAGAGGAGCGTCGCTTCGAGCGTCCCCGCGCCACCGACGAACGCGTCGGCAACTCGAACCGATAGGCACGGCACGAGGTCGACTCGGGCGTCCCAGACGAACCCCGGCGGGTCAACCGTGTAGTGCTGGGTCGCCGTCATCGGTTTCCACGGTGAGTCCGCGTCCCCGAGTCTGAACTCGCCCGTCTGGCGGAGCCGAACCGACCGAACGAGCGGGGGCTCGTCGGGAAGCACGCGGTCGAGATACCGCCGAACTGGAGCGGGAAGGTCGGTGGTATCCGGTGTGTCAGTCCCCGCCCCGCCGACGTCCGAGGTCGATTCGACGCGCTCCCGCCGGAGCGTATCCAGCAGTCGGGCGGCCGTATCGTCGGTTCGCGCCCGGATTGCGGCGAGGAGAACGCCGACGGCGAGTGCGCCGCCGGCACCCACGATGCCGAGTCGTCCGAGCGTTCGATTCCGTGCCATACCAGCCGATACGAGCGAGACGGATATGAGCCTCGTCGTCGCTCTCGCGAGTCGGCACCGACCGAACTCCTGTCAACGAGACGTTCAAATATCCCAGACTCTCACGAACACGTGAATATAATTCAAACGATGACTTTATGTAATTAAGTTCGTACTAACGAACGAATGCGCATCGAACCGATGCGGCCGGCACGCCGGGCCCCCGCCGACATCGCGGTTAATCTTCCGTTAATGCGCCTGTTTTCGGAAGATACGTTTCCGCCACTGTCGGTGGTCTTCCCGTCGCCGACCGCCGCGACCGCCGCGAGCGATACGGACCGCCGCCACCGGGCCGCCGTCTCTCTTCCCCGCCGAACGGCCCCGAAAGAACGCTCCGACTCGATTGCTTTCCGACCCGTCTCCACAGGCGAGGTGGGCGTTGCGTGAGCTCCGTCGACGGGGGCGACGACGTGCCGTGGGACGACGTGGGATTCGTCATCAGCTCCCGTTACCGCATCTCCGTGCTTGAGCGGCTCTCCGAGGGCCCGGCGACGCCGACGCAGATCGCCACCGATTCGGAGAGCGCGGTCGCCCACGTCTCGCGGGCGTTGCAGGAGCTCAGAGACCGCTCGCTCGTGGAACTCCTCGTCCCGGAACAGCGCCGAAAAGGGCGGGTGTACGGCATCACTGACGACGCCGAGAACATCTGGCACGTCATCCAAACTCAGCAGATGACGTGACTGCGGTCGTTCGGCGCGGCACCTGCGCGTCCGCGTTCGCGTTCCGCTTACTTCGTGGCGATTCGCTCTGACCCCTTGTTCAGGAGTTGGTAGGTCCGTTTTGCGAGGTTCATCCCGACGCCGGTCGACTCGACGACGTAGTACGGGACGAGCTCGCCGCCGAACTTGGATTTGTAGTTGCAGAGCCGCTCCGTGTTCGCGCCGACGAGGTCGTACTCCGTGACCGACGCGAGCGCTTCGTCCTCGACGATGTCCTCGATGATGGTCCAGTGAAGCAGGCTGTTGATGCTGACGCCGTCGTACTCCCCGCGCGCGCCGCCGAGCCAGAAGTAGCCCACCTCGTCGGAGAAGGGAACGATCATCCCGCTGAGGTACTCGCCGTCGGGGCCGCGGGCGACGTACACCCGACACCGGTCGCCGAGGTTCTCGACCAGCGACTCGACGAACTCCCACGGCATCCCGAACGGTTCGTCCTGCTCGTCGTACCGCGAGACCACGTCGTCGTAGACGACGCGAGCACCGTCGAGTCCCTCGTCCGCGATGGTGATGTCGAGTTCGCGCGCCTGCCGAATCTCGCGGCGGAGACTGCTACTGAACTGGGCCTGTATCTCGTCGAGCGAGCGCCCGCCGAGGTCGAGCCGGTAGGTGAACGAGGGCTTGACCGCGAAACCGGTCCACTCGAACGGGCGGGGGTCGAGATACGCCGGCGAACAGAGCAGGCGGACGAACGTCCGGTTCGAGCGGATGCCGAGTTCCTCGACCACGAGGTCGGCGAACTCGCGGTTCACCGACTCGTAGGCGCTCTGTTTCGGGCTGTTCGGCATCATTACCGGCCCGATGTAGGGAATCGCCATCGACGGCGGCGGCGAGACGACGACCCGCCCGAGGGGGTTCCGGCGGACGAACGTCGGGAACAGCGCGACCGGCTCTTGGCCCTTGAAGACGCCGAACAGGTGCATTTCACCGTCGAAGTGCTCGTCGATGGCGGCGAGCACTGCGGGGGTGTGGAAGACTTCGGTGCCAGACGAGGGGAGCGCGGCTCCCCACTCGTCGAGGCTCAGGGGTTCGATACGGAGTTGTGACATGTGTCGTGGTCGTGTGGTTGGGTGGTCGTCGGTCGGTACGTCGAGCGCGTCGTCATCGGTGGAGGAACCCCGAGACGAGCCGCGACGGGAAGCTCGCCTCGTTCCCGTTTCCCCGGGACAGCATCTCGATGCCGGGGCCGAGGCGGCTCTTGTACAGGTGCGCGATGGTTCTGACCGGGAGCGCGCCGTGTTCGATCTGGTAGAACGTGACGAGTTCGGGGTTGTACTTGCTCTTGTAGCGGTTGAGCCGGCGGTTGTTCGCGCCGACGAGGTCGTAGCGGCGCATCCCGTCGTCCATCCCGTCGCGCATGATACGCCAGTCCAGCAGGTCGTTGACGTCGATGCCGAAGTCCCGCTGGGGTCGGACGCCGCCGAGCCAGCGGTAGAGCGTGTCCCCGTACTGGAGGACGATAATCCCGCTCACGAACGTCCCGTCGTACCGGAAGACGTAGGGCCGGACCTGCCCCGCCGGAAGCGAGTCGTACAGGTCCATGACGAACTGCGGCGGCACGTCGAACGACAGGTCCTGTTCCTCGTAGCGGTCTTTGACCAGCGTGAGAATCGAACAGATATCGTCGCGGTCGCCCTCTTCGATGCCGGAGACGAGCTTTCGACCGTCGCGGATGTTCCGCCGGGCGCTCCGGCTGAACGACATGAGGAGGTCGTCCTCGCCGCGGGTCAGGTCGACGTTGTAGGTGTACTTCGGCGATACGTCACAGCCTCCCCAGAGGAACGTCCGCATGTCGGTGTAGTAGTCGCCGACGCGGACGTGCGTGTAGTTCGGACCGATGTGTCCGCCTATCCACTCGGTACAGCCGTCGATGAACTGGTTGCGGCGGCGCTCGAACTTGCGGCTCTTGATGTTGCCGGCGTCGAGCATCACGGGTCCGAGGTAGGGGACGCCGATGTGCGGCGGCGGCGAGAACGCCGTCTTGACCAGCCCCTTTCGAATCTCGAAGACGGGGAACAGGCCGACCGGCTCCTCGGTCTTGTAGCCGACCAGCAGGTGGAGCTTCGAGTTCGAGTACTTCGCCTGGAGCCGAAGCGCCTCGTACTGGTGAAAGAGGCTGGCCTGACTCGACCGCTCGACGTACGTGTCCCACTCGTCGCGGTCCCGGTGGTCGAACTCGGTAATCTCGATGGTCATGGGCTGGGAGACGTCAGGTGTTCGTACTTCGTCCGCGGCCCTCGACGACACGGTTCGGGGCTGGCCCGACTGTCTCGCCCGACTCGACGACCTCCAACTCCCCGTTCAAACCCCCCGAAATCAGCCGACTCACCGGCTGACGCGGCGGCCCCGTAAATCGACCCGCGGTCCGGCCGGGCCGCGTCTGCGTGTATCATTCGAAAAGACATTCTCGGACTACTGTGACGGGAGGACGGGGATTTGTTATGAAGCGACTAGCCAGCGTTCGCGCCGGCCTGCCCGCCGTCAGGGAGTCTCTGCCGCCGCCCGTAGGCGCTCGATACCGTCGGCGTCGATGCCGTAGCCGTGGGTCGGTTCGTCGGCGATTCTGGTGGCCACGTACTCGGCGATGGCGTAGGCCATCCACGCCTGACACCACCGCATGAGCGTCATGCGCTTGGTGTACAGGCGGTGTTTGCGGAAGTAGAACCGACCCTCCGACGGGACGTACATGTTCGCGAGCGCCCAGTCGATAGCGCGTTCGGCGCGGTCGTACTGTCCGGCGTAGGTGAACACGAGGATGCCCTGGGCCGTCGCGTGGATGTCACGCGGGTAGGGGTGCTCCTCGTCGAAGTTCGGCGCGCCGTCCTCGTCGAACAGCTCGCGGGCGTAGAAGTCGAGCCCGCGTTCGAGCGTCTCGTCGTATCGGCCACTGCCGACGAGTTGCTCGTAGCGCTGGAAGCACTCGACGATGAAGCCGTTGTGGTGGTTGTCCATCGAGAGGTGCGAGGCGCTCGCGGGCTCGCGGTAGTACCAGCCGCCGCGGTCGGTCTGCTTCGACGCGACGAAGTCGTACACCTTCTCGGCGCGTTCGAGCAGTTCCTCGTCGCCGAAGTGGTCGTACAGTTCGACGAACAGTCGCGCCCCGATGGCCAGCGCGTTGAGCGTGTAGCTGTCCTTCGGGTGCGAGAGGTAGTAGTCCATGACCGCGCCGTCGTCCTTGGGTCGGTAGTTGAGGTCGTCGAGCATCACGTCCACGGCGGTCTTGGCGATGTCCGGGTAGTCCGGGTCGAACTCGCGGCCGGCGAGGAGCGCCTTGACGCCGTAGGACGTCGAGACGATGTTCGGCGAGTGGGGAATCCCCGACCGCGGGCCGTTGCGACCGGAGATGTGTTGGATGACGTGGCGGTGACTGCCGGCGAAGCCGCTGTGACCCTTGGCTTGGTTCTCCACGAGCCACTCCGTCAGCGCCACCGCGTCGTCGCGGTACGTCTCCGCCGGCCGGTCGCCGTCGAACCACTCGGCCAACTGGGCGCGGGTCCGGTTCGCCATGGCGAACAGCGTGATGCCCTTGAAGTTCCGGCGTTGTTCGACGAGGAACAACGGGCGGACGTTGACGGGCGAGCGCTTGATGAACTCCTGGACCGCGAGGTTGAACCAGCGGTTGTCGATGGGGACCGAAAGCAGGAGCCTGCTACTCATACCGTCGCCGTAGTCCCAGCCCTTGTAGTCGCGTTCGCGGGCGTAGTCGAGCACGTCGTCGAGCACGTCGACGTACCGTTGGAGTCGCTCCGTGTCGGTGCCGGCGTCGCGTTGATACTGTGTCTTCGGTGATGGGTTCATGATACAGAATGGCCTCTCTGAGGGTACTGGCTGTCCGAGAGGAAGCCCGCTGGTGGCTTTGTTATGGGGCCGATACCGACCGACGACGTCGGATTCTACGGCGACGGCGAGCGGCCCGCGCCGCCGGCGGTCGCGCTTTCGGTCTCCGTCTCGCTCGATTCCTCGCCGGAATCGCGCTCGGCGAGGAACGTCCGGTAGTAGCCGGCGACGGGACCGACCCACGCGCCGCGGTCGAGCGCCCGCTCGACGATGCGGCGGTAGAGCCGGCGGTAGCCGGGGAACTCGTCTTCGTTGAAATACCGCGGGTGCCACAGCACGGTCATCACGGCGTCGTTCGCCTCGGCCTCGTCCAAGAGGCGCTCGCACTCCGCCCACGCCTCGTCGAACGCCGACCCGGGGTCGGGAAGCGACACCTCCATCAGCGTCAGCGGGAAGACGACGAAGTCGTCGCCGAAGGGTCTGAACGGCCGGTAGCCGTGTTGGAAGCCGTTTTCCGAACTCGACCCGGGGCTGGCGTCGTACTTCAAGCCGAGTTCGCGGTGGTAGCGCCACGTGTTCGGCCCGAGTTTGAGGTGGTGCTGTCGGCCGCCGACGACCTCGTGGCCGAGCACCGCTTCGAGTTCTCGCTTTTCGGCCCGGAGGCGGTCGAAGTCGTCGCACGACCGGAACGAGCCGTGGATGCCGACCTCCCAGCCGCCCTCGTCGAGGTCGCGGACGGCGGTGGCGACCGACTCCGAGTCGAGGTCGTACCGGCCGAGGTGTTCGACCCAGTTCTTCGGTTCGAGCCAGTCCGACAGCGACCCCGTTTCGAGGAGGCTCGGCTCGTTGAGGAAGTAGAACGACGAGCGGACGCCGAGGTCGCGTTCGAGCGCCATGATATCCTCGAACTGCCAGTAGGGGTTCTCCCGCCGGAGGAGCGTCCGCAGGTGGTAGCCGGGATTCGACTTCGCCGCGTAGTACAGCCCCTGATACGTCTTGTACGGGCGGTCCACGTCGTGGGTCAGACAGACGGCGAAGCCGGGGGCAGATTCGCTCGGTTCCGTGCGGGTCACGAGCGACTCACCTCGCGAACGCTCGCATCGCGCGTACTCGAATCACGCATCCTCGTACTCCGAGAGCGCGGCGACGATTCGCTCGGCGGCGCTCCCGTCGCCGTACAGCGAGGGCTTCTCCGGGAGCGGGTCGTCGTCGGCCAGCGCCGCCCGAATCGCGGTCGCGTCCGCGCCGACGAGGACGTTCCAGCCGGCATCGACGGTTTCGGTCCACTCGGTCTCGTCGCGGAGCGTGAGACACCGGGTATCGAGGTAGAACGCCTCCTTCTGGACGCCGCCGGAGTCGGTGGCGACGCGCTCCGCGCCGTCGAGCAGGCGGACGAAATCGAGGTAGCCGACCGGCTCCACGAGGACGACGTTCTCGGCGTCGGCGAGCCGCGACCAGAGGCCGCTGGCTTCGAGCGCCCCCTCGGTCCGGGGGTGGACCGGGAAGACGACCGGGAGCTCCGACGACGCCAACCCCTCTACGATGCCTTCGAGTCGGTCGCGGTCGTCGGTGTTGGCGGCGCGGTGGACCGTCGCGAGGACGTACTCGCCGTCTCGGAGGTCGAGGTCGCCGAGTATCGTCGACCGCTCGCGGGCGGCCTCGCGAACCCGGAGGACCGCGTCGTACTGCACGTCGCCGGTCACGGAGACGCCGTCGCGGATGCCCTCGGCCGCCAGCGTCTCGGCGGCCGACTCGGAGGGCGCGAACAGCAGGTCCGAACAGTGGTCGGTGACCACGCGGTTGACTTCTTCGGGCATCGCCCAGTTGTGGCTCCGCAGGCCGGCCTCGACGTGCGCCAGTGCGGGGTCGCGCTTCGCGGCCACGAGCGCCGCCGCGAGCGTGGAGTTGGTGTCGCCGTAGACGAGCACCACGTCCGGGGCCTCGTCGGCGACGACGGCGTCCAGCCGGGTCATCATCTCGGCGGTCTGGGCGGCGTGGCCGCCCGAGCCGACCCCGAGGTTGTAGTCCGGCTCCGGGATGTCGAGTTCGTCGAAGAACACGCCCGACATCGACTCGTCGTAGTGCTGGCCGGTGTGGACGAGCACCTCGTCGTGGTCGCGTCTGAGCGCGTCGGAGACGGGGAACGCCTTGATGAACTGGGGGCGGGCGCCGACGACCGAGAGCACTTTGAGACGGCTCATCGGCCCGGCCCTCCGTGCGCCGAGTCGGCCTCGACTGCAACTTCGGCCTCCAGCTCCGATTCGGTCTCGGACGCCCCGCTCCGCGGTCCGCCGCCGATTTCGTACACGCGGTGGCCGATGTCGCCGAGGGTGCCGCGGCCGTCGACGACGACGAGGTCGTCGAAGGCGGCCCAGTCGATGCCGTCGAACTCCTCGTGCGGCGTGACGACCACGGCCGCGTCGAGCGCGCGGGTCGGGAGGTCGGCGAGCGAGACGGGGGTCGCGCCGAAGGACGCGACGACCTCGTCGGGGAGCATCGGGTCGACCGCGAGGACGGTCGCGCCGAGGTCGTTCAGTCGGTCGATAACGCCCGCGGCGGGCGTCGCGCGGGTCTCGGCAACGCCGGGGCGGTAGGTGACGCCGAGGACGGCGACGGTCGCCCCCCGAATCTCTCGGCCCGCCGCGGCCAGCTCGTCGCGGAGTTTGTCGGCGGTGAACGCCGGCATGCTGTCGTTGACCTCGCGGGCGGTCAGGAGGAGGGGCGTCTCGGCGTCCACTCGACTCGTGATGAAGTACGGATACCACGGGATGCAGTGGCCGCCGACGCCCGGCCCGGGCGCGTGGATGTCGCAGTACGGCTGGGTGTTGGCCGCGTCGATGGCCTCGGTCACGTCGATGCCGAGGTCGTCGCGGAGCCGCGCGAGTTCGTTCGCGAGCGCGATATTCACGTCGCGGTAGACGCCCTCGAACAGCTTCACGGCCTCGGCGGTCGTCGCGTCGCCCACGGGAATCACCTCGTTCGCGGTAATCTCGCCGTAGACGAGCGCCGCGACGCGGGTGCTTTCGGCGTCGACGCCGCCGACGATTTTCGGGTGCGACTCGGTGATGTCGCGGAGCGCCCGCCCCGACGAGGTCCGCTCGGGGCAGAACGCCACGCCGAACTCGCCGGCCGACAGACCGCTTCGGTCCGCGAGATACGGGACGACGAGGTCCGTGCTCGTCCCCGGCGGGACGGTGCACTCGACGACGACGAGGTCGCCGGGCGCGAGGCCCCGCGCGATGCTGTCGAGGACGGCCTCGAACGCCGCGAGGTCGGGTTCGCGGTCGTCGGTCAGCGGGGTCGGGACGATGATGACGTGAATCGCGGCTCCCTCGGCCGCGTCGACGCTGTCGGTGGTCGCCCGGAGCGCGCCGCGTTCGGTCTGCTCGGCGACTAACTCGGGTAGTCCCGGTTCCTTCGCCACGTGGCACTCGCCGTCGTTGACGCCGCGGACCACGTCCTCGCTGATGTCGACGCCGGTGACGTTGCCCGTCGCGCGGGCGTAGACGGCCGCCAGCGGGAGGCCCATCTTCCCGAGGCCGTACACCGCGACGGGGACTTCGCCGGCGCGCAGGGCCCGCCTCTGTTCGTCTGGCGAGCGGTCGGAGCCGTAGAGTCCGGGGCGTTCGCGGCTCATTGCCGGCCCTCCGATGGTTCCGTGGTCGTCGCGTTCTCCGCGGTCTCGACGCTCCGAACCGTCGACTCGGCGTCGGTCTCGATGCGTCGGGCGAGGTCGATAGCGCGCAGGCCGTCAGCCGGCGAGACGAAGACCGGGCCGCCGTCGGTGGCGGCGTCGACGAACGCCTGTAACTCGTGTTTCAGCGGCTCGCCGGTGGAAATCATCGGCTGTTCCATGACCACCTCGTGGCGGTAGCGGACGCCCCCGTTGTCCCGGAGGTAGTCCGGCCGCGACTGGCGGAAAATCTGGACCGACTGGTTCAGGTAGTCCACCCGGATGAGTCGGTCGCGCGCGGTGATGTCGAGGGTCCGCGTCTTCTGCTGGGTGAGTCGGCTCGCCGTGAGCGAGGCGATGACGCCGTTCTCGAAGGTCAACTGCGCCGTCGCGTACTGCTCGTCGGGCGTGGCGGTCGCGGCCACGCGGTCGACCTCGGCGTCGACCAGCGAGAGCACCACGTCGATGTCGTGAATCATGAGGTCCATGACGACGCCGTCGCCCATCTCGCGGTTCAGCGGCGGCCCGAGCCGGTTCGCGGTGATTGCGATGGGTTCGACGCCGTCGAGGAGGTCGGGCAGGGCGCGGACGGCCGGGTTGAACCGCTCGATGTGGCCGACCTGAAGCACGACGCCGCGGTCCTCCGCGAGCGCGGCTAACTCCGCGCCGACGCCGAGGTCGTCGACGAATGGTTTCTCGACGAGCGCGTGGACGCCGGCGTCGATGCACTGCCGGGCGACCGACGCGTGGTAGGGCGTCGGCACCGCGACCGTCACCACGTCCACGCGGTCGAGCAGGTCCTCGATTCCGTACGCGTCGGTGCCGAAGTCGGCGGCGACCTCGGCGGCGCGTTCTGCGTCCGCGTCGGCGACGCCGACCAGTTCGACGCCGCGAAGCTCCGCGTAGACTCGCGCGTGGTTGGACCCCATCGACCCGACGCCGATGACGCCCGCTCGGACCGGCCGCTCTCGGCCGCCGTCGGCGCGGAGTTCGGCGGGTTCTCGGCTCACCTCGCCACCTCCACGTAGTTGGCGACCGCAGTCCCGATGCGCTCCACGTCGGCCTCGCTGAGTCCGGGGTGGACCGGGAGAGAAAGCACCCGTTCCGAGGCTTCCTCTGCGACGGGGGCCGACACCGCGAGGTGTTCGTAGGCGGGTTGCTTGTGGACGGGCTTCGGGTAGTAGACACCCGTGGCGATGCCCTTCGCGCCGAGGTACGACTTGAGGGCGTCGCGCTCGATACCGTCGCAGGCGACGGTGTACTGGTGGAAGACGTGGGTCCGGTCCGGCGGCGTGTGGGGCGTCGTGACCGGTGACCCTTCGAGGTACTCGGTGAGCGCGGCGGCGTTGGCCTGTCTCGCGCGAGTGAACTCGGGGAGGCGTTCGAGCTGGACCCGGCCGATGGCCGCGGCGAGACTCGTCATGCGGAAGTTGTGTCCGACCTCGGCGTGTTCGTAGCCGGAGACGCGGCCGTGGTCCACGAATCGGGCGGCGCGCTCGGCGACGTCGGCGCGGGTGGTCGTAATCATGCCGCCCTCGCTCGTGGTCATGTTCTTCGTCGGGTAAAACGAGAAGCACGCGGCGTCGCCGAAGGAGCCGACGCGCCGTCCCTCGACTTCCGCGCCGTGGGCCTGCGCGGCGTCCTCGACGACCAGGAAGTCGTACTCCTCGGCGAGTTCCGCGAGCCGCGTCATATCGGCGGGGAGGCCGTAGAGGTGGACCGCGATGACGGCGTCCACCCGTTCGCCGGCCCGGAGTCGCGCTTCGAGCGCGTCGGGGTCGATGTTGTACGTCCGCGGGTCGATGTCGACGAAGTCCACCTCCGCGCCCGCGAAAGCGACGGCGTTGGCCGTCGCGATGAACGTGAAGGGCGTCGTCAGGACGCGGTCGCCGGGGCCGACGCCGAGCGCGTGGAGCGCGGCGTGGAGCGCCGTCGTTCCGTTCGAGGTGGCGACGCCGTGGTCGGCCCCGCAGTAGTCGGCGAACTCCCGCTCGAAGCCCCGAACCTCGGGGCCGTCAGCTATCATGCCGCTTTCGAGGACGGCCGCGATTCGGTCTCGTTCCGCCGCGCCGAGTTGGGGCGCGGCGATGGGGATGTGGTCTGCACTCATCGTCGTATCCTGTTTTCTCCCCGCAGTTGTTCCGGCAGGTCGCGGTGGACGGCGGGGACGCCCACGGCGAGGGTGCGCGGCGGCACGTCGTTCACGACGAGCGCGCCCGCGGCGACGAACGCGCCCTCGCCGACCGTCACGCCGGGGAGGAGCGTCGCGTTCGCGCCGATTGAGGCGTGGTTCTCGATTATCGGACCGACCAGCTCCGCGTCGGTGCGGACCGGATAGGGGTCGTTCGTCATCACCACGCCCGGCCCGACGAACACGTCGTCGCCGATGCGGGTGTTGGTGGGGATGTAGACGTTCGTCTGGATGCTCACGCGCGACCCGATGGTCGTGGTGCCGTCGACGACCGTCTCGGTCCCGAGGAGGACCTGGTCGCCGATGGCCGTGTGCTCGCGGACGAGGACGTTGTGGCCGGTGACGAAGTCGTCGCCGATGGTCACGTCGTCGTAGACGATGGTGCCGGCGCGGATTCGCGCCCGGTCGCCGATGACCGGGTCGTCGCCGTCGCCGTAGCCGATGGTGACGCCGTCGTCGACGTGGGACTCGACGCCCACCTCGGCGCTCATCGGCGTCCACCTCGCGTCGGTCGCGCTCCGTCGGCCGTCTGTGTCGACTCAGCGGTCGGCCGGGTCGACTGGAAAATCTGGAATCTCATATCATGTCGGCGGGGAGTCTGCCTGCCTTAGCGAAATTCAGTCTCGGTGAGGGCTTTGTTATGGAGTGGTTGCCGCCCGGATTCCGGTCGCAGTCACTTCGTAACGCCGCGGCGGATTCCGGTCACAGAGCGCTTGAGAAGCTCCACACCGGGCGCGCCGTCACCGAGCCAGAGTCGAAAGGCGCTCCCGAGCAACGCGAGTTCGAACGCGACCAGAATCCACGCCCCGGGCCGGCGGAGGAACACGACAAAACGGCGCAGGTAGAACCACGTCTGGGCGAAGAAGCCGCCCATCGACGACTCGCTCCCGTGGGACAGCGGCCAGAGGAACGCCCGAATCACGCCGTAGTTCCCGAAGAAAAAGCCGTTGTACAGCAGGTCCGCGGGGATGTGCGAGAGGTAGCCGAGGGAGAAAGCGACCCCGACGGTCGTCGCCCCGTAGCGCCGCGCGGCGGCCACGACGGCTATCGAGAACGGAATGGAGACGAGAATCGAGTGCGCCGCAGAGATACCGCTCGGGAGGATGCCGAACGACCACGCCAGCGGCTTGTCGACGAGGTCGGGGAACTGCGTTCCGAACAGCACCGCCAGCGCGGCCCAGCCGTCGAGTCGCCGGCCGGTCACCCGCGCCCACAGAGAGACGAGGATGTAGCCGACGGCGGCGTGTTCCCACGGGAACATCAGCGGTCGCTCCCGGTCGGTCGGCTCGTCGTTGCGGTCGGCCGGTTCGTCGTTGCGGTCGGTCCAGCCGCCGCGTGTCGGCGGTTCGTCGTTCCGGTCGAGTGGCCCCGCGCCGTCGCGTCCGTGTCGGCGGTTCGTCGTTGGGGGGTGCGAGTGGGGATAGGCGTTTGAGACATCTGGTTTGTGGGGCGCGTCGGCGAGCGGTTGTGGAAGGCGAGATTTCCTCCCGCGTCGGGTGCGGATGGGCGAAACGGTGCGCGAGCGCCCGGTCAGGGAACCCGAGTGCTCGTCCGGATTTTGTTATGGCGACCGTAACGACTTCGGGCCGATTTTCGCTGTCGGCGGTCGGCGTCGACTCGACCGAAATCGGTGGGTAGACGCCGTATAACTACTCTTGCGGGGCGCGTGGCATCTCCAGAGAGTATGCGATACCTGTTCTTCACCAACACGCCCGCGCACGTCCACCTCTACAAGTACGCCGTCAGAGAGCTTCAGGCGATGGGTCACGACGTGCTCGTCCTCGGCCGCGACTACGGCTGTACCAAGGACCTCCTCGAATACTACGACCTCCCCCACGAGATTTACGGCTCCTGCGGGACGACGAAGTACTCGCTTTTCAGGTCGCTCCCGTTCCACTACGTCAACATCTTCCGGGCCGTGCGGCGGTTCAAACCCGACCTCATCTTCGGGATGGGCGGCTACGCGGCCCACGCCGGGGCCGTCTCGCGGACGCCCGTGGTCCTCCTGCTCGACTCCGAGCCGACCTCGCTGGACCACGTCGTCTCCCGGCCGTTCGCCAAGGCGATTCTGACGCCGCACACCTTCGGGAAGGACCTCGCGGACAACCACTACCAGTTCCGCGGGTTCAAAGAGACCGCGTACCTCCACCCCGACGTGTACGAGCCCTCGGTCGATATCCGGGCCGAACTCGGCCTCGGTCCCGACGAGAAATTCGTCGTCGTCCGGTTCAACGCGTTCGGCTCGCACCACGACGTGGGTCACGGCGGGTTCACCCCCGAGCGCCGCCGCGAACTCATCTCGATGTTGGGCGCGCGCGCGACCGTCTTCGTCCTCGACGAGAGCGAGGAGCGCCGCGACGGCGACCTCGACACCCGGCCGTTCGACTTCCACCCCGCGCTCGTCCACGACGTGCTCGCCGAGGCGAGCCTGCTCGTCGCCGACACCCAGACCATGGTCACCGAGGCGGCGCTCCTCGGGACGCCCGCCATCCGGTCGAACTCCTTCGTCGGCGACGACGACATGGGCAACTTCGTCGAACTCGAACGGCAGGGACTCATCTCCAACCTCAAATCGTTCGACGACGTGATGGCCCGCGCCGAGGAACTCCTCGCCGACGACGGCGCGAAGGCCCGCTGGGCCGACAAGCGCGACGCGCTCCTCGCGGACAAGGTCAACCTCACCGACGTCATCGTCCAGGTGGCGCTGAACTACGGCTCCGTCGAGACGGTGGACTCGCTGACGCGACACACCGTTCCGGCGTAGTCGGTGCCTCGTCGCGACCCCGCCGCCGTCGCCGACGTTCCGACGTCATCGAAGGCGTTCCCGCGGCGTCTCCGTCCGCCCTCGAAGACGGTCAACCGACCCATAACTAACCCCTGAACCGCCCAATTTTCGCGTATCGACCGGCGCGCGCTCGCGCCCGCCTCGACGCGTCCCGCGACTCGAGTCGGAGTCCGCGACTCCTCGACCACGACCCGCAGAACCAACCCATGAAGCCCAAGCAAACACTCCTCATCGTCGGCCCGAAAGGAACCGGCGGCATCGACCGATACATCACCGAACAGCGTCGCTACCTCGAAGACCGGATGGACGTGCGCGTCTACACGCGCTACACCGCGCCGAAGGGCGAGGGGCTCGAACTCGCCGCGCGGATGCTCCTCTCGTCGCTCGTCGCCGTCGCCCTGTTTCCCTTCCAGCGACGCCCGGACATCGTCCACGTCCACTCGTCGCACACCTACTCGTTCTACCGCGCGGCGTTCTTCGCCCTGTTTTCGAAGTACGTCTGGGGCGTCCCCGTCGTCCTCCACATCCACGGCTCGTCGTTCGACGACTTCCTCGCCACCGACTCGCGGGTCGTCCGCCGACTCCAGTCGCTCGTCTTCGACGCCGTCGACGACGTGGTCGTCCTCTCTGAGTACTGGCGCGGCCTCGTCTCCCGCCTCGCCGGCGAGGAGAAGGTCCACGTCATGGCCAACGCCGTCGAGCCCGCGGAGTACGACCCGACGTACCCGACCGACCCCGTCCACCTCGTCTTCGTCTCGAACCTCATCGACCGCAAGGGCATCCGCGAGTTCCTCGACGCCGTCGAGAGACTCGAATCGACGCCCGGTCTCGATTTCGAAGTGAGCATCGGCGGCCGCGGCCCCCACGCCGACCGCGCCGAGGCCGTCGCCGACGCCCACGACAACGTCTCGTATCTCGGCTTCCTCTCCGAGGCGGACAAACGCGACCTCCTCGGCCGCGGGACCGTGTTCGTCCTCCCGACCTACGCGGAGGGGCTTCCCATCGCCATGCTCGAAGGCATGGCCGGCGGCAACGCCATCGTGACCACGCCCGTCGGCAGTATCCCCGAGGTCATCACCGACGACCGCGGAATTCTCGTTGCACCCGGCGACGCCGAGGAACTGGCGCGGGCGCTCGCCCGACTCGTCTCCGACCCCGAGGAGGCCGTCCGCATGGGCCGGACGAACCGGGCGGTCATCGAAGAGCGCTACTCGTGGCAGTCGAACGCGGACGAGTTGGTGGCGATGTACGCCGAGGCGGCGTAGCGCCGGGCTCTGTCTCTCTCGCGCGTTTTCGTCTCAACGACTCTTCGATTTAATCCCACAGGGGTTCGCCTGGAACCCGGCCGACACGTCCGACCCGTCAGAGTCCGCGATGCTTCAATCCCACAAGGGTTCGTCTGAAACGGCCGTCGCGGCCAACCAAAGACCCTCAAACCCATACTTCAACCCCACAAGGGTTCGTCTGAAACGTCGGACGGAATAATCGATGCGTGTCTCAACAGCTACTTCAACCCCACAAGGGTTCGTCTGAAACGCCGGTGCCCGGCGTGGGTGTCGTTCGTGTGTGTCTATACTTCAACCCCACAAGGGTTCGTCTGAAACGCGCTGACGAGTCTGCAGTCCGCACACCGTGACAGACTTCAACCCCACAAGGGTTCGTCTGAAACGACGGTCGGATTGACTGGTCGGTGGATTATAAAGAACTTCAACCCCACAAGGGTTCGTCTGAAACTGGCGTCGAGTTCGTAGCGCGGAGGGTCGCGAGCGACTTCAACCCCACAAGGGTTCGTCTGAAACTCGACACGCTCGGTCGGCCGGACAAGTTCCTCACTTCAACCCCACAAGGGTTCGTCTGAAACATCTCTTGGGAATCCGTGAGGTCTTCCCGCAAGTGACTTCAACCCCACAAGGGTTCGTCTGAAACCGGCAAGGTCGGCGTCGAAGACGAAATCACGGTCGTCGACTTCAACCCCACAAGGGTTCGTCTGAAACAATCCTGCCGCGCGGACAGCCTCGTTCCACGTTCCACTTCAACCCCACAAGGGTTCGTCTGAAACGAGTACCTTCTCGACACGCACCTGACTGACCTCGGGAAACTTCAACCCCACAAGGGTTCGTCTGAAACTTGCTCGACGAGCGACGGCTTCGCTCTTGCAAGAACACTTCAACCCCACAAGGGTTCGTCTGAAACAGTACGGGAACACCGCGCAGACGGACGCGGACGCACTTCAACCCCACAAGGGTTCGTCTGAAACACGCGGGGTTCTTCGAGGTCGAGTCAGCGACCGTCACTTCAACCCCACAAGGGTTCGTCTGAAACTTCGCGAGTGGGCCGACTCGTCGATGCTTAGCTTCTCACTTCAACCCCACAAGGGTTCGTCTGAAACCGTCATCGCCCCGCTCAAGCCGGGGGCGTTCGAGGAACTTCAACCCCACAAGGGTTCGTCTGAAACCCGACCGCACGATTTGTTTCCCGACGTGAGTGTTGAACTTCAACCCCACAAGGGTTCGTCTGAAACCACGACGACACGGTCGCCGACACGATCCTCCTGTCACTTCAACCCCACAAGGGTTCGTCTGAAACTGGCCTCCGCGTCGGGGACCTCTGTGACGCGGCCGAGACTTCAACCCCACAAGGGTTCGTCTGAAACTCGGACGGAATAATCAATGCGTGTCTCAACAGCCACTTCAACCCCACAAGGGTTCGTCTGAAACCCGTCATCGTGTTTTCTCGTCCAGGTCTTCGAACTTCAACCCCACAAGGGTTCGTCTGAAACTCGAAGATCGTCACGGACGAAGACACCAGTGGTCGAACTTCAACCCCACAAGGGTTCGTCTGAAACGACGTCGGTCGCGCCTTCGAGCGCCATCCAGTGGTCACTTCAACCCCACAAGGGTTCGTCTGAAACCGATGTAGCCCTGCACGGTGTCTCCGTGCACCTTATCACTTCAACCCCACAAGGGTTCGTCTGAAACACCGGTTCCGCGGAGAACCTCGACAACCGGTCGGCACTTCAACCCCACAAGGGTTCGTCTGAAACCCGATGAGCAGCATGTGCGGGTCGCCCCGGCGACTTCAACCCCACAAGGGTTCGTCTGAAACAATCGCATCCCCCTCGATGACTGGCGCTGACGAGTCGACTTCAACCCCACAAGGGTTCGTCTGAAACGGGGTCTGTGGGAGTTGGTCGACGACCCGAGAGACACTTCAACCCCACAAGGGTTCGTCTGAAACCATGGCAACTAACTCTATCGACGCGATCCGCCAGCAACTTCAACCCCACAAGGGTTCGTCTGAAACGACCTCGCCCGGTACGACTTCGAGCGCGACGAGGTGACTTCAACCCCACAAGGGTTCGTCTGAAACTCTCGAAGGCGTCGCCTAACGACCCTTCGCACGCCGAACTTCAACCCCACAAGGGTTCGTCTGAAACTACCCCACCAAACCGTTGCAGTTAAGTCACGAGAGACTTCAACCCCACAAGGGTTCGTCTGAAACTATCTAATGCCAATCGTTGTTACCACGGAGTTTCCAACTTCAACCCCACAAGGGTTCGTCTGAAACCCGGCAACGGCTTCGACCAGTTTTACGACATCACAACTTCAACCCCACAAGGGTTCGTCTGAAACCATGTCCGATATCGAGGACACAGGCTCTCTGAAGGGTGACTATGATAAAGAAGTTCCGTCGACCTTCAGTAACCCGAGTCGACCGGGGGGTCGACGGAACTCAGAGGAAGCGTTTCTCGTCGGTCGGGTCGTCGCCGTAGACCGAGCGGTTGAGAAGTGTGTCCGAAGATAGTTCGTAGATGATCGTTGACTCACCCGGCTTCAACAGGTCTTCGACCTCGTTTCGAAGTGTCGCTAAATCTCCCTCTGAAATTTCGCCTTCGAGGACGGAGTTTTGCACGTGTGTCAGATAGCGTCGCCCCAGTTTGAGCGCTTTGTGCGTCCGGTCGGCTTCGAGGTCGTACACCATCACGACGTACATCTCACCACCACCGTTCGAAGGGGTCGTACTCCTCCCCGGTCAGTAGATGTTTTTTGAGTTTGTACGCTTCGAGTCGCATCAGATACTGGTAGCTCACCTTACGGTTGAGATTCGGGTGGTCGACGGTCCGTTCGAGCGTTTCCTCGAACGCTTTCGTGTACGTCTTTCGACCGCCTTCGTTGAGGAGACAGGCCCCGAGCTCGGACTCGAAATCGCTCGGAGTAATCTGATTCCTGTTGATAAGTCGAAACAGGACGCGATCAGCGAGGACGGGTTTGAACAGGTCGGCGAGATCGAGCGATAGCGAGTAGCGACGCTCTCCGGGTTCGTGGAGATAGCTAATCGCCGGGTCGAGCGCTGTCGCGCGAATCGCCGAGACGCAGTTGGCATAGACGAGCGCGTTGCCGAACGAAATCAGGCTGTTGATCTCGTTCGGCGGTGGGTTGTATTCGCGGCGCTCCAGCTGGAACTCGTCGGAGAGAATCTGATTGAAACTCCGGTAGTACGCTTTTCTGGCAGTCGCTTCCACGCCCATGAGTTCGTCAATCGGACGCGTCTGATCGACGCGCGCCGATGCGGCCTCCAAATCTGAAATCTCGGTTTCTAACTCTCGATTTCGATTGTTGTAGTAGACGACGTTCGTCCGCATATTGTGAATGCTCGCTGAGACGATTGCCGCCGCGAGTCGTCGCCTGTGGTCGCTGTCTTCGTAGGCACGGACTTGCTCGACGACCGTTCGGCCGGAGGTCTGGCCGCGCTTCGGCATCACCGACCCCGCGTAGTAATCCTCCCAACCGAAGATGTGGAGCGCGACCGTGTGCTGGTTGAGAAACGACATCAGCCGGGTGTTGAAGTCGATCTGTCCGTGCAGGAAGAACGCCTCCGCGTTCTCTATTGGGACGTATTTCTTCTCGCCGGTTTCGGTGACGAGCCTGAGCGTATCGTCGCTTCGTTCGAGTCGGCCGTCGGAGAATACGTGATAGTTCCTGTCCATTGTCAACACCAGCAGAAGTCGTGGTACGCACACGAATCGCAGAAGGGCTTTCGCTCGGCTGGAGGCGGTGAGGGCCGGCGTACGAGTTCGTGAATCGAGCGAATCGCCGACTCGACCTTTTCTACCCGTTGGTCCGTGAGTTCCACCGACTCTCGACGGCGCTCTCGCGGATGCGCGAGAACGCCCCCGCGACGAACGCCGGCGACTCTGTCGAGGTACCACAGATAGTACGACAGTTGCATTTCGGCGGGTTCGGTGAGCGCCGACGAGGGTTTGACTTCGACGACTCGGCCGTCGTCGAGCAAGTCCAAAGAGATCATTCCGAGGTGGAGGTTCTCTCGTTTCTCGTCGTATGCAGTCTCGTCGACGCGCGTCCCTCTTACGACGGCCGCGTTCTCGCGATCGATTTCGAGGTTCCGACTCTCGAACCAGAGCTCCCGCTCGCAGACGTGGTAATACTGCATCATCACCCCGGTTACGCGAAACGGTTCGTCGACGGGTGCTCCCCGTGCGGTCGCGAGCAGTCGGTCGACCGGATCTTTCGTCGTCATAAAATCCGGTTGTCCACGCTACTCTCTGCGGCCAGTCCGGTCGTCGAATCGAAGTAGCTGTCGTGCCGGGCGTCTCGCGTGTCGATCCACCGTGTTTCGGTGTCCTCGTGAATCCGCGGGAGGTCGCTGAGCGCCTTTGCTTCCTTCGAATCACTCCGATATATCGGAATGGACACGGTCGTTTCCTTCAAGCCGTCTACGAGCCGGCGTACCGTTTCGTATTCGTAGTCCTGCCACGCCGCTCTGACGGCCTCGACTCGCTTCCGTTCCTCGGCCGTTCGACAGACGACGACCTCCACGCTCCGCCGCTGTTCGATCAGCGATAACTCCGCGAGTTCGTCCGCTCTCGCGTCGTTCACGTACTCGACGTACGCGTCTTTTCCGACGTTCTTCTCGTCGTGGAGCCGACGGTAGTACTCTTCGACGGCCGTTTTCGAAACCGTCGCTTCCGGAATCGTCCCTTCGGTCCCACCGATATCGTCGAGCGTTTCGGTCGCGACGGGAAGTAGCGCTGTCCCCCGGTTGTACACCGCTTCCGACGGCGTCTTCGCCTGTTCGTCGGGCGCTTCGAGCCACCAGACGACGACGCGACCTCTGTCTCTCTCGAACGAGCGGTTGCAACGCCCGGCGGCCTGGACGACGCTGTCTATCGGTGCGAGGTCTCTGTAGACGCGGTCGAAGCTGATGTCGACGCCGGCCTCGACGAGCTGAGTCGAAACTACGACGAGCGAGCGACCTCGTTCGGTGAGCAGTTTCGCGGTCTCGATGAGGCGAAGCCGGTCGACCGGACGTAATCGAGTAGAGAGGTGGAGGACTGGCCGCCCTCCGGCGTCGACGACTCGATCTGCGACTGTCTCCGCGTCGACCTCCGTACTGTCCCCGGGGGCGGCGGTTTCGAGCACGTCGGTGTAGATCGCGCCGACTGATACCGCATCGGAGAGCACGTCGGTGACGTTCGTTGTCAGCGCTTGAGCACTGTCGATGGTGTTGCAAATCGCGAGCACCGATTCCGCTTTACTCGTCTCGTCGCCCGAGCCCCCGTTGGCGCCGGCAGTCCCGTCGACTATCGCATTTGCCGCCTCCGCATACGACCGCGGTTCTTCCCGCGATTCGATATACCGAGTCGCCGAGCCATCCAGTTCGTACTGGACGCGTTCTGTCGCCTCGAAGTATGTTTCGGGCTCAGAGACCAGTTCAGTCGCGTCATCGAATAACTGCGGTTGCGTTGCGGTCATGGCGATAACCGTCGCCCCGTACTGTTCGGTCAGCATCCTCACTAGCCGCGGAACCAACTTCCACCAGTCCAGCGGGAGACTCTGGGGCTCGTCCAGCACGACGACGCTGTTCCGGAGCGCCGGGAGCTTCATCGACTGCTTGTTGGCCGGCCCGGCGAGGCTTTCGAACAGTTGGACGAACGTCGTCACCGTCATTCCGGCGCGCCAGCTTTCGGCTAGCATCCCGGCGACGTCGTCGTTGGCATCCGCTTCGTCGGCGTTCTCGTCGTCTTCATCGACGATTGTCGCCTCGGACAGATGGTGGTGCGCGGTCAGCAACCGCCCGGTCGTATCGACTTGATATATCTCTTCGACCTCGGCGACGACTTGGTCGATGATGCTCGTAAACGGGAGCGCGTAAACCACGTGCTTCCCACCGAGTCGGTCGCGAACACTGAGGGCCGCGGACAGCCCGGTGAGCGTTTTTCCCATCCCAGTCGGAAGCGTTACCGTCGCGACCCCACCGTCGGCGTCGGCGAACGATTCGACGTTCGACAGAACGGACGCTCTCGCTTTCGCTCGGAGGAAATTCAATCGCTCGCTCCGGTTCCCGTGTCGGTCGGAGTCAGCGGTTCGCTCTATCGACTCGATGTACTCGTCGAGCCGTTCGAACGGTGGCTTCTCTGCGGCGTAGGTCGCCGCGGACGCGCCGGCATCGACCGCGGCCGCCGCACTCGTTTTATCGGCGAGGACCAGCGACCCCCAACACTCTAAAACGAGCCCGTAACAGCGCTCCGAGAGCGTTTCCCGGTTAATCGACGTTGCGCTCGACCCCGTCGATTCTCTGACTTCAGCCAGGAGTTCCGTGAACGAACTCCGGAAGGACGACCACGACCCCTCTCCGTCGGTCGCCTTCTGAAACACCTCTCTGGCGAGTTCCGGCACGTGCTCGTCGATATCTTTGATTTGCTTCGCAATCGCCACCTGTTGCATCTCGGCGGCGTTCTGGTTCCCCTTCGAAACGTTCTCGCGACGATTCGCCCGACTGAAGACGTACGCCGCAACGTCGGGGAGGCGGCCGTGATGTTTTGCGACCGCCACGAAGCCGGCGAGACACGTCTCGGGGTCGAAGTTCTGGGCGTCGAGCGCGTAGTACGCGACGAAAGAGCCGAGCGGCGCGTGGTACCGATACTGCTCGTACCGCGGTTCGCTCGACCGCAACAGGTAGTCCTGAAAGTACGTCGTCGCCTTCCCGAAATCGTGCACGTACGCGAGCGTCTCGACGACCGCCCGGAGCGGTTCGCCGGTCGGAGTCGTTGCGTCGCCCGGAACGGCGTATCCCACACGTTCGGCGACATCTTCGAGGTGGTCGATCAGCGGAACGCCGCCGTGAGCATCGTTCGGAGGATGCGAGTACCGCTCTGCCATCAGACGAACACCACGTTCCGGCCGTCGACCGCGACGGTGTCGATGCCGTCGATTACCAGCGGCTGGGCGTCAGGGTTGTACGCGTACGTCGTGAACTCTGTCGTCGTTCGACCCCCGGAGTCCGCTCGCATAAACGCGGGTGACTCTTCCACCTGACACCGCGTCCCTGCTCGCAGTACGACGTCGTCCACCGCGTTCGGAACCGCGGAGTCGACTTCGATTCGCTCGTTTTCAGAGACGGTCTCGACGTCGAACTCCCCGTGATATTCGATTTCCGCGAGGTGTTCCGACAGACCGAGGCTCGGAACGTAGTGTGACTTCCCGGACTCCAACATCTCTCGAAGCTCCCTGTACCGAGCGGTTTCGGCGAGCCACACGTCGACCCGGTAGGCGGGTTCGACGAGCACTTCGTAGTTGTGTTGTTGACGGAGCGCCGTCGGATTCGGTAGCTTCACGCTGATTTTCCCGGGACCGTTGAGTGACTGTAAGTTCCCGCTCGCGGTCGACAGCGTGTTCATCGGCATGTTGAGCGTTCGAATCGCACGAACCGGCTCGATAGCAATCGCCGAGGAACCCGACGCGAACAGGTCGTAGTATCCGTCGCGTTCGATACCGAGCACGGCCGCCAGCAACCCGGCTACCGTCGTCCGTGGAATGATACGATACGTCTGTTTGACGACGTTCCCCTCGACTCTCCGAAAATGTCCCCACGGACCGCTGACGGTGAACGACAGACAACGGTCCGGATGCCCGTCACCGCTGTCAGCGACCCACTCGTCCAACGATTCCTGCCCCATGTTATGCGGCGTCGCCGGTCGGAAGCGTCTCGGTGTGTTCCTCGTAGACGTCGACGACCTCGACGGCGTCGTCTCCCACAGCCCTCCGAACCGCGCTGTACAGGAGTTCGGAACCACCCACCTCTCCGTCGTACGAGACGTCGAGGACGTCACTCGCGACGACTCGAATCCGATTAATCCGGTCACTCGCGGTCGCAAGCCGGTCGACGAATCCGTCTATTTCGAGAGTGAGATCCCGAACCGTTCGGAGTTCCTCGTCCGGCTTGGAACGGTCGTCGTCGAGAACGAGATCTCTGTCGAGGCCGCCGAGATGGAAACTCTCGTCGGCGTACTCGACCCGGCAGTAGAGCCGCGGTTCCTGGCCGACTTTGCTTCGGCTTATCGTCTGGTTCTTGATTGCGCGCCAGCAGAGCGTGTCGAGTCGCTCGACGTCGCCGACCGTGAGAGTCGTGTCGGCAGCGCCGTGTTCGTCGACGAGTCCGTGGAATCGGATGAGTCCGTACTGTATCCGGTGGTCGTCGAGGTCGAACCCTCCCTGCTGTTTGTTGTCCTGCGTGGCGATAACGCTCGTGAGACTGTCGTATTCCTCGTTTTCGCTCACAGCGTGTAT
The DNA here is from genome assembly GCF_042663345.1 of Haloferax chudinovii. Lineage (NCBI taxonomy): Archaea > Methanobacteriati > Methanobacteriota > Halobacteria > Halobacteriales > Haloferacaceae > Haloferax > Haloferax chudinovii. The sequence continues at coordinate 159,695 of NZ_JBHTAB010000001.1, forward strand.
CGACTTCCCCGGAGAGAACTGGACGGGGCCGGTGAAGTGGTCGGGGAGGTGCTTGGCGTACACGTCGTCGGTATCGACAGACATCGTCGCGCCGAAATATCGAACGTCGACGCTGGTGTCGAGGAACTCGCCGAACACGTCGTTTCGGAACCGTTCCGACTCCTCGTCGTCATCGAGATCGTACTCGTCCGGTTCGACGTCTTTGAGTCGGTCTTCGAGGAGGTCCCCCCGCGTGTACTGGTTCCCCTCGCGTTGGACGTTCCTGATGTAGACGCCGTGGCCGTCGTCGTCCAACTGGTCGCGGAGATAGCGTTTCAGCCGAACGTCGGTGACGATGGCCTGTTGGGTCTGCGGGTCGATTCGAGGTCGATTCGACCCACTGAGGGGGTTCCCGTTCGGGTTGGCGTCGACCGCGTCGTACAGGAATACGATTTCCGAGCGATTCGTGACGGTGTCGTTCGTATCTGTCATCTTAATTTTCCTCGTCCGCCGTTAGTTCGTCGTTCGCGTCGCTACTCTGTTGATCCCAGTCCGGATGGTCGTTCATGCCGTAGGTCACGCCGAGGGCGTAGTAGAAGCGGAGATCGTCGGTATCTATCTCCCAGTCGTCGGGGTCGGGGTCGAGAACTGTCTCTCGCAGTCGCTCGACGATATGTTCTGCCTTCGTCCCCGGATAGCGCTGGCCGCTTTTCTTTTCTTGACGCGTGTAGGTCAGTGTCTTGGCCACGGTTTCCTGAGTGACTTTCTTGATTCGCGCTCGTGTAATCGATTTGACCGGATACTGGTCGACAAGCGTTGTGGAGCGGTCCTCGTGGTACTCTTGGTAGCTTCCGATGTCGCCGACGAGCGCGCCGAGAAGGAACGCTCCTCGGCGCTCGCTGGTCACGGAGTCTTCGTCGTCGTCGTGCGCCGGCGAGAGCGCGGGCGTCTCATCGATGAACGATTCGAGTTTCTGTTCGGCGGGGTAGCCCCCGTCGGCGATTAGGATCTCTTCTAGTGTTGGCATCGTCAGTCTCTCGTAGGTCGGTTTGAGGGCAATCTGGTTTTTCCCGGGGTCGTTCGTCTTCAACAGGTCGAGATCGCCGTCAGCTAGCGCGCAGAGCTGTGCGAACTGGCTGGCGACCAGAAACGACGGAAATCCCTCGAAATCGTCGTCTGACTCCCCGTCGATGATGCGGGTGACGTACTCTTCGAGCAGTACGTCGACGGCTATCGCGTCCCCGCTCAGCACGCTCACGAGCGCTTCGATTCGCGGGTCGTCCGCGTCCGCTTCGGCGTCGTCCCGCTCCGCGAACGTCTGATAGAAGTACCACCCCGTCGAAACCGCGTGAAGTTGTTCGTCGTTCGCCGACAGTAGTCCCCACTTGTCGTTTTTCGGGAGCGGTGCCGTCCAGTCGGTGTCCGTGTTGAACGCGGACGCGTTTCGAACGAATCGGTTATGCGTGAACGCAAGCTCCCTTGGAAAGTGTAAGCGGCCGTTCAGCGTTTCGCCGAAGACGTCGTACCGAGACATCTGGTGTGGCATGACCGCCGAAACGTAGAATCGGAGCCTGGCGTCGGAGTCGTCGAGTTCCCGTTCCTCCATGTACGCTAGTTCGATTGGTGTCGCGTCACTGCCGTCTTCGACTGCACTAAACAGCATCTCGTAGAGGCGGTAAACCCTCTCTGGCGTCAGCTGTCCGAAGAAATACGGCAGGTAGTACACTTTGGCACCGAACGTCCGATAGGTACACGCCTCGACGAACGCCTCGGCGTTCATCACCGTCACCGCGGCGTCCTCCGAAATCGGATGAGAACGCCACGCGTTTTCGATATCGAGCCCGGGAAACTTTTCGAGTTGCTTGCCGAGGAAGTAGTTCTGTGGATCTTCCGCGGTTCCAACCGTCCGGGAGGGTTCCCCGGTTACGAGGTCGGTCGCGTCTCCCGACGAGTTGTCGGCCTTGTTCTTCGTGACGAGCTTCGATAGCTTGCGCTGACGCATCGCCTCGTTGAACGCGGCGATATCCCCGGGCCAGCGATAATCCCCGTCTCGTTCGGTCTTCACTTGGACCGTCAACAGCGCGGTTGCAGATTCACCGCCCAGGCCTCGAACGACCGCTTCTTCGATGGCTTCGAGCGCACCTTCGCGTGTTCCGAGCTCGGCGAGACGATTGATAACCCAGCCTTCCGGATGACCGCTTGCGGCGGTTGTTACGACGTCGTCGGTCGCCCACCTCGTGAGTCGCTCTTTGGCGTATCGCGCGAGTTTTTCAGGGTCGCTGTTTCGCCCGGCTTGGTGGGTGACGCTGTGGTCGATTCCGCGTGCGGCCGGGTATTTCGAGTGTCCAACCTGCTGAATCAGATCGTTCGTGTACCGCGTCACCAGTACCGGGCCAGGGGCATCGTCGGCTAACTTCGGTTCGTCTCCCGAGACGTCGATGCGGACGACAATCAGACTATCATCCGTGTCTACGAGGTCTCGTGCCGCGTCCGGTGTGAGATACGGAGCGTACTCTCCGCCACCCGTCGTGGCGAGCGTGTAGAGCTTCCCGTAGAGGTACTGTAAATCTCGGAGCGAGCTGACCGGCGAATCCGGAAGCTCGTCGGACAACTCGCTTTCCGGATAGCGGTCACGGAACTCGTTAGGCGAAAGCATCGCGCTCCTCTCCCATCGTCTCACCCGGACGCGTCCGCTCTGTGACGTTCATAAACCCGAGGCCAAGCGAATTTCGCTCACCGAGCCCGCAGTCGAGCGCGAGGTTCAGGTGTCTCCGATGGTCGTCGTCCCGAACGGTGTACTCGAACTTCCACTTGCTCAGGACGTAGGTCATCTCCTGTCCCTCGGTCACGGTCAGCGGAATCGCGAACGTCTTCAATAACTCGTAGCCGTCGAACAAGTCGCCCGAGACGTCGCTCGGACCGGGGAGATGGTCGTGAGCGAACCGGTCGTGTTTCTGGTCGAGGTTCGCCTCCAACTGCTCTCGAAGCGGGGCCGTGGTGTGTTCCGGTCGCCAGAACGTCGCGGTATCGCCGCCGGGGTGGTCGATTCCGTACTCGTCGCACCGCCACGGTGGGATTCGAACGAGAAGTCCGGTCCCGGTTTCGAGCGTCCCTCTGGTCCCGGGTTCGCCCACGTCGGGTTCGAGTGACGTTACCTCGTCGACGTGAAACGGCATCTCACCGACGTTAAGCTCTCGGTCGTCGAGCAGATTCGTCGCCACGTTCGCGAGCAGTTCCTCGTCGGGGGACGCGACCAGTAACTTTCGGTCGTCACCTTCCCGCATATCTCGGGGCGGAAACGGATTCGAGTAAGCGAACCCCGGTGGCTCGCCGGAGTCGTGTCGCTCCCCGTAGGGTGTCCCGTCGAGCGCGTTCCATATTCGCCCGCGAATCTTGTGGTGGTAATCGTTCTGATACGCGGCGTCAGAGCGCGCTGACAAGTGAGCCATGATCCGCACCGTTATCCGACACCTCTCTCTGCACTCATTGCTGTACTCCCGATTGTACGCTCCCCGACATAAATTTATGCCCGAAATTTGATGGGTCGAGACTCACTGAAGTCCGTCTGTAAATATATCGCGATATACGGTTTGTCAGTCTCTGAGTTTGCTTCAATCCCACAAGGGTTCGTCTGAAACCGGAGTCGAGCTCGACGACGGTGTCGCTCGTGTGCTCGCTTCAACCCCACAAGGGTTCGTCTGAAACTGGTTTAGCGACACGTTGCGACGGTCTTTGGTTTCCTGCTTCAACCCCACAAGGGTTCGTCTGAAACCACCACCACCCCCGCCACCGCCGAACGTTGAAGTGCGCTTCAACCCCACAAGGGTTCGTCTGAAACTACGACTGACGACGCCGAGCGCGTGATCGATCTCGTGCTTCAACCCCACAAGGGTTCGTCTGAAACACGTAGCCGAGACCCCAGAGGTCGCTACTCTGGAACGCTTCAACCCCACAAGGGTTCGTCTGAAACGATCAGCGGCGCGCTCACTGACTTCTGACCATGCTCCGCTTCAACCCCACAAGGGTTCGTCTGAAACCCGAGGACGAACTCGACAGCGTTCGCGACTCCGAGGCTTCAACCCCACAAGGGTTCGTCTGAAACACCCGTACTGCGACGGCGTGAGTTCAGTCATGTCGCTTCAACCCCACAAGGGTTCGTCTGAAACTCGATGAACACTCGCAGGAGGCCGTTGTCAAAAACGCTTCAACCCCACAAGGGTTCGTCTGAAACAAGCGCGCTTCGTCGCGGGCGGCGACCCTGTCGGCGCTTCAACCCCACAAGGGTTCGTCTGAAACGTCTTCGACCGCCCGAGGAGTGAGGTTTCCGTGCTCCCGCTTCAACCCCACAAGGGTTCGTCTGAAACCGTCCCACAGCGAGAGGTCAGCGTTGCCGACGCGGGAGCTTCAACCCCACAAGGGTTCGTCTGAAACCGGCTCCGTCTCGTGTCCGACCTGCGACGCGCCAGTCGCTTCAACCCCACAAGGGTTCGTCTGAAACTCGTGGCGCTCGGTCACCGCCGACTCCAGAGCGTCGCTTCAACCCCACAAGGGTTCGTCTGAAACCCTCATCTGGTGGGTCGGCCCGACGTACGACCAGGCGCTTCAACCCCACAAGGGTTCGTCTGAAACCGGCCTTCGCGAAGAGTCCCACCGGACGGTCGTCCTTGCTTCAACCCCACAAGGGTTCGTCTGAAACTCGCGCTCCGACGCCATGTATCCCTCCGTGAGGCGGTTGCTTCAACCCCACAAGGGTTCGTCTGAAACACTCGACCAGCTCTACGCGACCGTAGCTGATGGTCTCGGCTTCAACCCCACAAGGGTTCGTCTGAAACGCGTTGCGTTCCTCGTCGGTGAGGTCCTGCCGGAGGCTTCAACCCCACAAGGGTTCGTCTGAAACGACTGGAATCGGCGACAGCACGACACTCGCAAAGGCCGCTTCAACCCCACAAGGGTTCGTCTGAAACTGACTGCCATACCCTAACTATGTTTGCTCACAACAAGGCTTCAACCCCACAAGGGTTCGTCTGAAACGCGGCGTCGGGATCACGAACGTCTCTCAGCGTCCGAAGCTTCAACCCCACAAGGGTTCGTCTGAAACCCAGTGGGGGTCGAGCCCCGACCCCGATGTCGGCCCGCTTCAACCCCACAAGGGTTCGTCTGAAACCTTCGACGTCCCTGCCGACTTCGTGACTTACGGAGAGCTTCAACCCCACAAGGGTTCGTCTGAAACTCTGGAACAGGCGGTAACGGCGGGACCGGCAGTGCTTCAACCCCACAAGGGTTCGTCTGAAACTTGCGTTCACGTCCTTCTCAACAACCTCGTCCGCATCGCTTCAACCCCACAAGGGTTCGTCTGAAACCCCAGTGTCGCGGCGCACCGAGTCGCCGCCGTGGATGCTTCAACCCCACAAGGGTTCGTCTGAAACGCGCGATGGGTAAGCGACACATCGCATATCTCCACGCTTCAACCCCACAAGGGTTCGTCTGAAACCCGGGCGACACGTTCGTCCGCGACGCCGGCGTCCCGCTTCAACCCCACAAGGGTTCGTCTGAAACGCGACGCCCGGCGGCGTCCCGGAGGTCAGACTCTCGCTTCAACCCCACAAGGGTTCGTCTGAAACTACCAGCTCGTCGGCGGCGAACTCCACCAGATTGAGCTTCAACCCCACAAGGGTTCGTCTGAAACACGGATTCTACGTCGTCCGTGAACGCTACCGCTCGCTTCAACCCCACAAGGGTTCGTCTGAAACCGCCGACCTCCGTCTCGGGCTCAAGCTTCTGGATGCTTCAACCCCACAAGGGTTCGTCTGAAACACAACTTCTCGAAGGCGGCATGGACCGGCGACGAAGCTTCAACCCCACAAGGGTTCGTCTGAAACAGCGAAGCCGACATATCGCCAACCGTGGTCTCGGTCCGCTTCAACCCCACAAGGGTTCGTCTGAAACATCCCGCAGCGGCTGATGTCGCGCTACTTCCCTGATGCTTCAACCCCACAAGGGTTCGTCTGAAACCATTACTGCGCACAGTGTGGTCGGTTGCTCTCTACCGCTTCAACCCCACAAGGGTTCGTCTGAAACTCGACTACGAGCCAGAGGACGTCCCAGACGGGACGTCGCTCTGGCGTGCCTTCGACGACCTTCACCCCGATGCTTCAACCCCACAAGGGTTCGTCTGAAACCGAGCAGATCGATCCGGAGGATGTCTGAGATGGTCGCTTCAACCCCACAAGGGTTCGTCTGAAACCGCGGTATCGACTACTGGGCGACGGAGTTGGAGATGGCTTCAACCCCACAAGGGTTCGTCTGAAACCGTCCCGAAATCACGGGCGTAACGTTGCGTACGAACTGAATTCAAAAGAACGTTTCCGTCGACCCTCAATTCCCCCGTACCCCCCGGGGGGTCGACGGAAACGAATCGCTTCTCCCTCACGACCAACGATTCCAAAAAACCAACCGAGAGCCCAACCCGGCCTCAGTCGGCCGGTTGCGGGGCGTCTTCGGCCTCCGTCGCACTCACGGCACCCTCCCCGCCGTCTCGTCCCTCGCGGTCGATGTATTTGCGGACCCAGAGCTCGCCGGTGATGATGCCGGAGATGGCGCTCATGTGTTCGGCTTCGCCCGTGCGTTCCTCGCGCTGGAGGCGGCGAATCTCGTCGGCGTCGAAGTACGGGCGCTCGCACGCCGAGTCGAGCAGGTCGTCGACCCGTTCGCGGAGCGCGCGGTTCGTCCGGTACCAGTCGCCGATGGTGGAGCGGCCGCCGTAGGTGTGGACGTCGCCGACGAGGCGCTCGCGGATGCGGTCGACGGAGGTGCCGACGACGAAGCCGGCGGCGTGTTGCCACATCGGGCGCGCCGGCGGGACCTTCGTCCGCTCGTAGGGGATGCCCGCGAGTCGGCTGTCGAGGCGGCGGACCAGTTCGACCTTTGGGTAGGCCGTCCCGGCGGGAATCTTCCCGTTGGTGAACGGAATCGAGCCGACGCGGTGCGACAGCGGCATCCGCGTCACGGCCCGGAGGAACCCGGTGTCGCTGAACGGGACCCGCGTGCCGGCCTGACTCTCGGCGATGGGGTTGCTGGCGAAGTCGCACCGCGGGAAGTAGTTGCGGTAGTAGCAGTCCATCGCGGTGCTGTAGAGGTCCGGCTGGTCGCTCTTGCGCACCTCCTCGCGGTAGGTCGTCATCGGGTCGAACTCCGTCCGCAGGAGCCGGCGGACGTCGTCAACGTCGATGCGGTGTTTCGCGCGGTAGAGCGCCGCCTCGGGTGACTTGCTTCCCTCGACGGCGGCCCGGCCGATGCCGTCGCCCATCATCCCGCCCTGCCCACAGCCCTCGATGAGTACGTCGGGCATGTCTTCGATGTTGAACACGTTCGCGAGGTTGACGAACGTCGAGAGGCCGACCATCCCGCTGGTCAGCTGGACCGACGCGTCGAGGGAATCGACGAGCGCGTCCGAATCGACCGGCACGCGCCTGTTTTCGAGGCCGAGCACCTCCGAGACCTTCGCGGCGAGTTCGAGGTTGCTCCCGTTCGCGGGGTTCGAGTCGTAGGTGTAGGTCGTGAGGTCGTGGTAGCGGCTGAGTTCCCCGGCCATCGAGCGGCTGTCGAGGCCGCCGGAGAGCCACAGGCCGATATCGCCGTCTATCGTGTCGGCCATGTCGGCGATGACGTCTCGGTAGGCCTCGGTGAGGTCGTCGAGGTAGGAGTCGTCGGCGCTCTGTTCGAACGTGTGGTGCCAGTACGACTCGATGTCGACGCCCGCGTCGGGTCGGTAGTCGAGCACGGTCCCCGAGGGGAGGAACTTCACGCCCTGCACGAGCGTCTTGTCGCCCCAGACGTGCCCGATCATAAGGAGGTCGCTGATGGCGCGCTCGTCGACCTGCGGGTCGTCGAGGAGGGTCGCCAGCGCGCCGACTTCGCTCCCGAAGGCGAACGGCTCGCCGTCGACGTAGAAGCACTGTCGCGTCCCGAGTTTGTCGCTGGCGAGCACGACGCGCTCCGCCTCGCCGTCGACGGCGACGACGATGAACGAGCCGTCGAGTTCGGAGAGGAGGTCGTGGGGGTCCTCGAAGAGCCGGGCGAACAGCCCGTGTACGTCGAGGTTGAGTTCGTCGAGGTTCGTCACCGCGCCGTATATCGCTCCCACGCGCGGCCCGTCTTCCCAGACGGTACAGCCCTTGGGGTCCCGCGCGCCGTGGTGGAGCACCGAGACGCCGAACCGGCCGGTCGTCCGCCTTGCCGACTCGTACCAGTCTTCGTGGTGGAGTTCGGCCGCGCAGGCGTCGAGCGTCGCCGCGTCGAGCGCGCCGCCGACGAAGCCGGTCATCGACGGCCCTCGCGTCCGGTTCGCTCGGCGGTCTGTGGCGTGACTACTGTGAGTGACATCGGTGCCCGATATCCGCGTGCGTCGGGTTTTGTTATCACGCACCTATACGTTCGAGCAACGGGGTCGAGCGCCGCCGAACCGAACGGTATCTCGGCTCCACCGGGTCTCTGTGCCGGCCAGACCCTCGGTGGTCGGACGCCCGGCGACCGACGCTCGAAAAAACACCGCGAAGAACGCCTATAACGCCGACTGAGTCGATTACACGCTCAATAACAAACTACGCTACTCGCCTTCTCTCACGGGATGACGCAACGTGATTCGCGGCTCACGAGAACGCTCCTCCTCGTCGGATTTCTCGCGATAGCCGTCGGTATCCTCGTCGCTCGCGCGTCGCCGGCGCGCGCGTACGAGGTTTCAATCTACCAGTCGACCCCAGCGGTCTTCTGGGTCGGCGTGGCGGTGGCGGTACTGACCTCGTTGGTCGTGGTCGTTCGCGCCCCGAGCAGTCGGTTCGCGGCCGGCGGGGTGGCGCTAGCGGCCCTCGCGATAGCCTCGGTCTCCGCCCTCCCGCTCGTTCGGGAGTACCACTTCTACGGGTTCAACGACTCGCTGACGCACCTCGGCTGGGCGAAGTCGCTCGTCTCCGAGACGCTGACGCCGCTGGCAATCGTCTACCCGAGCGGCCACGTGTCGGCGGGGATGTTCAGCGCCGCCCTCGGCGTCGAACTCACCACGGCGATGATGCTCGTGGTGTTTTTCGTCTCGGTCGTCTACCTCGTGTTCGTCCCGCTTCTCGTCTCGCTCGTCGTTTCCGACCGGCGGGCGGTCCTCATCGCCGTGTTCTCGGCGCTGTTGTTCCTGCCGGTGAACCTCAACGGGTTCAAGCTCATGTTCTTCCCCTACTCGCTGGCGTCGTTCCTCGGACTGGTGCTTCTGTACCTCTTTTTCAGACACCAGTTCTCCGGCACCGACGCCGTCGAGAGCCGGTGGCGCGGCCACGTCACGCCCGTCTCGGTCCTGTTCGCGGTCGGGACGGTCGCGCTGGTGTCGTACCACCTGCAGGTCGCCGTCAACTACCTCGTGTTGTTCGCCGTCGCCGCGGTCATCCAACTCGTCCAGCGCTGGCGGACTCCGGACGCCGTCGCCGACCAGCGCCCGGTGTACGGGCTGACGCTCGTCTTCGCCGCGGCGTTCGTCTACTGGCTGACGCAGTACACCGTCGGCTTCTCGACCGGCGGCCTGTTCGTCGAGGGCGTGCTCGGGATTCTCTCGGGGAGTTCCGAGGCCGGGACGGCCATCTCTCAGCGCACCGGCTCCGTCACGGCCGTCGGCGGCGGTCTCTTCGACGTGTTCGTGAAGCTGTTCCTCGTGAACGCGGTGTACGCCCTGATAACCCTCGGCGTCTTCCTCGGCGTCCTGTTCGGTCGGCTCCCACGGCTGTCCGCTCAGGGCCGGTCCATCCTGCGGACGCTGACGTTCGGTCTCGTCGTGTTGGTGCCGTACTTCTTCGCGCACCTCCTCGGCGCCATTTCGGAGACGAACTTCTTCTTCCGCCACGTCGGCTTCGCGATGATTCTCGCGACCGTCGTCGGGAGCGTCGGGCTGTTCTACGCCTTCGAGTGGCTCTCGCGGACGGAGTACTGGTCGAAGTACGGAGCGGCCGTCAAGGCGGGCGCGCCCGTCGCGTCGGCGCTCGTCATCGGACTCACGCTCATGGTGATGTTCCCGTCGCCGTACATCTACCTGCCGTCGAATCACGTCCCCTCCCAGCAGATGGGGGCGTACGACACCGCCTTCGGGATGTCGGACGAGGATATTCGGTACGTGGGCATCCGCGGGAACCCCGACCGCTTCGCCGAGGCGCTTCCCGACAGTCCCACGCCTGCGCTCGGCTTCACGACGCCCGACGAGGCGCTTTCCGACCTGCCGAGCTACTACGACGGCCCGCGGTATCTGATGGTCTCGAAGACCGACCACGACCGCGAGGTAATCGCCTACCGCGAACTCCGGTACTCCGAGGCGAACCTCACGGCGGTCCGCGACCAACCGAACGTGAACCGCGTCATGTCGAACGGTGCGGCTGACCTCTACTACGTGTCCGGGTAGCGGCACCTCCGTGGGCGTTGCCGTCCGGTATCGGCCATCGACTCGATTCTCCCGGTCACCGTCGCCCATCGACTCGATTCTCCCGGTCACCGTCGCCCATCGACTCGATTTTCCCGGTCGCCGTCGCCCATCGACTCGATTTTCCCGGTCGCCGTCGCCCATCGTCCGGCCGTTCGGGTCCGTCGTTTCGTCAAACAGCGCCTAACTCCCGCGGCGGCGGGCGCGGCGGCCCCCGCGGAATCCAGTAGCGAGTCAATAATTAATCGCCTTCTGAGCCGATGTGTAGCCGAGTGTTACCGTTCGTGAATACGCCGTGTCGCCGCCGAGAGGGCGGCCCGAGAGGTGCGTTCGATGAGAGATAAGATTCGCTCGGTCGTTCGGACGATTCGCCGCCGGTTCGTTCCCGGCGACGACGACGGCGACCTCGCAGAGCGGACGGTGAAAAGCGGGATGTGGGTGTCGGCGATGAACGTCCTCGACCGGGTGCTGAAGGTCGTGATGTTCATCGTCCTCGCGCGACTGCTCGGCCCCGAGGCCATCGGGCTGATGGGCATCGCGCTCCTCACCATCTCGGCGCTTCTGAGCCTGACGAACCTCGGCATCGACGCCGCGCTCATCCAGCGCGTCGACGACGACGTCGACGAGTACCTGAACACGACGTTCACGCTCGAACTCCTCCGCGGGCTGGTGATGAGTTCGATTCTCTACGTCGCCGCCCCGTCGCTCGCCTCGCTGTTCGGCGAGCCAGCCGCGCGGGACCTCATCCGCGTCATCGCGTTGGTTCCGATCTTCCTCGCGGTTCGGAACCCCGCGATGGTCTACTTCAAGAAGGACCTCGCGTTCCACAAGGAGTTCGCCTACCGGGTCAGCGGCACGACGGCCTACGTCGTGGTCGCGCTCGGCTACGCCGCGGTCAGCCCGACGGTCTGGGCGCTCATCTTCGGCTACCTCGCCGACGCCAGCGTCCGGTCGGTCGCGACCTACTTCCTGCACCCGTACCGCCCGCGCCCCGCGCTGAACCGCGCGTACGCCGCCGAGCTCATCGGTTACGGGAAGTGGGTCACGGGGTCGTCCATCGTCGAGTTCCTCTACGGGCAGGGCGACGACGCGGTCGTCGGCTGGCTCCTGACGGCGACCTCGCTCGGCTACTACCAACTCGCCTACCGCATCTCCAACGCGCCGGCGACCGAAATCGCCGTCGTCGTCTCCAGCGTGATGTTCTCGACGTACTCGAAGCTCCAAGAGGACCAGCACGCCCTCCGAGAGGCGTTCTTCAGTACCTTCCGACTCACCGCCTTCGTCGCCCTGCCGATGTCGGTCGGCATCTACCTCGTCGCGCCCGCGTTCGTCGGTGCGTTCCTCGGCGAGGACTGGCTTCCGATGGTGCTCGCCATGCAGATTCTCGTCGCCTACGGGCTCTTTCGGACGCTCTTCGCGACGTTCAATCCCGTCTGGCGCGCCGTCGGTCGCCCCGACGTCCAGACCAAACTCGGCTTCGTCAGGGTCGCCCTGCTCGCGATAGCCATCGTCCCCGCGACGAGCGCCTACGGCATCGAGGGGACCGCGTTCGCGGTGACGGGCATCCTTGCGTTCCCGATGGTCCCGCTCTACGCGCGCGAGATGAAGCGGACGCTCGGCACGACCTACCGGCGGTTCCTCCGCGAACTCTCGTACCCCGTCGCGGCCAGCGGCGCGATGGCGCTGGCGGTCCTCGCGGCACAGAATCGCGTCGGGTCGCCGCTCGTCGAGTTCGCGCTCCTCGTCGCCATCGGGGTCGTCGCCTACGTCGTCAGCGCCGCGTCGCTCATGACGCTTTTCGACTGGCGGGTCAAACAGAACCTCCGTGAACTCGTCTCGGTGATGTCGAAGTGAGGGAGGCGCTTGGCCGACTCGCCGCCCCCGGCGAGCGGTCGATTCGACTGACACTCATTGCTAGTTGAACCTTCGCAGTGAATCAAACCTATCAGAACACAGTCAGAATATGTGGGTGTGGTGAAACGAACGCCCTCGCAAGATTCGGTGGGGGCGTAATTACCAGTTCATATATCGATTATCTACCGAGCAGAGGCGTTTCACGGGCTAAATTCAACTCGTCACGGGATGCCGATTTGCTCTGTATAGTCTCGATTAAGCGGTTGTTTCACGGACGCAAACTGCCGCTATATTACTATTTGATTGAAACTATTTTGGTAGAATATAAGGTATGACTTTGGCATGCATCTGGTAACTAGATGGCCAGCATCCGAACCAATCCCGTAAGTAATCGTAGGCAACTAGATTATACTCTGCAATAATGATTATCACCTTAACGAGGGCTTTCCTGAGATATGGTACGACTAACCGATGGAGACGACGACGAATCCCCCGCGGATTCGGACTCCATCCTCGAATCGCAACTCAACAGGCGGAACTACCTCAAACTCGGTGCATTGGCCGCATCGACTGCCCTCTCTGCCGGCGTCGCGTCGGCTGCGTCTGGACCAGAGGAGCGCTTCGGCATCCAATGGGACCGCGTCGTCAACGCGGTGGACGACCTTGGAATGGACCCCAACGGAAACGAACCGATAGACAACCAACTCGATTCCGCGTACGAGAGCGGGACGCTCATCGAATTCCCTCCGGGTGAGTACCTCGCCACCGAGACGCAGTACTGGAACGACGACGTCTCCCGCTTCGGGATGGTCGGCACCGGAAGCTCTCACAAGGACGTGCAGTTCGTCTTCCCGTCGGGCAACAACGGCGAGAAGTACCGGTTCCTCGAAATCACCAGCGGGGACCACCACGTCCTGAAGAACTTCTCCATCCAGCAGACCGACGACTCCACGACCACGGCGGACATCTGGATGATAAACGACGACGGCGGCCTCATCGAGGACGTCGAGTGGCTCGGTCGCACCCCCACCGACAACGACGCTCGCCGTCAGCTCCTCGCGTACGACTGTTCCTCCGTCGACGGCGTCAACGTCGCCCGCCGCGTCTACATGCGCGAGGGTTCCGAAATCCCCGGCTACCCGGACGGCGTCGCGGGCATCCGCGTGCAGGGCGGCTCCGTCGGCGAGATTCGGCTCGTCGACTGCCACATCGAACAGCGCGGGTCGTCGTCGTTCCGCGCGACTCACACCCGCGGCGTCCTCCGCGTCGAGGGCGGGCTGTTCAAGAACAACGACAACACGAACATGCGCATCTCCGCGGGCGACCACCCCGAAAAGACCTCGTGGATTAAGGGCGCGACCGTCATCATGGACGCGGACAACCTCAACGAGCACGCCCACGACGGCGACAGCCTCGACAGCCCCGAGGGCCTCCGCATCGACTCCACCGGCAACGGGTACGCGGGCGTCCTCATCGAGGACTGCGACTTCATCTTCAAGTCCTGTCCCACCTCGCGCGGCGTCGTCTCGTCGCCGACGTGGGGCGGCCACGGCGGCTTCACCCTGCGCAACTGCCGCATCCAGAACGACACGTCGGTCCAGACGATTCACGCCGACTCTATCGACACCGACACCGCGGACAAGCCGTGGGGCGTGAACCTCGAAAACGTCTCCATCACGGGGAGCGCGCGGTCCCAGCCGTCCGGCGCGGCGGTCTGCATCGACAACGACCGCAACGGCTCGACCGTTCAGAACAGCTGTATCCACTTCCCGAACGGCGACGTGGACGGCGTCCTCGTCAACGACGCCACGAGCTGTGAGATTGTGGACTCGAACATCAACGTCTCCGGGCAGGCGACGGTGTTCAGCGGGGCCGACGTTGACACGAGCAACATCACGAGCGGCGACTCCTGTCCGCTCCCGAGCGCCGACGGAAGCACCGGCGGCGACTCGTCGAGCACGGATTCGACGACGGACTCGACGACGGATTCGACGACGGATTCGACGACCGACTCGACGACCGACTCGACGACCGACTCGACGACCGAGCCCCTCCCGAACGAGATTCGACTCGTCGGCACGGGCACGACGACCCAGTACGAGTTCACGGTGACGGACTCGCTACAGGCCTCGGGCGGCACCATCGAGGAGTGGGACGACATCGAAAGCGGCACCGCGACCGGCTGGATTACGACCGAGGGCGTCGAGGACGCCTACACGTTCTCCGGCGACGTCGACTCGTTCTCGTTCCTCGAAGGCGAGTCCGAGGTTTACGTCAACGGCGAGCAGGTGACCGAGAGCACGGTCACGGACGCCACGACCGATTCGTCGACCGATTCGAGCACGGACGGCTCGACGGACTCGACGACCGACTCGACGACGGACTCCACCACCGACCTCTCGCACGAACTTCGGCTCGTCGGCACGGGGACCCAGACCCAGTACGAGTTCACCGTCAGCGAGGCGCTCGAAGCCTCGGGCGACACCATCGAACAGTGGGACACCATCGACGGCACCTCCGCCAGCGGCTGGATTACGACCGAGGGCGTCGAGGACACGTTCGACTTCGCGGGGAGCGTCACCTCCTTCGGCTTCGTCGAAGGCGAGGCCGAGATTTACGTCGACGGCGAGCAGGTGACCGAGAGCACGGTCACGGACGCCACGACCGATTCGTCGACGACCGACTCCACCGATTCGAGCACGGACTCGACGACTGACTCCACCGACAGCCAGAACGAACTGCGCCTCGTCGGCACCGGCGTCGAGACGCAGTACGACGTCGCCGTCAGCGGCACGCTCGAGGCCTCGGGCGACACCGTCGAACAGTGGGACGACGTGTCCGAAAGCTCCGCGACGGGCTGGGTCACCACCGAGGGCGTCGAGGACGCGTACACCTTCACGGGCACGATTACGTCGCTGTCGTTCCTCCAGGGCGAGGCCGAGGTCTACGTCAACGGCACGCGGGTCGACCCCGCCGTGTTCTCCCTGCCGAACACCCTCGTCGTCGAGGGCGACGGCACCGAGACGACCTACGACTTCATGGTCTCCGGCGATATCCTGAACGACCCGCTCGTCGGGCCGACCGAGAGCGCCGACAGCCTCACCAACGGCAAGGCGCAGGGTTCGGTCACCGACGACGTCGACGCCTTCCGGTTCTCGGGCGATATCAAGAAGATGGATCTGGTCGGCGACGCGGCGCTGACGTTCGAGGACAACGACGGCTGAGGCGACAGCAAGGAAACGATACGACAGCACAGCACGCGGCGTGCCGCCCGCGCGGTGACGCCGCAGACGACAGAGGCACCCATTTTCGGGTTTCGACGCGGTTTTTTGAGGTTCCGCGCGACAGCCGAGCGGCCGCCGCGTTCCGCGACGGAGTGACGGTCGCTCGTGGGACCGAGTTACGCCGCGTCGTCGCCGGCGTCCGCGCCGTCGGTGGGCTCCTCGGTCACGGTGACCCAGACGTACGCCGAGCGGTACGCCGTGTCGGTGCTCGGCTCCGCCGGCGCGTCGCCCTCGTACAGGTAGTACGTGAGCCGGAGGTCCTCGCCGGTCAGCGCCGGGGCGAAGTTGTGGCGGGTCCGCCACGTCTCGCCGTCTTCGACGGTCTCCGTCCGCGACCCGAGCGCCTGTCGCTCCACGACCGTCGTCTCGCCGTTCACCCGCTCGACGCGCTGGAGTTCGGCCACGAGCGCGTAGTTCGTCGCCTCGCCCTCGTCGTTCTCGACGGAGACGAACAGGGCGGTCTGTTGGCCGACCGTCAGCGACTCGGGGTAGTCGGCGGCGACGAACTCGCCGCCGGCGTCCCGCGTGAGAAGCGACAGGCTCGAATACGACTCGCCCGTCCCCGGCGCGACGAGCGCGTAGCTCAGGCTCGCGACGGCCAAGACGATGGCGGCGGCGAGCGCGACGTTCAGAAGCGAATCGACCCGCGAGGGTCGGTCGAACGACCGGACCACGTCGGCGTACCAGCGCCGAATCGGGACGTGGAACCGCTCGGTCTCGGGGAGTCGCCGCCGCCGGATTTCGCCGACAGTGAGGCCGCCGACGATGACCGCCGACAGCGCGGCGATGACGGGCGCGGCGGCCAGTCCGACGCCGGCCCAGAGGAGCGACAGCCCGACGACTGGGAGCAACGCGACGCTCATTCCGAAGGCGAGCGCGAACCGCTCTTGCAGGCTGAGGTTCGGGTGTCGCTCGGACCGCCCGAACGACGGTCCCTCGACGGCTCCACCCGATGACTCAGCGGGGAACAGCGCGAGCAACAGCGCGTAGCCGGGCAGAAACAGCAGTACGGGGAGTCCGACGAGCGCTTGGACGGTCGAAACGATGTCGAGAACCGCGACGAGGCTACTCGCAACGACGATGGCCAGCGCGAAGGGCACGTCCAGCGAGAGTTCGCCGAGCGCCCGGTTTAACCGCCCTTTGCCGTGTGATGTGGACCCCATTACTGGATAGATGACGCGTCTAGGGTGTTGTTATTGAGCACCTCACACCCCCGTTTTCGCGGGTACGAGGTGACTAACTCTCTGTTATCTCGCGCCCTGCAACGCCGTCGGACGCGCTATCTCCGCGCTCGTCGCTCTCGTCAGCACCGCCGCCGCCGCGAGCGGGTCGCGGGCCGCTCGGTGTGCCCCGCTCGAACGACGCCGACGGCTCCGACGTGACCCGTAACCGTTCGTTCTCGTGGCTGTCGAGGAGCATCGCGCCCCCGAGCGACCCGAGACCGCCGAGGACCCCGGCGAGGGACCGCCGGCTCGCGCGGTTCTTCGACGCGACCCCGGTCGCCAGCCGGAACGCCCCGGCGAGGACGCTCACGAGGCCGAGCGCGTAGAGGGCGGCCACCGGACGGACGCCGCCGTCGAGGTACCGCACGCGGAGCCGCCAGAGGAAGTCCCTGAGCAGGAGAAACGACAGCCCGGGGACGAACGTCGAGTACCTGATGCCGCTTTCCTCGTCGCCGTAGCGGGCGTGCATCGGCACGGTCGCCACCCGCTTTTCCGCGACGTTCAGGTTCACGAGCAGGTCGTTCAGGAAGCCGTACTGGTCGTACAGCCGGTCGAACTCCAGTTCCGCGAGCGCGTCCGCCGAGACGGCCGTGTAGCCGTTCTGTGGGTCGCGGATGTGCCAGTAGCCGCTGGCGATGCGCGTCAGCCCGGACAACAGGAGGTTGCCGAACAGCCGCCACGGCGGCATCCCCCGGCGGGTGTCCCGCGCCGCGAGTCGGTCGCCGACGGCGTAGTCGGCGACGCCGTCGACCACGGGGTCGATGATGGCGGGCATGATGTCCGGGTCCATCTGGCCGTCGCCGTCCATCACGACGATGACGTCCATCCCGTCTTCGAGCGCGCGCTCGTAGCCGGTCTTGACGGCCGCGCCGCGCCCGCGGTTGACCGGGTGTCGAATCGGGACGACGCGCCGGTCGAGCGACGCGCCGCCGTCGGCCGCGGCGAGGACGGGCGCGGCTACTCGCTCGTTCGCGCGCGCGGCGTGCCGCCGAATCACGTCCCACGTCCCGTCGGTCGAGCGGTCGTCGACGACGTAGGTTCGGTCGACGAACCCGGGAAGCGTGTCGATGACGCCGCCGACGAACCGCGCCTCGTCGTACGCGGGCACGACGACGCCCACGGCGTTACCGCGATACATCGCCCCTCGCGCGCGACCCCTGTGTTGCACGCCGTGCGCCGGCCTGCCAGCCGCCGTGAGACGGCGCTCCCGGCGGCGACGAATCGAGTCTGAGAGTGCGTAGGAACATTGATACTTCGACCCGCTGATTGGGTCGTTCGGGTCTTTGTTAGTCGTCAGCAACACGTATGAAAACGTGACTTTCGGGCATTTAGGACAGTTAGAGCGGGTGTCTAACGTTCTTCGAAACGTGACTGACTGCGTTCGAATCACGTTCGGAACGATTGTCAGGAAAATAGACATACCGGCGCGCCCGGGTCGGCGTGGCGAGCGGGTTTCTGTGCGACCGCGTTTCCGTTCCGAGCGAGTCGCCGCCTCAGACGGAGTCTCGAATCGAGTCCCAGTAGCTCGACGCCGTGACCACGTCCAACCCGAGTTCGTCCACGTAGTCCATCGTCTCGGCGAACGCCGCCGGACTGACAGAGCGTCCCTTCCCGGTCACGTCGTGGTACATGAGCACCGCGAGCTGGTTGTACTGCGCGGCGAAATCGAGCGCCTGTTTCGCCTTCTCCACGTCGTCGCCGTTGGTTCGGCCGACGATTTGCGGGTCGGATATCGCGCCAGTCGGTCCCCCGACCGTCACGAACCCGAGGTAGTGGTAGTCGCTCGCGGCGTCGAGCGCCGACTCGTCGTATCGACCGTAGGGCCAGATGATGAAGTCGGCCCCGCGTTCGAACCCGTTTTCGACGAGCCACGCCTTCGACTCCCTGATGCTCGCGCGCTGGTCGGCGGGCGAGAGGTCGCGGAACGAGTCCGACCGCTGGGGGTGACTCACCATGTCCCAACCGGAGTCGACCATCTCGTCCATCCCCGACCGCGGGATGCGGTGGCTCGACCCCACGGTCCACGGGATGACGCCGACGACGCCGGCAAAGCCGTGGGACTCCAGTATCGGATATGCCGTGTCGTACTGGCTCCGGGTGTTGTCGTCGAACGTAATCATCACCTTGCCCGCGTCGGCGCGCGGTTTGGCCCGGAGGGAGTCGACGTAGAATCGCGCGGTCGTGCCGCCGCCGGTGTACAGCTGGATGCTTATCTCGGTGACGTTGGACAGGTCCGGCGACCCGGTGACGCGCCGCGGACCGAGGTCGAGGCGTTGCCAACCGGCCTCCCAGACGTGGCGGCCGAGAAGGAGCGTGTTGTCGTAATCGGGCGCGGCGAGGCGAACCGTGATTCCCTCGGTATCGGGCGTTTCGAGGTTGACGGCCAGCGAGAGGTCCACATCGGAGAGGTCGATGCCGCCGTCGAACGTCCGGTAAATCCACACCCGCTCGTCGTCGGGCGTCGCTTCGAGGCGGAGCGACTGCGACCCGCAGTAGACGACGTCTTCTTCGACGGCGTACCGTCCCGCGAACGTCCCCCAGAGCCGCTCGTCTTCGAAGTCGTCGACGAGCCAGCCCGCGTCTCTGAACCGTTCTCGACTGTTGAACGCGACCGACAGCGGGTCGCCCGCCGCGTCGACGCTGGGGTCGTCGTAGCTGAACCGTGGGGTCGGAACCGGTGACTCGCTCGTCGGAGGTACCGAAGGCGTGCCGGCCGGTTCCCCGCCCCTCGCGACGCACCCGCTGAGCACGGCGGCGCTCAGTCCGAGATATGAACGCCGTGACAGATTCATACAGATAACTGTCGTCACGAGTGGATAGTAATGCGATTCGTAATTTCAGTAGTCTCGGACTGAACACGTCGAGAACCGCGAATACGCCGCTTTTGACCGGTCTGTTCGAACGTCTCGTTTTCCGTTTCGCCGCCGCCGACGAGCCGCGACTCTACGCCCCCCGCGCCGTCAGCCGCGGTTACACACCGTTTACCAATCACCTTCCCGGTCCAACTGACGGGAAGCATGTGTAATCGACGGTGGTCCCTCTCTTTCCCACCTTCACCTCGCTCCTCGCGGCGATGTGACGCCGACGCTCGACGAACACCCGACAGCCACCGGGAACGCCCCGACCGCGCGGAGGTCCCCCGCCGGTGAAGCGCAGAACCTACCTGCGGACGCTCGGCGCCGTCGGCGTCGGTGCCGCGCTCGCCGGCTGTAACACGCCTGACGAGGAGACGCCGACCGAGACGCCGATGGCCGAGCCGACGCCCACGCCCGAACCGGAGCTCACCGTCCTCGACGCGGTCGACGACCTCGGGATGGACCCGACGGGACAAGAGTCGGTCGACGACATCCTCGACGGGGTGTACGGCGACGACACGGCCGTCGAGTTCCCGCCCGGCGACTACCTCATCACCCGCGAGCACGACTGGGACCGCGGCGTCTCGAACTTCCAACTCGTCGGCCTCGGTGACTCCCACAAAGACGTGCAGTTCGTCTTCCCGCCGGCGGGCCCCGGCGAGCAGTTCCGGATGCTCCGCATTACGAGCGGGGACCACCACGTCCTGAAGAACTTCTCCATCCAGCAGACCGACGACGACACCACGAGCGCCGACATCTGGCTCGCCAACGACGACGGCGCGCTCATCGAGGACGTCGAGTGGCTCGGCCGTACCCCCACGGACAACCACGCCCGCGACCAACTGCTCATCTTCGACTGCACCTCGGTCGACGGCGTCAGCGTCATCCGCCGCGTCTACATGCGTGAGGGCGCGGCGCTCCCCGGCTATCCGAACGGGGTCGCCGGGATTCGCATCACCGAGCGGTCCGTCGGCGAGGTCAGGATGATCGACTGCCACATCGAACAGCTCGGGTCGTCGTCGTTCCGCGCGACACACACCCGCGGCGTCCTCCGCGTCGAGGGCGGGCTGTTCAAGAACAACGACAACACGAACATGCGCATCTCCGCGGGCGACCACCCCACGAAGACCTCGTGGATTAAGGGTGCGACCGTCATCGTCGACGCCGATAACCTCAACGAACACGCGCGAGAGGGGGACCGACTCGACAGCCCCGAAGGGCTCCGCATCGACTCTACCGGCCACGGCTACACGGGCGTCCTCATCGAGGACTGCGACTTCGTCTACCGGTCGAGTACGTCTTCGCCGGGCATCATCACCGCACCGACCTACGGGAGCCACGGCGGCTTCACGATGCGCAACTGCCGCATCGTCAACGACACCGGCGTCCAGACCATCTACGCGGGGCCGGTCGACACCGACATCGCGCGCGAGCCGTGGGGGATGATCCTCGAAAACATCACCATCACGGGGGCGTGCGAGAGTCAGCCCTACGGCTCGGCGGTCGTCGTCGACGAGAACCGAAACGGCTCCCGAATCGTCGATAGCTGTATCTACCTGCCGAACGGTCGGGTCGGCGGCGTGCTCGTCAACCGCGCGTCGAACTGTTCGGTCGAACACACCAGCATCAACGTCAGCGGCCCGCCGACCCGGAGTCGGGACGCCGAGCTCGTCCTCGACGACGTGTCCTACACCGCGACCTGCGCGTTCCGCGACGAGTGAGGGTACACAAACGCCGTGTCGGCACGGGCTGAACAGGGATACGGTGATATCTGTTAGAATGACATACCTTGACAGTTTGTTGTGACTGCACTGAATACAGCGTGCGTACTGACGGTTGATTCATCTTAGTTGGATTTAGAGGAATAGTTCGTTTTGAGTGATTGTCGCTGGATCAGTTTTATTCGTTTTCGGGTTGGGAACTGAGTTATATGGAGTTGATTGGGGTCGAGGTCCAGGGGTTCCGTCGGTTTAAAGATTCTACTAGTGTTCGTCTGCTAGAGAATTCAATTGCATTGATTGGACAGAATGAATCCGGTAAAACCTCATTTTTAGACGCTCTGGAAGAATTGAATAGTGAGGACGAAATTCTGGATCAAAATCAGACCCGTAGGGTAGATGTCACGACGAGGATAGAAGCCACATTTAGTCTTGAAGATGAGGACTACGAGGCTCTGAAACCCGTTGAGAATTCAGGAAATATCAAAAAATGCACTTTCACAAAGGTTGAAAATGGCTTCGTCACTGCTAGACTCCAGCCTGGACTAAGCCATAATCTTGAGCCTCGAAAAGAGGTAAAATCTAAACTTGAGGAGTTCTTCGAGTCGCCAGTTTTTAATCGGAAGACAAATAGTCGAATCTCTTCTAATCTAAAGGAATTGTCTGACAAGCTAGGATCCAATAATGATTATCTTGGTGATCAAACAATAAACTTCATTCAAGAAAATTCTAATAGATTAGAAAAAATCCTAGAGAATCTTGATTCGGAGGAGTTTGATGCTGATTTGGTCAAGCAGGTGATCGAGTCGCTTGAAGAGTTAGCGACGCATGAGAGGAATTCACAACCAGAGCAAGCAAGGAAAATTTTGCTACAGAGGCGTCCAATATTTCTTTCCTTTAGTGAAAATGATAGAGATTTAAAATCAAAATATGACCTGAGTAATGCAGTTCCCAATCCGCCGAGTGCGCTATCGAATTTAGCGGAGTTAGCTAGTCTAGATCTTCAAGAGCTTAAGGAAGCAACTGAATCTGGCACGGTGCACCTAGCAAATGACTTGACAGATGAGGCCAGCAAAGAATTGGAAGGAGCGTTCTCTAAATCGTGGGTTCGGACAGATGTCGTTCCGTTACTTGACATTGACGGCACCATTCTACATATAAATGTTTTGACGCCGGACGACCAAAACCGAGCACCAATCCACCAGCGGAGTGATGGGCTTCGGTGGTTCGTGGCGTTGGTTGCCTTCTTGAACCAGAAAGATGCTGGTGAAAACCCTGTGTTACTAGTTGACGAGGCAGAAAGGCATCTAAGTTATGATGCTCAGGCTGAATTGGTTGAAGTACTTGAAACCCAGACTGTTGCACAGAAAGTAATTTACACCACTCATTCCGCTGGCTGTCTTCCATCGGACCTTGGTAGAGGGATTCGACCTGTCATACAAAAAAGGGGTGAAAGAAGTGACATTAGAAATGGTTTTTGGGTTGACGAGCCGGGTTTCAAGCCAATTATGGTGGCAATGGGTTTGAATCCCTTAGCGTTCACAGTTGCGCGAAATTCGTTAATTGCTGAAGGGCCGTGTGAGACTATTTTACTGCCGACGCTTATCCGCCAGGCGACTGAGAAGTCCGAGTTGAAGTATCAAATTGCCCCTGGCGCGGCAAACGTCGGTGAGAAGAGAATCACAGAGTTGCTTTCAGAGGCAGGTAGATCAGTAATATTGCTTGATAGTGATAGTGGTGGTCGCGAAAATAGGGACGATCTTGTGGATGCAGGTGCCAACCCACAGAAAATCAAAACGTATTGCGATTTCTCCGATGAACTGCTTGTGCTGGAAGATTTGGTCGACTTACAAAAGTACGTTGAAGCCGTCAATAACGAACTGAATGAATGGCAGGACCCAGATGCTGAACTGAACACAGACGACTTTGTCGAAAAAAACCGTGTTCAGGTTGTAGAAGACTGGTGCCAGACAAAAGGCGTTGATGCACCATCCAAAGTAAATGTCGCGCAGAGGTTGGTTAAAATGGCATCAGAAGGACAGAGAATTATCGATCCAAGGAAGGAGGTAGTTCTCTGTAGAATTGATGATTGGGCTACTAGTCATTTTGTCACACCTTCTGACTCTCAATAACTGACCGAACTAGAAAACCCAGTACAATTACTCAATCTACAAATCCTCACCGCCCCACGGCGAGCGGCGACGCCACGACCGCCGGCCGACTCAGCGACCCCTGAAGTTGAGTCCCGGCGTCAGCGTGATGCCGGTCCCTCGGCGTTCCACCTCGTCTCCGTCGCCGTCGCCGTCGCCGTCACCGTCGCGGTCGGTGGTCGATTCCTCCTCGGCCTCGTCACCCCCGCGGTTGAACACCGCGTGGTGCACGTAGCGGGCGAAGGGGACCGGGTCGTCGAGGCGCGCGAGGTCGAATCTCGGCTCGCGGTAGATTGAGGCGGCGACCTCCCAGACGGTCCTGACGAACGACGGGCGCTCGACGAGCGGCGAGTCGTCGCGGCGGACGCTCATCACGTAGCCGAGTTCGCCCCAGAGGTAGTGGGTGCCGACGCCGAGTTCGTAGCCCGGTTCGATGCGGTGTTTCTGCCCGGTCGCCTGCAACCAGTAGTAGTACGGGAAGTCGGCCCCGGCGCGGACGGTGGAGGGAAGCGACTGCCACATCCGGGGGTTGATCTCGATGAGTTTGAACTCGCCCGTCTCGGCGTCTTTGAGGTACTCGATGCACGCGAGGCCGTGCCAGTCGATGTGGCCGAGGAGCTTTCGCGCGACGGACTCGAGTTCGGGGTCGTACACCGAGGTCCGGTAGACGCCGCCGCCGCCGGTGTAGGAGTTCCCGCGAATCTGGAGGTGCTGGAACGTCGCCAGCGGTTCGCCGTGGTCGTACAGCGCCGCGAACATGTACTTGTCCTCGGTCGGGACGTAGTCCTGCACGACGGGGTCGTGTTTCATCTCGGCGTATATCTCGTCTCTGTCCGGGCGGTCGCCGGGGCGGACGTGGCGGACGCTCTTGACGATGTCGTACTCGTGGGGGTCGTAGCTCTCGACGTACTCGCCGGCGACGACGTTGTACCGTGGCTTGATAATCGAGGGCTTGTCGAACGCCGCGACCTCGCTGAACAGGCGGGTCCGCGGCATGGGGACGCCGGCCTCGACGGCGGCCTCGTAGAGGAGTTTTCGGTCGTGGACCCGGCGGAGCGTCTCGAAGTCGGGGACGACGAGGTCGACGTACTGCTCGAACTCGTCGAGGTACTTCGAGAAGACGTAGCCGTCTTCCGGTCGCGTCGGGATGATGGTCTTCACGTCCGGCCGGGCGGCGATGCCGACGAGGGCGTCCTTGTAGGCCACGAGGTCGTCTTTCGGCGCGGGGATGCGGACGAGTTCGTCACAGAATCGGGACGAGGCCGCCGGCGTGTCGTCGTGTTCGGAGGCCATGACCGTGTGGACGCCTCGCTCGCCGAGCGACCGGACGCAGGTGTAGTTGCCCGACGGAACGAGTACCGATTCCCGGGCGTGCACGCGTTTGGACATGCCTGAACCGTCGCGCGGTGGCGGAATTAGTATGGGTTCGCTAACGGATTCGGGGTCGGTGACGGGAGGCGGTTCCGACCGCTCGACTCGGCGGTCGAAGTGCGGTCGGCCGCCCGCGACAGGGCCGGACCGCGCCGCCGCGCGCGAGCCCCGGCGACCGCCGAACTGTGGATTCGAACGCTCCCGACCGGATTCGATTCGTGAGAGTCGAGCAATCCGACGGTTTCGGGTCGGTTATCCACAGCATACCGGGTGGGTGGCGAGACTGTCGCCCCGGCCGACGGACCTGTCGAGTCGGCGAGGCGGGGCGCTCTCGACCGAAGAACAGTTCGGCGCGGTGCCGCGCGACCGCCGAACGTCGGGCTGACCGTCGCCTCAGAGCACGTCGTCGTCGAGGCCGCCGGGGTCGCCGGCGGTGTCGAAGAGGTTGTTCTGGGCGCTCTGGACGAAGTCCGACTGGACGCCGTCCTCGTCGTCGACGGGGGCACCGTAGGCGTCCATTCCCATCGAGAGGAGTTCCTCGACGGCCTGTTCTTCGCTGATGAACTCTTCGTCGACGAGCTGTTCGAACTCGACGAGCAGTTCGTCCGGGAGATTGACTTCTACGACGGGCATAGAGACGCGTTCGTGCTCGACGTACTTGAGCGACCGGGTGTGAGTAATCGCGTGTTGCGGTCGCAATCGGTCGCCGTGACTGACACTCCGCCCCGCGCGTCAGCCACAACCGCGTGTCTTATCAGCGCCCGGTCGGACCCTCCACTCGACGAACGGCGCGGCGTCGATTTCCGACGCCCCGGACCGAGGGACCGACGTGACACGCGACACAGATTCCACGACCGACGAGGCTTCCGCTCCCGCCGAGAGCGACGCGCTCGGCTGGCTTCCCGAGCGCGTCGAACTGCCGAGCGACGAATGGGTCATCTACCCGCGCGGCGAGCCGCGCCCGGCGAACTTCGCGCTCCGCTTCGAGAAGGCCGTTCCCGCGGTGCTCGTCGGTATCGATTCCGGCGACTCGCCGGGCGTGCACGTCCTCCCGCATCCGGGCGGCCTCTCCGTCTCGGCCCGGTTCGGCGGGGTCGTCGACGACTCGGTCCGCGAGTTCGAGCCGCCGGCGTCCGACGCCGAGCGCGAGGGGGTCGCCGCGTGGGCTCAGACGTGGGTCGACCGCGTCGACGAGCGGGCCGAACGGGCGCGCATCCGGGCGGCCTGCGGGCCGGTCCCGAACGCCGGCGACCGCGTCTCGCGGGCGCTCTTTGAGCACTTCGGGAGCGCGGACGCCGTCGCGGCCGCGGTGCTCGAACGGAACACCGCCGCGCTCAGGCGCGCGTCGGGCGTCGCCGAGCAGACCGCGGCCGACTTGGTCGTCCACTACGGCACCGACGCGGAGTGGGAGCACTACCGCCGCCACCGCGACGCCGCCCCGTGACTCAAACCGCGATTTGACTCTCGCGTAGGGTTATTCCCGTCTGTGGCGACTAACAGGTATGTCCCTGACACGACGTACTTTCCTCGGTTCGACCGCCCTCCTCTCGTTCGGCCTCCTCGCCGGCTGTGTCGGAAACGGCGGGTCGGACGACGGAACGACGACCGACGACGGACAGGCGGGCACGACGGCCGACGAGCCGACTGATGACCCCACGACCGACGGGTCGACCGACGACCTCCCGGACGGAAACGGCACTGACGACGGAGCCGGCGGTACCCGCCCGTCCGGCGGTCCCGGCATCTCGCTGGTCGGCGTCGACGACGCGCCCGACGTGCCCGTCGAACACGAAGTCGAGATAACGGAATCCCTCGCGACCGACGAGCACCCGCCGCAGGTCCGCATCACGCTGACGAACACCGGCGACGAGGTCGTTGAGGTCGGCGAGGGGAGAACCGTCTTCTTCCAGTACGTCTCGGACGCGACGAACGACCTCATCTTCCTCCCCGCGGACGGCGAGTACCCCGCCGAGGCGGGCTGTTGGCGGCTCGGAGACCACATCGCCGTGACCGAGGAGTACCGGATTCTCTCGCTCGAACCCGGCGAGTCGCGGTCGGAACTGGTGGACCTCTACGGCGTCGCCCAGTCCGAGGACGAAGAAGCGAGCTGTCTCCCGGTCGGCGAGTTCCGCTTCGAGGCGGATTTCGCCGTCGGCGGGCTCTCGGAGGCTTCCGACGACGAGAGACGAGAGGCGACGTGGGGCTTCTCGCTCACGCTGGAGTGAGAGCCGCGGGTTTCGAATACGACCGTTGACCCGTCGCTCGGGATTTATTCGGCTTCCCGTGGGGCCGTCGAGTCCGAGACGACAGACCAGTCCGCGGGGTCGATGTCGTGTCCCTCGACGGCGCTGTGCTCTGGATACGCCGTCATGACGAGATACGTCGCCGTCCCCGAGAGGTAGTCGGTCAGTCGCCCGAGGTTCTCGTCGGCGATGCCGCCGAGGCGGTCCACGAGCATGACCGGCACGCGCTCTGCCACGTCGAACGCCTCGTAGCCCGCGAGCGCCGTCGCCAGTCCGAGGAGTTCGACCTCGCCCTCGCTGAGCGCGTCGAGCGACGCCTCGCGGCCGTCGCGGGCGACGACCAGTTCGAACTCGCTCGTCAGTCGCGCGCTCTCGAACCCCGTCTCGAACAGCGTGACGACGTCCCGAATCGCGTCGTCGAACGCGTCTCGTGTCTCTTTCTTTATCTCTTGTTTCCGCCGCCGGAGGCGGGTTATCTCTTCGGTGAGCGACTGTCGCTGTGAACGCAGTGATTCGAGCTCTTCAGCCTTCGACTCGGACGATTCGAGTTCCGATTTCGCGTCGTCGAGGCGCGTTTTCGCGTACTTCAGGTCGCTCTCGATATCGGTCACCTGTTCGGCATCCGATTCGATTCGCTCGCGGAGGTCGTCGATTCGCTCGCCGAGTTCGTCGTCGCGTTCGCGCGCGTCGTCGAGGCGGCGTTCGAGGTCCGACCGGCGCTCGCGGAGCTCCCGAACGTCGGTCTGAAGCTCCCGCTCGCGTCGGCGCCGCTTCTCGCGCGATTCGACGCGCTCCGTGAGTTCCTCGACGCGTTCGCGGCTCGCCTCGGCCGCCTCGGTGCGGCGGTCGATTCGCTCGGCGAGGTCGTCGAGCCGCGCCGTCACCGACGAGGCGTCCGTCTCGGCACCGCAGACCCAACACGCGAGGTCGTCGTCGACGAGGCCGTGGGTCACGTCGGTCAGCAGTTCGCTCCGGTCTTCGGCCACGACGCGGCGGTTCGCGTCGTAGACGCCTCGAAGGAGTTCGATATCGCGTTCCTGCTGGCGGAGTTCCTGCTTCGCCGCGTCGAGTTCGCGCGCCAGTTCATCGTCGTCTTCCACGTCGAGTCCGTCGAGTTCCTCGCGGCTCGATTCGAGTCGCTCACGGACCCGCTCGGCGGTCGATTCGAGCCGGTCGATGCGGCTCTGGACGCGGGAGCGCTCCGCGCGAGCGTCGCTGAGCGCCTCGCGCGTCTCGTCGCCGCCGGCGGCGTCCGCGGACGCCGCGCGCTTCGCCTCCAACTCCTCGACCTCGGTTTCGAGTTCCGACACCCGAGCGACCAGCGTCGGCAGGCGTTCGGCCGCGTCTTCGGCCTCCGAGAGCGCCTCGTCGACCCGGTCTCGCTCGCGGCGCGCCGCGGCGATGTTCGCGTCGATGTCCTCGAAGTCGAGCGGGCGCGTCAAGAGCGGTTCGAGGTCGTCGCCCTCGCGCACGGCCCGCCGAATCTCGTTTTCCTCGCCGAGGAACGCGAACAGGTCGGCGCAGACGCGGTCGACCTCGTCGGACAGGTACGGCTCGCCGGTCGTCCGGACGCGCCGTCCGTCTCGGGTCAACTCGACCGCGTACTCCCGTTCGTCCGTCGAAAGCGAGACGCGCCCCTCGGTCGCGCCCTCGGTCAGCGGCGACGTCGTCCCGAAGGCGGTCGCTATCGCGGCGAGGAAGCTCGACTTCCCCTGCCAGTTGCTCGCGCGGACCGCGTTCAACCCGGGTTCGAGCGTCGCGCTCCCGCGTCGAATCCCGGCGACGTTCTCCACGTCGAGCCGCCAGCTCATGCCATTCCGGCGGCCGCGACGAGTTCGAGCACCGCCCCGGAGAACTCGCCGAGCGCGAGCCCGGCACTGGAGAGCGCGCCGATGGGGAGCACCGCCCGGAGCCGCCCGCCCGAGTCGGCCCCGCCGTCGGGCGCGACGCCGGTCTCGCGGACGGCCTCCTCGGTCATCTCGTCGGCACCGGCGTGGTGCTCCTGACAGACGAATCCGCGGTCAAGCGCCTCTTCGAGCGGGACCCGCGTCGGGCACTCCGCGCAGGACACCTTGACCTGCACGTCGACGCCGGCGTCTCCGGCTCCGGCGAGTCGCCCTTTCTTCCCCAGCGACGCGAGCGCCGACTCGGCTTTCTGTCTGACGGTCTCGCGCGCGATGTCGACGCTGTTTCGCTCCCAATCCGAGGACGCCTCGACGGTCGGCTTCTCGCCGTCGAGACAGTCGTTGAGGTGGCGTCGCATCGTGCTCCACGAGGCCATCGCGCCCGTCAGCTCGTCGGCGTCGATGTCGTCGGTGGCGAGGTCGGCGGCCACGTCCCCGTAGTCGAGGTCGTCGTCGCCGACGAGAGCCTCGTACTCCGCGTCGAGGCGAACGTCGGTCACGTCGCGACCGTTCCGCTCGTAGACGCGCGCGAGCAGTCGCTTGTTGAACCACGTCGTGAGCGACTTGTACCCCTCGCTTTCGCCGCCGTCGGCCCCGGTCCACCGCGCCAGCAGATAGTCGTCGATGGAGTCGTACCTGCCGGTCGGCGCGGCGAGCCCGTACCGTTCGATTGCCACGTCGACCTTGCACATTGTCTCGTTGCACGAAACTGGTGGCGCGACCGTAATAAGACTACGCTTAGCGGGCGACCTCGTCTCAGTCGCGGTCGCTGTCGTCCGTCCGTCGCGTCTCCGCGCTTCCGTCTTCTTGCCGTTCTGCCCGTCGCCGCTCGTTTTCCTGCCGTTCTGCTCGTCGCCGTTCCGCGTCCCGCCGCTCGTTGCGCTGTTTGGTCCGGAACTGTCGGAAGTGCTCTTCCTGTTCGCGCTCGTCGAGGTATCGCCGGATGTATCGTTTCTTCACTTCCAACTCCGGGATGAGCCGCTGGGTGAGGTAGTTGACGCGGAGCCGAAGCCGCCGAACCTCCGCGAGGAGGCGCAGGAGGACCGCCCGCATCTCAGCCAGCCTGACGACGTCTTCCACGACCGACTCGTAGGACCCGACGAGCTCGTCGTCGAGCGCGCTCGTGCCGAGGACGCCGTACCCCCGTCCGTCGAGCGACCGCCGCGCCGACGTGCTCAGAAAAAACGGGACGGTCAGCCCGACGAGCTTCGTTTCGGAGACGATGAGCTCCGTGTGCGAGCTCCGGGCCTCCGAGAGCGCGCGAAGCGCGATTTCGCCCTCCCGCTCTGCGCCCCAGACGTGGAGCTCCGCGGCGTCCCGGAACGCCTCGTCGGTCTCGCGGCGCAGTTCCGTCCACCGGTCTAAGAGGTCGAGGAGGACGAACACGAGACTGTCGCGCCGGCGTTCGAGGATGCGTTCTCCCTTCCGCGCGAGCGCTAACTCGTCGGTCACCGAGAGCAACTCGCGGCGCGTCGGGGTCGTTCGCCGGTGTCGCCGATTTGGCATTGTCTACGGTACGGTCGCCCCGACCGTTGATATAGTTGTGTCACCGACACGTACCCAGTCAATTTGACAAGGACTAAGCCGTTGTCAGTATCGACTCGAACACGAGCTATGTCTGGACACACTGCCGCCGAGTCGACGCGCCCGGCGGTCACGGCGACAGCCGTGAGGAAGCAGTACGGCGACACCGTCGCGGTTCGGGACGTGTCGCTCGACGTTCACGAGGGTGAGGTGTTCGGTCTCATCGGCCCGAACGGGGCCGGGAAATCGACGCTCCTCGGCCTGCTGACGGGGACGCGAATCCCGACCGAGGGTTCGGTTCGGGTGTTCGGCGAGTCGCCGACCGCGGTCGACCGCTCGCGGATGAGCGTGCTCCCGCAGGAGTTCTCACCCCACCGGCGACTCTCGGGCCGCGAACTCGTCTCGTACTACGCCGGGCTCTACCCGGACCCGCTTTCGGTCGACGAGGTGCTCGACCGGGTCGGCCTCGACGCCGGGGACGCGGCGACGGCCTACACCGACCTCTCGGGGGGCCAACAGCGCCGCGTCTGCGTCGGCGCGGCGCTCGTCAACGACCCCGAACTCCTGTTTCTGGACGAGCCGACCACCGGCATCGACCCCGCGGGCCGTCGCGACGTGTGGGACCTCGTCGACTCGCTGGCCGACGGCGGGACCGCCGTCGTGCTCACGACGCACTACATGGCCGAAGCCGAGCACCTCGCCGACCGCGTCGGGCTCCTCACTGACGGCGAACTCGTCCGCGTCGGTCCGCCCCGGGACCTCGTCCAGCGCTTCGGCGGCGAGACCCGACTCGCGGTCCGGACCGAGCGCCCCCGCGCGCTCGACCTCGACGCGACGCCCCTCGACGGCCGCCGGTACGGCGACTACGAGTACCGCTTTTTCGACGCCGGTCCCGACGACCTGACCGCGATGCTCGACCACCTCGACGCGGCCGACATCGCCTACGAGGAGGTGAGTCTCGTCCGCCCGACGCTGGAGGACGTCTACCTCAACCTCGCCAGCGAGCGCGGCCACGACTGTATCGTCAGCGCCGGTCCGGCGGGCCTCGCCGGGAACGCCGAGGTGACGCGATGACGGCGGCGGAGACGGGCGGAACGGACGAGACCGCCGCGGCGGCCGAGACGAGAGAGACGGCCGACGGCGGTCAGACTCGCGGATTCGCCGAGGCGACCCGCCGGGTCCGCGCGGAGGCCGTCGCCGAGACGCGCGCGTTCCTCCGGCGGCGGACGGCCGTCTTCTTCACCTTCTTCTTTCCCGTCTTCATCGTCCTCATCTTCGGCGTCCTCGTCAAGACCGGCGCGACCGGCGGCCTGTTCTCCCGCCCGGACGCGTACTACCTGCCCGCGTACCTCGGCGTCGTCGTCGTGTTGACGCCGCTGTCGCGGGTCGGAAGCACCGTCGCCCGAAACCGGGCGTCCCGCCGCTTCGAGAAGCTGGCGACGACGCCGCTTTCGCGTCTGGAGTGGCTCTCCGCCCATGCGGCCGTGAACGTCGCGCTCATCGGCCTCGCCGGCGTCCTGCTCGTCGGCGTCCTCGCCGCCGTCGGCGACCTCGGCGCGGCCCCCTCGCTCGGCGGCGACGCGCTGGTCGTCGCCTTTCTCGTCGTCGGCATCGCCCTGTTCTGCGGGCTCGGCTCGCTCATCGGCTCGCTCGCGGACTCCGAAGACGGCGTCATCGCCGCCAGCAACGCCGTCGGCATCCCGATGGTCCTCCTCGCGGACACGTTCGTCCCCGCGTCCAGACTCCCCGCGGCGTTCCGCCCGGTGGTCGACGCGCTCCCGCTCACCTACTTCGCACGCGGCGTGCGCGCCGCCGTCGCCGGCGGCGAGCTCCCGACCGCGCTCTCCGACCTCGCTATCCTCTGTGGCTTCGCCGTCGCGCTGTTCGCGCTCTCGGCGCGACTGCTCCCGTGGCGCGAGTGAGACCGCTCACTCGCCGCCACCGTTCCGGATGCGATGGCCGTCGCGGCGGCGCTTGAACCACCGCGTTACCCACGAGATGACGCCGAGGTCGCGCTTCGCCATGATGACCGTGCTCGCGGCGTCGCGGCCGACCGTCTCCGGGATCCCGCCGAAGACGAGTTGCTGGAGCAGGCCCTCTCTGGTCGCCCCGATGACCGTCAGGTCGAACTCCTCGGTCGTGGCGACGATGGTCGACGCCACGTCCTCGCCCTCGCGGACCGACGTCGTCACGGACTCGTCGTCGCCGACCGCGGCGGCCGTCGAAGCCACCCGGCGCTCGGCGTCCTCGCGGTCGCTCTCGTCGGCGTCGGGCGCGACGACGTTCATCACGTGAACTGTGGCGTCGTTGGTCCGCGCGATGGCGCGGCACACCTCCGCGGCGAGTTCGGCGTGCGGGCCGCCCGCGGTCGGCAGGAGAATCGAGCCCACCTCGCCGTCCGTTGAGCCGATGCGCTCGACGAGCACGTCACAGGGGGCCTTGGTCACGACCTCGTCGACGTTGCTCCCGAGGATGTAGTCGCGGCGGCGACCCCGGCCGCGCCAGCCCATCAACACCACGTCGCTGTCCTGTTCCTCGATGGTGTTGAGGATGGCCGTCCCGGCGTCGTGGCCCACTCTGACCGTCCCGCTGACGGGTACGTCGGCGTCGGTCGCCAACCCCATCACGGCGGCGATGGTCTCGCGCTTCTCGTCGACGAACCGTCGCCCCTCCGAAATCGGCGTCTGCGACGGCACCTCGACGGCGCTCATCACGAGAATCTCGGCGTCGCGGTCGCGCGCCACGTCGATGGCGGTCCGCATCAACTGCGCCGCGTTCTCCGGGTTGGCAATCGGGACGAGCACCTGCGACTCGCGCCGCTCGGGGGCGCGCTCGGTCACGACGGTCGGGGTCTCCGCTTCGAGCTTTTCGGCCTCCTTGCCCTCGGAGTAGCCGTAGTACACCACGAGTCCGAGCGCCATCCAGACGATTGTGGTCACGAGCGCGACGAAGCCCTCGGAGCCCGCACCGAGTCCCGGCGTCAGCCCGAGTTCGAGGAGCAAAAACGGCGTCAGGATGAACTGGAGGACGATGCCGATGAGCGGGGGCCACGGCATGTACGGAATCTCGTACGTCCGCGGGAGGTCGGGGTGGGTCGCCCGCATCTTGACGACGGTCCAGTTCACCTGGATGAACAGGAAGATGAACATGATGTCGGCGGCGGCGGCGACGCTCTCGATGGGGAGCAACACGGCCATGAGGCCGATGAGGACCGCCGAGAGACCGATTGCCCAGTGGGGCGTCCGCTTGTCGTCGTGGATGCGTCCGAAGAAGCCCGGGAGGACGCGGTCGCGCCCCATGGCGAACGACACCCGCGACGAGGAGTAGATGGTCGCGTTGAGCGCGCTCATCGTCGCCGCGAGCCCGGCGAACAGGAGCAGTGGGACGCCGTACGGGACGAACTGCCCGGCGGCCTCGATGATGCCGAGTTCGCCGAGGTTCCCGAGGACCTGCCACGTCGGCGCGGCGGTCGTGAGTCCCGCGCGACTCGCGAGTTCGGCGGTCACGTCGATGCCGCCGATGGCCGCGAAGGAGACGAGGACGTAGATGGGGACCACGATTGCCATCGAGTAGAACACCGCCTTCGGGACGTTGGTGCCGGGGTCGACGACCTCTTCGCCCGACTGGACGATTATCTCGTAGCCCTCGAAGGCGATGTAGGTAAAGCCCATCGCGCCGATGACACCGACGAGGCCGTTGGGCGCGAACGACGGACTGTCGAGGAAGGTCGCCGTCCAGTTCGGCTCGCGAACCGTCGCGAGGATGCCGAAGATCACGAAGACGCCGAGGATGAGAATCTTGATAGTCGTGACGACGACGCCCGCTTTCCCCGTCTCCTCGGCCCCACGGTAGTTGATGTAGGCGAACGCGAGCACCATCATGACCGCGAGCAGTTTCTCCACGAGCAGGCGGTTGAACAGCCCAAACAGGACGAACCCGTCGGGCAGGCCGGCGAACACCACGAAGAACTCGGTGAGAAAGACGCCGAACGTCACGGCGTAGAGCGCGCACGCGACGGCGTGGGCGAACCAGCTCATCCACCCGGCGTAGAAGCCGTTGGGGTCGACCAGCGCCTCTTTCACCCAGAGGTAGCCGCCGCCCGCCTCGGGGAACGCCGCCCCGAGTTCGGCGTAGGAGACGGCGGTGAACATCGCCACCAGTCCGTTGAGTATGAACGCCACCGTGAGCGCCGGGCCGGCCAGCCCAGCCGCGAATCCGGTCAGCGCGAAGACGCCCGCGCCGATCATCGCGCCGACGCCGATGAACGTGATATCGGCGAGGCTCATGTCGCGCGAGAGTTCCGTTTCCACCGACTCTTCACCGGGTGCGTCACCGCCCCCAGCGGTCGATTGTGTGTCGGCCATCAGTTGAACTCTCGAAGGGCGGGCAGAAAAATCCCGATGTGTGACGCCCCGGATTCGAGCCGTCGTCGTCGGGTTCTCACCCGCAGAATACGGATGTTTCTCGGCCGGGTTCGGCTCGGCGCGCTACCCGCCGAACATCGTCCGCATCATGGGGTGCATCTCCATGAGCTGTTCTTCGGCGATTTCCTCGTACAGTTTGTACGTGATAGAGACTGTGAGGAGGAGCGACGTCCCCGAGACGCCGCCGATGGTGCCGAGCATGTTCGCCATGACGGCGAGCAGGCCGACGAGGACGCCGCCGACGACCGTCACCTGCGGGATGTACCGCTCCATGACCCGCTCTATCACCTGCGGGTTACGGCGGAAGCCGGGAATCTGCATCCCGGAGTTCTGAATCTGCCGCGCGGTCGCCTCCGGGCCCATGTCGGCGGTCTCGACCCAGAAGATGGAGAAGATGGCCCCGCCGACGAGCATCAGCGTCAGGTCGATGGCGACGCGGACGAGAATCTGCCACGGCTCCTGCGACGCCGACCCGAGCCACCACATCCACTGGCTGGGCGCGTGAATCGGGTTCAGGTAGTAGAACAGGCCACTGGTGACCTGTCCGCTCGTGTACTGGCCGAGCCACGCGGGCATGCCGACCCACTGGCTGTTGAGGATGCGCCCGAGGAACTGGACGTTCGCCTGCAGAGCGCGGACGAAAATCATCGGCAGGACGCTCGCGTAGATGAGCTTCACGGGGAAGCGACCGCGGGCACCCTTGACGCGGGCGTGCGAGAGGGGAATCTCGACGCGGACGCTCTCGGCGTAGACGACGATGCCGAAGA
The DNA here is from genome assembly GCF_042663345.1 of Haloferax chudinovii. Lineage (NCBI taxonomy): Archaea > Methanobacteriati > Methanobacteriota > Halobacteria > Halobacteriales > Haloferacaceae > Haloferax > Haloferax chudinovii. The sequence goes on from NZ_JBHTAB010000001.1 coordinate 195,438, forward strand.
TGAGAAGCGTCGTGATGAGCGGGACGATGCCGCCCACGCCGAACAGGAGCGCCTGTATCCCGCTCGCCGTCGCGAGCGACGGAACCGTCTCGGTCCCGGCGAGGACGTGGACCCACTCGGAGACGATGCCGGTCGTCGACGCGCCGAAGGCCGGGTCGGCGAACAGGCCGCCGACGAGACGCTGGCTGACGCCGGCGATGATGAACAGGCCGACACCGGAGCCGACGCCCCACTTGCTGACGACCTCGTCCATGAACAACACGAGCGCGCCGCCGGCGAATATCTGCGCGAAGATGAGCCACTTCACGCCGACCGCGCCGACACCGAGGGCGCTCGCGACCGCCGGGTCCGCCGGGAGGTAGCCCCCGGCGAAGACGATGGGGAGGCCTTGGAGGGCGATCATCCCGAAGACGAGCAGTTTCTGGAGGCCCTGATAGAGGATTTGGTCGCCCGGGTCGTCCGTGTCGAGGCCGAGCAAGTCCCCGCCCTGTAGCAGTTGGAGGACGATGCTCGCGGTGACGATGGGACCGATACCCAACTGGAGGATAGTCCCCTGTCCCCCGCCGAGGATGGAGCGGAACTGCCCGAAGATGTCCTGGCTCCCCGTCCCGACGCCGAACAGCGTGACGTTCGTCAGGAAGAAGTACAGGACGAGAATCCCGGCGGTCCAGCCGAGCTTTCGGCGGAACGGGACGTGGCTGTCCGGGCGGGCCACGGCGGGCATCCGACTCAGAACCGGTGCTGCGGTGTCTTTCCAACTCATGGTCGATTGCGAGTGGCTGTTAGCGATTGCATGGTCTGTCGCGCCGACCGGCGTCGTCACTACGCGAGCGGCGTCCGCACGGGACGCCGTCGCTGTGCTCGCGAATCGGCGGTTCAGTCAGTCGTGGCCAGTCGTCGCGTATAACTGTATCGATGCGGTGACTATCCGTCCGCCGGCGTCGGTGTCGACCGAACCGTCGCGGAACCGGCCGTCTGAACCGACTCATCGAAGGACTCGCGCGGCTCGGCGTCGACGACGCGGAGCGGACGCCGCCGCCCCGCCCGGTCGAACGCGGCCACGCAGTCGTCGTCCCACGGCGGGACCGAGACGAGGACGACCTCGCGGAGCGTGTCGCGCTTCGTCGCCGCCAGTGGTCCCCACGGGTGGGAGACGAACTGCCCCGGCGTCCGGCCCGGCGCGGTCGCGAGGTCGACGCCGAAGACGCCCCGAACCGCCGCACCGGCGCTCGGGTGGACGAAGTGGCTGAACACCGACCGGGTCTCGTCGAGCGACTCCGCCCCGTCTAACTCGCCCGCGGCGGTCGTGCCGAGCGAGAGCGATTCACGGTTCGGTTCGGCGCGCGCCGCCCGGTCCAACAGCGCGTCGAGCAGTCCGCGCGTGACGTACACCGCCTCGCGCTCGGCGACGCGGCGGCCCGGAGCGCGAGGCGGCCCGACGAGCCGGGTGGCGACGGCGACCCACCAGAGGCCGACGCCCAGCACTTCGGCGTCGCTCGCGGCCTGTAGCTCCCACGGGGGATGCGGCAGTCCGAGTCGAAGCGTCGTGACCTGTACGGCGAGTCCGAGGAGGACGAGGGTGGCTCCGAGCGCGGTGACGAGACGAGTGAGACGGGCGACGGAATCGCGGTTCATCGGTGTGCTGTGGTCGGTCAGTCGCGGTGTTGTTTTCGGTTTGGCAATCGCTAAGTGGTTGTCGGGTATTTCGGGGACAAGCTTCTTGAAAAAGACTATAAGCGTCCACGCGAAACCCCCGATTGCCGTGTTTCACGGCCACGAAGCGGCCAACTGCTACCATCGTCTTCGATCTGACAGCCCCTTCGGTGACAGAGCCTGCCCGGTGTCGTCACCGTTGACCGCTTCGACACGGGACACCCCATCCGGCGCAGTCCCCTTGTTTCGGCATCGCGTCGGCGGGTGCCCGCTCGACACCCATGACGAATCCACAGTCGCGATCGCCGGTCGAACGCTCGCTCGCTCGAACGACGCTCGGCGTCGACCTCGCGTCGGCGGCGGCGCTCGCCGTCGCGGCCGTCGTGTTCCGCGGCCCCCCGGCGGAGGTCGGCGACGACGTCGTCGTCAGCGTCCTCCTGTTGGGCGTCGCCTGTACCGGCCTGTTACAGCTCGCGGCGCGTGGCGGACTCTCCTACCCCACGAAGTCCGCGGGCACCCTCGTCGGGCTGTGGCTCGTCGGCGTGTCGTTCGACCTCGGCGCGGGTCACCTCCTGATGTGGGTCGGCGTCGTCGCGGGCGGCTGTGTCATCGCGACGCACGCCGCTCTCGTGCGCGCCGCCCGCTGACCCGCCTCGCGGCCGCTCGTCGGTTCGGTGTTCGAAACGAAACTGACAAACGCCCCATCGAGCAACAGTGACTCGGATGCCCCAAAACCCGAGTGACGAGTCTACCCTGCGCGCGCGGATTCGCAGGGCGATACGGACGGCGGAGGTTGAGCCGCGGTACGAAGATATCGCGATGAACGTGCTAGCGGTCGCCATCGGCGTCGTCGCCGGGGTCGGGGCCGTCGTCTTCCGCGTCGGTATCTGGGTCGTGCAGGAACTGCTCTACGGCACCTCGCTCAACCCGGGCAACGTCTCGTTCGCGCTCGTGCCCGTGACCAACACCTTCGACCTCTTGTCCCCGCTCGGGCCGCTCCGCTACGCGGCCATCCCCGCGCTCGGCGGCCTTCTCGTCGGGGTCATCGTCCTGCTCACGACCGACGCGGTCAAGGGCCACGGCGTGCCGAGCGTCCTCGACGCGATGCTGAACCGCGGCGGCCGCATCAGCCCGAAAATCGCTCTCTACAAGACGCTCGCGTCGAGCGTCGCCATCGGGAGCGGGGCGTCGCTCGGCCGCGAGGGACCCATCATCCAAATCGGGAGCGCCGCCGGGTCGTTCTTCGGCCGGTTCGTCCGGTCGCGGCACACGCGGACGCTCGTCGCGGCCGGGGCGGCCGCGGGCATCGCGGGCACGTTCAACACGCCCATCGGGGGCATCATGTTCGCGCTCGAAATCCTCCTCGCGGAGTACTACCTCGGCCACGTCATCACGGTGGTCCTCGCCGCGCTGACGGCGACGGCGGTCGCCCGCCCGATTCTGGAGTTCTCGCCGACGCCCGGCATCCGCGAGTTCCTCGTGCCCGCGTCCTACCAGTTGGTGACGCCGGCGGTCGAACTTCCCATCTACCTGCTTTTGGGGGTCGTCGTCGGCCTCGTCGGCGCGGGCCTCGTGAAACTGCTCTACGGCGTCGAGCACTTCTTCGAGCGCCTCGACGCGCCGGGCTATCTCAAGCCCGCGCTGGGCGGGCTCCTGCTGGGTGCGAGCGTCCTCGTCGGCACGGTCGTCCTCGGCGTCGGGCCGGGGACGGCCGCCGGACTCCTCCTCGGGGTCGGGTACGGCGTCGTCCACCGGAGCATCGACGGCGGCTTCCTCTTCGGCGCGCTCGTCGCGCTGGCGGTCCTCAAGGCGGTCGGATTCTCCCTGTCGGTCGGGAGCGGGAGTTCGGGCGGCGTGTTCTCGCCGTCGCTGTTCGTGGGTGCCACCGTCGGCGGCGCGTTCGGCCTCGCGGTCCACGCGCTCGTCCCCGGGACGGCCCCCTCGGGCGCGTACGCGCTGGTCGGGATGGGCGGCATCTTCGCCGCGACCGCGGGCGCGCCGCTCACCGCCATCATCATCATCTTCGAACTCACCGGCCAGTACACCATCATCCTCCCGCTTCTGATGGTCAGCGTCGTCGGGAGCGAAATCGCGAGCTACCTCCTCAACGGCAGTACCATCTACACCCAGAAGCTCCGCGACCTCGGCTACACGGTCCAAGAGCGCCGTATCGGGAGTATCGAAGACGTGCACGTCGCAGACGTGATGACGACCGCCGTCGACACCGTCAAAGTCGGGACGCCACTTTCGGAGGCCGTCAACCGGCTTCGCGACACCGACCACGGCGGGCTTCCCATCGTCGAGGCGGACGAGTCGCTCGCCGGTATCGTCGTCCAGAGCGACGCGCAGGCGTATCTGACCGAGAACATCGAGGCCCTCGACGGCGACGACGACCCGGCGGCGGACCCGCCGGTCGAGGACGTCGGCACGCGGACCGTCGTCACGACGACGCCGAACAGCAACCTCCTCCACGTCGTGGACGCGATGGAGGCCGCCGACGTGGGCCGCGTTCCGGTGGTCGACAACGCGACGGTCGTCGGCATCGTCACGCGGAGCGACGTGCTCGACGCCTACGACGACATCCCCATCGAGTCGGCGGTCGAACCGATGCGCTGTCGCCGGGGCGACGAGCGGGCACAGTCCGACTCGCGGGCGACTCCGCGCACCGCGGCGGGTGACCGCTGAGCCGACTGCCGAGCCGGCGGCCGACAATCAGTTCGCGCCGACCTCGGGACCGATGAGGACCCAGTGGAGTCGGTCCTCGCCACCGGGGTGGCGCTCCCACCGGACGTGGTAGACGGCGGGTCCGTGCGGGCACGACGCACAGCCCTCGGCGCAGGGCGTCCGCTTGTGGATTTCGAGGTAGCCCGCGTGCGGTACGACTCGCGTGAGCACCTCGTCCGGCCCACGGAACCGTGCGATTGCCGCCTCGCGGTCGAGTGCGTCATCGTCGCGGTCGCCGAAATCGCTGTCACCGTTTCTATCGTCGCCGTCGCGGTACTCGTCCACGCGGCGGCGTCCGCTCAGCGCTCCGCGGTCGCGCCCGGTTCCGACGTACTCGACGAGCGCTTCGATTTCGGTCTCGTCGAGTTCGGTCGTCGTCGCGGGCGAGTCGCTCGGCTCTCGCCGCTCGGGTTCGTCGCGGTCCATGTCGAACTCTCGTCGCGGCGTCGATTTATACGAACCGGTTTGAAAACCACTAAGTGATTGTCACGGCCCCCGCGACGCACGCTTCGAGGGGCAGTTCGCGTCGCTCAGGACGAGGTCGTGGACTCCGAGTCCGAACGGGAGGTCCCGGAGGGGTCGATTCCGAGGAACTTCTGACAGAGCTGTCTGGCGGCGAACGAACAGAGGAAGTACCAGACGATCCACGCGGGCATCGGGCCGAAGACGGCGTCCTGCCAGCCTACCCGGCCGACGAGCGGGAGGATTACGTGCGCGGAGCCGGCGGCGACGTGGCCGCCGCGGACCTTCCAGCGCATCCAGAGGAACGCCGGGATGGTGACGAGCATTATCCAGACCATCGGCCTGAACTGCGCTTTCATGACGCTCCACTGGTCGCCCATCGCCTCCATCTGCTCTTCTTCGAGGCGTTCGAGCGCGTCGTCGTCGCCGCGCTCTTTCGCCGCCTCCCGGCGCGATTTCAGGTCGTCCATCCGGGCTTGGTGGCGTTCGAGGAGTTCCGTGTCCTTCAGCCGGTCCTGAATCACGGTCGAGTAGAGGCCGGTCGCCGCGGCGAGGACGATGACGACGGCGTAGAACGGTATCGAGTGCGCCAGCGGGCCGAGCACGACGTTGTCGACGCCGGCGACCGCGTTTCGGATGCCGGCGTTCGAGTAGCCGGCGAACAGGACGACGACGCCGAGCGCGCCGAGTTTGTCCACCCGGGACCACGACGAGTCGGCGTCGTCGCTGTCGTCTTCGACGCCGGGGTCGCGCGACTGCAGTTTCGAGGCGATTCGGTCCGGGTCCGACAGGGCGAAGCCGCCGGCCGCGGCGTCGGTCAGGACGCCCTGCTCGATGAGGCGACCCCACTGACCGCTCGACAGCGCGTCGTTCACGTCGCGCCAGCGGAGTTCTTCGGTCCCCTGTTTCGACCGTTCGACGACGACCGAGAGCGCCTCCCGCATCGCCGGGTTGTCCAGTAACGTCTCTAGGGTGTCTGCGGGCATTCACTCGCCCCTATTCGAGCGGTCGTTATCAACGCTTCCCTCCGCCGGAACCCGGCCGCGGCGGCGCTGGCCGACCGGGTGGCAGTCTCGTGAGCCGTTGCGGCCGTCCCGACTCTGTCTTCTCGGAGTTGATACGCCGAACTCGCCGGGACTATCGGTAACAATCACACACCGGGATCCGTCTCTACTGCGGAATACGACCTCGAAAAGTTAGTTCTCCGATACACGGCCACCGGTTCGTAGCGACGCTCGTCAACTCTCGGTATCTATTCTGATAATCACCGTCCCGGTTTACTCCGGACATGGTGGTGTTCGCCCGCCGACCCGATTTGCGGCCGCGGCCGCCCGTCTCTCGGCGATCGACTCCCGACGGGTCCGCAACGGCGACCCGTCTTTCAGTCCAGCCCGCTCGATAGCTCCACGTCGTCGTTCTCCAACTCGCCGCCGGCCGGCGACCCGCGGACGTCGCCCTCGCGCCAGGTTCCCCGACGGAACCAGAGCCACGCGATGGCCGCGCCCACGATGTTCGAGACGAAAAAGGCGATCCAGATGCCGCGCACGTCGGTGCTTCCGAGGAACCAGAAGTCGGTCGGCAGGAGCCCCTGCGACGCGATGAAGGCGACCGGTAGCCGGATGCCGGCGAGCGTGACGACCGATATCACCGCGGCGATGATGGTCTTGCCCGCACCCCGGAAGCCGCCGGTAAAGGCCCGCATGATACCGATGAAGCCGAACGACAGCGAGACGTACCGCAGGAACTCCGCGCCCACTTCGAGCACCTCGGCGTCGGTAGTGAACACCGAGACGATGGGCTCCGGAACGAGGAAGATGGCGAGCCCGAGCAGGCCGAGGACGAAGAACAGCCCCTTGGCGGCGACGTAGTTCGCCTGCTCCGCGCGGTCGTACTTCCCCGCGCCGATGTTCTGGCCGGACATCGTCTCGACGCCGCGCGCGACGGCGATAGCCGGGAGGAAGATGACCGAGAACACGCGGGTCCCGATGCCGAACGCCGCGACGACCGACGTCGAGAACAGGCCGACGACGATGAGAAGCGCGTTGATAGAGAGCGCGCGGCCCGTCCCCTCGATACTGGCGGGGATTCCGATGCGGAGAATCTTCCGCAGGTACCGGAGGTCCGGGCGCATGTCCGTGAGGTGGATTTGGATGCCTCTGGTCCCCGACACCATGATGGCGATGCCGACGAGCATCGCGAGGACCCGCGAGATGACGGTCGCGATGGCCGCGCCCTGAATCCCGAGTTGGGGGAACTGAATCGGACCGAGCGCCCACCCGTTGATGAAAAACGGGTCGAGGACGACGTTGAGGACGACAGTCCCGAACATCACGAGCATCGGCGTGATGGTGTCGCCCGCCCCGCGCATCAGCGAGATGAACACGAAGAAGCCGAACATGAACGGCAGACCGAGCGCGATGACCTGCATGTAGGCCGTCGCGCCCGGCAACACGTCCGGCGAGGCCCCGAGGAACGCGAGGAACGGCCGGACGAGCGGGTAGCCGAACGCGCCGAGTATCGCGGAGCCGAGGAACGCGAACGTGACGGTCTGCGAGGCCGCGTACTCGGCTTGGTCCGTCTCGTCGGCCCCGGTGTGCTGGGCGACGAGGACGCTCCCGGCGACGGACAGTCCCATCCCGAGCGAGATGAGCAGAAACACCATCGGGAAGGCGAACGAGATGGCCGCGAGCGCCTCCGTCGAGTACTGGCCGAGCCAGAACGTGTCCGCGAGGTTGTAGGCGGTCTGCAGGAGGTTCGTGACGACGATGGGAAGCGACAGGTAGAGAAGCGGCCTGACGATGCCGCCCTCGGTGAGGTTGAGCTCCTCTTGTCCCTTGAACAGGCTCATCGGTCTGCCCCCTCACTCGGCGTCCAGTCGAGGTGGAGTTCCAGCGCGTCCTCGACGACTCGCCGGGTCTCTGCGGGGTGTTCGTCGAGCGCGACGGCGCGGGCGTGTGCGCCGTTGCTCATGGTCGTGATTAGCCGCGCAATCTCTCCGGGGTCGGTCTCGTCGAAGTGCCCGGCCTCCACGCCGTCGCGGACGATGTCGGCGACGACTTCCCGCATCAGGCCGTCGAAGTCGAGGAAGCGCTCGCGGAACAGCTCGTGGTAGGGCGCTTGCGCCTTCAGTTCCATGATAGCCACGGGAAAGCCGTCAGATTCGGGCTCCTTCGGACTGAACACGGCGTCGAGAACCGCGTCGAGCCGCTTTCGCGGGTCGGACTCCTCGCACGACAGATTCGACTCGAATCGCTCGATGAGGTCGTCCAGAAACGCGTTCAGGAGCTCCTCTTTCGTGTCGAAGTGGTAGTGAATCGCGGCGCTCGTCACCGACGACTCGTCCGCGATTCGCTGTACCGTCAGGCCGGCGTACCCGTGCTCGCAGAGCGCCCGGTTGGTCGCTTCGAGAATCTCGTCCCTGGTCTCTGCGTCCATCTTCTGTCGGGGCTTACTAACCGGTCAGTTAAGAGGCTTTGGACCGCGAACGGCCCTGTGGGAGCGTCCCACGCCGCCCGACTGCCGGAGTTTCTAAGTACCCGAATCGGGTACCCGAGTACACGTGTTTCACTTGCCGTCACCGTACGTGGGCGCGCTCGTCCTCGCGACCGTGATGTCCGCCGGCGTCGCGAGCTACGGGTGGCGGTACCGAGACGAACCGAGCGGACGCTGGTTCATCGCCCTCACCGTGAGCGCCGGCTGTTGGTCGCTTTTTGAGGCGTTTTTCCTCCTCGCTGACTCGCCGTTCACCCGGCTCCTGTGGTTCGTTTTGGAGTTGGTTCCCGCGGAGTCGTCGGTGTTTTTCACCCTCCTTTTCGCCCTCGAAACCGCGGGCTACGAGCGGTGGGTCTCGCGGCGAACCGCGGCGTTGCTCGCCGTGTGGCCCGTATTGACCATCACGGGAGCGGCGACGAACGCTCTCGGAGTCCACGCGCTTCTGTGGAAGTCGCTGTCGTTTGCGACCGTCGGCGGAATCACGGCAACCGAAATCGTTCTCGGACCGCTGTTCTGGGTCGACGTGGGCTACAGCTACGTCGCCATCGGAACCGCGCTCGTCGTCCTCGGCATCCACTGTCTCCGGAGCCGACAGATATACAAAAAACAGGCGTTGGTCCTGTTCGTCGCGATACTCACCCCCGCCGTCGTCGGCGCGGTCTATCTCTTGTTCCCGTTCTCACCCGTGAACCCCATCGCCGTCTCGTTCGCCGCCACGTCGTCGCTGTTCGCCGTCGGTCTCTCGCGGTACCGCATCCTCGACATCAGCCCCATCGCGCGCGACCTCGTCATCGAGCGGATGGCCGACCCCGTCGTCGTCGTCGACCGGAAGGACAGACTGGCCGACAGCAACCCGGCGGCGAGGGCGCTTTTCGACGCCTCTCTCTCGTCGCTTGGTTCCCCCGTCGCCGACGTGTTCGGCGTCGAGACCGCGTCGGCGCTCGAATCCGGCGGGGAACTGCGGGTCGTCGACGACAACGGCGAGGCGCGGCATTTCGAGGTCGACCGGTCGGCCGTGACCGACGGCCGAGACGCGGTGCGCGGCCACCTGCACATCCTCCACGACATCACCGAGCGCCGCGTCCGCGAGCGGTGGTTTCGCGCGCTCACGGAGAACGCCTCCGACCTCATCTTCGTCCTCGACGCCGACGGCTCGGTCACCTACCTGAGCGATTCGGCCGCCCAGACGCTCGGGGCCGACGAGGACCCGAGCGAGGTGCGGTCGCTGGCTCGGTTCCTCCACCCCGACGACGAGGACGCCGCCATCGAGACGTTCCGAGAGTCGCTGGAGCGCCCCGACGAGGACGCCACCGCCGAACTCCGGTTCCGCAGTTCGACCCGCGAGTGGCGCGTCTTCAGCGTTCGGTGTCGGAACCTGCTCGACGACCCCGTCGTCGGCGGCGTCGTCGTCAACGCGCACGACGTGACTGACCGACGGAAGCACGAACAACAGCTCGAAACGTTCGCCAACGTCGTCTCCCACGACCTGCGTAACCCGCTGAACGTGGCGGAGGGCTACCTCGAACTGGTAAAGGAGGCTGAGCGTCCCGACCCCGACCACGTCGAGCGAATCGAGGCGGCCCACGAGCGCATGGGCGAGATTATCACCGACGTGCTCGCGGTCGCCCGCGGGGGGACGGTCGACGAGCGCGAGACGGTCTCGCTCGACGCCGTCGCGGCGGAGGCGTGGACGAACGTCGAAACCGGCACTGCCACGCTCGATATCGCGGAGAGCGCGTCGTTCGCCGCGGACCGGACCCGGCTCCTCCAACTCTTCGAGAACCTGTTTCGGAACTCGGTCGAACACGTCGGCGACGGCGTGGCCGTCACGGTCGGCGCGACCCGTGACGGCTTTTTCGTCGAGGACGACGGCCCCGGCGTGCCGCCGGTTGACCGCCCGAAGCTCTTCGAATCCGGCTTCACCACGGCCACCGACGGCACCGGCCTCGGCCTCGCCATCGTCCGAGCCATCGCCGACGCCCACGGCTGGTCGGTCGGCTACGAGGACGCCGCGGACGCCGGCGCGCGGTTCGTGATTCGCGGCGTCGAGCGCGACGGGGACTCGGACTCGGCTCAGGAGTCGAGCGCGGCGTCGTCGGACGACGCCTGACGAGGGCCGACCGCGCCGCTACTGGACCGCCGCCGAGCTACCAGAATCGGTTCTCGTCGAGTCGCCGGAGCGCCTCCTCGATGGTCGCCTCGTTGCGGGAGAACGTAAAGCGGACCCAGTCGGCGGAGCCTTCGGTGTAGAAACTGCTCCCGGGGACGACCGCGACGCCGGCCTCGCGGACGAGTCTGTGGGCGAACTCGGTGTCGTCGGCGTCGCCCGGATAGCGCGTCAGCATGTAGTACGCGCCGTCCGGTTTCACGGGGTCGAGGCCGACCTCGCGGAGCCCGTCGTACAGCAGTTCGCCGCGGCGCTCGTAGGAGTTCGAGAGGTCGTCGTAGTAGTCCGCCGGGAGCGACAGCGCCTCGACGCCCGCCCGCTGGAACGGCGTCGGCGCGCAGATGCTCGTGTAGTCGTGGACCTTCCGCAACTCGGCCGAAAGCGGTTCGGGCGCGAGGGCGAACCCGACGCGCCAGCCCGTCACGGAGTACGTCTTCGACAGCCCCGTGCAGACGACGGTCCGCCCGGCGAGCCCGTCGACTTCGACGGGGCTGATGTAGTCGTCCGCGTAGACGATGTGCTCGTATATCTCGTCGGTGACGACGACGAGGTCCTCCGCGTCGGCGACGTCCGCGACGAGTTCGAGTTCGGCGGGCGAAAAGACGTTCCCCGTCGGGTTGTGCGGGTGGTTGAGAATCAGCATCGACGCGTTTTCGGCGGCGTCCCACAGCGCGTCGGCGTCGAGTTCGAGGCCGTCGGTGATGTCGAGCGGCATCGGCTCGCCGCCGGCGAACTGGACCGCCGGGATGTAGCTCTCGTAGGTCGGCTCGAAGTAGATGACGCCGTCGCCGGGGTCACAGAGCGCGAGGAGCGTCGAGACGACGGCCTCGCTCGTTCCCGTGGTGACGGTGACCTCCGTTTCGGGGTCGTAGCGGACGCCCTTCCACTCGGCGTAGCGCTCCGAGACCGCCTCGCGGAGCGCCGGCAGACCCCACGTGATGGTGTACTGGCTCGACGTGTCGATTGCGTCTTTCGCCGCGCGCTTCACGCTCGCCGGCGTCTCGTCCTCGTCGGGAATGCCCTGCGAGAGGTTGATGGCGTCGTGTTCGTGCGCCTCGCGGGTCATCTCCCGGATGACGGACTCGCGGGTTCCCGCGACGCGCTCGCTCCCGATACGTCGGGAAAAGGGGGACGGTGTCGGCATACGTGGGCTGGGACTGGCTGACACAAGAAGCTTGGCGGACGCTCTCGACGCGCCGGGTCGCCCACCCCGACGAACGTGTTAACGCGATGAGGCCGACGTCACTCCTGTATGTCGAACGGTCGTGGCCCGGACTTCGAAACGAGGATGGCCGAAGACGAGGAAGTTCCACCTCCGTCGCCGTTCGTCGAGCAGGCGACCGTCACCGACGATTCGGTCCTTCCGGAGGACGAACCCCCGTTCGAGTGGTTCGGCGGCGGAACGCTGAACGCCTGCTACAACTGTCTCGACCGGCAGGTCGAGGCCGGGGCGAAAAACCGCGTCGCCATCAAGTGAGAGAGCCATCTCGGCGAGACGCGGACGTACACGTATACGAAAAGAAAGCGGAAGCAGAAACGTAACCGATGTACGACACGACCCACGCGAGGACGAACCGCCACTCGGGGCTCCCGACGGGGTGACCCGCCGATGAGCCTCGCGGAGACGTATTCGAACCCACGTGCGCGAACACCGCTCGGGCATGCTGACCGACCTGCTTTTCGCCCTGACGTAGGTGACGGTCGCGGTCGTTTCGGTCCTGTTCGACGTTCTCGACGGGCCACAGTGGGCCTTCTACCTCTGTCTTGGTGCGGGCGTCGTCGCGTACTTCGGCTTCTTCGCCTCGGTCGAAGCCGCACGCGAGCACCGGTGAGGGGTCACGTTCGCGCTCGGCCGCGCTCTCGCCGCCGGTAGGCGATGCCCAGTCCGGCGACGAGTAGCACGCCGATGACGACTAGACGACTCGTGTCGACGGTCGTGACCGCCGCCGCGCCGACCGGCACCCCACGCGACTCGCTGAACCCCGCGTCACCGTCATCGAGATTCGGAACCCGTATGCATCGCATTACTTATCCAGACGATTGGCTCACTATCAGCCGATATACGCAATTTCGATGGGTTCATCAGTCTCGTGGGTCGGTTTTCATTCAAATGAGGATTTGTCGTTGTCGCCGACCGCTCCGGACACCACACCACCGGAGACCGCGTCGGGTGAGGTGAGTATGGCATCAGTCCCACTCGTGCTCTCGATTGCGCTCTCGGCGGCCCTGTTCATGTCGTTCACCGTCGGAGCGAACAGCAACTCGGCCCCCGTCGCGCCCGCCGTCGGAGCCAACGCGCTGTCGGTTCTCCGGGCCGCCCTGCTCGTCGGCATCGTCGCCGGACTCGGGGCGATTCTCCAAGGGGGTAGTATCTCCGAGACCATCGGTAAAGACCTCGTGACCGGCGTGGCAATCACGCCGATAGCGGCGGCGGCGGCCCTGTTGACTGCCGCGACGCTCATCACGATTGGAAACACCTACGGCTATCCGATCCCGTCGGCGTTCACCGTCACGGGCGCGATGATCGGGTCCGGTATCGCCCTCGGCGGCGGATTTGCCGTCCACGAGTACGTCGTCATCCTCGGGTTCTGGTTCGCGATTCCCATCGTCGAGGCCGTCCTCGCGTACGGTCTCGCGCGCGGGCTTCGAAGCGACTCGATTCCCGAAACCGTCGGTATCCCGGTCCTCGGCGGCGCAGTCGGCTATGCGCTGGCCAACATCCAACTCACGGTCATCCCGACTGCGAGCGGGGCACAGGGGTCAGTCGCTCGATACCTCGCCACGACGTCCCAGCTTCTTCCGACGGTCGTTGGGGGCTCGTACACCCTCGGGATGGTGGTCGTGAGCGCGCTCTGCGGTCTCGTTGCGCTCGTCGGGACACGCGGGTTGCTCCGACGCGACGAGACCGCGGGCATCAATCAGTTTCTGGTCGTGCTGGGACTCATCGTCGTGTTTACGAGCGGTGGCTCGCAGGTCGGGCTGGCGACCGGCCCACTGGAAGCGGTGTTCGAGACGGACCTCCAACTCCCGTCTATCTTCCTGCTTACGCTCGGCGGCGGCGGGATTCTCCTCGGTGCGTGGATTCGAGGGCCGCGACTCGTGCAGGCCGTCTCGAACGAGTACGCCTCGCTCGGGCCCCGGCGGTCGATAGCCGCCCTGATTCCCGCCTTTCTCATCGCCCAGCTCGCAATCGTACTGGGAATCCCGATCTCGTTCAACAAAGTGATGATTGCGAGCATCGTCGGCAGTGGGCTCGCGGCGAGTTCGTCCGGCGGGAGCGGCGTCTCGCCGCGGAAAGTCGGCATTACCCTCGGTTCGTGGGTTGGCTCGATGCTCGGCGCGGGTCTCGTCAGCTACGGCCTGTATCACCTCTTGACCGCGGTTCCCTCCGTCGGCTAGTCAGGGGACGATTTGGCTGATGAGATCCTCTTCCGCGGCCCGGGTTTTCATCTCCTCCCACGTCTCGAAGTCAGTCGTCGCGTCGATGTATCCGTTGAGTTGGTCACGAGAGACGTTCTGCACATCGCTGACGTCGTCGAGGGTCCACGGACTCTGTTCGCAGAACGCGGCAAACGAATCGAACTCGGTGTGGTCGCTCATGAACGGCTGTGAGAAGAATGCGTCCGACTGCACTCGCGTGCCCGCTTGCAGTTCGCCGAGTCGGTCCAACGCGCTCTCGACCCGCTCTTCGAGACCGTTCAGGCCGGTAACCTGAAGATCCATGCTCGACGGTCACTCCTCGATACGGGTAAAAGCCACGACAACCGACGTCGGCGACTGCTCACGAGACGAGCTTCGTTCCACCGAACGCTCCGGAGACGCGGTCGCCTCGCGGAGCACGGACCGGGGTGACGCCGGCAGTCACAGTCACTGCGGCATCTGTGTCTCGACGGTCGCAGGCTCGCCGGCGGACTCGAACACCCCGGCCAGCGTCTCGCGCATCGCCTGCCGACGGAACGACCGGCGGCGCTCCTCGGAGAGGTAGTTCGACATGACGACGCCGGCGCTTTTCGACCCTTGGTCGGCGGCGACGCCCTCCAACTGGGCGAGCATCTCGTCGACCGCTTCCTGATACGCGGTGTACCAGAAGCGCCGACAGAGCTTCGCGGTCGGGACCTCGCCGTCGACGGTCACGCCCGCCTCGTCGGCGAGGCGCTTGAACCGGCGGTTGACCGTCTCGCGGGCGATGTGGCCCGAGGCGGCTCGCGAGGAGGGAAACAGCGCGCCGTTCCAGTCGTCGTCCGCGGCGAGTGCGTCGATGCGCGCGGCGACGGCGTCGACGCCGTAGAGGAGCGCGACGGTCCCCGGCCCGTTCTTCCGCGCTTCGAACGCGATGTGGGGGTCGTCGCCGGAGAGGGCGAGCTGGGAGGCGCGGAGCGACGCGAGTTCGTTCGGGCGGAGTCCCCACCCGGCGAGACCGATGACGAGCAGGCGGTCTTCGAGGTCGTCGGCGACGGCGTACACGTCGCTCACTTGGTCGGCCGTCATGGTGCGGTTGTCGGGTTGGCCCTGCTCCCAGCGGAACTGCTTCGCGGCGTTCTCGACGGGGTTGTACCGCGCGCGCCGGAAGTCGACGAGGTACTCGTAGAACGACCGGACCGTCTGCAGGTATTTGAGCTTCGTTCCGTCGGTGGCGAGTTCGGCGTCGAACTCGTCGAGAACCGCGAGACAGCGGTCTATCTCGTCGGGCTCGGCGTCGCGGTCGTCGAGTCGGGAAAGCAGGTCCGCCGACCCGTATCGGTCGCGGTAGACCCGGGCGAACCGCGCGAGGTGGGTCCGGCGGGTCGGCAGTGTCGAGTCCGCGAGGCCGCGCCGCGATTCGAGCATGTCGAGGTAGGACTCGAACGCCTCGACGGTGCGGTCGTCGTCGATGCCCCAGTCGTAGCCCTCGTCGTCGTCCTCGCCGCCGAGGCCGACGACCTCGACGAAGAACTGCCGCGGCGTGAGGCCGTGTTTCTCGCGGAGCGCGTAGGCGATGCCCGACCAGCCGCGTTCGGTCAGCCACGCGTAGGTCGGCACGTCTCGCGTCGGGTCCATCCCGTCACGGTCCATCGCGGGCGCTATCGTCTCCCAGTAGAACGCTTCGAGTTCGTCGAGCGACTTCCGCGACCAGTTCACCGCGGCTCCCCCCGCCCGAACCGGCCGCCGCGTCGCGTTCCGTGCGCCATCGTTCTGTATGCAGGGCGTGCCGCGGACGGATTAACGCTTTCTCTCGTCGCGGGTGACGACGCGTCGGCGGCGGCGTCGCACCCGCCGGCCGACCCGGCCGCCCTCAATATAACGGGTATTAGATATATTGGGGAGCCGTGATAACGGGGCGTTACAATGTCCGATGGAAACGACGGCGGTTCGGCGCTCGGGGGTGACCCGCCCGGCGACGGGGCAGTGGTCGGTTCGTCGGACCCGGCGGTCGACGTCGGGGACGCGGCCGACGAGGTGACGGTCCTCGAAAGCGGGACCGAGTTAGAGCGGACAATCGGCCTCCGGGGCGGCCTCGCAATCGGTATCGGAACGATGGTCGGCGCGGGTATCTTCGTCTTTCCCGGCCTCGCCGCCGGGCAGGCGGGGCCCGCGGCCACGCTCTCGTTCGGGCTCGGGGCGGTCATCGCGCTGTTGGTCGCCCTTCCGACCTCCGAGTTGGCGACGGCGATGCCGAAAAGCGGCGGCGCGTACTACTTCATCTCTCGCGGGATGGGGTCGGCGTTCGGCGCTGTCGTCGGCATCGGGCTCTGGCTGGGGCTGGTGTTCGCCTCGGCGTTCTATCTCGTCGGCTTCGCGCAGTACGCCATCGCCGTGCTGGCGGAGTTGGGCGCGGCGTCGATGGTCGCCGACCTGCCGCTCGTGGCGGTGCTCGGCGTCGGCTTCGGACTCGTCTTGACGGCGCTCAGCATGTTCGGGACCGAGAACGCGACGAAGCTCCAGAACGGCATCGTGAGCCTGCTCCTCGGTATCCTCCTCGTCTTCCTCGTCTATGGCTCGCTCGACACGCTCGGGCTGTTCGGCCGCCAGACCGTCCCCGAGGAGTTCATGCCCTTCGGGACGCTCAGCATCTTCACCACGGCGGCGCTCGTGTTCACCTCGTACCTCGGGTTCGCGCAGGTGGCGACGGTCGCGGGCGAGATAACGAACCCCGGGCGGAACCTCCCGCTCGCGATGGTCGGCTCCGTGGTCGTCGTCGGCGTGCTGTACGTCGTGACGATTCTCGTCTCGACCGGCGCGTTCGGGAGCGCCCGACTCGCCTCTTTCGGCGAGACGGCAATCGTCGAGGTCGCCCGCTCGTACCTCGGGTTTCCCGGCGCGGTCGCCATCCTCGTCGCCGGGCTCTTCGCGACGGTGTCGAGCGCGAACGCCTCGATTCTCAGCTCCTCGCGCGCGCTCTACGCGCTCAGCCGCGACGCGCTGGTCCCGACGCAACTCGCGCGAATCAACCTGCGGTACGGGACGCCCCACGTCGCGCTCGCGCTCGTCGGCGGGCCGACGGTCGTCCTCGTCGCCGTCGGCCGGACGGAGGTGCTCGCCGAGGTCGCGTCGTTCCTGCACCTCGTCACCTACGGGCTCATCTGCGTGGCGCTCATCGCGCTCCGCCGGTCGAACCCCGCGTGGTACGACCCGTCGTTCCGCATCCCCGGCTACCCGGTCGTCCCGGTGCTCGGGGCGCTCGCGAGCTTCAGTCTCGTCGCGTTCATGCAACCGCTCTCGCAGGCGGTCGGCGTCGTCGTCGCGCTCGCGGCGCTGGCGTGGTACTTCGTCTACGCCAGAGACGTGCGCCTCAAGGGGGTGAGCTCCGATGCGTAATCCCGACGACGTTCGCGTGCTCGTTCCCGTCGCCGTGCTGGCGGGACAGGTGATTCCCGACCAACTGACCCGCCTGCTCTCGGAGACGACGGTCGTCCTCCTCGCGTACCACGAGATACCCGAGCAGACGGCCCCCGAACAGGCCAGAGAACAGTTCGAATCGAAGGTCCGCGACGAACTCGACGAGCTCGTCTCGGCGTTCGAATCCGCGGGTGCGACAGTCGAGACGCGACTCGTGTTCACCCACGACACCGACCAGACGACGGAGCGCATCGCCACCGAGGCGGACTGTGACGCGGTGTTGCTCTCGAACCCCGCTCCGACCATCGACCGCGTCATCGTCCCGATAAAGGAGGACATCAACCTCGAAACGATTACCAAGGTCGCCGCGGCCGTCGGGAGACGCGAGGACATCGAACTCACGCTGTTCCACGCCGCCGAGGACGACGACGCGGTCTCCGAGGGCGAACGACTCCTCGACGAGGTCGCCAACGAACTGGCCGTCCTCGGCGTCTGCAGGGAGCACATCTCGCGCGTCGTCGTCGTCGCACAGAACCCGCTCGGGGCGCTCATCGAGGGCGCGGCCGACCACGACGTCGTCGTGATGGGGGAGGAGAAACCCACGCTCCGCGGCCGCCTCTTCGGCGAGACCTCCGACCGCGTCGCCGAGCAGACGGTCGGCCCGGTGCTCGTGGTCCGGCGACCGCTCGACCCCGAGGCCGACGACGCCGATACCGGCGACTCCGGGTGAGGCCGGTTCGCCTCCGTCCCGCTCTATCGTCCCATCACTATTGTGTGATCTGAACAATATTGGAAGTGCGAACTGCGGGCATAGCGTGACCGTCGACTTCCAAACTTGGTGAGATTTCTACAAATTTTACAAATTGTAGGCTGTTTCGTGCCAAGAAAGATTCTCAGAACCGTCTCTGTGGGCGTCGGAATCGTCCAGTCTATTCGTGACTTTCGGGTGCTATCGCTCATCCGTTCGAATCGAGGTAGTATTGTTTTTTAATTGCACTATTTGGTGGTTTAACAACCGCGTTTTCGGAGTGGGATACTCCCGTCTGGACTCGCTCAGTCGACCGCGTGTGTCCGCTCGTCGACGACGGTTTGGCCCCAGTCCCGCGTGCCCGCCGGTCGAACCGTGACAGCCAATCAAATTACACAAATAGCTGTGTAATGGGGCCGACATCCGCCCGGGAGTTGTCAGTCGCTGGCCGCAGTTGGTCAGACGTCTCGACGGCAGATTGTGAACCAAATGGAATCGATAGAATCTGACGAATAGATGGACATTCGACGACTGAAAATTGGGTTGTGTTCTTATTTGGTCAACCATCTGTGGTCATCGCTGTCGCCCGTCGGCTCTCTGGTGGTCCGATCTCACGCCGTCGCTGGGCGCGCGACGCCCCGACGTTCGCGCATGTTCGACTCGATTGGCGGACGGAATACGGCCCGAAGGCGGCTTCGAAACCGCGATAACGACGTTTGGGGGATGTGGGTCGGTCGGTCGTGCGCTCGCGACGATTGGGTCTCCGACTCGAAACAGTCCGGCCGAGACCGTCGGTTCTCCGTTTGTGAACCGGACGGGAGATGTCGACGGGGAGACGCTGTCGAGGACTGCCGACGACGCCCCCGACGTGAACCTCTCTGGACGACGCGGCCGACTAACTGAACGTCGGGAAGTCGTCGTCGGACTCCTCCATGTTGACGTTCACTTCGATGACGTTGGCGGTGTTAACGACGTTCTCGATGAGCTGTTCGTGGTACTCCGGCTGTTTCATCCGGCGGACGGGCCCGGAGACGCTGATGGAGCCGAGGACGCGTCCGTGCCGGTTCGTCACCGGCGCGCCGATGGCCTGCAAGCCCTTTATCTCCTCTTCGTCGTTGAGCGAGTAGCCCCGGTCGCGAATCGTCTCCAACTCCTCGAAGAGCTCCTCGCGGGTCGTGATGGTCGCCTCGGTCTTGCCCGGCAGGCCGTACTGGTCGATAATCCACTCGACGCGCTCTTTCGGGAGGTGCGCGAGAATCGCCTTCCCCGTCGCTGAGAAGTGGAGGTAGTCGGCGCGTTGGAGTTTGTTCACCTGGTAGTCGCTCCCGACGGCCTTCTCGCCGCTCACCTTGTAGAGGTTGACTCCCAGCCCGTGCTGTTCGGTCGCTAAGTGGGCGTACTCGCCGGTCTTCTCCGCGAGCTCCTCGATTTCGGGCTTGCCGATGCGGTAGAGGATGTTCTGGTACCGGACGTACTCGCCCACGAGGAGGAACTGCAGTGACAGCTGGTAGGTGTCTCCTTCCTTCACGACGAACTTCTCCGCCCGAAGCGTGCTCAGATAGTTGTAGACGACGCTCTTCGAGAGGTCGAGGTGGTTCGCCAGCTCCGTCACCCGCGCGCCGTCTAACTCCTCGAGCGCACGAACGACGTCGAACGCGCGCGACACCGTTTTCAGGGTCCGCGGCGAGCCGGTCGTGGGTTCGTCTGCCATAGTCCAGTTCGAAGCTCCCGCGGCATAGGTGTTTGTATTTGACAAACGGTCACTTCCGAAGAGACCGATAAATCGAACAGGTTGCCGCAACATAGCGCAATTTAGGGGGCATCAAAACTAAATACTACCTTATTAAGGACTGAAACAGCGAATTAGACCGCTACTCCTCTGTGTTCTCATTGTACAAACGATGCGGTGTGTTGCGCGACTCGACTCGCGCCGAGTTGTGAGAATAGACGGCCTTCGGCGGTTCTACTCGAAGATTCGTGTTTCGTCCGAGCGAGCGTTTCGACGACGCGGCCGTCGCGTAGACGCGGGAGTCGGCCGACTCGGACGCACCAGTCTCGGTGACCAATCGGAGAACAGAACCGAAAACGACAGTTGCCGTCCGGCGGCCTCGTCACTCGGTTGCGAGGTCGGCGAGCGCGCCGGCGAGCACGCGGGTCGCGTCGGCGCAGTCCGCCCAGTCGGTCCACTCGCGGGGGTTGTGCGAGATGCCGTCGCGGGAGGGGGCAAAGAGCAACGCGGCGTCGGTGACGGCCGCGACGTGCATGGTGTCGTGGCCGGCGCCGGAGTGGAGGTCGAGGGTTTCGAGGTCGGCGTCGGCCCCGGCGTCGTGGAGCGCGGCGCGGCATCGCTCACTCATTTCCACGGGCTTGCGGTCCCACGGGTGCGAGAGCGCGGTCTCGACCGGACGCTCGGCCTCGATGCGGTCGAGGCTCGCCTCCGCTTCGTCGATGACGTACTCGATGGAGTCGTACGCCACGTCGCGGATGTCGACGGTCAGGTCGACTTTCCCGGGGATGACGTTGGGCGCGTTCGGCGAGACCCCGAGCTTGCCGACGGTGCCGACCGCGGTCTCCGAGACCTCGTTGCGTTCGTTCGTCGCGCGCTCCACGTCGAGGACGAACTCGCTGGCGGCGGCGAGCGCGTCCGACCGGTCGTCCATGAGCGTCGACCCGGCGTGGTCGGCCTCGCCCGTGATTTCGACGGCACAGCGCGAAAGGCCGACGATGCTCGTGACGACGCCGGCGGAAACTCCCGCGTCTTCGAGACGTTTTGACTGCTCGATGTGGAGTTCTATCCACGCGTCCCAGTCCGCGGCGTCGACTCGCCCGTCTCCCCGGTAGCCGATGTCCGCGAGGACGTCGCCGAGCGGAATCCCATCGGCGTCCTCGATGTCGAGCGCCTCCGTGACGCCCAGTTCGCCGACGGCGACCGCCGACCCGATGAGGCCGCCGCCGAACCGCTGGCCCTCCTCTTCGGTGAAGTTCACGACCTCGACGGGGCGGACCGGCTCGACGCCGGCGTCCTGCATCGCGCGGACGCTCTCCAGCCCCGCGTAGACGCCGAGGGGGCCGTCGAAGATGCCGCCCTCGGGGACCGAATCGAGGTGGCTTCCCGTGGCGACCGGGGCCGCGCCGGGGTCCGCGCTCTCTGGCTCCCACCGCCCGACGATGTTGCCGACCTCGTCGATGGTGATGGAGAGACCGGCGTCCCGGAGGCGCTCGCAGAAGAACTCTCTCGCCCGCCGGTCCGCCTCACTGCCGGTCAGGACCGTCCGCCCCCGACCCTCGTCTGTCGGGACGGCCCCGAACTCCGCGTTCGACTCGATGTCACTGCGGAGTCGATGCTGATTGACTCGCATTGTCTCCGGAATCGGGACTAACCCTATTTTATTGTTTGGAATCCAGTCACACACGTGACAGTACTGGCTGGCGGCTGACGCGACCGATACGGCGGTTAATCGGGGGTGAGACGCTCCCATCGGGCGGCGTCTCCCCACCGCCTTCCAGAATTTCTCGGTGTCATCGGCGCAGGCGGCGGGCCGCGAGTCACGGCCCGCGGCGACGCGGGGGAGGTTGTCCCTCCGCGGTTCGTCGCCGACGCCGGGTCGGGTGACAGCCTCGAACCGCCCGCGGTTGACATCTCCGAAGTAATCTCGGTTCGCTCGGCGCGAAAGTGGCCATCCGGAACTTCTCTCGCGTTCGGTTCCCGGAACTGTCGCAGGGAGTACGGCTCTCGCGCCTCGATATAGTGATTGTACACACACAACCACAATTTTTATCACACAGTAGCGGATTTGAGGGTCTGTATGCAAGAGAATAGCAAGGGGAGCGACTCTCCCGATCGCACCGCTGATGGGACGCGTCGCGGTCGCTTCGACCGCCGCGCGTTCCTCGGGGCGGCGGCGACGACCGGCGCCGCGGCGCTCGCGGGGTGTACGGGCGGCGGCGCAGACGACGGCACGACAGAAGATTCGGGGTCCTCCGGCGGCAGTGACGGCACGGAGAGCACCGACACGACGACCGCAAGCGGCGGGAAGCAGGGCGGCACGCTCCAGTGGGGCGGCGCGGTGCCGGTGCAGGGTCTCGACCCGCACATCGACACCTCCGCGGCCTCCAAGCGCGTTCTGGAGAACATCTACGAGGAGGTCGTCGCACTGCAGGACGACTACTCCATCCAGCCGCATCTCGCGGAGTCGATGGAGGAGTCCGACGACAACACGCTCCTGACGTTCAATCTCCGGGAGGGCGTCACCTTCCACAACGGCACGGAGATGACCTCCGAGGACGTGCTCGCGAGCTACGAGCGCGTCCAGAACGGCGACTACCTCGCCACCGGCTTCTTCGACCACGTCGAGGAGCTTCGCGCCCCCGACGACTACACCTTCGAAGTCCAACTCACCGAACCGTTCGCGCCGTTCCTCGCGAAGATGGCGACGGCGGAGCTGTCGGTCATGCCCGCCGAGAACGCCGAGAAGGACATGGTCGAAGAACCCATCGGAACCGGCCCGTACAAGTTCGAGAGCCGCGAAATCGAGACCTCGTTCACGATGACGCGCAACGAGGACTACTGGGGCGCGTCGGACGAGGATGGCCCGTTCATCGACACCATCGTCAAAAGCGAGGTACCGGACCCGAGCGTTCGCCTCCAGTCGTTCCTCGCCGACGAGTACGATTTCATCAACGGCATCGCGCCGAAGGACGTCTCCCGCGTCGAGCAGGCCCCCGACGTTCGATTCGAGAAGCAGTTCCCGAAATCGCTCGTCTACCTCGGCCTGAACTGCGACGTGGCACCGTTCGACGACAAGGACGCCCGCCTCGCGCTCGACTACGCCATCGACAAGGAGAAGGTCGCCGAAGCGGCCCTCTACGGCACCGGCCAGACCACGGCGACCCCGGCGACGCCCGGTAGCCCGTGGGTCAACCCGGACATCGAACCGCGTCCACGCGACCTCGACAAGGCCCAAGAGCACCTCGACGCCGCCGGCATGTCCGACGGCTACACGGCGACGTTCAAAATTCCGCAGTCCTACCCGACGCAGGTGCAGGCCGCGGAGGTCATCGCCGCCGACGCCGCCGAGGTCGGCATCAACCTCGAAATCCAGCAGATTACGTGGAGCACGTGGCTCTCGGACGTCTACTCGAACCGCGACTTCCAGGCGACGACGAGCTCCTACCTCGCGCTCTGGTACCCCGACGTGTCGTTCTACAAGTTCCTGCACCCCAACGGGGCGTTCTTCTTCACCAACTGGGTGAACGAGGACTACAACGCGCTCGTCGAGGAGGCGCGCACCATCTACGACGAACAGGAGCGCGCCGAGCTCTACCACCAGGCGACGGAGATTCTCCACGAGGACCGCGCCGGTCACCTCTTCCTGTGGTGGCAACCGAGCCTCTACGGGGCCGGCTCGCAGTACAAAGGCGACATCGGCGCGCCCGACGGGTCGACGCTCCAGTTCGCCGACAACTGGCTCGACCGCTAACAGGGATTCTACACAATGTCGATGTACAACTACGTCTTTCGGCGCGTCGGGTTCATGGCGGTGACGCTGTTCTTCGTCACGCTCATCGCCTTCGCCGTCACCAATATCCTGCCCGGTGACGTGGCCCTGCTCATCTTGGGCCCCAACGCGACCGACCAATCGCTCGAAGCGCTCCAAACCCAACTGGGACTCAACCGCCCGCTGTACGTGCAGTACATCGACTGGGTCATCGGGCTCCTCCAGGGGAACATGGGCGAATCGCTCCGGTTCGGCGAACCCGTGGCGCGACTCATCGCCGAGCGGCTTCCCCGGTCGATGATGCTCGCGGTCGCCGCGACGCTCGTCGCCGTCGTGCTGTCGGTTCCGCTCGGCGTCTACGCCGCCGTCAATCAGAACGAAGCGCCGGACGTGAGCGCTTCGATGTTCGCCTTCGTCGGCATCTCGATGCCCATCTTCCTGTGGGGACTGGTGTTCATCCTGGTGTTCGCCGTCTGGCTGAACCTCTTTCCGACCGGGGGGTACGTCTCCCCGAGCGAGGACCTCGTCGGGTCGCTCACGCGACTCGTCCTCCCCGCGGGAGCGATGGGCTTCGCGCTCACCGCCTACATCATGCGGATGACCCGGTCGTCGATGCTGGAGGTGCTCAGCGAGGAGTACATCAACCTCGCGCGTGCGAAGGGGATGAGCCAGCGGGTCATCGTCCTCAGACACGCGCTCAAGAACGCAATCATCCCCGTCATCACGGTCATCGCGTTCCAGTTCAGCTACGCGTTCGGCGGGGTCGTCGTGCTCGAAGAGGTGTTCTTCTGGCCCGGCATCGGCCGGCTGACGCTGACCGCGATTCAGAGCCGCGACATCCCCCTGATACAGGGGTGCATCCTCGTGGTCGCACTCATCTACATGTTCTCGAACTTCGCCGCAGACCTGCTGTACGCGTACTTCGACCCGCGCATCCGCTACGGAGGTGACGACTGATGGCGACCGAACAGGAGACCGACCGCGGTCGCTTCACCATCACGCAGTCACAGCGCGACCGTATCGCCCGGTTCGTCCGGAAGTTCCGAAGCAACACGAAGGCGATGCTGGGCTTTTCCATCGTGGTGATGCTCGTGCTCGTCGCCGTCTTCGCGCCGCTCATCGCGCCGTACCCCATCGAGCAGACGAACATCGAAGACCGCTCGCAGGCCCCGTCGGTTGAACACCCGTTCGGTACCGACGACCTCGGCCGCGACATCTTCAGCCGCGTCGTCATGGGGAGTCGCATCTCGCTGTACGTCGGCTTCGGCGCTATCTCCGGCGCGCTCGTGGTCGGGGCGGTCGTCGGCGTCGTCGCCGGCTACGCCGGCGGGTTAACCGACGAGATACTGATGCGCGTCATGGACGCCGCGATGGCGTTCCCGCCGGTGTTGCTCGCGCTCACGCTCTTGGTCGTCCTCGGCCCGGAGTTGAGCAACGTCATCATCGCGCTGGCGTTCGTCTACACGCCGTACATCGCCCGCGTCTCGCGAAGCGCGGCGCTGGCCGAACGCAACGAGGCGTACGTCGAGGCCGCCATCGCCCGCGGCGAGAGCGACTCGCGCATCGTCTTCAGCGAGGTGTTCCCGAACTGCATGGCTCCCATGTTGGTTCAGGGGTCGCTGAACGTCTCGTTCGCCATCCTCGCGGAGGCGAGCCTGTCGTTCCTCGGTCTCGGCGCGCAACCCCCGCGGCCGTCGTGGGGGCTGATGATTAACACCGGTCGCGGCTTCATGGAGACCGCGCCGTGGATGTTGCTGTTCCCCGCGCTGGCTATCGGTATCGCCGTCGTCGGGTTCAACATGCTCGGCGACGGACTGCGTGACGTGCTCGACCCCAAAGTGGAGGCGATAGAATGAGCGCTCCCAGCACCGCGACCGACGGCGAGGCCGACGACGGCCCGCTTCTCGACGTGCGCGGACTCAGAACCGAGTTCCGCACCGAAAGCGGCCCCATCGTCGCCTCCAACGAGGTATCGTTCTCGCTCGACCGCGGCGAGACCATGGGTCTCGTCGGCGAGTCGGGCGCGGGCAAGTCCGTGACGGCGCGGTCGCTCATGCGCCTCATCGACTCGCCCGGCGAAATCACGGGCGGGCAGGTCGTCTTCAACGGGGAAGACCTCCTGCAGAAGACGGAAGCCGAGATGCGCGACATCCGCGGCAACCGCATCGCGATGATTCCGCAGGACCCGATGTCGTCGCTCAACCCGGTGATGACCGTCGGCGAGCAGATTACGGAGACGATTCGCCGCCATCAGGACGTCTCCAAGTCAGAGGCACGCCAGCTCGCCGTCGAGTCGATGGACGACGTCGGTATTCCCGACGCCGAAGAGCGCATCGACGACTACCCCCACGAGTTCTCCGGGGGGATGCGCCAGCGCGTCCTCGTCGCCATCGGCTTCTCCTGCGAGCCGGACCTCATCATCGCCGACGAGCCGACCACCGCGCTCGACGTGACGACGCAGGCGAAGATTCTCGACCTGCTCAACGAGATGCAGGCGCGCGAGGGGACGGCCGTGCTGATGATTACCCACAATCTCGGCGTCGTCGCCCAGACGTGCGACCACGTCGGCGTGATGTACGCCGGGAACCTCGTGGAGACGGCCGAGCTCGGCGACCTGTTCGACCGCCCGCGACACCCGTACACCCGCTCGCTCATCGACTCCATCCCGGAGGTCGACACCGACTACGACGAACTGCCGACGCTCGACGGCGCGATGCCCGACCTCGGGAATCTCCCGAGCGGCTGTAACTTCGCGCCGCGGTGTCCCCACGCCACCGAGGCGTGTCGGACCGGCGGCGACCCCTCGCTCGACGCCGTCGGCGACGGCTCCTCACGCGCGGCGTGTCTTCACGCCGACGACCTCGACCTCTCGGAGAGCACGGTCCCCGAAGCCGGGACCGGCCGCCGCGACATCGACCGCACCGGCGAACCGCTGTTCGAAGTGCGGAACCTGAAGAAGTACTTCGACGCCGGCGAGGGCGTCTTCGGCAACGTCCACCTCTCGTGGGAGGGCGGCGGCCTGCCGACTGTCGAACGGCGGCACGTCAAGGCCGTCGACGACGTGAGCTTCGACGTCTACCCCGGCGAGACCGTCGGGCTCGTCGGCGAGTCCGGCTGTGGCAAGTCCACGGTCGCCCGTACCGCGCTCCGCCTCCTCGAACCGACCGACGGCGAGGTGTACTTCGAGGGCCAGCCGCTCCACGAACTCGGCTCCTCGGAGATTCGGAGTCTGCGCCGCGAGATGCAGATGATATTCCAGGACCCGCAGAGCTCGCTCAACCCGCGGAAGACTGTCGGCCAAATCGTCGGTCGCGCGATGGAGAAACACGGCATCGCCACCGGCGAGGAAAAGCGCGAACGCGTGGGCGACCTGCTCGAACGCGTCGGGCTCTCGCGGGCCGCCGCGGGCAAGTACCCCCACGAGTTCTCCGGGGGCCAACAACAGCGCGTCGCCATCGCGCACGCACTCGCGGTCGAACCGAAACTCATCGTCTGCGACGAGCCGGTGTCGGCGCTCGACGTGAGCGTGCAGGCGCAGATTCTCAACCTCCTGAACGAGATTCAAGAAGAAGAGAACATCTCGTTCCTGTTCATCTCGCACAACATCGGCGTCATCCGGCACATCTGCGACCGCGTGGCCGTGATGTACCTCGGGAAAATCGCGGAGTTCGGGAGCATCGAGCAGGTGTTCTCGCCGCCGTTCCACCCCTATACGGAGAGCCTGCTGTCCGCGGTCCCCCACGCGAACCCGGACCGCGAGACGGACCGCATCCTGCTTGAGGGGAGCGTTCCGAGCCCCATCAACCCGCCGTCGGGCTGTCCGTTCCAGACGCGCTGTCCGAAGAAAATCGGCGACGTCTGCGAGCAGGACCTCCCGGAACTCGAAGCCGTCGACGGCGACGACCACTACATCTCCTGCCACCTCTCGGAGGCGGAGATGAGCCAACGCGACTCGTTTATCACGCCGTCGAAGCGCGCGGAGACCCGTCCGGCCGACTCGGACTGACGCCGCCCGCGCGGTCTCCTCTCAGTATTTGACGCCGATGTCGGCTCAGTACTTGACGCCGAAGTCCAGAATCTCGTCGGGGTAGTCGCCGAACTGCGCGTCCGTCTCGCGTCGAATCTGGGCTTTCGCGCGCCGCGCCTCAGCGAGCAGGTCGCGTAGGTCGGACACCGGTTCGTCGGAGAGGTCGACGCGGAGGTTGTGGTAGAACTCCGGCGTCGGCGCGTGGACGAGCACCGCGGCGCTCAGCTCGCCGCGGTCGTCGCCGCCCGCCGCCTCGCCGGCTTCGAGCGCCGAGACGAGTCGCTCGGCCATGTCGCCGTCGGTGGATTCGTAGGCTTCGGCGGTGGCGTCGACGACCCCCTCGCCGGCGAGCATGTTGCCCGCGACGGTGTAGTCGTCGCCGACGCGGTGGCCGGCCCACGAGACGCACTCACCGCCGGTGAAGGCGAACTCGCCGCCCGCGCCGACGCCGTGGACCTGCCGGTAGGCGGCGTGGTCG
This sequence comes from Haloferax chudinovii, assembly GCF_042663345.1. Lineage (NCBI taxonomy): Archaea > Methanobacteriati > Methanobacteriota > Halobacteria > Halobacteriales > Haloferacaceae > Haloferax > Haloferax chudinovii. The sequence goes on from NZ_JBHTAB010000001.1 coordinate 223,503, forward strand.
TCGTCGTCGAGGAGTGACTCGAAGGCGTCGTCGATTCGCTCGCCGCCTTCGGCGCGGGCGACCGCGTCGCGGCCGTGTTCGGTCTTCGTGTACGACTGCGTGACCGCCGCGCCGCCGGCGCTCACGTAGGGACAGGTCGCGCCGACGGCGACGGTGCCGGTCGTCACCGCCGCGCCGAAGACGTTCGCCTCGGGGTCGCGCGCCGCTATCGAGAAGGTTCCTGGGACGTGTCGCATGGGTTCGGTACTGGTTTCCGGTCACGCTCGCGCGGTAAATACTCTCCTCTCGCGGGCGCGACCGGACCGTGCGGGGCATCTCGACGGTCGGAGTTCGAGTCCGATTTCCGCCTCTCGCCCGCCATTAGTGCTGTGTATTTAGAACACAACTATATCGTTCTCATCTATATTTTCTGAACTATGGCTCCTGACATTTTGCTATAGCAGTTCAATTTTTTATTTCTGTTTTCTATAGGGTAAAAGTTTTACTTAATCTACACTAAATATGGTTCGGTGGCGTTTCAGAATTTTTTATTCTGTGCAATACTATTCCTCGCCGAGTGAGAGGCCGCTGGCTCCAACGCTTATGTTGTCGCGGCGGTAAGACCGGCGTATGAGACTCGGCATCGGTCGAAGCGGCGTGGCGATTCTCGTCGTGTTGTTCGTCATCCTCGGAGCGGAGGACGTGTACGTCTGGGCCGTCGCCGGCTCCGTCCCCGGCGTCGAGTTCTTCCTCGCGCTCGTGTTCGTCCTCGTTATCGCGTTCGTGGCGATTCGAGAGGCGCGGGCGCACCCGCCGAGTCGGTAGTCCGTTTCGGCGGCGGAGCGCTCGTTTTCGCCCGCTATCTCTCCTGTGTTCGACAGTCCAGCGGCGCTTCGCAACACGCGGAGCGATAGGCCGCCGACTCGCGAACCAGTTTACACTCGCGATAGCGGTAGGCAACGTCGGCGCCGCAGGCCTCGCAGGTGAGGATGTACGTCGGCTCTGCGAACCGGCGGACGCGAACCGGCGCGTCGACCGCCTCGGCGCGGCGCTTGAACGCCGGCCCGTGGTCGGTCGTACCGAACGCCTGGAACTGCTCGACGTGGACGAGTTCGTGTCGGAGCGTCGCCGTCCACTCCCCGCGGTCGAACGACTCGAACGCCCGCCACGACAGCGACACGGTACACGTCGGTGGGCCGCCGAGCCGGTTCGAGGACGACGTGCCGTCCCACTGCCTTGGTTCGCCGACCGTCGCGTCGTCGACGGTCGGTGTCTTCACCGCGGCCGCTCGACGCTTCGCGCGGGTAGACACTTCCCACTCGACGCGGTGTAGGTCCACGTCGAAGTCGTCGTCGCTCGCCGCGCGGCGGCAGTACGCCCGCGACCAGCTCACCAGCTCGTCTGCGGTCTCGACGGCGTCGTACGCGCTCTGGCTCCCGTTTTCGTGTCCCACGATTTCGAGCCGCGATTCGGAGCGCGCCGATATGTGTGTTTTGCTCGTCCGCGGTGGGTCGCCGATGTCGAAGGGGTGCGCTCGAACTCACGTCCGGGCGGGCCGAGCGAATCGCTCCCCTCGGGTGATTCTGTGCGTCTCGATTTCGAACGGCAGGGGATACCTCTCGTTTGACTGACTAAATTTATTGTGTCGTTGTCGGTGAGAGACAATGAGGTTAAGTAGCATCTGCGAAAGACGGGGCGGAAAATAGGTGAATCATATTTCGCTATATGAAATATTGGGTTCGGGTGTCCTCACAACTTCGGAGGATAGGCCGATTTCGAGTCTCCTCGACGGTTCGAAGTCGAGATACCGACAGTGCCCGATTCCTGTCCATTCCGAACGTGCTATCCAAACGGATGTGGTGTCTCGTCTCTCTGCTGGTGGTCTCACAGACTAATTCGATTCGGACAGAACTACTGGTCTGCGGTCGAATAACTATCTGTTGAGCGCTCAGTCGACAGCTTCACCGAGCCGTCACTGGCCGACTACCGCGGTCGGATGACGGTTCAAACGACTACCGTGAGCCGCCGTCGAGGCCCAGTTCGTCGTGGAATACCGACGTGAGGCGGTCGGCCGTCCAGCCGTTCTCGTTTATGGCGGTCCGCTCGATTTCGGGCTCCGAGAGGACGCTGACGGAGTCGCCGACGGCGCGTATCGTCCGGCCGGTGATACCGGCCGCGTCGTCGCTCATCAGCGCGGCGACGACCGGCGCGATTTTCTCGGCCGACTTCGACTCATCGTCGAGGAGACCCTCGGTCATCCGCGTGTACGCGATGGGCAACAGGGCGTTCACTCTGACGTTCGACGCGGCGAGTTCCTCTGCCGCCGTCCGCGTGAGTCCGAGGATGCCCGCCTTCGCCGCTCCGTAGTTCGCCTGTCCGACGTTTCCGAGCGCCGACGGACTCGTGACGCTCACGAAGGACCGCTCCGACGAGAGTCCACCCTCGGTCTCCCCGTCGCGGTCGCGCCAGTGGCGAGCGAGGTTCCGAAGGAGCGAGAAGTGGCCACGCAGATGAACGTGAATCACGGCGTCCCACTCCTCGCCCGTCATGTTCGTGAGATACGAGTCGCGGAGGATGCCGGCGTAGTTGATTGCCCCGTCGATTCGCCCGTACGCTTCGAGCGTGTCCTCGATGAGGGCCTCCGTGTACTCCAGACTGGTTATGTCGCCGAAGTGTGCCATCGCCTCGCCGCCGTCGGCTTCGATTTCTTCGGCGGTCGTCGCGGCTGGGTCTTCGGTGGTTCCCTCGCCCGCGAGCGACGTTCCGAGGTCGGTGACGACGACTGTCGCACCGTTCGCGGCGAGCTCCTCCGCGGTGGCTCGGCCGAGATCACCGCCACCGCCAGCGACGATATACACCTTTCCGTCGAGAAGGTTCGTCATTCGTACTGTTCTGTATCAATCGACCCGTATAAAATATGCGGGCGTCTCGACCGACCTTCGAACCGTCGTTACCTCTCGGGTGCTGGGTGCGCGCGGCGAACTTCGACGGGTCTGCGGTCCCAAGGACGACCTCCATGCTCGGCGACGCCCTTCGATTTCGCCGACGACCTCACGGATTCCAGCGAGGAAGATGTTTTGCGCCTTGTAAATGAGCATGTCGTCCGCGCGATCGAGAATCTGGAACCGCGGGGACGGCCGCCGGTACCTGCCCCGAACGGGAGGACAGGTGGTCGTCAGGTGCTGGCGAACGTGGGGTCCGACTGCGAACACGAGTGATAGTCCCGCATCCCGACCCAAACGAATATACATTATTGTATACATTATATAACAATTAAGCATTGACTATTGTGCACGTTCATTACTGTTTGGTGATGTTACAACGGTAATGTTGTAATAGATTCTGTTCGAACATGTCTGTTCCCGTTATTGTATACGAATATGTATACTTACTCGATTCACGGCGCATCGGCTCAGAGGGCAGGAAGCGGGCACCGAGAACGGTCTATGCGAAGCTATCGGTCAGAGTACACCAACTCCCACAGTCCTCGCCGACGGCGCGTCGTCGACGGCGTGACGGCGGGACGGTGGGGTGCGGGGCGGCCGTGAGTTCGGTGGCGCTCCGTCAGAGGAGTTCGCGAGCGATGATGTTCTTCTGTATCTCGTTCGTGCCCTCGTATATTTTCGTGATACGGGCGTCGCGGTAGTACTTCTCGACAAAGTTGTCCTCGACGTATCCCGGTCCGCCGTGTACCTGAACGGCCTCGTCAGCGACCTCGACGGCCCGTTCGCTGGCGAACTGCTTCGCCATACTCGCGAGTTTCATCGCGTCTTCGTCCCCGCGTTCGCCCGCGGAGGCGGCACGATAGGTCAGCGACCGAGCGGCCTCGACCGCGGACCCCATCTCCGCGACCTTGTGTTGGATGGCTTGATACTCCCTGATTGGCTTTTCACCCTGCGTGCGCGAGTTCGCGTAGTCGGTCGCCGCATCGAGGGCCGCCTGAGCGACTCCGACCGCCTGTGCGGCCACGTTGACGCGTTCGGTCTCGAAGAATTCGAGCAGGTGATAGAAGCCCCGGTCGACCTCTCCGACGACGTTCTCCTTCGGAATCCGGACGTCGTCGAGCTCGATTCCCGCGACGTCCGCCGCGCGAATCCCCAACTTGCCGGTGATGGGCGTCGCCTCGAACCCGTCGCGGTCCGTCGGCACGAGGAACGCGGTCAGTCCCCGGTGCTCGGCGTCTTGGGTCGTCCGAGCGATGATGATCGCGACGTCGGCGACGGACGCGCCGGTAATCCACTTTTTCTTCCCGGTGAGCGTCCACTCGTCGCCGTCGCGCTCGGCGCGGGTTTGAATACCCGCCATGTCCGAGCCGTAGTCCGGTTCGGTGAGCGCCATGCACGTTCCGACTTCGCCGGCGGTTATCCGCGGTAGCCACGTTTCGCACAGCTTTTCGTCGGCTTGATCTAACAGGAGCGTCGAGCCGAAGCTTCGCGCCTGAATCGCCAGTCCGATTCCCGGGTCTGCCCGCCAGAGCTCCTCTGTGTAAATCGCCATCTCCAGCGGGTCGAGACCGAGCCCGCCGTACTCCGAGGGGACGTTCGCCCCGACGAGTCCCGACTCGGCCGCTTCGGCGATGATGCTGTCCGGATACTCAGCGGTTCGGTCGTACTCCCGTGCGACAGGCGCAATCACTTCTTCGCCGAACGCGCGCACGCGCTCTCGAATCTCGTCGTGCGACCCAGCCAATTCGTAAGCCATTACCTCAATTTCAAAATACAGTGTTAAGTATTCTTCGACTATTATTTGGAATCGTTAATAATACCGGCCGTTCGACTGACCGGAGGAATTTTACCTGACGCGTGTGACCAACTACCGTGTGAAGCATCACAACACGCCGATACACGTCGAACACGTGGGCATCGCCGTCGAATCGGTCCGAGACGCGGAACCGGTTCTCGTCGCGCTCGGCTGTCAGAAACTGCTCGACGACACGGTCGACGACCAGTTCCGGTGGGCGTACTACCGACTCGGGGACGGCTCTCGTATCGAACTGATTGAACCGACCGGTGCGGACTCGTTTCTCACGCAGTATCTCGACGCCAACGGTCCGGGCCTCCACCACGTGACCTTGGAGGTCGCGGACATCGAGGCCGTCGTCGAAGCGATGGAGGCGAACGGGTTCTCCGTCGTCGATTACGAGCGCCGCGACGAGTGGGCCGAGGCGTTCGTCTCGCCTCGGAACCCGACCGGGACCCTGTTCCAACTCATGGAGTACCACGACGCCTACGAGCGCCGCCGGCCCCATCCGCCCGAAGAACTGTTCGTTTCCGGCTTCCGACTCAGCGCTCCCGACGACGACTGACCGATTCTCACTTCGCGGACCCAGTCGGCGATACCACCGCGCCGGCGAGCGGTTTCGCTCGCCGCTCGAGACACACTGGTAACAACAACCGGAAGATTAATTTAAATTGTGTAGAATTACTATCTGCAGGCGTAACAAAAGATAGCACACGCGAATTCAGATGTCCGCGGGCCACGGCTCCGTTCGACGCCGCGTCGACCGCGTACGAACTCGCAATCGGTGCGCACTAGACATATGCAAAAACCACTACTCACTACGGACTTCTTGGAACGGGCTGTCAAACTGTACGGGGACGAGGTCGGTGTGGTCGCCGACGACGGCACCGAGTTCACGTACGCCGAACTCGGTGAGCGCATCAACCGCCTCTCGAACGCGCTTCGGGAGTGGGGCGTAGAGAAAGGCGACCGCGTCGCCCTCCTGTCTCCGAACTCCCACTACTTCATCGAGACGCTCTACGCGTCGATGCAGTTGGGGGCGCTGTACGTCCCGTTGAACTTCCGACTCCAGCCCGAGGAGTACGACTACCTCGTCAACGACTGCGAGCCGACCGTCCTCATCGCCGATTACGACTACGCCGAGAAACTCCAACATTTGAAGGAGGCGGGCGACACCAGCGTCGAGCAGTGGGTGGCGTACGACGCCGACAGCGTCGAAGGCGAGTGGCACGACTACGAGACCGTTCTCGACGGGGCCTCCGCCGAACAGCCCTCGACCCCGGATATTCGCGAAGACGACGACGCGACGATTCTCTACACGAGCGGCACGACGGGGGACCCCAAAGGCGTCGTTCACACACACCGGATACAGCACTATCACGCGCTCATCCACGCCCACCACACGGAACTCGAAGACAGCGACACGATGCTGTGGACCTCGCCGATGTTCCACATCAACGGCTGGGGTCACATCTACGGGCTGACTGGCATCGGCGGGACGCACGTTATCCTCCGCGAGTTCGACCCCGCCGCGGTCTTCGACCGAATCGAAGAATACGACGTCTCGTTCCTCGGTGGGGCACCGACCGTGCTCAACATGCTGTTGGAGTACTACGAAGACGCCGACGTGCCCACGCGCGGCGACCTCCCCGTCCGCGTGGAAACCGCGGCGAGCCCCCCGCCGAAAAAGACGATTCGACGAACGGAAGACGAACTCGGCTGGCGTATCATCCACGCCTACGGTGCCACGGAGACGGGCCCCATCATCACGACCAGCAACTCGAAACGCAAGATTGCGAAGGGCGACAAATACAGCATCATCAATAAGCCCGGCTTCGCCACGCTCAACACCGACATTCGCGTCGTCGATACGGACGGTCGAGACGTCCCGCTCGACGACCAGACGAAAGGGGAGGTCGTCGTTCGCGGCAACCAGGTGCTGGACCGGTACTGGAACAAGCCCGAAGCCACCGACGAGGCGTTCAACGACCGCGTCGAGGGCTGGTTCCACACCGGCGACATCGCGACGATGGACGAAAACCGCATGATCACTATCGTCGACCGGAAGAAAGACATCATCATCTCCGGCGGCGAGAACATCTCCAGCATCGAAGTACAGGACACCATCTACGACCACCCGGACGTGACGCGGGCGGCGGTCATCGCGGTTCCGCACGAGAAGTGGGGCGAGACGCCGAAGGCGCTCGTCGTCACGCGCGAGGAGTCGGACCTGACCGAGGAGGGGCTCATCGAGTTCTGTCGCGAGCGACTGGCGCACTACAAGTGCCCGACCGTCGTGGAGTTCAGAGACAGCCTTCCGGAGACGTCGACGGGCAAGATTCAGAAGTTCGAGCTTCGACAGGAACACTGGCAGGAGGAAGAACGAGACGTGAACTGACGTGTCGCTCGTTCCCGTATCGGCTTCTGCCGGTCGGACAAGTACCCGAAACGCGACGAATAGGGCTTTCGACTGCATTACGACGCGCTCGTGCCGTTTCTCGAACCGCTCGACTTCACCGGCGTCACCCTCCTCTGTCAGGACCGGGGGCGGCGCTATCGGGTCGACCGCCGCGGGGGGACGACGGCTCATGAATGTCCGGCCGCGTGAACGCGCACACGCAGTACGCGGTGGCGTGTCTGTCCTCCAATCGGTGGCGTACCGTTCCTCCAGTCGTCGTCACCTCGACCGACGACCCGGAGGTTCGACCGCCCGCTATACGGGCGTGAACCGATAGAAGACCCGGTCTTGGTCGGTGGGCCCGTCTATCTCGACGATTTTGAGCCGGACCTCGCTCCCGATTTCGAGGTCCTCGTACGACGCGTCGTCGACCCGCGCCGAGAGTCGAATCTGGCCGAGGTCGACGACGCCGGCGACGAACGGCGTGTCCTCGTTCATCCCGATTGCGGACGTTCCGCGTACCTCGGTAAAAGAGTACATCTCGCCCTCGTGCGGGAGGTCGACGTATTCGAGGTCGTCGCTCGTGCACTCGGGACAGACGATACGCGGCGGGAAGTGAAGCTCACCGCACTCGCGACACTCCGTGGTCGTGAATCGGCCGTCGCGGAGGTTCTCGTAGAACTCGTGAATCTGCGTGTGTTCGGCGTCCTGTAGCTCGTAGAAGTCGAGGAGCCGCGGCAGTTCGACCTCGGAGGGAATCGAGATGGTCTCCCGCGGCACTTCGCCGCCGTCTGGCAGTACGTGGTCGTCGTTCGATGGGTGGTCGCTCATTGTGGGTCCCTCGCGAGCGTCATGACGCTGTGCACTGAGCCGCTACCGCTGAGGTTGTGAATCAGCCCCGTCTCTGGGTCACCCGCGACCGCGCGGGCGGACGGCACCGCGCCGGCGAACTGGCGGTAGACCTCCAGTGCCTGCGAGACGCCGGTTGCTCCGAGCGGGTGTCCACAGCCGAGCAGGCCGCCGCGGGGGTTGACCGCGACGTCGCCGTCGAGTTGACTCCGCCCGTCTTCGACGAACTGCCCGCCCTCTCCGGGCTCGCAGAAGCCGAGTTGTTCGTACTCGATTATCTCGCTAATCGAGAAGCAGTCGTGGACTTCCGCGACGTCGATGTCCCGAAGCGGGTCGTCGATTCCGGCCTGTTCGTAGGCCTCCTGCGAGGCCTCGCGGGCCTGCGGCCACGTCGTCATCGACGGGAGGTTGTTGATGGAGTTCCCCGCCATACAGGACTGACCGCTTCCGGTGATGTACGCGGCGGTCTCGGCCCCGATTTCGTCGGCTTTCTCCTCGCTGACGAGCAGGAGCCCCGTCGCGCCGTCGGTGATTCCACTGCAGTCGAGCAGGTTCAACGGGGGCGCAATCGGGTACGAATCGAGCACGTCGTCGACGTCTACCTTCTTTCTGTACTGCGCGAAGTCGGTCTCGGCGGCGTGGTTTTTGTTCTTGGCGCTCACCATCGCGAGCTGTTCGCGCGTCGTCCCGTGTTCGTGCATGTGTCGCTGTGCGAACTGCGCGAAGTGCGACGGCCCGTTGAGCCCGTTGACGCCGTCGAACTCCCTGTCGAGGACGTTCGTCATGTTCGACTGCATCTCGGGCATGTACTCCTGTCCGAGGTTCATCTTCTCGACGCCGAGGACGAGCGCGACGTCCAGTTGCCCCGCGGCGATCGCGAGCCACGCGTATCGGAGCGCGGCCTGCCCGCTGGCGCACGCCAACTCCGTCCGCGCAATCATCTTGTTGGCGTTGATACCCAGCAGTTCCGCGGTGAGCGGGGCGACGTGGCTCTGGAACGCGAATCGCTCGGGCTGGACGGCACCGACGAACAGCCCCTCGACGTCGTCCGGTTCGATGCCGTCGACGTCGTCGAAAGTCGCCTTGCCGGCCTCCTGTGCGAGGTCTTTCCACGTCGCGTCGCGCGCGCCCCACTCGGTCGTGCCACCGCCGACGATGGCCGCGTTCTGTGGCATCGTCAGTCCTCGAAGTTCGGCTGGCGGTCGTTTCGGAACGCCTGGACGCCCTCTACGACGTCGTCGGTGCTGGTGAGGAGTCCGAACCCTTGGCTCTCCAACTTCAGTCCGGCGTCGAGGCTGGCGTCCTGTCCCTCGTTTATGACCTGCTTTGCGACCTTGAGCGCCGTCTTCGGCCCGGCCGCGATGTCGTCGACGAACGCGTCGACGGTGTCGTCGAACTCGTCGGGCGAGACGGCTCGGTTGATAATCCCCCACTCGGCGGCCTGCCCGGCCGGAATGTGGTTCCCGCGGAAGACCAGTTCCTTCGCGCGCGGTTCCCCGATGAGGCGGGTGAGCCGCTGGGTGCCGCCGCCGCCGGGAATCAGTCCGAGGTCGATTTCCGGGCTCCCGAACGTCGAGTTCTCGGTCGCAATCCGAATGTCGCACGCCAGCATGAGTTCGAGGCCGGCACCGAGACAGAAGCCGTCGATTGCCGCGACCGTCGGCCGGTCGAAGTTGTAGATGCGCTCAATCGACTGTTCGACGTCCATAATCTCGGTCGGGGCGTTGGTGAGAAAGCCCGTGATGTCCGCACCGGCCGAGAACGCGCGGTCGCCGGCCCCGGTGAACACCACGCACGAGACCTCGTCGGTGTCCGCGGTCGACAGCGCGCGGTCGACCTCCGCGAACATCTCCTCGGAGAACGAGTTCAGGCGCTCGGTGCGGTCGAACTCGATGGAGAGAACGCCCCGTTCGTCGAGGTCGACGTTGAGGAACTGATACGGCCATGCTCCCGTGTAGTCGTAGAACCCCTTGCCGGCGGTCTCACCCGTGTCGCCGTTTTCGACGAGCTCTCGGAGGTACTCGGCGGGCCGATATCGCTCCGCTCCGGTCGCTTCGTGAAGCGATTCGAGCTTTTCGAGCACGGCGTCGAGGCCGATTTTGTCGCCGACCCGGCAGGTCCCGAGGGGGAACCGTCCACCGAGGCGGACGCCGAGGTCGATGTCCTCCGGCGTGGCGACGCCGCCGCCGACCAACTTGGCGGCTTCGTTTATCATCCGCGCTTCGATGCGGAGCGTGTCGAACTCACCGGCGTCGTTGGGACCGTACGTCGGTCCGTCGCCGTCGTCGTACTCGTAGAAGCCCGACCCCGTCTTCCGGCCGAGCGTCTCACGCTCGACCATCTCCGCAATCGGCGGGGGCACGTCGAACTCGGAACTGTCGAGGAAGTCGTACCCGATGTCGATACCGCTGTAATCGTTGAGTTCGAATGGGCCCATCGGGTAGCCGCGCTGGAAGACCATGGCCGAGTCCGCCTGTTCGACCGTACACGCGCCCTCGTCGAGCATCCACGCCGCCTCTCCCATGAACGGGACGAGCACGTTGTTCACGACGAACCCGTGGACGTCTTTTTTGACGTCGATTGGCGTCTTCCCGACGGACTCGACGTAGGAGTGCATCGCTTCGACGGTCTCCTCGCTGGTCTGTTCGCCGTGGACGACCTCGACGAGCGACATCTTCACCGGCGGGTTGAAGTAGTGGGTCCCGACGACCTGTTCGGGTCGGTCGGTGGCGTTCGCCATCTCCGTTATCGAGAGCCCCGACGTGTTGCTCGCGATGACCGCGTGGTCGGGCGCGTACCGGTCGACGTCCGAGAACGTCTCGCGCTTCAGTTCCATCTTCTCCGGAACCGCCTCGACGACGAGGTCCGCGTCCTCGACCGCGCGTTCGAGGTCAACGAACCCGCTGACGCGGGAGAAGACGTCGTCCGCCGACTCGTCTATCTGTCGCTTCTCGGCGAGTTTTTCGAGACTCCACTCGATGCTCTCGAGTCCGTTGTCCACGAACTCCTGTTCGATGTCGCGGAGTGAGACCTCGTAGCCGGCAATCGCGGCCACCTCTGCGATACCGTGGCCCATACTGCCGGCACCGAGGACTGCGACTCGCTCTATGTCGTTGTCGTGCATCGTCTATACTGTACTTAACCCGCCTATTCAATGTTGCGGGAAGAATACATACTGTTAGGCACAAGTCGATTTAATAGTACAAAAGATATTGATGTTGCCCATGTAAGAGATATTGGAAACTATACCGCCGAAACTGAGAACACTCGTCGCCACCACCCCACCGGAACTGTCGGTCTCCCGGACTGTCGTGCGACGGCCGGTCGCCGAGCGACACGGCGTCCGCACAAGAGCAACTGTACAGTCTATGACGAGGAGGCTTTCAACTGTTAATCCTCCCAGAATTTTTCCTAACCATCGAAAAGGATATAACTCCGTGATTCAAGTACAGATTGGACCATGAGATCATTTAGCAGACGAGAGTTCGTTAAGGTCGCCGGGGCGGGAACAGTCGTCGCGTCTTCGGGGCTCGCGGGCTGTACCGGCACCGGCGGTTCGGGCGGCGGAGGCGGTGGCGGCATCGGCGAGGAAATCACGATTGCGTGTCCGACGGCGCTAAGCGGGGCGTTTGCCCCGTACGGAGAGGCAGAACGAGACGGGGGGATGCTCGCCGCCCGACATCTGGAAGAGGAGTTCGACGTCTCCATCGAAATCATCACCGGCGACTCCGCCGCCGACCCGAACGAGGCGGTGAGTCAAATCGAGGGGATGGTCGTCGACGACGGCGCACACATGGCGTTCGGCGGCGTCAGTTCTGCGGTCGGCATCGCCGTCGGCGCGTGGGGGTCGGAAAACCAGGTCCCAGTCTGCGTACACGGCGGGTCCGACGATATCACGGGCTCGCAGTGCGCGCCGTATATGTTCAGCACATACATGTCGAATACGATGCAGTTGGGCCCGGTCGCGCCGGCGATGGCCGACCTCGAAGACGACTGGTACATCCTGTACTCGGATTACACTTGGGGGCAGACGGCCTTCGAGGCGTACTCCGAGGCCCTCGAAGCCGAGGGGGCCAACGTCGTCGGCAGTCAGGCAGTTCCGTTCCCCACACAGGAGTACAACCCCTACCTCAACAGCGCGGCGAACTCCGATGCCGGCGGCATTGCGTTACTCGTCGCGGGGTTAGACCAGCGGGCCTCGACCAGTCAGATACTCAGCCGCGAGATGCAGGACGACTACTCGTTTATGATGCATCAGACCGAAGACGTCGGGCTCTGGGGTATCGACCCGGCGGCCGCGGCGCTCTTGGACGTGAACAGTCAGGGCTGGAGCCCGTCGCTCGACGTCCCGGAAGACTGGCTACAGGAGGTCGCCGAGGTCTCGGACCACGACCCGTTCGTCCGTCACTACATGGGGTACGTCTCCGTAGACCAACTCGTCCGCGCCGCGGTTCGTGCGGACTCTCTCGAAGGAGCGGCCATTCGAGACGAACTCTCCGGACACGAGGTCGAAAATCAGACCATTTACGACCTCCAGCCCTCCGCTGACACCATCTACTGGCGTGCGGGCGACCACCAGTTGGTCCAGCCGACCCACATGACGTCCGGGCGTCCGGTCGAAGAACAGCAGAACGACCCGAACAAGGTCTGGTTCGACGTCGCGGACACGATGAGCGGAGACGACGCGTCGCCCGAACCGAGCGACGAGTGCGAACGCTAACTGAGATGGCTACTTCTACACTCAGGCGACTCGGAGCCGGGTCGCGCTCGACGTCCGCCGTCGGTGTCGTTATCGCGTCGGCCCTGCTGTTCTTGCTCACCTTCGCCGTGTTCCCCGACCTGTTCGTCCAGAACCTCATCGGGGGCGTCGCCTACGGCATGGTCTTGGCGATTATCGCGCTCGGGTTGGCGCTCATCCTCGGTCTCCTCGGCGTCGTGAACTTCGCTCACGGCGGGCTGTTCATGTTGGGCGCGTACGGTGCCTACGAAATCGTCGTCACTCAGGGGCTGTCGTTCTGGGTCGCGCTCGTCGTCATCCCGATTGCCGTCGGCGTACTCGGCGTCGCGATGGAGGTGAGCGTCCTCCGCCGACTCTACGGGAAAAACCCCGTTATCGGCCTGTTGGCCACGTTCGGCGTCTTCTTGATGATAGAGGAGGCGACGAGGGCCCGCTGGGGCGGAACGCCGCTCACGTTCGACATCCCGTCGGTGTTACAGGGCGCGATTCCCCTCGGCGTGGGACAGATTGCGACGATACGACTGCTGACCGTCGTCGTCGCGGCGTTCATCATCGTCGGTATCTACAGCCTCATGTACCGAACCGACTTCGGGCTCACGATTAGAGCCGGGCTTCAGGACAGGGAGATGGCCGAGTTCATCGGTATCAACATTCCGATGCGGTTTACCATCGTCTTCTTTCTCGGCTCCGCCATCGCCGGGCTGGCCGGCGTCCTCCGGGGCGCCGAGACGGGCATGGACCTCTCGCTGGGATTCGAGTTCGTCCTCCTCGCGTTCGTCATCGTCATCATCGGCGGGGTCGGGAGCATCTTCGGGAGCGTCGTTAGCGGCCTTCTGGTCGGCGTCAGCGTGTTTATCCTCCCGGTCACGGCTCGGGCCCTCGCGACCGTGACCGGCGTCGACGCGCTCAACGTCGCCGGAATCGGCGGCGTCGTCCCGTACATCGTGATGCTCGTCGTCCTCTTGGTTCGACCGCGCGGGCTGTTCGGCGAGGAGGGGTTACTCGAATGAGCTACACGGCTCGGCTCAAGCGACTGACGAGCGACGTGGACCTGGATACGGTCCGCGAACTCAAAGTCCCAATCGGAATCGCGTTGGTCGCGTTCCTGCTTCGCCCGGTTCTCGGCTCCGAACTCGTTCTCGGCACGCCGCACATCGCGACGACCATCCTCATCTGGATGCTGTTCGCCGCGGCGTTCAACCTCCTGTTCGGCTACGTCGGACTCCTCTCGTTCGGTCACGCGATTTTCCTCGGAACGGGAGTCTACGTGACCGCCATCGGCCTCTCCGAGTTCGGACTCCCGTTTTCGCTGATGACGGTCGTCGCCATGGTGTGTTCGGGGGCAATCGCCTACGGAATCTGCCGGATAATCGTCCGGTACGGGGAGATTTACTTCGCGATGCTCACGCTGGCGTTCGCGATGGGCGTTCACTTCATCGTGAACTCCAACCCGTACGGGCTGACCGGCGGCTCCGACGGGCTCCGTTCGGGCACGACGCCCGAATGGATCGGCAGTTTCAGAGGCCAGCGAGTCATCGACGTTCCGTGGTTCGCCGACCTACTCGGCGCGTTCGGGCTCCAACCCAGCTACTACTACTTCGTGGCCGTGGTGTTCGTTGTCGCGATGGTCCTGCTGTGGCAACTCATCCGGTCGCCCTTCGGACAGACGCTCGTGGCGATTCGAGACAACGCGGAACTCGCCCGGGCGATGGGCATCTCCGTGAACCGGTACAAGGTCTGGGCGTTCACCATCTCCGGCGCGTTCTCGGCGCTGGCCGGTGCGTTGCTCATGCTCAGTAACTACGGGGCCGCAATCGAGAACTTCAGCCCGGAGACCAGCGCGGAGGTGCTTTTGATGACCATCTTCGGCGGCGCAAACTTCTTTTTCGGGCCGTTGGTCGGCGCGTTCAGTTGGTTCGGCGTGCAGGAGTTCCTCCAGTCGTTCGAGGTGCTGGGCCTCCCGGTCGTCGGCGCTATCGAACTGAGCGGCGTCCTCGGCTACTGGCGGTTCTTCTTCGGATTTGCCTTCGTCGTCGTCATCCTCCTCTCGCCTCGTAACGGCGTCTGGGGCTACGTCCGGAACGGGGTACAGAACGGCATCGACGCGCTCCGACAGCGGGGTTCCGATGACTGAGTCGCATTCCGAAACACCCTCGGAGAGACAGTAACTATGCATACAGATACCGATCCGAAAGAAGCGGCGTTAGGCACAGACGGCCTCACCCGGCGGTTCGGCGGCCACGTCGCGGTCGACCGTGTCGATTTGGCCGTCTCGAAGGGCGAACTTCGGTCGATAATCGGGCCGAACGGGGCGGGCAAGACGACGCTTTTCAACGTCCTCACGAACGCGCTCGCTCCGTCCGAGGGGCGGGTGTACTACGACGGGACCGACATCACGGACGTGCCCCAGTACGAACGTCCCCACATGGGGCTGGTCCGGTCGTTCCAGTCGAATCAGCTCTTCGAATCGAAGACGACGCTCGAAAACGTGCGAATCGTCGCACAGACCATCGAACAGGGGTCGTTCTCGTTCGATTTCTTCCGCGACGGTCAGCGCGTGGCGGAAGAGCGGGCCTACCAGATACTCGACCAGGTCGGCCTCACACCGCTTGCCGGAGAGACGGCGACGAACCTCTCGCACGGCGACCAACGGCGACTCAGCATCGCGATGGCGCTCGCAACGGACCCCTCCGTGCTACTGCTCGACGAACCGACGAGCGGGATGGGGCCCGCCGAAACGGAAGAGACCGCCGAGATGATACAGTCTATCCAGTCCGAGTTGGGGCTCACGCTACTGCTTATCGAACACGATATGAGTATCGTACTCTCGATGAGCGACCGCATCTCCGTCCTCGACCGTGGCAAGATAATCGCGACGGGCGAACCGGACGCGATTCGTGACGACGACGCGGTACAGAAAGCGTACCTCGGCGGTATGCGGGAGGAGCTATGACGCTTTTGACCGTCGACGGACTCGAAGCCGGGTACGAAACCGGACAGGTGCTGTTCGGCATCGACATGGAGATTTCGGAGGGTGAAACGGTCTCGCTGTTAGGGCGAAACGGGGCCGGGAAGACGTCCACCATTCGCTCAATCGTCGGCGCTGAGACGCCTCGCATAATCGACGGGTCGATAACGTTCCGGGGGACGGACCTGCTCGCCTGTCAGACACACGAAATCGCCGACTTCGGCCTCGGCTACGTTCCGGAGGAGCGGCGGTGCTTCCCGCGACTGACCGTCGCGGAGAACATCCACGTGGCGGCGACGTCCGTCGACGACCCCCTCCCCGAGTCCGAGATGTTCGAGTTCTTCCCCGAACTCGACCAGATACGCGACCGCGAAGCGAAGAACCTAAGCGGCGGGCAACAGCAGATGGCCTCAATCGCCCGCGCCCTCGTCGCGAACCCGAAGTTGATGCTACTCGACGAGCCGTGCGAGGGCCTCGCGCCGACAATCGTCCGGCAGGTCGAAGCGGGCATTCGGCGGATAAACGAAGAGCGCGGCGTGACGGTGCTCATGGTCGAACAGAACGTCGCCGCGGCCATGGCAATCGCCGACCGACATTACATACTGGAGGAGGGCAACCTCGTCAACGAGGTGACGACAGCGCGGCTCAGGGAAGACGAAGACCTCCGACAGGAGTATCTCGGCGTCTGACGCGGTTTGACCCGCGTCCCGAGCGCGAGGGGAATCGAACGCTCGAACGCTCGCCGACCGTCCGGCTTCGGGTCGCGTCGGTCCGACCGGCTGTTTCGATACGAGGCTCGGAGTCGGCACGGCCTTCGCATCGGGGCGGTTCTTCTCGGCGGGACGCTGATCCCAGTCGGCTCCGAAAACCTATCGTACCCCGGCTTCCAAGACCGGGCTGAGATGACCAACAAACGACCCGACTGGGAATTCAAAGACCGCGATATTATCATTCTCCGCGAACTCGGCCGCGACCCACAGCTCTCCGCTCGGGAGTTGACGACCGTGCTCAAAGAGGAGTACGACATCGACGTCTCGCACGTGACGGTCAGTAAGTCGATTCGCGATATGCGGAGCGCGGGCGTGTTTCGGGAGGCCATCATTCCGAACGAAGACTACTTCACGTTCTCGCTGATGGAGTTCAAATTCAACCCGGAGAACTTCGCGGACCACTGGCGGGAGACGATGGAGTTCCTCCGCGATAGCCAGTACACGCTCTTTTATTTCCTCTCCGACGGCGAGTATCAGTGGAAGGCGGTCATGATGTTCCCGAGCCGAGAGGTGCAGTCTCGGTGGCTCCACAACTTCTACAAGGACCACGGGAAGATGGTGCACAACGTCCGTAGTTCGGTGATGACCAACGTGCTGAAGTTCGGGACCGAACCGCAACTGTTCGACCATCTCAAACAGGATACCGTCAACTGACCGCCGACCGGAACCGCACTCCGGTTCGGTGATATCTGCTGAGGCGCGAACGGAGTGACGCCGGGAGCCGGACCGCGCGGCTACGGTTCGGCCTCGGCGTAGAAGTTGAACGCCTCGAACACCGGGCGGTCGGTCATCCCGAGGAGAATCGCTTCACCGTCGGGGTCGTGGTGATGAATCTCGTCCGGCGGAATCACGAAGATGTCGCGTTCGCTCCATTCGAGCACGTCGTCGCCGACGTGCGTCGCGCCCTCGCCCTCGATGACGAAGTACGCGTCGACGGCGTTGTGGAAGTGCGGGTCGGTCTCCGCTTGAAGCAACTGCGCGCGGAACGACATCGTCGGGAACAGCGGCGGCTGTCCAGTCGCGGGGTTGACGTACGAGAGACTGTAGCCGTCGTGCGGGTCCGGCTCGTCGTTTTCGGCTCGCTGTCGGAGGGTCTGGAGGGTGTCTTTCCAACTGAATCGGTACGGCGGCGTCGCGGCGCAGTTCCCCTCGAAGGGTCCGGGAATCCCGTCTTCCTTCGTGTCCTCGAACGGGCGGGCACGCCCGTACTGCGACTCCCAGTAGCCCTGCGACTTCGTCACTGGCTGGCGGTCCAACTCGTGGTTTTCGAAGGTGTTGCGCGCGTTGAGCGAGTCGAGGACGAGCGGGAGGTCGAGCACGTCGAGCCACGCGGCCGTCTCGTCGCCGTCGTTGACGTGGTCGTGCCACTCCCACTGCGGCGTCGTGATGAGGTCGTTGTCCCGCATCGGGAACTCCTCGCCCGCGACGACGGTCTTCATGTCCTCACTCCCGTCGATAGTGAACCGAAGCGCGTTCGCCCCGTGTCGGTGTGCCGGCGCGGTCTCGCCGGGCGAGACGGTCTGGACGCCGAGGTAAATCGTGTTCGAGATGGCGTTTCGGTATCCCGTGTTGACGGGCACGGCGACGCGTCGCTGGAACCCCGGTGGGAGGTCCGCGATGGGGACGTCGTCTTCGATGGCGTCGATCGACGCCTGAATATCGTCCCACTTCCAGATGTCCGCCTCGAACCCGCCGAATTGGTTTCCGAAGTCCTTTTCGACTTCCCAGAGAGGTCGCAGGTCGTTCTCCTCGAGGAGACGCTCCGTGTCGGTACTCATCTCTAGGAGTTCCTCCGGCTCTTGTTCGGCCATGACGAAACGTTTCCGAGGATTGTTCATAAATGTATGGGTCCATTCTCGTCGCGTGACGCCGCTTCGGGCGGACGTCGTCGCCCCACTCCCGGGTCGCTACTGGCTCACCTGCGCGTCGAATATCTCCTTCGAGGGGTACAGCTCACGGCAGTCCTCGCAGACCATCTGCCCCTGAATGGCGTACTCCCAGAGCTTTCCGCCGCAGGTCGGACAGTCGAAATGGGCCCGGACGAACGGGTTCGATTTGGCGTAGATGTTTTCGAACTCGGCCATACGGCCACACGGTTCGGACGTCACAAAAACATGTCGTCGGTCGCCTCGACCACGGCGGCTCCGGCGTGAGTCACCCCTCGGTGTACGGTTCGATGGCCTCCCGGAGTTCGACCGGGAGGTCGCGCGAACTGACGTCGTCCGTGCTCGCACAGACGCGCGTCTCGTGTCCGGTGAACGTCACCGCGCCGTCTTCGTTGCGCGCGACGTAATCGAAGCGGAGGCTCCGGGTGCCGAGCGTCGGTGTGATGGTTATCTCGATGTTGTCGCCGGCTTCCATCGGGCGCTCGAACTCGAAGTCGATTTCGACGAGCGGGAGCCCGAAGTCGTAGTCCAGAGAGATTTCCCAGAGCGGAAAGCCGACCTCCTCCATGAACATATCCGAGCTCTCGTGGAGCGTATCGACGATGCGGGGGTAGTGCGCGATGCCGAAGGGGTCCGTATCGGAGAACCGGACCGTCCACGTGCGCTTGAAGCCGGTCATTCTTCGAGCACCACGAGCGCGTCGAGCGCGGTCGCACCGCTCGGCGTCACCAAAACCGGGTTCACGTCGATTTCGGCGATCTCCTCCCGCTCGACGAGCAGGTCGCCGACGCGCTTGACGACGCCCGCGAGCGCGTCGATGTCCGCTCGGTCGCGCCCGCGGTAGCCTTCGAGAAGCGGCACCGACCTGAGCTCCTGTACCGCCGCCCGCGCCGTCGCCTGCGTGACGGGGGCCAGCCGATGGGCGGTGTCTTCGAATATCTCGGTGAAGACGCCGCCGAGTCCGGTGAGCACGACGGGACCGAACGAGGGGTCCCGAAGCCCGCCGACGATGACCTCGGTGCCGGCGTCGACGTCGGCGGCGGCTTCGACCAGCACGTCGGCGTCGATACCGCTGTCGGCGGCGGCATCGAAGACGTCCGCCGCGACGGCCGCCGCCTCGTCAGCGTCCGAGACGCCGACAGTCACGCCCAGTCCACCCATCCACTCGCTTTTGTGGGTCACCGCCGGGGAGGAGACTTTGAGCACGACCGGGAACCCGATTCGCTCGGCCGTCGCGGCGACCTCGTCGGGTGTCGATGCGACCTCGAACGCGGGGGTTTCGACGCCCGCGTCGGCGAGGAGCGCCTTCGCCTCGGCCTCGGTGAGAGTCGTCCGGCCGTCGGCGCGAGCCCGTTCGATGGGGTCCGACTCACGCATTGTCGACCACCTCCGCGGGCGCGGCTTCCGCGTTGACGCGCGCGTACTCGGCCAGCGCGGCGACGGTATCGGCGGCCCGTTCGGGCGACTCGAAGACGGGGACGCCGACGGATTCGAGTTCCTCGCGGTCCGGTTCGAGGAGCGATTCCGGGCCGGCCGTCGCGAACACGACCGGCTTTCCGACGGACTCCGCGAGCCCGTCGAGGTCCTCGGTGGGGAACCCGAGCGCGGCCTCGTGAAGCTCGTACACGAGGACGGCGTCGACGTTCTCGTCGGCCGCGACCGCGCGGACGACCTCGCCGAACTCCGGCATCGGCCGCCCCGTATCGACGGGGTTCGCCGAGTACGTGATGCCGGGGAGAATCTCGTTCACCGTCGCCGTCGTCTCGTCTTCGAGCGGCGGGAGCGAGACGCCGGCCTGTTTCAGGCGGTCCGCGATGATGATGCCGGGACCGGCCTGCGCCGTCACGACGCCGACGTTCGTCCCGTCCGGAAGCGGCGCGGTCGCCGCGACGTGTCCGGCGTCGAGGAGCTGACTCGTCGAGTCGACCGTCGGCACCCCGTACTGTGCGAACCCGGCCTGATAGAGCGCGTGGTCGCCGGTGAGCGCGCCGGTGTGCGATTCGGCGAAGTCGCCGACGTCCGCCTCGCCGACCTTGTAGGCGAAGACGGGCGTCTCCGCGTCGTAGCAGGTTTCGAGGAGCGACCGCGCGTCGTCGGTGCCCTCGACGTGGAGCACGATTGCGCCGGTGTCTGGGTCGCCGTCGAGATATTCGATGACCTCCTCGAAGCCGACGTTCGCACGGTTGCCCAGCCCGACCATCGCGGAGAGCCCGCGTCGCTCGCGAGTCGCCTGAAACGCGATGGAGTGGGCGACGCCGCCGCTCTGGGCGACGATTGCGAGGTCGCCCGCAGGGAAGCTCTCGACGCCGGTGGCGAACGAGCCGTACAGCCCCGTCCGCGGGATGACGAACCCGCTCGTGTTCGGGCCGAGCAGGGCGATGCCGTGTTCGTTGGCCGTCTCGGTGAGGCGGCGCTGTATCTCCGCGCCGTCGTCGCCGGCCTCGGCGAAGCCGCCGGAGTAGATGACGGCGGCACCCACGCCCGCCGCGCCGCACTCTTCGATGACCTCCGGCACGACCGGCGCGGGAACACAGAGCAACGCGAGGTCGACGTCGTCGTCGATGTCGGTCACCGACGCGACGAACGGTTCGCCGAACGCGGCGCCCTCCGCGGACGGGTTGACTGGGTAGACCCGCCCGCCGAAGTCGTGGACGTTCTCCATCGCCTCGTAGCCGATTTTCCCCGCTTTCGTCGACGCCCCGACGACCGCGATAGAAGACGGGTCGAACAGCCTGTCGAGTTCGAATTTATGAGTCACGTCAGCACGTATTCGGAACAGGAGCATAGTGCTTTCGACCCCGCGAACCCCCGGCCGCGGGCGTCCGCGCGTCGCCGCTCAGGCCGACTTCGATGCGGTTCGGGACTGGCCGTTCTACCGTGTGGTCCGGACGGCCCGTTCGACCTGTTCGATTGGTGTCGGGGGGCGTTCCGCGTCGTCGTCGCGGTCACCGAGTTGGGTCCGGCAGGACGCGCCCGGCGCGACGACCCGCTGTCCGTCACTCGCCGCCACCTGCTCGAACAGAATCTCCCCGATGGCGTCGCTCATCGACCGGTGTTCGGCCTCGTAGCCGAAGCTCCCGGCCATCCCGCAACAGCCGGAGTCGAGCGGGTCGACGGCGTAGCCGGCGCGCCTGAGCACGCCGACCGCGTGGTGGTCTTTCTTCACGGACTTCTGGTGACAGTGGCCGTGATAGGCGAGCGACTCGCTCGGCGCGTCGAACGCCAGTCGCTCGTCGAGTCGGAACGAATCGAGGTACTCCATCACGCCGTAGGTGTTGCGAGCGACCCGCTCGACGGCGGGCCCCGAGAGCAGGTCGAGGTAGTCGGACTGGAGCATCACCGCGTCGGACGGCTCGACCAACACGACGTCGCGTCCCGCTTCGACCTTCGGGGCGAGTTCCGCGACGTTCTCGCGCGCCGTGTCCCGCGAGACGTCGAGAAAGCCCTTCGAATGTGCGGGCCGGCCGCTGTCGGTGTGGTCCGCGAGTTCGACGCGAACGCCCGCCGCCTCCAGCACGCGCACGGCCGCTTTTCCGGGGTCCGGGTGACTGTAGTTCGTGTACGTGTCGACGAAGAAGACGGCCGTCCGCTCGGCGTCCGCCGGGGCGACCTGCGACCCGCCGCGGGCCTCGAACCAGTCGTGGAGCGTCTCGCGCTCGAACGACGGGAGCGTCGCCTCGGACGTGATACCGACAGCGGACTCCAACAGGGACCGCGCGCCCGGGATTTTCGTCGCCCAGTTCGAGACGGGAGCGAACGCGCTTCCCACCTTCGAGAGCGTGTCGACGTTGGCGAACAGCTTATCGCGGAGGCTCGCCCCCTCGCGCTGGTGGTACTCGTGGGTCATCTCGGCTTTCAGCTTCGCCATGTCGACCTCGCTCGGACAGTCGTTCGAACAGCCCTTACAGCCGATACAGAGGTCGAGAACCTCGTGCATGAACTCGTCGTCGAACTGCTCGTCCGCCGAGAGGTCGCCGCTCATCGCCTGCCGGAGGAGGTTCGCGCGGCCACGCGTCGACTGTATCTCCTCGCCGCTGGCCCGGTAGGTCGGACACATCACGCCGCCGGTCGTGGCCTGGTCGCCGCGACAGCCGGCACAGCCGTGACAGAGCTCGGCCATCCCCTCGAACCCGTTGTCGTTCGCCCATTCGAGCGCGGGGTCGAAGCCGGCGTCGAACTCGTAGTCGGGGTCGTATCGCAGGTTTTCGGTCATCGAGACGCGCCGGGCGCGCTCGGGCGCGTCGTCCGGGAGCGACTCGTCCGGTTCGTAGCCGCAGACCTGACCGGGGTTGAGGAGCCAGTCGGGGTCGTACGCCGCCTTCAGCCCTCGGAACGTCTCCCACAGCGAGTCCCCGTAGAGTCTGCGGTTCCACTGGGTCCGCGCCCGGCCGTCGCCGTGTTCGCCCGAGACGCTTCCGCCGAGTTCGACGACGAGTTCGGTCACGCGGTCGGAAATCTCCTCGTACGTCGCGAGTCCCTCGGCGGTCTTCGTGGTGACGAGCGGGCGGACGTGCAGGACGCCCGGTCCCGCGTGGCCGTAGAACGCCGCGAACGTCCCGAGGTCATCGAGCACGTCGCGGAACCCGGTGACGAACTCGGGGAGGTGCTCGGCCGGGACGGCGCAGTCCTCGATGAACGAGAGGTGTTTCTCGTCGGTCGTCCGCGAGAGGAGAATCGGGTTCCCGGCCTTCCGGAGCTTCCAGACCCGGCCGCGGGCCGCCTCGTCGTGGGCCTCGATGGCGTCGACGGCGCTCTCGCCGACGCGGTCCGCGACGAGCGCGTCGACCTTCTCGCGGCCGGTCTCGCCGTCTTCGGCGTAGAACTCGACGAGGAGCGCGGCCCGCGTGCCGTCGGGGAGCATCCCCACGACGTCTTCGAACTCCGAGGTGTCGCCGGCGAGGTCGATGAGCGTGTCGTCGATGAACTCGACCGCCGCCGGGTCGTGTTCGAGGACCGCCACGACGTCTCTGACCGCCGTCATCAGCTCGTCGTAGGTGAGAAGCGCGACCGCTTTGGTCTCCGGGACGGGTTCGAGCGAGACGGTGACCTCGGTGATGAGCGCGAGCGTCCCCTCGGAGCCGGCGAGCAGTCGAGCGAGGTTCACCGACCCCGACTCGGCCTCGTCGACGAGCCAATCGAGGTTGTAGCCCGAGACGTTGCGCTTCAGGTCGGGGTAGCGTTCGCGGACGAGGTCCGACTCCGATTCGAGGATGCGGTGGACTTCGGCGTAGACGCGCTCTCGGATGCTCCCGTTGGGGTCGGCCCCCTCGCGAAGCGCGTCCAGCGTGACCTCGCCGAACGTCGTCACCGTCCCGTCGGCGAGGACGGCTTCGACTTCCTCGACGTAGGCGTCCGTCTTGCCGTACTTCAGCGAGTGCGACCCCGTCGAGTTGTTCCCGATAGCGCCGCCGATGACGCTCCGGTTCCCGGCGGCGGGGTCGGGCGCGAACTTCAGGTCGTGCGGCGCGAGCGTCTCGTTCAGCTCCGACAGCGTGACGCCCGGCTGGACGCGCGCCGTCCGCGCCTCGGGTGCGACCGAAAGCGGCGCGTCCATATATCTCGTGAAGTCGAGGACGACCGCCTCGTTCACCGTCTGTCCGGCGAGACTGGTCCCGCCGCCGCGCGGGAGCACGGGAACGTCTTCTCGCGCGCAGTATTCGACGACCGCCGCGACGTCCGCGGTGTCCGCCGGGAAGACGACCCCGATGGGCGTCACCTCGTAGGCGCTGGCGTCGGTCGCGTACAGCTGGCGGGAGTAGGAGTCGAAGCGAACGTCGCCGCTGACGCGCCGTTCGAGCGCGGCGACGAGGTCCGGCCGTTCGATATCGTCGCTCACGTAGTCGTAGTTCGTGTCCGATGCGTCTGCCGGGTCGGTGGCGGCTGTCTGTCGCGTCGTCATGCGGTGTTCTCGGATAGTAATCGCAACGTCTTGGTCGGTGGTCGCGTCGGCCGACGCCGAACGGCGAGCGCCGGTGTGGTTCGGGCGGGCGCTACCGGGCGTCTCCCCGGACCGGTCGAAGTCGGCGAACTCGGTGTCGGCTCGGTTCCGTTCGTCCGCGATGAGACCCCCGTCTCGGAGAGCCCCGAACCGACACCGGCGGCGGTCGAGTTGACTCTCGTACACGCGAACGGACGGCGTCATCGTATTAGTGGCTTACGCTACCACACGTCACCCGGTCGCTCGTCGCACCGGCGGCTGACCGGACCGTCGGGCGGCCGAAGCGACAGGACTGCCGACGACCGGAGCGACAGGACTGCCGACGACCGGAGCGACTGACGCGTGGGCGGTCAGTCGGCCCGCAAAAAACCGTGGCGAGGGTCAGTTCTGTCCGTGCTTTTGGACGTCCACGTCGGCGAACGACACGTCGCGTTCTTCGACGCCGACGGTCATCGAACCGATGTTCTCGATTGTCGCGTCGACGGTGTCGCCGTCCGCGAGGGGGCCGACGCCTTCCGGCGTCCCGGTCGTGATGACGTCGCCGACCTCTATCGTCGCGCCGATGGAGGCGTACTGGACGACGTCCGCGCACGTGTAGACCATCTCACTGGTGTTTTCGGACTGACGGACCTCGCCGTTCACGGCGAGTTCGAGGTCGAGCGACTGGGGCTCACCGATCTCGTCGGGCGTGACGACGCAGGGGCCGACGACCGTGAACGTGTCGTAGGACTTCCGGTTCGAGCGGTCTTGGTCGCCGCGGACGGAGATGTCGAGGAGAATCGTGTAGCCGAAGATGTTCTCCCACGCCTCGTCGTTAGAGACGTCTTTCGACTCCTCGCCCATGACGAACGCGAGTTCGATTTCGTGGTCGATTCGGCGGTCGGAAAACGGGATGACGATGTTCTCCGAGGGGCCGATGACGCTCGACGGAGCCTTCAGGAAGTAGCCCTTATCCTCGATGGAGAACCACTCGTCGGTCGTGATGTCTTTGTCCGCGATGGCCTCTGCGATGTGGTTCTCGTAGTTGAGCGGCGCGGCGATGACCTTCCCGGGGCGTTCGACCGGCGCGTCGAGCGTGACGTCCGACACGTCGAAATCGGCGTCTGCGTCGACGTACTCGCTCGCGTCGTAGTCTCCCTCCATGTACTCGACGAGCGGTTCGTCGCTCGTGAGCCCGAGGCGGTCGGTCACATCGACGATACCCTCGCCGTCGTCGGTCAACAGACCGAGTCGGCGCTGATTGAATCGAACGAACTTCATTACACTCGTTGATTCACCCGCAGGTGTTTAAATCACACCGGTTCAGGTAGAACGGGAACGCCATCCCGTCGCCGTGACACGAACCACTATACCGGTCGGCGTCGCATCGTGAGGTGATGCAACACACGTTCGACGGGATGGAACCCGTGATAGACGAGCGCGCGTCCGTCTCGGAGATGGCCTACCTCGTGGGAGACGTCGTCGTCGGGGCGCGCGCGAGTCTCTGGCCGTTCGTCTGCCTCCGCGGCGACCGGGGGTCCGTGACGGTCGGCGCGGACACCAACGTGCAGGAGTTCACGATGCTCCACGGCGCAACGGTCGGAGACGGCGTGAGCATCGGTCACGGCGCGGTCGTCGATTTCGCGACTGTCGAGGACGACGCGCTCGTCGGGATGGGGAGCCGCGTCCTCGGCGGGGCGACCGTCGAATCCCACAGCATCGTCGCCGCGAACGCCGTCGTCACCCACGACCAGACCGTGCCGTCGGGCCATCTCGCGTACGGCGTCCCCGCGGAAACCCGACCGCTTTCGGACGCGCAACTGGCCGAAATCGACGACACGCGCGACCACTACGTCGAACTCGGCCGGGAGTTCGTCGAAGCCGGGCCGCATCGCTACGTGGAGTGACCGCCGCCGCGACCGCCACCCCTGCGGGGCCACGCAATCGACAGCTCACCGCTGTTTAGACAATACCGTAGACGAACCGACGTGACGCGCCGACCGCGGTGAGGGGTCGCTACGAACCCAACCGTGCGGTTCGGCGGGTATCGCTCCGCCGAGACGGTGCCCGACTCGATTTTAAATCCCGAACAATCGTGTACAATCGGATGTATACTGTCCAGTATACTCATATAGTATTCTACGCTCTCGGACCGGATAGCCGCCGGTATCGGCACGATGACTTTATGCACCAGCAGTACGAGCGTGTCACCAATGGTGCTGGAAACCGAAGAAGGGGAGTGTGTCGGATGAGTCCGCAGTACATCACGTCTGAGGACCACCTACCGTCGGACACGGGGGGAGAAGTGACGGTTCAGGTGACGAATCAGGAGACAAAGGAGATTTTTCAGACGCGTGCGCGCCTCTCGCGGGACAGTCACGAACTCGACGACCCCGAGCCGCTGACGGTGCTCCGCGGCCCCCACGAGAACGTCGAAGAGCAGTGGTACATCGAGATAATCGAGGCCGACCTCGACGGGGCCCCGGTCGACGACCGAGTCCTCGACCGGTGCATCGAGCAGAGTCGAACGCAGTCCGACGTGGTCACGGTGCGAAGCGAGGACGTCCGCGCCCTCGTCACGTACCTCGTCGAGACCGGGGAGTACGACTCCGTCTCCGAGGCAGTCCGAACGTTCGTGACCCAACACCTCGCCGAGACCCGTCCGTTGCTCCTCGACCGATACGTCGAACGGCGGGTCCGCCTCGAACAGGACGACCTCTCGCGGCGGCTCACAGGTGGTGACGAGACGTGAACGCCGACCACCCCACAGAGAGCCTCCGCGAGTACGTCTCGCGTCTCGAACGCCGGGGCGACGTCGCTCGAATCGACCGGTCGGTCTCGTGGGACCTCGAAGCGAGCGCGATAACGATGCTCGCGAACCAGCGCGACGACCGGATTCCGCTCTTCGAGTCGGTCGCGGACACGGACATCGACGCGCGACTCGTCGGAGACCCGTACCGCGGCAGTCGGCGGCGGCCGTGGGACCGAATCGCCCTCGCGCTCGGACTGGACCCGGGGCTCTCTGCCGACGAGTACTACGAGACGGTCATCGACCGGCTCAAGCGACCCATCGCTCCCGAAACCGTCGACGGCGACGGCGCGCCCTGTAAGGAGGTCGTTCGGCGCAACGGGGACGCCAATCTGCTGTCGCTCCCGTGGCCGTACATCCACGCCGGCGACGGCGGACGGTACTCCAACCTCCACACGATGGTCGTGAAGGACCCCGACTCGGAGTGGATAGACTGGTCGGTTCACCGGGCGATGGTGCAGGACGGCGAGCGCGCGAGCCTGCTTCTCCTCGCGGGTGAGCAGACGCCGAACATCTACTACTACAAGTACGAACGACGGGGCGAGCCGATGCCGGTCGCGCTCGTCATCGGGGGAGAGCCCGCGACGCAGGTGACCTCCTCGATGTGGATACCCACGGGGCGCGACGAGGCGGGGTTCGCCGGCGGGCTGAAGCGCGAGCCGGTCGAACTCGTCGAGTGCGAGACGAACGACCTGCTGGTGCCGGCGAACGCCGAAATCGTCGTCGAGGGGCACGTCGTGCCGAACGAACGACTGGACGAGGGGCCGTTCGGTGATTACTTCGGCTACATGCACGGTCCCCGCCGCTCGATGCCGGTCCTCCAAGTGGACGCGATTACCCACCGACGACGCCCCGTGATACCGTTCTGCGTCGAGGGCTCGGGCGTCGGCCACACGCTGAACACGAGCGCGACAGTCGAAGTGGCGTGCGTCGGACCCGACGCCACGCTCGGTCTGCGAACGGCCGGCTACGACGTCGAGAAGTGCGTTCCGTGGCGGTTCACCTCCCGGACCGTCTACGTCGTTTCGACCGACGTGTCCCGCCCCGGCTACCTCCACGAACTGGCGAACTTCATCTTCACCACGTGGGGGATGCTCCACGTCGACTTCTTCGTGTTCGTCGACTCGGACGTGAACCCGCTGTCGGTTCGGGAAGTGCTCGAATCGCTCGCGCTCCACGCCGACCCGGAGTCGGATTTCCACCAGTTCGGCACGGTCGCGATGCCGAAAGTCCCCCTGAACATCTACCAGACGCCGGAGGAGAAGGGAGACGGCGAGACCGGCACGTCCAAGACCAAGACGACGAAAGCGTACATCGACGCCACCTCGGGCGACGACGACGGGAACCGCGCCGACGCAGGCCTCGTCGACGACGACTTCGTCCGGGAACGCGCCCGTGACATCCTCTCGGCGGCCGGTGTCACCGTCGACGGCACCGACGGAGGGAGCCTGTAATGCTCGGTGTTCGCGACCTGCTCGACCGACTCGACGACGCCGACGACCTGGTCCGAATCGACGAGCGAACGCACTGGGCGGACACCGCGTTCGCGGTGAGCGCCGAGGCGGCGCGGGCCAACGGGCCGGCCGTGCTCCTCACGGACGCCGGGGGCCACGCGCGACTCCTCGCCGGGGGACTCGGCGGCCCCGACCGGCTCGCAGTGCGTTCGCGCGACCCCTGGTCGCGTCTCGGCGCGGCGCTGGGGCTCGGCTTCGACGCGGGCTACCTCGACGTGCTCGACGCGCTGGTCGCCGCCCGTCACGGCGGTCCCGTGCCCGCGGTGGAATCCGCGGCCGCCACGGAGACGGTGTCCGACCTCCGCTCGCTGGGACTCCCGGCGGTATCGGACACCGGCGTCCCGTCGGTCACCCTCGGACTCGGCGCACACTCGGAAACGGCCAACGGTGGAGGCGATGCCGACAACGAGCGGGCGTCCGACGCGGTCGACACCAACGCAGTCGAGTGGTTCCCGGTTCGGGGCTCCGTCCGCGGGAGCAACGGGCTCAGGCTCTCGGTTCCGGCGGAGCTCGCCGCCGACGTCGCCGCGGGAACGACCGTCTCGTTCGCGCTCGGAACGCCGCCGGCGGCGCTCGTGGGCGCAATCATGCGCTGGGTCGGCGAGACGCAGGTCGCCGGCGCGCCGGCCATCGCGAACGTGTTCGGACCGGTTCCGGTGGCCTCGACGGCCGCGGGAGCCGTCCCGGCGGAAAGCGAGGTGCTCGTGGAAGCGACGATTACGGGTCGCGCCGACGGCGACGACGCGGGTCGAGCGCCCGAGACGCGTCGGGAGCCGTGGGAGGACGCGATGGCGACGGCGACCGTCGAGGCCCGCGCCGAACGAGTGACCGTCCGCGAGAACCCGGTCGTCCCGTTCTCACCGACCGGCGCACCGATGGCCGACGGCCGCGTGCTCCTGTCCGTCATCGAGGCCGCCCGTCTGTACGGCCGCGTGAACAACTACTGGGGCGTCGCGCCGGTCGAGTGGCTCGCGTTGCCCGCGGAGACCGGACTCGGCATCTGCCTCGTCGCCAGCGAAATCCTGTACGCGGGCTTCGAGTGGCAACTCGCCAACACGCTGTTTTCGTTCTCGCGGCTCTTCGACAAAATCGTCGTGCTCGACACGGAGACCCGCCCGATGGACCTCGCGCGGGCGTTCGACGACATCTGGGTGAAGGCGCACCCGGCAAACGACTGGGAGTTCTCCGACTCCGCCGCGCCGGCGGCGAGCGCGCCGTACTACCGACAGGACGGCTCGACGGGCGCGAACGTCTACGTCAACGCCGCGTGGGACCCTCGGTGGGACGAGGAGTTCATCGCCCCGCGGGTCACCTTCGAGACGATGTATCCCGAGGCGCTTCGAGAGGCCGTCCGGGCCGACTGGGCCGACATGGGGTTCGACCACGGCGACGAACACGAACCCCGGGGACAGCGAGGCGACGCGACGGACGGTGGTGACGAGTGAGCCCCGACGGGAGGACGGAACGCATCGCGCACACAGCCGCGAGCCCCGAAGGCGAAAACAGCACGTACGTGCTCCCGGACCGCGGCGTCGTCGTCGACCCGGGGCCGCCGGGAGACGCGTCGTGGGCGGTTCTGCGGTCGGGGTTGGCGGCGGCGGGACTCCCCGTCGAGCGGGTCGAGACGGTCGTCGTCACGCACTGGCACGCCGACCACGCCGGGTTGGCTCCCAGACTCGCGGCGGCCGCCGACGCGAGGCTCGCCCTGCACGAAGCGGACGCGCCGTTGGTCGCGGAGTACGCCACCGCGCGGAACTGCCGACTGGACCGAGACGCCCGCCGCCTCCGCGAGTGGGGGGTTCCCGACGCCCTCGTTTCGGGGCTTCGAGACGCCGACGAGCCGTCTCCGATGCCCGACGAACATCCCGTCGTCACGCTCACTGACGGCGCGACGGTGGGGGGCGTCGAGGTCGTTCACGCGCCGGGACACACCGCGGGACATGTCGTGCTCGACGCCGGTGACGCCCTGTTTCTCGGTGACGCGGTCCTCCCGACGTACACGCCGAACGTCGGCGGGACCGACACCAGACTGACCGACGCGCTCGCGACGTACCTCGCCACGCTTGACCGCGTTCGCGAGCGCGCCCGCGCGGCCGACGCCCCACCGGTCGCGTTCCCCGGCCACGGCTCGTCGGTCGAACTCCTCGACCGAATCGACGCGATTTGCGCCCACCACGACGAGCGGGTCCGCAACGCCGTCGCGGCGCTTCCCGACCGGGACGGTGACGGGGTGACTCCGTGGGCCGTCGCGCGCTCGCTGTTCGGCGAGATGCGCGGTATCCACGCGAAGATGGGGGCCGGCGAGGCCGCCGCGCATCTGGCGTTCGCCGCCGACCGCGGGCTGGCCGAACGGGTCGGTGTCGGTCCGGACAGATACGTCAGGGGCGACGCCCGGTCGTTCGACGGCGTCGACCGCTGACCGAGCGGTCGCCGTTTCGCGTTACAGATAAGGTCCTCGACACACGAGGGGAGGGTATGACGTTACTGGAGCGTGCTCTCTCCGAGGAGCACCACGACGTGCTGGACCGCGCGGAATCGTTTGCGACGGAGTCGCTCGCCCCCCGCGCCGAGGAAATCGAGCGAACTCGGGCGTTCCCCCGCGACGTCGTCGAGGCCGCCGGCGACGCCGGACTGTTGGGGATTCCCGTTCCCGAGGAGTACGGCGGCCTCGGCGGGGACTTCCTCTCGTACTGCCTCGCGATAGAGCGCATCGCCGAGGAGAGCGGCGCGGTGGCGGAGACGATTCAGGGCCACACGTTCGCGATGCTCCCCGTGTTGAACTTCGGCACCGACACACAGCGCGAGCGACTGTTACCCGATATGGTCGCCGGCGACGCTATCGGCTCGATGCTGTTGACCGAACCCGGCGCGGGGTCGTCGCCGACGGAACTCGGGACGGTCGCCGAGGCGACCGACACCGGCTACCGCATCTCCGGAGAGAAGTCGTTCGGGACGAACGCGGGCGTCGCCGACATCCACCTCGTCGTCGCGCGGAAACGGCCGCAACCCGAGGACTCCCACGGCGTGAGCGTCTTTCTCGTTCCCAACCCCGACGAGGTCGACGGGTTCTCGTTCGAGCGGGGAGAGTAC
The DNA here is from genome assembly GCF_042663345.1 of Haloferax chudinovii. Lineage (NCBI taxonomy): Archaea > Methanobacteriati > Methanobacteriota > Halobacteria > Halobacteriales > Haloferacaceae > Haloferax > Haloferax chudinovii. The sequence continues at coordinate 255,161 of NZ_JBHTAB010000001.1, forward strand.
CTCGGAATGCACGGTCACGTCACCGGCGATTCGACGTTCGATGACGTCGCGGTCGACGCGGACGCGCTCTTGGGAGCCGTCGGTCAGGGCTTCCGCATCGCGATGGGTACCATCGACATGGCTCGGACGGGGCTCGGGGCCATCGGCTGTGGAATCGGCCGAGCCGCGTTCGACGAGGCGGTCGAATACGCCGGCGACAGGCGGCAGGGCGGCAAGGCCGTCGGCGAGTATCAGGCCGTGCAGGTGCTCGTCGCGGAGATGGACTCCCGACTCGAATCGGCCCGCAGTCTCGTCTACGACTCCGCGGTCCGCATCGCCGACGGAGAGGGGGACACCCGCGTGTCGTCGCGGGCGAAGTTCACGGCGAGCGAGGCCGCGGAGTTCTGTGCGCGAAACGCCATGCAGGTGTACGGCGGGAAGGGCTACCGGACGGACTACCCCCTCGAACGGTACTACCGCGACGCCCGCATCCTCGCGATTATCGGCGGCACCACCGAGATTCAAAAGACCACGGTGGCGAGCGCGGCGCTGGGGCTCTGAGCGTCGTCTATGCCTCGAAACTACGACAGAATCGCCCTCTCTCGGGCGGAGCAGGTAGCGCTCATCGAGGAGGCGTCGGTCGCTCGCGTCGCCACCGTCGGTTCGGACGGGTTGCCGCACGTCGTGCCGGTCGCCGCGGCGGTCGTCGACGGTCGCCTCTGTTTCGAGACCGACGCGGACTCGGTCAAGGTCGAAAACATCAGGTCGACGGGCGTCGCCGCGGCGGTCGTCGACGCCGGGGAATCGGAATACGCCGAGCATCGCGGCGTCCAGTGGCGCGGCCCGGCCGCCGTCGTCGACGACCCAGAACGGGTGGCGGACATCGAGCGCGCGCTGTTCGGCACCGTGAAGTCCATCCCGGACGCGAGCGGTCACGAGCGCGTCAAAATCGCGGTGACGCCCGAGCGAACCGTCTCGTGGGACTTTCGAAAACTCGGCTAAGGCGGGGGCGAACGGGCGCGCTCCGGTTCAGCGCGTGCCGTCTCGGTCGCGGCCGGTCGACGGAATCGCGCCGTCGTACTTGATGCGCTCGAAGACGGTTCGACAGCCGTTGCAGTAGTACTGGCTCTTCGAGACTTCGCCGCCGAATCTCGACTCTCGTTCGGTGTCGCCGGAGCCGCAGAACGGACAGACGGCCTCGGGCGCGTCGCCGTCCCCATCGCCGTCGCCCGTGTCGGCTCCGCGGTCCGATACGCCGCCGCTCCCGTCGCCGAACGACTCGGTGGAACTCATTCGATGACGTACTCCCTGTTCGTGACGCCCTGCAGTTGGTCGGCGACGCTCCGGTCGATATGACCGTCACCGCTCCGGCGTCGTTTCTCGTCCCACTCGTCGGGGTCCGGCACGTCGTCCGTCAGCGCGGGGACGGTGACGTCGGTCCCCGCGAACAGGTCCACGTAGTGCTCGCGGAACGCGCCGCGAATCTCGGCGACCGCGCGGTCGGTGAAGCCCGCCTCGACGAGCGGGTCCTCGCCCGCGCCGTGGGTCGCAGGACCGATGAACGCGAGGATGCCCGGGAAGTAGCGTTCGAGCGCGGCTTCGACGGCCTCGGGCTGGTCGACCGCCAGCGTTTCGAGACGAGCGTCGTGGTGTTCGAGATGGAAGTACTCGTCTTCGCCCATCTTCTGGACCATGCCGGTGAAGTCCTCGTGTTGGATGGCGTCGAGCAGGAGCCACGCGGCCCGGTCGGCGAGGGCCACCTGAACCATGAACGTCGGCCACGCCTCGGCTTCCTCGTCCAGCGGTTGGGCGTTGGCGTACTCCGCCGGCTCGCGGTCGGTTTCGAGCCAGTCGCGGTCGACACCCTGCTTTTCGAGCAGGCGGAACAGCTGTCGGACCTGCCCGATTTCGTCCTGCCCGTTTGACGCGCCGGAGATGTCGTCTTCGAGGTTCGGACCCTTCAGCATCCACTCCCCGTAGCGCTGGCCGAGGAGCAACTTCGTGTCGGCGATGGCCTGCACGTAGTCGCGGGCGACCGCCGGCCAGCGACTCTCGGCGTCTGCGCTCATGCGACACCCCGACTGCTGATGGGTTCTTCGTCGACTTCGAGTAGGTCCTCCTCGCGGACGACGCCCATGAAGTCCCAGTCTTCTTCGTCGTACGTTCGGTGGGCGTAGATTCGCGCGAGGCGGTCCGAATCCGCCTGAACGGTTCCTGCGTGTATCATGTCGTCTCCGGATCTGTTGCGGGTGAATACGTGGTACTTCATAGGCCGATTCCTGCGTCTCGCAGTTCCTCTCTCGCGCGGTCGGTGAGCATGTCTTTCGACCAGACGGGGTCCCACGTCACCTCGATGGTGACGCCGGTGACGCCGCGGACGGTTCGAAGGACGGCGCGAACGTCGTCCTGAATCATGTCGTAGGCCGGACAGCCCATACAGGGGTAGGTCATCGTGACGGTGACCTCGCCGGCGTCGGCCTCGATGTCGTAAATCATCGCCATGTCGACCAGACTGACCGGGATGTGCGGGTCGGGCACCTCGTCGACGGTCGCCCAGAGCTCCTGTTCGAACTCGTCGGCGTCCTCCTCGGGTCCGATGGTGAATCCGGCCGTTCCGGTACCTGCGGTGTTCGCGCTCATACTACACTTCCACCTCTAACTTGCCGGACTGGAGCATGTTGACGTACTTCTCGTTGGCGGGGCCGCGCGAGCGCCACCGGTCGAGGACGTCGTCCCAGCCGATTGGCTCGTCGAAGCGCCACTCCTTGTTGTCGGCGTCGAACGCGACCGGCATGTCGTATTCGAGGACGTACTCCTCGCTCTCGTCGTCGAAGTGCGCGGGCACGTCGAGGTCCAGTTCGTTCGCGAGGGGAACGGTGTGGCTCATCCACTCCTGTCGGAGTTCGTCGTTGGTTTTCCCCTTGATGCGGTAGTCGAGCTGGTCCGTGTTGTGCTTTTTGCCGTCCGGCATGCCGAACCACTCGATTCCCATCGGGAACATCCAGTCGACCGCGTCCTGCACGCGCTGTTTCGTTTTCTCGGAGTTGTTGACCAGCCGGCGCATCCACGTTTCGCCGTGACGGAGGTGGAACTGCTCTTCTTTGCCGACTTTCCGGAGCGCACGTTTCCACGGGGCGTACGAGGTGTTCGCCTCGATGTCGCTCAGAAGCACCATCCCCGCGCGGTCGAACATCCCGTGCCCGCAGACGAGTTCGGCGAACGTCTCGAGGTGCTGGTCGAAGCCGTAGGTGTTGCGGAACTCGTGCGGCTCGCGCTCGTAGATGAGCTCTTCGCGGTCCTCACCGAGGTCTTCGAGCAGTCGGTAGGCGATGTGGCCGTGCCCGAGTTCGTCTTGGATGACGCTGATACACGACGCACGCGAGTCGAGCGTCGGCGCGTTCATCGACATCTCGTAGTACGCGGGCGCACTCATGAGTTCGGTGTCCGCCGAGACCTTGAGGGTCGCCTTCAGCGCCTTCTTGTACCCCTCGGTCATCTCCGACTCGTCTTCGATCATGCGACCGTTCTGTAGCTGGCTCTTAAATTGTTTTTCCGTTGGCATGGCTTATCTAATTGAACTCATCAGACAATTAGAGCCGAACGTTATGAATGTTTCTCTGTCTCACCCCCGACGCGAGCGACGCGCCGGCCGTAATGTAACTCGGTATATAGTTCGATACGAATATTTTAGGCAGTCCGGTCCAGTATCGGTTGTATGGGTATTCAGACGCGTCATGCTGAGAACGAAGATGGAAGCGATATACTGGAGCTCTGGCACGGGTTCACGAATCACCTCTCGCGGTTAGACGACCGATACGGGCACAGCGACCAAGCCGACGAGCGCTGGCTCCGCTACTTCGAGAACCAGCTCGTCGATTCGAAGTACGGCACCGTGCTCTTGGCCGAGGTCGACGGCGAGGACGACCCCGTCGGCGTCCTCGAAGCCCGCGTGATGGGCGACCACCCGATTTTTCGACTCGCGAACCACGGATACGTCCACGGTCTCTTCGTGCGCGAGGAACACCGCGGCGCGGGCGTCGCCGGCGAGTTACTCGACGCGGCGGCCGTGTGGTTCAAACAAGAGCCGCGGGCGGTCGATTACTACCGAATCGACGTGTTGGCGGACGACGACGCCGCCGCGAACATGCTGGAGTCCCACGGGCTGGACCCCGTCGAACTCGTCTACGAAGAACGCCTCTAACATGGTCGAATACTACGAAGTCGAGTTCGTCGACGAAGGGCGCACCATCCAAGTTCCCGACGACCGGCCGGTGTTGGAGGCCGCCGAAGAGGTCGGAGTCGACCTTCCGTACCAGTGCCGAATGGGCGTCTGCGGCGTCTGTTCGGCCCTTCGGGTCGTCGAGGGCGAGGTCGACCAAGTGGAGGCGATGTTCCTCTCGGAGTCCGAAAAAGACGAAGGCTACGTCCTGACCTGCGTCGCAAAAGCGCGGTCGGACCTGAAGCTTCGGTCGAACTGCGGCCCCTGAAACCCATCTTTTCGTCCGTTTTTGGGCTGGCGCTACGACTTTCGAGCAGTCGCTTCTCGAACGCCACGACGAGATCACTGTGCCAACGAGTTCCCACCGCGGCGCTCGAACGACGGTCGTGTATACGGATGTGTATACAGTTTCGGACCGGGATTTGTCACGGTCGTTCTATAATATATCTGCGATGATAGTTACAACCATATGCCTGTAATTGAATCGCTCTTGCCGCCGTGCGAATCCAAATCGGTCGGACTCGACGACGGTCTCCAACGTCAGAAATTACAGACATATGTCTGTAATATATAGGTCGCCTCAGCCGACTTCACACGAGATGGCACGACGACCGACGGGTCGTATACAGTTCTGTATACGCACCGGCTGTGAAGGCAGGTACGAGCGTCGTTAAGTATTAATAGCCCGCTAGGGAAATGACAGTCGATGTCAGACACCGACTTCGAGACCATCGACTGGTCGTTCGACGAGGAGACCGGGCTGGGGCGTATCACGCTCGCCCGCCCGAAGGCGATGAACGCGATTAACATCCAGATGCAACACGACCTCATCGACGCCTTCGACGCCTTCCAAGCGCTGGACGACGAGGCCGATGGCATCGCAGTCAGGGCCGTTATCGTCGACTCGGCGGGTGACAAGGCGTTCTGTTCGGGGTTAGACGTCGGCGAGATGAGCGACTTCTCGACGTACCACCAGAAAAAGCGTGTTCCCGACCTCTTCTGTGAGATGTGTGCGGCCTTCGAAGAGTACGATGCGCCCGTCGTCGCCGCCGTCGACGGACTCTGTCTCGGCGGCGGGTTCGAAATCGTGATGTCGTCGGACTTCCGGTTCGCCGTCGAGGACGCCTCGTTCGGACAGCCCGAAGTGAACTTCGGCGTCCTCCCCGGCGGTGCCGCGGCACAACGGCTGACCACGATGGTCGGTGCCAGTCGAGCCAAGGAGATCACCATGACCGGTGACCAACTCAGCGCCACCGAAGCCGCCGAGAGCGGCATCCTGACCGACGTCGTCGCCGACACCGACGAACTCGACGACCGGGTCGACGAACTGGTGTCGAAACTCGCGAGCAAACCGCCGCTCGCGGTCCGCTCTATCAAACAGGCGGTCAACATCACGCGCAACGTCGGCTACGACGCCGGCATCGAGTACGCCAGCCACGCGTGGCCCGCCCTCGCGCAGTCCGACGACTACGCGAAGGCAATCGACGCCTTCGGAAGCGACGAGCAACCGGAATTCGAGGGGAAGTAAAGCCGTGACCATCGACTCGCCGGACATCAGAGACGGCTTCGACTTCGAGGGGCGAACCGCCTGCGTGACCGGCGCCGCACAGGGCATCGGCGAGGCCGTCGCCGAGGCCTTCGCCGCCCTCGGAGCGAACGTCGTCGTCGCCGACATCGACGGCGCGGGCGCGGAGGCCGTCGCGGAGCGGGTCGCCGACGCCCACGGCGTCCGTGCGGTCGGCCTCGAAACCGACGTCTCGGAGTACGACGCGGCGGTGGCGATGGTCGAAGCGACCGTCGAAGCGTTCGGCTCGCTCGACGTCCTCGTCAACAACGCCGGAGTGGCGGGCGTCGAGAACTTCCTCGACTCGGAGCCGGCCGACTGGGACGAGAAGCTCGGCGTCTCGCTGTACGGGACGCTCAACTGCACGCACGCGGCGCTCCCCGGAATGGTCGAGCGCGGTGACGGCGTCGTCATCAACTACGCGAGTTCGTCCTACCGGGGGAACGACCCCGGACTGGCGGTGTACGGCGCGGCGAAGGCCGCGAACCGCTCGTTCACGAAGACGATGTCCAAGGAGGTCGGCGGGTCCGGCGTCCGCGTCAACTGCGTCTGTCCGGGCACCGTCGAGACGCCGTCGACCAAGGCGTTCGTCGAGAAGTACCGCGAGAAACTGGGGCAGTCGTACGCGCTCGAACGGGTCGGCCGCCCCCAAGAAGTCGCCAACGCGGTGGTGTTCCTCGCGAGCGACGCCGCGAGTTGGATCACCGGCGAGACGGTTCACGTCGACGGCGGCTACGTCCGACGGTAGTCGTCCGACTCCGACCGAGTTCGCTCGGGGCGAAACTACCCCGATACCCCATCACCCCATCGCCCGATGCTCAGGCTTCCTGATGCTGGCGCTCGCGCTCGCGGAGCTTCACGCGCTGAATCTTGCCGGTCTCGGTCCGCGGAAGCTCGTCGACGTACTCGACGCGACGCGGATACTTGTACGGCGCGAGCGTGTTCTTGACGTGGTTCTGGAGCGACTCGGTCAGCTCGTCGCTCGCTTCGAACCCGTCTGCGAGGATGACGAAGGCCTTGACCACCTGTCCGCGTTCCTCGTCGGGTGCGCCGACGACGGCAACCTCGGAAACCTCATCGAGCTCCTGCAGAACGGACTCGACTTCCGGACCGGGGATGTTGTAGCCGCTGGAGATGATGAGGTCGTCCTCTCGGGCCTTGTATTCGAGGCGGCCGTCCTCGCGGTGAATGTAGATGTCGCCGGGGAGGCTCCAGCCGTCGACGAGCGCGTTCTCCTGTTTCTCCGGGCGGTTCCAGTACGAGATGCCGGTCGGCCCGCGAACCGCGAGCAGACCCGCCTCGCCGCGCGGAAGCTCGTCACCGGTGTCGGGGTCGACGACCTTACACTCGTATCCGGGGACCGGGTAGCCCGTCGCTCCGGGGTCGATGTCTTGGCCCTCCCGATGGCTCACGAAGATGTGGAGCATCTCGGTGGTGCCGATGCCGTCGTAAATCTCCACGCCGTAGCTGTCTTTGAACTTGTTGAACGTGCTCGGCGTCAGGGGTTCGCCGGCGCTGATTGCCATCCGGAGCGACGAGGTGTCGTACTCCTCGGGACCGTCGGGGTAATTCTGCAGAATCTGGTTGTACGCGGTCGGTATCGAGCAGATAATCGTGATTCCGTGGTCTTCGACGGCCTGAAGCAGGTCGCCGGGAGACGCGTTCTCGACGAGGCTCGTGGTCGCGCCGAACCGGAGCGGCATCGTCACCAAGTCGCCGTAGCCGTAGGCGAAGGGGAGCGGCGGATTCCCGCCGAACACGTCGGCTTCGGTGGGGTTGAGACAGTACCGGGCGTAGCTGTCCGCGGTCGCCAGCACCTGTCTGTGCGTGTGCGTCGCTCCCTTGGGTTCGCCCGTCGTCCCGGAGGTGTAGAGCATGAGCGCGAGGTCGTCGCGGGTCGTCTGGTAGGCGTCGAGGTCGTCGTCGGCCGCGGCGGTCAGCTCGTCGTAATCCGTGTGGTCGTGTTCGACGCCGTTTCGCTCGACGACGACGACGTTCTCGACCGCGTCGGTCCGCGGGAGCGCCTCGTCGATCTCGTCGAGAAGCGCGTCGTAGACGACGACCGTCGAGGCCTCGGCGTTGTTGATGATGTGAACGAGCTCGGCCGCGCGGAGCAGTTTCATCGAGGGGAGCGCCACCGCACCGATCTTCTGGGCGGCGAGACAGGAGACGATTGCCTCGGGGCGGTTCGTGAACCGAACGACCACGCGGTCGCCGGGCTCGACGCCCAGATTCACGAGGCCGCTCCCGAGGCGGTTGACCTGTCGTTGCAGTTCGGCGTACGTTATCTCCTCGTCTTCGAACCGAATGGCGACGTTGTCCCCCCGCCCCTCCGAGACGTGTCGGTCGACCAGTTCGGTAACCACGTTGACGTGCTCGGGGTAGTGAAGCTCCGGCAACGCGTGAACAAGCTTCGGTCCCACGTCTGGTAGGTACGACTCGGGTATCTTCTCTTGCATGGGCTGGCTGTATAATCAGGATTAATCACGAAATATCTTGCGGTGTGTTCAGTAATAACCACCTGTATGCCGAGGGGGCCCGCCGTCGGGGCGGTTGACGCGAAAACACCGACGAGAGGCAAGAGACGGGGGATTTCGCTAGTCTTCGAAGGGAGCCTGCATCTCGGGAGAGAACGTCGTGGGGTTCCCCGCTCGGTCGAAACACCCGTACTCGGTGACACCCGATATCCGAACGGTCCCCTCGGTTCGGAACGCGTGTTCGACTCGAATCGCCTCGTCGTCGACCGCCCGAACGTCGCTTTCGACCGCGAGTTCCGAGTTGAATCGGACGGGCGATTTGAACTCCCAGTGCCAGTCGCGGATGCGGTACGGCTGTCGGTCGCCCGATATCGCGGCCAAGCTCACCCCGTCCGCCGCGAGAAACGACTCCAGTGAGACGTCGGCGAACCGCGGGTACTCCTCGAAGTACGCGAGCTCAGACGACTCGATGTGCGGCGCGTTCACGCTGAACGACTCCTCGAACGTGGGATATCGATTCGGGTCGCTCTCGGGCTCGTCACCGGGGCCGACGTCGACCGTCCGGTCGACCCGGTGGTCGACCAGTGTTTGTTTGACGTCTGCCGGGAGCGAGAGCGCACCCCCTTCCGGGGCAATCGTCACGTGGGTCATCCGCGCTGTCGAGAGCGGCTCGCCGTCGCCGTCGGTCGTCTCGTAAACCAGTTCGAGACTGGAGTCGCCGACGTGGGTCGCCTCGACGTCGACCGAGACCGTCTCGCCGAAGGCGGGATACCGATAGACGGTCGTATCGACGCCGACGGGCGCGTAGGGAATCGCGCCGTCTGCGACCAGTCGCTCGAACGGGTAGCCGACTTCTCGGGCGAACACCTGCGTCGATATCAGTTGCCAATCGAAGAACTTCGCCCCGTGGACGAGCGGGCCGGCCATCTCGCCGAAGCGGAGTTGGTGACTGTCAATAACTCGCATGAGAGGTGATTTACTATCGGTGTACAATAGGATTCAGATGTCGGCAAGGACGTGGCGTATCACCGGGGGGCGTCGGTCGGCTTCGTCAGGAAGATATTCGTCGCTCGCCAGTAGATGACCTCGTCGTCGGCCTCGTTCGTCGCTTCGACTTCGGTCGTGATGTACCCCCTGTCGTCTCGGCTGGTCGACTCGGTCTTCTCCAGTATTCTGGCCACCACGTGGATGGTGTCGCCGGGGTACACGGGCGTCTTCCAACGGAGTTCTTCGAGTCCGAACGACCCCAGCGTCGCCGTCTCCGCGAGGAATCCGTCTACCAACAAGCGCATGCACGACCCCGCGGTGTGCCAGCCGCTGGCGATGACGCCGCCGTACATCGTCTCCGCGGCGACGTCCGGGTCGGCGTGAATCGGCTGTGGGTCGTAGCGCTCGGCGAATGCCAGGAGTTCCGCTCGGTCGGCCGTGTAGGTGCCGAGGTCCCGAACGTCTCCGACCGGGATGTCTTCGTAGTAGCGTTGTGACATCGAACAGTAAGTCACGCAAACGGAGTAATAAGTGCTCGTGTCCGACGCCCCGCTCTCGCGTGGGCGCGCGACCAGCCACGTCTCCCACACTACCGACAAGCCTACCACGCGACCGACAACCACGTCTCCCACGTCGACCGCCGAACCCGCCGTTCGCTGACAGGGGACCGCAGAGGTGTCAGCCAGTCTAGTCGGACGACAACACACCACAAAGTTATTTAACCCCACTAATCGATGATGATATTCATGGCCGAGAAAAACCTAATTCGCAGACGGAATTTTGTGAAACTGAGCGGTGTTGCGGGCGTCGGACTGCTCGCGGGATGCGCCGGTGGGGGGTCCGGCACGGACGACGGGACGGGAACCACCGAGGGCGAAACCGGAGGCGGCGGGACGACGGGGCAGACCGACAGTTCCGGGGGCGGCTCCGACGAGTCCATCGTCATCGGCTCGCTCCAGCCGCTTTCGGGGTCGTTCACCCCGTGGGGGAACGCCCACCGCGCCGGGCTCGCGTTCGCCGTTCAGGAGGTCAACGAGGACGGCGGCGTCTTGGGCCGACAGCTGGAAATCGTCGAGTCTGACACGCAGAGCGACGCCGGACAGGCAGACACCATCTTCCGCCGGTTCGTCGAACAGGAGAACGCGGTGGCGACGGTCGGTCCCGTCTCGTCAGACGTCGGTATCCGAACCGCACGCACCGCACAGGAACTCGAAGTCCCGATGCTCCTCCACATGTCCGGGACGAACCAGGCAATCACCCCGGAGACGACCTACACGTTCCGAGTCGGATTGCTTCCGGCGGCCACGACGATGCAGGCGCAGGCGAGCCTCGTTTCCGACGCCGGCTACTCGAACGTCGGCGCAATCATCGGTGACTACGCGTGGGGCCGCTCGGTCGAGGCGGGGATTCAACAACACTTCGACGTGGACGTGAACGTGCAGGCCGCGCCGGTCGGCGCGAGCGACTTCAGGTCGTTCATCCGGAGATATCCGCAGGACATCGAGATGATGGTCGCGACGGGCCACCCGCCGGGCTCGCTCAGCATCGCGGGCCAGCTGAACGATCTCGGCTACTCGCCGGAGGTCGTCACCGGCCCGAGTTTCCCGCCGAGCGTCATCGCGGGCGCGCTCGGTGACCTCGCCTTCGAAGGCGGGTTCACTCACGTCCACAACACCGACGTGTACAGCGACGAGTTCGCGGAAGTGGCGCGGCGCTTCGGCGAGGCGACGGGGAACCAGTTCGACACCCACACCGCGTACGGCTACGTCTCGGGGAAGATGCTGGCGCAGGCCATCGAAGACGCCGGTTCGACGGACTCGACGGCCATCGCCGACGCCATTCGGAACATCAGGTTCGACACCCTGTTCGCGAACCCCATCGAGTACACGGAGAACGGCGAGCTGAAAAACCAGGTGCAGATATACAGCCAACTGACGTCGGAAGCCCCGTCGTACTTCCCCGAGGGGAACTTCGGCTTCGAAGAGCAGTTCCGGACCGACGCACTGCCCGCACTCCCCGCCGACCAATGATGGCGCGAGTCGGTCGAGGTACCGCGGTCGTCCCATTCGCCGCTCGGAGCGGAGCGACGGCGACTCGGGACAGGGGGTGTCGGGGATGGTGACGGCGAGTACGCTCCTCGGCGTCGCCATGGACGGCCTCGCCTTCGGCGTGTTCCTCGCCCTGCTCGGCGTGGGCATCACCCTCGTGTTCGGTCTCGGCGAGGTTCTCAACCTCGCTATCGGCACGTTCGCCGTCCTCGCGGTGCTCGTCGCGACGCTCGTCGTCAACAGCGGGATGGGTCTCGTCGTCGCCGGCGCGGTCGCACTCGTCGCGGTCGCGCTGTTCGGACTGGTCGTCGACCGGACGATTCTCTCGCTCGTCTACCGGTCGGACGGCGAGGAACGCATCCTCCTCGGCATCTTCACGACGCTCGGGTTGACCGTCTTCCTCGACGGCGTCCTCATCAACTACTTCCCGTCGCGGTACACGCTCCCGTTAGACGTGGGCACCGTCTCCGTCGGCGGCGCGTCACTCACCGGAAGTTCGCTCATCATCGTCGCCATCGGCACCGTCGTCCTCGCGGTCCTGTTCGGATTCTTACGCGGCACGTTCCTCGGGAAAGCCACCCGAACCGTGTTTCAGGACGAACGCGGCGCGCGTCTCGTCGGGGTCAACCCGCGGCGCATTCGGACGCTCATCTTCGTCCTCTCGGCCGCGGTGGCCGGACTCGGCGGGCTGGTGTTCGCCGCCGGCTCCGCGGTCGCGGTGTCGAACGGGTTCGAGTTCACGACGTTCGCGCTCATCATCTCCATCGTCGGCGGCGTCCGGAGTCTCGTCGGCGCGATTAGCGCCGGCGTCTTCCTCGGGCTCGTCAACCAGTTCGCCAACTTCTTCGTCGGGTCGTACGTCGCGACCATCATCCTGTTCGCGACCGCCATCGTCGTGCTCCTCGCCCGGCCGGAGGCGATATCATGAGTACCAGACCGCCGCTCGGTACTGAGGTGCGAAACGTCGCCATCGTGGCGGTCGTGTTCGCGCTCGCACCGCTCGCGGTCCTCGGGAGCAGTTACTACGAGAGCGTCCTCGCGCACCTCCTGCTCATCGCGCTGTTCGCGGTCGCGCTCAACATCGTGTTCGGTCACACGGACCAACTGTTCCTGTTCATGGGCGGGCTGGCGGGGTTCGGCGCCTACACGACGGCGCTCTTGGCCGACGCGTTGGCCATCTCCGCGTGGGTCACGCTCCCCGTGGCGGCGCTGGCGTGTGGCCTCGTCGGCCTGCTCGTCAGTTACGTCTCCGCCAAACGCAATTTCACCGTCGTCCTCATCTCCATTCTCACGCTGAACCTCCAACTCGTGTTCAGCGAGATATTCGTCGGTGCTCGGGGTATCACCGGCGGGTCGACCGGCTTCCCGTACGAGTACTTCGGACTCGGTGTCGTCGCCGACGCGGTCGGCATCGAGACGAAGCTCGTCCTCTACTACCTCGTGTTGCTCCTGCTCGTGGCGACGCTGGGGTTTTACCTCCGCCTCGTCCATTCGAAGTACGGCATCGCGTTCGACGCCATCAGGGAAGACGAGGTCGCGGCCGAATCCATCGGCATCGACGTCGTCCGATACAAGACCATCGCGGGGTTCGTCGCCGCGTTCCTCATCGGCTTGGTCGGCGCGTTCTTCGCCCGTGAGTCGGGGTATATCCTCCCCGGTGGCTTCACGTTCATCGCCGTCGACGTCATCGTCCTCATCGTCCTCGTCGTCGGCGGCCTGCGGACCACGATGGGACCCATCGTCGGCGCAACCATCATCGTCGGTATCGAGGAGTTCCTGAGTTCGGCCCAGAGCCTCCAGACGTGGCGGTCCGCCATCTTCGGCGCGCTCCTCATCGTGTTGTTCCTCTACTTCCGACAGGGCGTCGTTCGCTCCGCCCGAGACGTGCTGAGCGACGTCGGTCTCACTGACGAACCGGAGGGAGGTGGCACGGACGTCGAAGGCCGCTGACTCCGGGTGATTCGGACTCGGACGTTTCTTTCCTGTTCTCATTCCAACGCGGGCCGTTCGTTCTCACACCACTACAGTGACGGCTCACCTCTCCAACGACCGAGAGTGACAGTCCGACAGCCCGCAGAAAAGCGACCGTCCCGTGAGAACCAGAACCGCGTCGGCGCTACAGGTACGCCTCTTTGATGTGGTCGGACTCCAGGAGCGACGGCCCCGTGTCTTCCGTGATTATCTCTCCGTTCTCTAAGAGGTACGCCCGGTCGGCCAGTCCCAGCGCTTTGTGAACGTGCTGTTCGACGAGGAGTACGGTCACGTTATCGCTGATTTCCTCGATTTTCTCGAACACCCGGTTCGTTATCTTCGGCGCGAGCCCCTCCGAGGGTTCGTCGAGCGCCAGAATCTTCGGCCTCGCCATCAGTCCGCGACCGATAGCGAGCATCTGCTGTTGGCCCCCGCTCATCGAGGCCGCACGTTGGTCCTGTCGCTCTTCGAGAATCGGGAAGAGTTCGAACACCTCCTGCATCGTCTCGTCGAGCGACCCCCGCTGGGTGTACGCGCCCATCTCCAGGTTCTCGCGGACGCTCATGTCGCCGAACAGGTTCCGCTCCTCCGAGACGTGGACGAACCCGCGCTTGACGATATCTGAGGGCTCCATGCCCGCCACGTCGTCGCCCCACGCGGTCACGCGGCCGTCGTCGACCGGGTGGAGCCCCGACATGACCCGAAGGAGCGTCGATTTCCCCGCCCCGTTCGGCCCGACGATAGATACCACGCGGTCGTCTTCGGAGATGGTGAACGACAGGTCCCACAGCACCTGAATGTTGCCGTAGGATACGTCTATCTCGTCGACTTCGATCATGCTTCGTCCCCCAGGTAGGCCTCGACGACGGCCTGATCGTCCCGGATTTCGGCGGGTGTCCCCTCCGCGAGCTTCCGCCCGCTGTTCAGGACGATAATGCGGTCCGCGACGCCCATGATGGCGTCCATGATGTGTTCTATCCAGAACACGGAGATACCGCGTTCGTCTCGGAGTCGCCGTATCGTGTCGGTGAGGTCGGCTATCTCGCCGGGCGTAAGCCCGCTCGCAATCTCGTCTAAGAGCAGTAAGTTCGGCCGAGAGGCGAGCGCGCGCGCCAGTTCCAGTTGCTTTTTCTGCGCAATCGGGAGGTTGCCCGTCGTCAGCTCCGCTTTCTCCGCCAGACCGATAAACGCCAGCGCGTCGTGAGCGCGTTCTTCGGCTTCTTCCTGTGAAATCGACTCGTCGGTGCCGAACAGCGCGCCCGTCATCACGTTCTCGAAGACGGTCATCTCGTCGAAGACGCGGACGATTTGGAACGTCCGAACCAGACCCCTCCGCGCGATGTCGTGGGTCTCCAGCGCCACGATGTCGGTTCCGTCGAACGTGACTTGCGACCCGTTTTCCGGCTGGAGAACGCCCGTGATGCTGTTGAACAACGTGGTCTTGCCGGCCCCGTTCGGACCGATGAGCCCGACGATTTCCCCGCGGCCGATCTCGAAGTTCACATCGTCGACCGCGACTAGTCCGCCGAATTCCTTGCGGAGATCGGCCACTGATAACATAGTTCATTAAGATTCGGCAACCGTTATAATGTTTTCTCGTGGGTGCGGAACCGCCAACGCCCCAAGACAAGTCGGTGACTGCCTCGTGACGAGCGGCCCGTCGAGCGCGAGCGCGACCCGGTGAGTACGCCGTCAGACCACCCCTCAGCCGACGAGAATGACTGCGCTGACCACAACGTATATGCCAGTCGTATCGTGATATGATGTTATCTATGACGAACGATGACACGGAATCACCAGTGGTAGTCGCGGGAGCCGGCCCCGTCGGCATGACCACGGCGCTCGCGCTACACGCCCGCGGGGTGCCCGTCACGATTGTCGAAGCTGAGTCCGAAGACCGCGACCGTTCGGGGAGTCGAGCGATTTACGTGCACGGTTCGACGCTCCGAACCCTCGAACGCGTTCATCCCGGACTCGGGATGGGCCTCGTCGAGGAGGGCCTCGTCTGGCCGACTCGGCGGACGCTCTATCACGGGACAGAGGTGTTCTCGCGGACGTACGACAGCCCCGGCGGGTCGGGCGATATCCCCCACTTCACGAGCATTCCGCAGGTGACGACCGAGGCGTACATGCACGAGGCGCTCGCCGAAGCCGGCATCGACATCCACTGGGACGCGGCGGTCGAGACCGTCGAATCGCGTCCCGACGGCGTCCGCGTCGAGACGGCGGACGGGCAGACGTGGGAGACGCCGTATCTCGTCGGAGCCGACGGCGGGGGGTCGACTGTCCGGTCGGAAATCGGTGCACAGTTCGAAGGCGACCAGTCGGAAAACTCCTTTATCATCGCCGATGTCGACGAGGTCGAAGACGACCCGCTTCCGTTCGAACGGCTGTTTCACTACGCTGACCCGACCGTCGGCGGCCGGAACGTCCTCCTCGTTCCGTTTACCGGCGGGTGGCGGCTCGACATCCAGTGCATTGAGGGAGACGACCCCGAAGAACTCACCAGCGACGAACGGATTCGTGAGTTCGTCAGCGCGGTCATGGGCGAGCGCTACACCGACAACGTCTCTTGGGTGTCGAGTTACAAGTTCTTCCAAGTGATGGCCGACAGCTTCGTCGACGAGCATCGCCGCGTTCTCTTGGTGGGCGAGGCGGCGCACCTGCTCGCACCGTTCGGCGCGCGGGGGATGAACTCCGGGGTCGCCGACGCGGACGAGGCCGCGTCCGCTATCGCGGTCGGCTATCGGGCGCACAGCGACGCGGTCGCCCGCGACGAGGTGGAGCTGTTCGCCGCTCGCCGTGAGAAAGCGGCGGAGTACAACCTCGACGCCGCGGGTCAGGCCCTCGACTATCTGCAGGGCGACGACCCGGTGACGGTGCTCCGAAAAGAGGCCGCGGCGTCGCTCGCCGCGTACTTCGAACCGGCCGGCGAGTACCTCGACGACGCGCCGTACGGCCCCCACACGCCGCCGCCGATTGTCACGACCGGGAACTACTGACTCGACACCGATTCGTCGAGCCCGAGTTGCTCTGCGACCCAGTGGTCGCGGACCGCGAACACCATCTCTGTTTCGTCGTCGAACGCCGTCGTCTCGGCGACGAACTCGTCCCACGTCCCGTCCGGAACCAACGACAGGTCGTCGGCGGCGGTCGCGTCCGACGGACTTGCCTCGACCATCTCGTCGAAGCTGTCGAAGTCGGTGTAGGCGGTCATGAACGCCGCATCGAACAGTTCCCGAATCGGAATCGCTTCGCGGTCCTGTACGATGTCCTCCGCATCGGGGAGGTCATCTGCGGCCTCGGCAGTCGCTTCAAGTTCGAATTCGAACGACATACCGAACGCTCGTTCCAGAGGTACCTAAAACCACCCGCTCGTGCGTGTTCGCGCGGGTGTTGGCCCGCGCGTGAGTTCGGTTCGACACCCCGACACCTCGCAGGGTCGGTAGTCCGCTCCCGCGTAGCGGTTCGTCGTTGCGAACATACTATAGATAATAGTTCGTGATATACAGTTGGTAGACTGTACAACCGTCCAGTCGCGGTGACTGCGGTCGAATCGTCGACTGAGAAAACACCAAACTGTCAAGTTAGTATTGTATATATAAAACAATACCATCTAAGGGAATATATCTCCATCCAGATATGTGCTCGTGTGAAAATACAGATAGAAGCGTTATACCACTGGATTTCTGGACTCTCGTCTGTCAGGCGTCCTATCGCTCGTCGGCGACAGCGGTAGAATCTCTGTCGCGGTCGAAGAGCGCCCCCCAGCCAAAATTATCTCTAATATTAGACCGATATAAAGCTCATTCCGCAAAATATCACGGAGCATTAGCGCCCGTTTCACGTGTGTGGAGAGGTCAGGTCGACGTTTCGCAGACTGCATTAAAAATACAATATCGTATGAGATATTCCAGATATAATATATTTGAGCGCCGTGCAGAGTGCTGGACGAACTGCGTCGCGGAAGAGACGCCTCGGAGAGCACCACAGAGATGAAACCGGCGCGCTCGCAACCCGAAGACGAGGTAAGTACCCTCCTGCTCGCCGTGTTCGGGCACGCCGCCTTCGTACTGCGGCAGGGGTGGTGACGCCGTGGGTCGCTCAGAGTCGGTCGAGTCGGGGACGAACTCAGGGGAGAAGCGACAGCAAATCGAGGAGCGCCTGTTTCACCCGCTCGTTCGAGACCGCGTAGCCGACCGCGAACATGAGACTGACCACGCCCCCGACCGCCACCGACGCGAGGACGCCAGCGTCGGCCGGGCCGAACACGTAGACCACTCCCGCCGCGACGATACCGCTCAGCGCGACGAACAGCCAGCTTTGCCGTGGCGTCCACCGACTCGTCTCCATGTCGACTACCTTGTTGGTTGTCACGAACAAAACTGTTGTCACCTGAACGGTCGACGCGGAACCAGACCCTCGCCGTCTCGTGAGTCCCGCCGACTGGCGGCCGGCCATTCCTCAACGGTCCCGATTCCGAGCCCAGTGACACCGATGTCACCTGCTTTCGGTCACGTCGCCGAGAAGGTATATAGAGTCGACGCGTAGGTGCGCACGTAATGAATGTCGGCTCCGAGACGAAGCTCTACAAGGCGGAGCGCACCGACGTCTCCCAGAATCAGGGGAAGTTCCGGACCCACTTCAACTTCCCCGGCCGCGCCCTCCCGGACCACGCGGACCACGGCTACGGCCCGCTCGCGACCATCGTCGAGTCGTTCATGGACCCCGACACGCACATCGCGATGCACCCCCACCGCGACGAGGAGATTATCTCGTGGGTGCCAGCCGGCGTGATGCGCCACGGCGACCAAGACGGCAACGACCTCGTCACCGACGCCGACCACCTGATGGTGATGAACGCGGGCGAGACGTTCTGGCACGAGGAGTTCACCCGCGCGGACGACCCGCCGCTCCGGATGCTCCAGATGTTCGTCCGGCCCCACAGCCTCGGGCTGGAGCCGACCGTCCAACACGAACCCATCGACGCCCCCGTCGAGGGCGAGTGGCGGCACCTGCTCGGCCCCGAGGAGTCCGACGCGCCGCTTTTCGTCCGCAACGAAGTGGACCTCTTCGACCTCCGCCTCGACGCCGGGTCGAGCGCCGACCTCCCCAATATCGAGGGCCGGGACGCGTACTTCTACGTGTTCGACGGCGCGGTCGAGGCCGCGGGCACGCGCTTCGGGAAGACCGAAAGTGCCCTGCTCGTCGGCGACGCCGGCGTGACGCTCACCGCCGACGAGGACGCCACCGTCGTCGCGTTCCTGATAGACCCCGACGCGCCCGTCACCCGACAGGGGACCATCGGGCGCTGACCGTCCTCTCGCGACTACTGCACCCACCGTCACGCACCACTCACCACCTTCACCCTCCATCAACCCATCCACCGAGACAAGACACCCGATTCGATGCTCACAGACACCGCCGGAATCCACCACGTCACGGGAATCGTCCGCGACGCGCAGGCGAACGTCGACTTCTACGCGACGACGCTCGGCCTGCACCTCGTCAAGCAGACGGTGAACTTCAACGAGAAGTTCACGCGCCACCTGTTTTACGGCGACGAGACCGGGTCGCCCGGGACGGCCCTAACGTTCTTCCCGTACCCCGCCGAGGAGCCGGGACGCCCCGGCACGCCGCAGATTCGGACCGCGTCGCTGGTGATTCCACCCGACGCCGTCGACTACTGGACCGACCGCCTCGCCGACCGCGGCGTCGGGGTCGACGGCCCGGTCGAGCGATTCGACGAGACCGTGCTCCGGGTTTCGGACCCCGACGGGACCGACCTCGAACTCGTCACCGGCGAGTCGTCGGTCGAACCGTGGGCCGACGGTCCGGTCCCCGCCGAGCGCGCGATTCGCGGCATCCACGGCGTTACGCTCCACTCGACGAACCCCTTCGTGACCGCCAGCGTGCTCGACACGCTCGGGTTCGACCTCGTCGCACAGGAGGGCGACCGCGTCCGCTACCGAGCACCGGGCGACCGGGCGACCGTCGTCGACCTCCTCGACCGAGACGGGGAGTTCGGCCGCGAGGGCGCGGGAAGCATCCACCACGTCGCGGTCCGCGTCGACGACGAAGCCCAACTGTACGAGTGGCACGACCTGTTCCGCGAGCGCGGCTACGATGTGTCACGGGTGAAAGACAGACACGTGTTTCACTCGCTGTACGTCCGCGAGCCGGGCGGCATTCTGTTCGAACTCGCGACCGACGGCCCCGGTCTGACGTTCGACGCCGACCCGGAGACGCTCGGTCAGTCGCTGTATCTGCCGCCGTGGTTGGAGGAGGACCGCGAGATGATACAGAGCCAACTGGGTCCGCTGGCCCTGCCGACTGGCGTTGGACGCGACGGCGGGGGCGACGGCGGGTCGAACTGATGTCACCCCGACCGACTGCGCCCGCGTCCGCGACCGACCCTCACGAGGGACAGGAGATTGCGACGGCCGGCGCGCCGCCGCAGGTCGCCGACTCGGCCGTCGTCATGCTCCACGGTCACGGGTCGAACGCACGGCACGCCCTCACGCTCGTCGACGAGTTCCTCCACCGCGGCGTGATGTACCTCGCGCCGCAGGCCGCCGGAAGTTCGTGGTATCCGGCCCCGGCTACCAGTCCCATCGAGCGAAACGAGCCGTGGCTCACCTCCGCGCTCGGCCGGGTGTCGGCCGCGCTCGACATCGCCGAGGACGCCGGGATTCCGCCCGAACGAGTCGTCTGCTTCGGGTTCTCGCAGGGCGCGTGCCTCGCCGCCGAGTTCGCGCTTCGAAACCCCCGCCGATACGGCGGCCTCGTCGCGCTCTCGGGAAGCCTCCTCGGCCCCGACATCGGGGGACGAACCGACGGCCACGGCGGCAACGACGGCGACGACAGCGATGGTGACCGCGACGGTCACGCCAGCGACGACAATCTCGACGGCACACCGGTCTTCTTCGGAAGCGGTCGCGACGACCCCCGCATCGACGCCGACCGAGTCGAGGCGTCGGCTCGACTCTTCGCGGGGCGCGGAGCCGACGCGACGAGTCGGCTGTACGAGGAACTGGGCCACGCCATCAACGACGACGAAGTTCAGGTTATCAACTCGTTCATCGAGCGATTCGACTGACCGGGTAGACAGGTCTCGGGAGTTCGGCAAAAAAAACGAGCGTGCGTGGTCGCGTTCGAGTCGCGCCCGAGTGCGTGGATTAGACCTCGTCGACGAGGGAGCCGTAGACGGACTCGGCGTCGGCGGGCACGTCGAAGTCGTGGTAGTGCTCTCCCTTCTCCTTCGAGAGGATGTTGAGGGCGGCGGCCGCGCCGTCGCCGGCGGAGATGACGGCCTGCCACTCCTCGGCGCGGACCATCGCGCCCGTGGCGTAGGCCCCTTCGACGCTCGTCTCCATCGTCACGTCCACGTCGACGACGTCGTCGTCGAAGGCACAGCCCAGCGCCTCAGCGAGGTCGCGGTTCGCGCCCGTGGCGAGCACGACGTAGTCGGCCTCGTACTCGTCGTCGTCGGTCGTGACCACGAACCCGTCGTCGCGCTCGCTCACGTCGGTAACTTCCTCGCTCTGGTGGCGCTCCGCGGCGAAGTGGTCGACCTGCGTGCGAAGCGTCTCCAGGTAGTCCGAACCGTCGATGGAGCCGATTCCGGGGTAGTTGAACAGATGCGCCTTGTGCATCCACGTCTTGTCGGTGTCGAAGACCGTCGTGGAGAGCCCGTTCTTCGCGGTGAAGAGGGCGGTTGTCAGACCAGCGGGACCGCCGCCGATGACGATAATGTCTGCCATGTCTCATGTACTGGCGTACTCGATAAAGAACCTCGGTAAAGCGGATATTTTGTGTTCCTCTCGATTACGTTCCACCCGGGCGTGCGTCTCGGTGCGCCCCGCGGCGTCCTCCTCGTGAACGCCGACTGACGGAGTGGGCTTCGTCGCGTCGAACGGGCCCGGAACCGACCGGCGTGACGGCTTCGACGTCTACTCCTCCAGTTGCGACTCGGCGAGTTCGACGGCACAGTCGGGGAGTTCAGCGCGGCGAATTCGGGGGTTGACGGTGGGTTTCTCAGAAGGGTTCCGGTCTGGCGAGGTGAACCCACCCCCCCGGATGCCCTCGGGAGGGCCTTTCACGGTAACCTGTGGTGGTCGCGGGGAAAACGTGTGTTTCGTCTGCGCTACGCGGTGTTACTCGAAGAGTTCGACGGCCTGGTCGTAGCGGGCCGACGGTTCGTCCCAGTCGACGACCTCGAAGAACGCGCTCACGAAGTCGCCGCGGGCCGGGCCGTAGTCGTGGTAGTACGAGTGTTCCCAGACGTCCAGCGCGAGAATCGGGTGAGAGCCCCAGAGCGCGCCCTGGTCGTGCTTGTCGACGACGACGTTCCGAAGCTGGTTCGAGAACGAGTCGTACACCAAGAGCGCCCAGCCGCCGGCCGCGCCGGCCGCCGCTTCGAATTCACCTTTCCACGCCTCGTAGGAACCGAAGTCCTCGGCGATGCGCTCTGCGAGCGCACCCTCGGGCTCGTCGCCGCCTTCCGGCGACATGTTCTGCCAGAACAGGTCGTGCAGAATGTGTCCCGAACCGTTGTGGGTGACGTTGCGGAGCGCGCCGGCGGACGAGCCGAACTCGCCTGCTTCGCGGTTGTCGGTGAGGGTCTCCTCGGCCGCGTTCCAGCCGTTGACGTAGCCCTGGTGGTGGGTGTCGTGATGCCACGTCAGCACCTGCTCGGAGATGTGGGGTTCAAGGGCGTCGTACTCGTACGGAAGCGGGTCGAGTTCGTGGCTCATAATGTGTAACCTCCATATCATGGGTCGGGCGGAATCCTGTTAAAACTTGAGGAGAGGTATGCTAGCACAAACCACGGTGTTCGGGTCGCTCTCAGTCGATTTCTCCGCTTCGAGAGACCCCGGTTCGCGCGAGCGTGTCAGCCGTCGAACGGCTCTGTCCGGCGCTCGTATTCGATTTCGGTCGAGACGGCGTCGGCGACCGCAGACCCGAACTCGCGTTCGACGACGTGTAACGAGAGGTCGAGTCCGGAGGTGACGCCGCCCGCGGTGAGCACGTCGCCGTCGTCGACGACGCGCGCTTCGACGACTTCGGCGGCCGTCTCGCGGAGGTCGGAGAGCGCGCCGCCGTGGGTGACCGCGGGGCGGCCGTCGAGGATGCCGGCGCGGGCGAGAAGCATCCCGCCGGTACAGACGCCGGCGACGGTCGTTCCGGCCTCGTGGAGCGCGGCGATGGCGTCGGGGATCTCGCCTTTCTCGGCTTCGGCCCACGCGCTCTGTTCGGCGCGGGAGTTCCAGCCGCCACCGGGGACGACGAGGAGGTCCGGGCGGTCGGTCTCGGGGTCGAGGACTCCGTCGACGCCGACGCGCATCCCGTGGCTCGCGGTCACGGACTCGCGGTCGTCGAGGGCGACGAGTTCGGCCTCGCAGTCGGCTCCGGCCGCGCCGGCGTTCTGGAACACCTCGAACGGGGCGACGGCGTCGAGTTCGTCGAAGCCGTCGTACAGGATGATAGCGACGTGCACGCGTTCGGAGTCGGTCCCCGAGGAGAAAGTCGTTCGTGCCGCGGCGACCGACGGCGGAGAACAGCAGGCGGAGTCGGTGGTCGCTCAGTCGTCGCCGCGGGCGGCCTCGAACATCGAAATCGCGTGCTCGCGGCGCTCGGAGTGGTCCACGATGGGCTCCGGGTAGTCCGGCGCGAGGCGCTCGCGTTCGAGGTTGCTCAGTTCGTGCCACTCGTGGATGGTGTTGGCCGTCACGTCCGATAGCTCGGGGATGTATCGCTTGATGTACTCGCCGTCGGGGTCGTAGCGCTCGCCCTGCGTCATCGGATTGAAGATGCGGAAGTACGGCTGGGCGTCGGTCCCGGTCGAGGCGGCCCACTGCCAGCCGCCGTTGTCGTTTGCGGTGTCGTGGTCCGCGAGGTGCTCGCGGAAGTGCGCGTAGCCGTGTCGCCAGTCGCACAGGAGGTCCTTCGTGAGGAACGACGCGACAATCATCCGGACGCGGTTGTGCATGTACGCCTCCTCGCGGAGCTGTCGCATCCCGGCGTCGACGATGGGGTAGCCGGTTTTCCCCTCCTTCCACGCCGCGAGCTCTTCGGCGTCGTCGCGCCACGCGATGTCCTCCTCGTACTCCTTGTAGTTCTCCGTGACGACGTTCGGGTGCTCCCGGAGGACGTGGGCGTAGAACTCCCGCCACGCCAACTGCGACTGGAACTCCTCGACCGACTCGTCTCGCTCGCCGCCGACGCCCTCGCGGGCCGCGGCGGTCGCCGCGTACACCTCGCGGATGCCGATGGTCCCGAACTTGAGATCCGTCGAGAGCCGGGACGTGGCGTCCCGCGTCGGGTAGTCGCGGTCGTCGGCGTAGCGGTAGATGGCGTCCGCGCAGAACGCCGACAGGCGCTCGCGGGCCGCCTCGGTCCCCGCCGACTGCACCGCCGCCGCCGGCTCCTCGAAGCCGAGGGCCGAGATGGTCGGGAGGTCGCCGACGGCGATGTCGAACTCGGCGTCGGAGAGGCTCTCTGCCGCGGTTTCGAGCGCGGCGGCGTCGACGAGGTCGTCGGCCGTCGGTTCCGGGTACGGCTCGGGCTTGTCGCGGTCGCGCCACTTCTTCCAGAAGTAGGTGTAGACGGCGTAGGTGTCGCCCGCGTTGGTCGTGATGCTCCCCGGCGGGTGGAAGATGGCGTCGTGGACCGGTTCGCGAGCGATACCGGCGTCGTCGAGGGCGAGCCGCACGTCGGCGTCGCGCTCGCGGGCAAGCCCGGAGTAGTCGATGCCCCACACGGCTCGTTTCGCGTCGAGCGCCGCGGCGACCGCCGGCACGACCGTCCGGGGGTCGCCGCGGGCGACGAGCAGGTCGCTTCCGCGTTCCCGGTACGCCTCGCGGAGCTCGGCGAGCGCGTCGAGCAAGTACCTGACTCGGGGCGCGCCGGCGTGGTCGAGCACGTCCCGGTCGAAGACGAAAAGCGGAGCGACGGGGCCGGCCTCCGCGGCCGTGACGAGCCCGCGATTGTCCGCGATTCGCAGGTCCCGGCGGTGCCAGTGCAGTTGCATGTGCGCGCCTCAGGACGGCGGCTATGTGAATGTAGCGGCAGTCCGACCTCGACTCGCGAGCGAGACCGGCCAACCGGTCCGTTCGACTGAACTTAATCGCCCGGAGACGCTGGAAACGGCTTCCTACCACGTCTCACGGCGGCAGTCGCTCGTTTTCGGACGTCTGTTGGCATGGATGTGGTACGATAGTCGACACTCGCGGCGGCGCGACTGTCGCGGGTAATATGATGTTATCGACCGAATTCCGGGACGGGAGCACGTTTACGTTCTTGCTATCTGGTGTACCCGGTTCATACCTATACGGTGTCGTACCCACGGTTCTGGTATGTCCGGGCATCGCTTCCTTCCCGACTCCGGGGTCCGACAACCGCGTCTCCGGTCCCCGCTCGTGTTTCCGCTCCTCCTCTTGACGTTCGTCTGCGGGACGCTCGGCTGGCTCGTCTGGGTGCCGTACGGCGCGTTCCTCGGCGCCCTGCCGCCGGTCGTCGTCTTCGGTTTCGCGCTCGTCGAACTCTCGTCGCCGTCGCCTCCGCAACTCCCGTCGGCGCGACCGTCGCCGCCGCTCTCGCTCGACGGCCGGGTCGACCTCGCGGCCGCGCTACACGGCGCGGGCGTCCTCGCGCCCGACGCGGACGGCACGCTCTCTTTGTCGCCGCAGTTCGCCGAGGAGTGGCGCGCCCGCGTGCTCGACACGGCGGGGCGGGACCACGACTGCGAGGCGCTGGCGGCGCTCCTCGGCGTCGACTCGGACAGAATCGAGATGGGCTGGGACGAGCGAGGGCTGTTCGCGCGCCTCGACCGCGGGACG
Organism: Haloferax chudinovii; assembly: GCF_042663345.1. Taxonomy (NCBI): domain Archaea; kingdom Methanobacteriati; phylum Methanobacteriota; class Halobacteria; order Halobacteriales; family Haloferacaceae; genus Haloferax; species Haloferax chudinovii. The sequence goes on from NZ_JBHTAB010000001.1 coordinate 280,246, forward strand.
GTGGGCCGGTGGGCCTCTCGCGCCGCGTTCGTCGCCGACCTCACGGCGGTCGCGACGTTCCGGCGGTACTACCCCGGGTGGTGGCGGCTCTCGACGGCGGACCGAAACCGCGTCCTCGGTGCCCTTCGGCTGTGTCTCCGGACCTGTCCGACCTGCGACGGCGCGGTCACAGTCGAGACGAAGCGGGTGGCGGCCCCCGAGAGCGACGGGACGAAGCGGCGCGTCTCGGCGACCTGCCGCGGCTGTGACGCGTCCCTGTTCGATGGCGTGGTCGAGCAGTCGGCGGACGAGCCGACCTCGACCGAGGAGGGGGCCGACGTGCACCCGCAGAACACGAGGTAATCGGGGCGCGAGCGCGAGGAACGCCGCGCCGACGAGCCGGTGTGGGCGCGGGCCTCTCAGGGGAGCGGGTCGATGCCGTCGCGTCGCCCGTCGAGCACGGAAAAGCGCTCCTCGCGGCGTCGTTCGAGCCACCGAAGCAGGCGCTCGGCCCACCGGAGCTTCCGCGCTTTCATCGCGTCCACGGTCGGGTCGTCGAAGTCCCAGCCGGCGAAGACGAGCCGCTTCGCCCCGAGCTCGTCGGCGACGAAGGCCGCCCGGTCGCCGTCGGTGAAGCCGCCCCAGTTGACGACGGGACCGACCGGGGCCGCCTGCGTCGTCCCGAGGACGTGGTCGGCGTCGAACCGCGGCACCCACTCGCGGACCGCGGGGAGGTTGTCACCGTGGGCGTGGGCCGCGACGGGCACGCCCGATTCGGTCAGTTCGACCGCCGTCTCGGGGTTCTTGTCGAGGTCGGTCACCATCAAGTCGAGGTCGAAGCCGGCGTCCCGGACCGCGTCGGCGGCGGTGGAGGCGGCGACGACGACGTCCACGTCCGGGGCGTCGAGCCTGTCGAGTTCGTCGTCGAGCGTCGGGGCCGCCCCGCAGACGGCGACGGTCGCGCCCGCCCAGTTCAGCCGGTCGCGGTCGAACGGTTCCACGAGGTCCGCGAGCGCGTCTCTGGCGCGCTCGTCGCCGGTTCGGTCGAAGCCGAAGTCGTCGAGAATCCGCCCGTAGACGGGTTCCCACGTGGTGAAATCCATGGTGTAGCTGTCGCTCAGAATGTAACTGTATGGGCCGGAACGGCACTCGTGTACCCCTACCCGCGTGCCCTTCCGGCGTCCACAGGACCGTTTTAGAGTCGGATGGTATAAGTTTTCTCTTAGTAGAACGGTCAACGTCTGCCGAACGTCAGACGGGGAGACGGGTCTGTGAAGGGTTCTCGACCGGGTTAGCGCGTCGCCCGCTCGACCGTCTCCAATGCGGCTTCGAGGGCGTCGGAAGCGTCCGTGACGAGCGCCGAAAGCCGGGCGAGCGCGGCGGGCGTCCCGACCAGAAGCGCTCCGGTGTCGCCGCCGGCCAAGACGGCTCCCGCATCACCGACTGCGGCGGCGAGGGCCTCTCGGTCGTCGGCCCCGAGCCCCTCCAGTTCGAAGACGCGCGTCACGCTCTCGGCGGCGACCTCGCGGTTCGCGCCGACGCGGTCGAGGTGCCTCGCGGCCTCGCCGGGCGTCGTCACGTCGAGTTCCTCGACCGACACGTCGCCGGGTTCGCGGACGCGACGGCGCGCGAACTCGTGGCCGATGAGGGCCGCGTCGCGGGTCTCTCTCACGTCGTGGGTCCTGACGACGTGGGCACCGCGTTCGACCGCCATCGACGTGGCGGCGAGGCTGACGGGCAGGGCCTCCTCGGTCGGGCGGCCGGCCACGTCTCGGAGGAAGTTCTTGCGGTTGATAGAGACCAAGATGGGGTAGCCGTAACCGCGGAACTCCCGCAGGCGGTCGAACGTCTCGCGGTCGTGTTCGAGCGTCTTCGCCTCCGACCAGCCGCCGAAGGCGGGGTCGACGATGGTTTTGTCGGTGAAGCCGTTCAGTTCGAGGGCGTCGTAGATGTCGTCGACTTCCTCTATCGCGCCGGGGCGTGTGAGGTCCGGGGGACTGGCCATCTTGCCGACGGCGGCGTCGAACTCCTCGCAGACGCGGGGCATCTCCGGGTCGGCGAAGCCGCAGATGTCGTTGACCATGTCGAAGCCGCCGTCGAGCGCCGCTTCGGCGACCTCGTGGTAGCGCGTCTCGATGGAGAAGACGGCGTCGCCGGAGACGCTGTCGAGGACCGAAAGCGCCGTGTCGAGGCGGTCCAGTTCGTCTTCGGCCGACAGCACGTCGAGGCGCTTGTTCGCCGATTCGAGGCCGACGTCGACGATGTCGGCCCCCTCGTCGATGAGTTCGCGGTCGACGTACTCGGCGGCCTCGCTCGGGTCGTTGAACACGCTCGGCTTGTACGGGGACTCCTTGGAGACGTTCAGCACACCCATGATTCGGGGCGGGCGGTCGTCGCCGATTTCGAGTCCTGCCGCATCGACGGTTCGCATACGGGTGGGTTGGACCACACGAACATATGCCGACCGGTCGCGGAAGGCGGGCGAACTCGTCGAGTACGACCCCGGACGCGGCGGAATTGAGAGCTATTGAGCCCTCATAGCAACCGCTTAATAGCGCTCTCTGGACGACACAGCCAACCGGGTTCCTTCCGGGCGCACCCACATACGATCATGACTGGCGACGGACCCCCGACGATACTCGCCGTTGACGACGAACCGTCTCTGACGACGCTGTACGAGGCGTGGCTCGCGGACGACTACCGCGTCGAGACGGCGTCGAGCGCGGAAGCGGCGCTGGAGCTCGTCGCCGAGGAGTCGTTCGATGCCGCGATGCTCGACAGGCAGATGCCCGGCGGCACCGGTGACGAGGTGCTGTCCGAACTCCGGGCGCGCAACCACGACTTCCCGGTCGTGATGGTGACCGGCGTCGACCCCGACACCGACATCGTCGAGATGCCGTTCGACGACTACCTCGTCAAGCCGGTCGGAAAACGAGAGGTCCGGCGCGTCGTCCGCTCGCTCGTGGCCCGCGGGTCGTACAACGACCAGCTCCGCGAGTACTTCGCGCTCGCCCGCAAGCGGGCCGTGTTGGAGGCCGCCTGCGACCGCGAGACGCTCGAAGACTCGGCGTCGTACCGCGCACTCACCGCCTCGGTCGACGACGCGGCGGCCCGCGCCGACGCCGCCCGCGCGGAACTGCTCGACGGCGCGTTCGAGGAGGCGGCGCTCGACTTCGGATGACAGACCGGAGGTTCGACCGGCCGTGACGCGACGCCTCCTGCCGCGGTTCGTCAGGAAGCGGTACGCGGTGCAGTTCGCGCTCGCGCTCGGCCTCGTCACGCTCGCCATCGCCGCCGTCGGCGGCTACTCGTATCTCCACGCCAACGAGGTCATCGGCGACGAGACGCGCGACGACCTCGTGACGAACGCCGAGATTCAGGCCCAGAACCTCGACGAGTGGCTCACGCGGATGGAGGTGCAGATGCGGTCGATATCGGAGTCCGCGGCGTTCCAGTCCGGCGACGGCCGCGACATCAACCTCTATCTGTGGTCGGTGGTCGAACGCGACCGAGACATCGACGCCGCGTACTACATCGACACGAGAAACGAGACAGTTCTCACGAGCACGGGGAGCGCCAGCGTCGCCTCGGCCGAGTCGGTGACGACGTACTACGGCCGGCGGGAGTTCACCTCGCTCGCCCAGCAGTCCCACGGCGACGTCGTCGTCTCGGACCCGTTCCGCCCGTCCGAGGGAGCCGCGCCCGTCGTCCTCTTCGCGACGACGATTCCCGACCGACCGAACCGGGCCGTCATCGCCGTGGCGAACCTCCGAGACATCTCCGAGACGCACCTCCACGACATCGACGCCGGCCGGTTCGTCGTCGTCGACGCGGGGGGGACGGTCGTCCTCGCGGAGGACGAGTCGCGGCTGTTGGAGACCGACGCGCTCGAAACGACCCGGTACGACGCGGCGTCGGGGTTCGTCCCCGGGCAGTCGCTCGCCGGCTCGTCGACCGAGGTCGGGTTCGCCCGGATGGTGACCCACGACTGGGTCGTCACCTCCCGCGTCCCCACGGGCGAGGCGTACTCCCTGCGGACGGACATCCTCACGCAGATACTCGCGACCCTGTTCGTCGTCGGCGCGGGTTCGGCCCTGCTGGCGGTCACCATCGGTCGGGACACCGTCGACGCGGTCCGGACCCTCGGGTCGAACGCGCGGGAACTCACCGACGGCAACCTCGACGTCGCCATCGACCGCGACCGCGAAGACGAGTTCGGCGACCTCTACGAGGCGTTCGACGTGATGCGGGTCTCCCTGCGCGACCAGATTCACGACGCCGAGCGCGCCCGCGAGGAGGCCGAGGCGGCGAGAGAGGAGGCGTGGGCCGAAAAGGAGGCCTCCGAGCGCCGCCGCCGCCACCTCGAACGGACCGCGGCGGCCTACGGCGAGGTGATGCGGGCCTGCGCCGACGGCGACCTCGCAGAGCGCATCGACCCCGACGAGGAGAGCGAGGCGATGGCAGAGGTCGCCCGGTCGTTCAACGAGATGATGGCCGACGTGCAGGAGCGAAACGAACAGCTCCGAACGGTCTCGAACGTCCTCTCGCACGACCTGCGAAACCCCCTCAACGTCGCGGTCGGCCGGGCCGAACTCCTCGCCGACGAAAGCGAGAGCGACCACGTCGAGTCGCTCGTCGAGTCGCTCGACCGCATCGACGCCATCATCGACGACGCCCTCGTGTTGGCGCTCCAGCGGCGGGTCGAAGACACGCTCCCGGTCGCGCTGTCCGACGCGGCCCGGCGGGCGTGGGCCCACGTGGAGACGGGGGACGCGACGCTCGTCGTCGAGGAGAACGCCCGGTTCGCCGCCGACCCCGACCTCGCGGCCCACGTCTTCGAGAACCTGTTTCGGAATGCTGTCGAGCACAGCTCGACGGGTAACCAGACTGCGTCCGGTGACGCCGTGGAACACGGTTCCACGGGCAGTCGGATTTCATCCGACGACGCTGTTGAGCACAGCTCGACGGGCAACCAGACTGCGTCCGGTGACGCCGTGGAACACGGTTCCACGGGCCGCCGGGATACTCCCGGCGACGCCGTCGAACACGGCGACCCCGACGGGGTGACTGTCACCGTCGGCGCGCTCTGCGACGCTCCCGGGTTCTACATCGAAGACGACGGCCCCGGCATCCCGGAGACCGACCGGGCGAGCGTGCTCGAACCGGGCTACACGACGAACCGCTCCGGCGGCGGGACCGGCTTCGGCCTCCCCATCGTCCTGCAGGTCGCCGACGCCCACGGCTGGGACCTCGCGCTCTGTGAGTCGGCGAGCGGCGGCGCGCGGTTCGAATTCAGCGGCGTCGAGCGCGTCGGCGGCGGTACCGACGACGCCGTCTCCACCGTGTGACTATATATCCCACTTAGCAACCACCATGACCGGACGCGAGAAACGACCGACCGTGAAGCCACCTTGTCGGGGCGGAGACGGACCGAGTCGGCGCGGGTTCCTCGGCGCGCTCGGGGCGGCGGGGGCGGTCGGACTCGCGGGCTGTCTCGGAAGCATCGAGTCGGTTCCGGGGTCGACCACGAACCGGACCGCGACCGCGACCGCGACGACCGACGACGCGCTCTCGGGGCGTATCGCCATCGCCGGGAGTAGTACGGTCTACCCGCTGACGCTCTCGCTCGGCAAGTCGTTCTCGGAGGCGCACCCGGACGTGACGGTGTCCGTCGCCTCGACCGGGACCGGCGGGGGGTTCGCCGACTTCTTCTGTGCGGGCCGAACCGTCGTGAACGACGCGAGCAGGGCCATCGAGGCGGACGAGCGCGACGCCTGTGCGGCCGCCGACATCGACCCCGTGCAGTTTCGCATCGCCACCGACGCCGTCTCGGTCGTCGTCAACCCCGACGCCGACTGGGTCGATTGCCTCACGCTCTCCGAACTCGCCGCGATATGGCGCGTGGGCGGGGCCTCGTCGTGGAGCGACGTGCGCCCCGAGTGGCCCGACGAGCCGATTCGCCTCGCCGGGCCGACGACCGCCTCGGGCACGTTCGACTACTTTTCGGACGCCGTCCTCCCGAGCGCGGTCCAGCGGACGGACCACCTCACGACCGAACAGGACACGGTCATCGCCAAGACCGTCGGCGACTCGATGCACGCGATGGGCTACTTCAGCCTCGCGTACTACCTCCAGAACCGCGATACCGTCCGCGCAGTCCCGATTTCCGAGCCCGACGGATGCGTTCTCCCGTCGCCCGCGAACGCGAAGAACGGGCGCTACGACACCCTCTCGCGGCCCCTGTACGTCTACGTCGCCCGCGAGGCGCTGTCGCGCCCGGAAGTCGCCGCGTTCGTCCGCTACTACCTCGAACGGTCCACGTCGGAGCCGGCGGTCGTCGGCTACGTGCCCGTCACGGAGGAGACGGCCGCCGACAACCTCGACCGACTGGACGCGCTCCTCGCGGACGGCTGACCGGCATCACGCCATTTTTATCCGCCGCTCGGCTACCTCGAACCATGGCGAAGGTCAGCGTCGGACTCCGCGGATGGCGGTTCGAGGAGGCCGAGATATTCACCGACGAGGGCGAGTTCAAACCGCTCGACGAGATTCCTGAGGACCCGCGGGAGCGACTCGTGCGCCTCGTCTCGCTCGTCGAGGAGCCGTGCGACGCCTGCTATCTCGTCCACGGCGACGAGGAGATACAGCAGTGCCGACAGGCGTCCATCGTCTACGGCGAGCCCCGCGAGGAGGTGCTCCTCTGCGAACACCACGAGCCGGACTTCCTCTACTGGTTCCGCGAGGAGGACGGCCGCGAGCTCGTCGGCGACGCGGTGTTCGCCGACGCCTTCCACGAGTGGTTCGCGGACGGCGGCCGCGCGCCCGACGGCTACGGCGGACTGGAGTACGTCGACACCGAACCCGACGAACTGCCGTCGCCCCCGGACGCCAACGAGATACAGCGCCGGCTGGAGGAGAACTTCGTCGAGGGCGAGCGCATCGACCTCCGCGACTACGGCCCCGACGCGGACGACGAGGACGCGACGCCCCTGACCGAAGCCGACCTCGACGGCGTCGACCTCGACACGGACTACCCGACGAAATGAGCGGCGACCGAGACGCCGACGCCGACGGGGGCCGCGAGTTCGCCGTCGTCGTCGTCGAACCCGAGACGCCCGGGAACGTCGGGACCATCGCGCGGGCGATGAAGAATTTCGGCATCTACGACCTTCGCCTCGTCAACCCGCCGCCGCTCGACCCCGACGGCGAGGCGTACGGCTTCGCCGGCCACGCCCGCGAGGACGTGCTCCCGAACGCCACCGAGACGACCTTAGAGGAGGTCGTCGAGGAGTTCCACACCGTCGGGACGACCGCGGTCTCCCACGAGGACTCAACCCGGCATATCCGCTACCCGTTCAAGACGCCGGTCGAAGTCGCCGACTCGCTTGCGTCGGTGGAGACGAAGACCGCGCTCGTCTTCGGCCGCGAGGGCACCGGCCTCGACAACGAGGAGTTGGCGATGCTCGACGAGGTCTGTTGTATCCCCGCCGACGACCGCTACCCCGTGCTCAACCTCGGGCAGGCGGCGACGATTCTCATGTACGAGCTTCGCCGCTTCACCGTCGAGGAGACACAGCTCCCCGACGTGGAGCGCGAGCGCGCCTCCGAGGCCGAAATCGAGGTCGTCTACCGCTTTTTCGACGAACTGCTCGACGCCGTGGACTACCGCGAGCACAAGCGGACCAAGACCTCGCGGATGATGCGCCGACTGCTCGGCCGCGCCCACCCGACCGAGCGCGAGGCCGCGACGCTGACGGGCGTGTTTCGCCGGGCCGCCGAGGCCGTTCGCGACCCCGACCGCTTCCGCGACGACGATGGCGACCGCGGCGACCGCGACGCGGACCGCGACGCCGAACCCTGACGCCCTACGGGCTTCCCCACGTCCCGTTCCGCCGGGCGAACATCACGTCGCTCACGAACGAACAGACCAGTTCGACCTCGCCCGACTCGCGCTCCGCGAAGGTCCGCGTCCGAATCTCGACGAGCCCGCGGTCGTCGGTCTCGACGGTCGTCTCCAGCACCTCGCTTTCGCCGACGAGCGTGTCGCCCGGATACACCGGCTTCCACCACCGAAGCTCCTCGACGCCCTTCGCGCCGAGCGAGGCGGCGTCGCTGAGGACGCCGTCGACGAACAGGCGCATCGTCATCGCCGCGGTGTGCCAGCCGCTGGCGATGACGCCGCCGTACATGGACTCGGCTTCCGCCCGCTCCGGGTCGGTGTGGAACCACTGGGGGTCGTACCGCTCGGCGAATTCGAGAACCTCCGACAGCGTCACGTCGTACTCGCCGAACTCGTCGGTGTCGCCGACCGCGAAATCCTCGAAAAACTGCATGTACCCCCTTTGCCCAGCCCCGTTGAGAATGTAGCGATGCCGGCGGCCCGGGCGACGCGCTCGCCCGGTCGCGTTCGCCCGTGTTCGTTCCCCCGACGCGCCAGACAGCTTTTGCGACCTGACGCCCTATCGTCACGCGAGATGGCAACGTCCCCGCGCCGCTCTCGCCTCCCGATGGTCGCCGTCGGCGTCGTCGTCCTCGCGTTCTACCTCTCGCTCAGCGCGCTCAGCGCGTTCGCGGTGGTGACGCTCTGGCGACTTCGCCCAGACCCCCTAACCGCCGCCGTCGGCGGCGTCGCTGTCGCCGTCGTCCTCGGCTATCTGAGCTTCCGCTTCGGCACGGTGCGCCTGCTCAGCCAACTCGACGCGCGGGACATGTCGCCCGCGGAGTCGCCGTCGGTCCACCGCCTGCGGGACCGCCTCGCCGAGCGGATGGAGCTCGACCCGCCCACGTTGAAACTCGCGCGTTTCGCCGCGCCGAACGCGATGGCGCTCGACCCGATGGGCCGCGACGTGGTCGTCCTCGACGCCGCGCTGTTCCGCCTCCTCGACGCCGACGAGTTCGAGGCGCTGTTGGCGCACGAACTCGCGCACCTCGAACGGAAAGACGGGCTGGTCCAGTCGCTCGTGGCGAGCGTCCTCCAGACGGTCGTCGGCGTCGGCTACCTGTTCGTCTCGCCGGTGACGTTCCTGACGACGGGGCTCGCCCTCGGCTCGGCGTGGATGCGCGGCCGGCCGGGATCGTGGCCCGAGACGCTCGCCGGACGGATTCGCCTTCGACTGGACGAGTTCGTCGGCCTGTTCGGCTTCGGGCTCACCGTGTTCGTCCGGTCGCAGTCGCGAAAGCGGGAGTTCGCGGCCGACGCGCGGGCCGCCGAGGTGACGGGTAAGCCGATTGCGCTCGGGTCGGCCCTGCGGAAGTTAGAGCGCGCCGCCCGGCCGCAACTCGGGCTGTCGCCGCTGTGGGTGTACGGCGAGGTCGAGGTCGAAGACTCGGTGTCGGACCTGCTTTCGACCCACCCCTCGACCGACGAGCGCGTCGAGCGGCTGGCCGCGATGGCCGACGACTCGATGACGCGAATCGAGGTGCGGTGAGATGCCCGGCTCGCCCGACCCGGTGCTCGGCGACTGGCTTCTCACCCACGCCGTCGCCGTCGCCGCCGCGGTTGCCACCGTCGGCGTCGTCTACGCGACCCGCGCTCGGAGCGCCCGCGGCTCTCTGACGCCCGCGCTCCTCGGCGGCGGCTACGCCCTCGCCACGCTCGCCGTCTGGACCGTCGCGCGACTCGTCACCGACGCGTTCCCCTCGGAATTGGTCGCGGACCCGCTGACCGCGGCGGGCCTCCTCGGGTTCTCGTTCCTCCTGCTCGCCGGGTTCGTCGTCGTCGCGGCCCTGCTGTTCGCTCGTCGCGGGCTGGTCGCGCCGCTCGTCGGCCTGTTCGGCGTCACCGAACTCGTCTGGTGGGCGTTCCTCCACGTTCGCGGGGAGACGGACCCGCTCGGGATGTTCCTCCTCGTCGGGCCGGCGCTGTTGGTGCTCCTCCTCGTCGCGGCCGGCGTCGAGTACGCGGGTCGGTGGGTCCGACGGCGGTTCGTCCGCGACGGCGGGCGCTCGGCGTCGTGAGAAGGAGAGAAACCCGGGTTCGGTTCGAACGCTCGGGTTTCAGGCGCGCTTTTGAATCTCCTCGCGGAGCACGTCGCTGACGACGCCGCCGTCGGCCTTGCCGCGGAGCGCGCCCATCGCCTCGCCCATGAGCGCCGAGAACGCGCCCATGCCCTGCTGTTCGACCTGGTCGACGTTGCGCTCGACGACCTCGGCGATGGCCTCGCGGACCTCGTCCTCGGAGACGCCGGAGAGGCCGGCCTCCTCGACGGCCGCCTCGGCCGTGAGGCTCGGGTCCTCGGCGATGGTGGCGAGCACGTCGTTGACGCCCTCCTTGGCGAGGTCGCCGTCCTCGACGAGGTGCATGACCGCGAGCAGGTGGTCGTCGGTGAGTTCCGAGACGGCCACGTCGTCGCGGCGGAGTTCGGTCAGCGTCGATTCCAGCAGGCCCGCCGCGAAGGTGGCGTCGATGCCCGCGTCCACGGCCTCCTCGAACAGCGGCATCGTCCGGCCGTAGGCGACCTGTTCTGCGAGGCCGGCGTCGAGGCCGAACTCGGCCTGATAGCGGTCGACCTTCTCGGTCAGGAGTTCGGGCGTCTCCACGTCGCTCGGGTCGAGGTCGACCGGGAGCACGTCCGTCTCGGGGTACATCCGTGCCGCGCCGGGGAGCGGGCGGAGGTAGCGCGTCGTGCCGTCGTCGTTGGCACCGCGGGTCTCCTCGGGGACCTCCTCGATGGCGACTGCGGCGCGCTCTGCGACCGCGTCGATGGCGAGGTCGGCGGTCTCGGGGTCGTCGGCGACGATAGCGACCGCGTCCTCGGGGCCGGCGTCGACGGCGGCGCGGAGCGCCTCCACCTCGGCCTCGGTGACGCCGTAGGCCGGCAGTTCGTCGGTGTGGAAGATGCCGCCCGCGCCGTGGCGCTTGGCGTGGTCGGACAGCTCCGTGCCGAGGCGGCGGTCGGGCTGGAGTTCGCGGCCGACGAGGCCGTCGAACCCGTACAGCGGGACGGCCGTGACCTTCCCGCCGGCGTCCAGCGCGCCCCGGATGACGCCGGAGTCAGAGTCCTCGAACACGCCGGTCACGTCGGCCACGTCGCCGACCGAAGCGTCGCGCGCCCGGAGTTCGTCGCGAATCTCGACCAGTTCGGCCTGCCGACCGACCTCGAAGCGGACGATTTCGTCGATCTGGTCGAGCGCCTGCACGCCCTTGATTTCGACGCGCGCGCCGTCGGCGATGGAGACGTTCACGTCCTGCCGGATGGTGCCGAGGCCGCGTTTGACCTTCCCGGTCGAGCGCAGGAGCATACCGATGGTCTGGGCCGCCTCGCGCGCCTGCTCGGGCGAGGAGATGTCCGGGCCGGTGCCGATTTCGACGAGCGGGATGCCGAGGCGGTCGAGGCTGTAGAGGACGCCGTCGTCGCGCTCTTCGACCCGCTGGGCGGACTCCTCTTCGAGCATGAGGTCGACGACGGAGACCGGGCCGTTTTCGGTCTGTATCTCGCCTTCCTGCGCGATGAGCGACGAGCGCTGGAAGCCCGAGGTGTTCGAGCCGTCGATGACGAGTTTGCGCATGACGTGCGCCTCGTCGACGACGTTCATGTCGAGCAGTTCGGCGATCTGCATGGCGACCGTGCGCGCCTCGTGGTCGAGTTCGTGCGGCGGCTCGTCGTCCTCTTCGACCAGGCAGGTCGAGTCGTAGGCGAGGTACTCGAACTCGCGTTCGACGCGGCTCTCTTCGAGCGCGGCGTCGTCGAGTTCGCCCAGTTCGCTCTTGGTCGGATGGAGGAACCGCGAGAACGTGCGCGCGGCCTCGTCTGGCTCGCGGAGGTCGGTCGGACACCCGCAGAACAGCTTCGTCTCGGTGTCGAGTTGCTGGTGAATCTCCAGCCCCGCCACGAGGCCGAGGTCCTCGTAGTCGTAGTCGTAGTCGGTCATTGCTACTCCCTGCGTTCGGGGGGAGTAAAAAAGGATTCAGTCTGCCGTCAGAGACGGCGCAGACCCTCGCCGATACCTTCGACCTGTTCACACTCGGGACAGACGTACGTCCACCCGTCGTTCGTCGCTCGTCCCTCCGGGAATACGGCCCCACAACCTCGACACTCCAACATGTCTCGCCCGCGGGCCCGCTGCTGTTGCAGTCCGGCCATACTGGTATAATCGTCAAAATCAGGCTTCAAAATACCGATTTTCGAGATTTCGTGACAGTTCTTCACTCGAGAGTGACTATCACGGCGACGCGGGAATGCGATTGCTATCGCGAGCCGAGTAAATATAACCGTCTCCGCGGCTGAACTGACCGAAATCGACGCGAACGCGACCCGAACCGAGCGGTTCGCCCGCTCGACCCGACGTATCAAAAACTGGACCGTTATTCGGCCTGCTCAGTCGTCGCCGAGGATGCCGCGATGCGTCATCTTCTCGGGGTCGAGCACCTCGTCGGCTTCCGCCTCGGTGAGGTAGCCTTCGTCGACGGCGACCTGCCGGACGCTCTTGTCCTCTGCGAGCGCCTTCTTAGCGACCTTCGAGGCCTTGTCGTAGCCGATTGCGGGATTGAGCGCCGTCGCCAGCGCCATCGACTGCTCGACACGCGTCTCGCAGTGGTCCTCGTTGGCTTCGAGCTTGGCGACGAACCGCTCGGCGAACACCTCGGAGGAGTTCGCCAGCAGTTTCGCCGATTCGAGGACGTTGTGGGCGAGCACGGGCTTGTAGAGGTTGAGGTCGATTTGGCCCTCGGCCGCGCCGGCGGAGACGGCGGCGTCGTTGCCGACGACCTGCTTGTGGACCTGATTGACCGCCTCGGCGACGACCGGGTTGATTTTCCCGGGCATGATGGAGGAGCCGGGCTGGTTCTCGGGCTGTTCGAGCTCGCCGAGGCCGTTGCGCGGGCCGGACGCCAAGAGGCGGAGGTCGTTGGCGATTTTGTTGAGGGAGCCGGCGACCGTGCGGAGCGCGCCGTGGGCCTCGTTCATCGCGTCGTGGGCCGCCTGCGCCTCGAAGTGGTTGTCGGCCTCGCGGAACTCGACGCCGGTCTCCTCGGTCATATACTCGGCGGCCTTCGCCGGGAACTCGGGATGTGTGTTGAGCCCCGTGCCGACCGCGGTGCCGCCGAGCGCGAGTTCGCCGAGGTGCTCGCGGACGTTCTCGACGCGGCGGATGCCCTTTTCGACCTGCGTGCGGTAGCCGCCGAACTCCTGTCCGAGGCGGACGGGCGTGGCGTCCTGCAGGTGGGTGCGGCCGGTCTTGACGACGCCGTCGAACTCGGCTTCCTTGTCGCCGAGCGCCTCGGCGAGCGTCTCCAGCGCGGGAAGCAGGTCCTTCTCGACGGCTTCGAGGGAGGCGACGTGCATGGCCGTCGGAATCACGTCGTTCGAGGACTGGCCGAAGTTGACGTGGTCGTTCGGGTGGACGACGCGGTCGCCGATACCCTCGCCCATAATCTCTGCGGCGCGGTTGGCGATGACCTCGTTGGCGTTCATGTTCGAGGACGTGCCCGAGCCGGTCTGGAACACGTCGACGGGGAACTGCTCGTCGAGGTCGCCGGCGATGACCTCGTCGGCGGCCTCGACGATGGCGGCCGCGACGTCCGCGTCTATCATGCCGAGGTCGCGGTTGGCCTGCGCGGCGGCCTTCTTCACCACGCCGAGCGCGCGGACGAACCGCCGCCCGAAGGTGATACCGGAGATGGGGAAGTTCTCGACCGCCCGCTGGGTCTGTGCGCCCCAGTAGGCGTCGACAGGCACTTCCATCTCGCCGAGGCTGTCCCGCTCGATTCGATAATCATCGTCGCCCATGATTCGGGGGTCGTTTTGGCAGGCGGTAAAATCCATTGGTCCGTGCGCCTCACTGACAGCCGCGACCGCCGGCGCTCGTCGGCATCTGTCGGCGTCCGTCAATGCGTCGCCGCGACGGCGCAGTTACTCCTCTCGCGCCGCGTACTCCTCGGGCGTGTACGTCTTCAGCTCCATCGCGTGGATGTCGGTCGTCATGTGGTCGCCGAGGGCGTCGTAGACGAGTTGGTGCTGTTGGACGAGCGACTTCCCCTCGAAGGCGGGCGAGACGACGACGGCGGCGTAGTGGTCGTCCTCGTGGTCTTGGTCGACCGTCCGCGGCCGCGAGACCGTCGCGTCGGCGTCCTCGATGTGCGATTCGATGAGGTCCTCGATTGCGGCGAGTTCCATGTCCCAACTGGCGGCCCGCGCCGGGAAAAAGCGTCCGGGAAGTGGCGAACGCGCTCGCGGAGGTTTTTATCGGGGGACGACCCACCTCGTGTCGTGACTGACGCGACACCCACCACCGGGACGGCCGAGGAGGCCGTCCGTGTGCTCCGCGACGACCACGAGCGACTGCTGACCGTCGTCGGCCAGTGCGCCACTGCCGTCGCCGCGAAGTGGGACGGCGACTCGGTGACCGACCGCGAGCGCGTCGTGCTCCCGCTCAGGCGCGCGCTCGACGGCTCCGGCGCGCTGTCTCGCCTGCCGCGGGCGCTCGCCGACGCGGTGACGGCCACCGGCCGGCCGATGGCCGCGCCGCCGGTCGCCGCACCGCCCTACGTGGTCGTCACCGGCGAGGGCGTCGTCCTCCGCGCCAACCTCGGCGACGGCCGACTGGTGGTGCTCCTCCGGACGTTCGAGGTCGACCGCGACGGCGACGGGGACCACCGCTACCGCCGCATCGACGGCGTCGAAATCGAAGCCGAAATCGTCTGAATACCCCGTCTCGACCGCGGTTACATCTGATAGCGGCGCACATCGTCCCGCGGCGGGGCCTGCGACTGCCCGGTCATCTCCTCGTAGGTCATCCCCGCGAGGTACTCGTCGTAGGTCACGTCGTAGCCCTGCCGGAGGTGGAAGTCGAGCTGGCCGCGGTCGAGTTCCGACTGGAACAGCGCGTGGACCGCTCGGCGGACGAGTTCGTCCGCGTCGTCGGGGTCGAACAGGGCGACGAGCATGGCGAGTTCGTGCCGCGTCTCGCGGTCGAGCGACACGTCGAGGCCGTCGCCGAGGTCTCCGTAGGCCGCGTCAACGTCGTCTGTGAGTTCGTCGAGCGTCATCGCCCGGCGATGGGGCCGTCACGGGGATACGCGTTTCGACCGCGAGGGAGAGACCGCGCGTCGCTCATCGCCACGGCTAAACGCGGGCCGTCCCAAGCCGGGGCGATGAGCGACGCGTCGTCCGACCTTCCCGCCGACCTCGACCGCGAAGCAGTCCAGTCCGCGCTCACCGAGTGGTACGAGGCCGACCACCGGGAGTTCCCGTGGCGGCGCACCGACGACCCCTACGAGATTCTCGTCTCCGAGGTGATGAGCCAGCAGACCCAACTCGGCCGCGTGGTCGAGGCGTGGGAGGCGTTCCTCGACGAGTGGCCGACGACGGCCGACCTCGCGGCGGCCGACCGCGCCGACGTGGTCGGCTTCTGGACGGACCACCGACTGGGGTACAACAACCGCGCGAAGTACCTCCACGAGGCCGCCCGGCAGGTCGAAGAAGACCACGCCGGCGAGTTCCCCCGGACGCCCGACGGCCTCTCGGAACTGATGGGCGTCGGTCCCTACACCGCTAACGCGGTCGCCTCCTTCGCGTTCAACAACGGCGACGCGGTGGTCGACACCAACGTCAAGCGGGTGCTCCACCGCGCCTTCGCCGTCCCCGACGACGACGCGGCGTTCGAGGCCGCCGCCTCGGAACTCATGCCCGACGGCGAGTCCCGCGTCTGGAACAACGCCATCATGGAACTGGGGGGCGTGGCCTGCGGGAAGACGCCCACCTGCGACGACTCCGGCTGTCCGTGGCGGCGGTTCTGTCACGCCTACGAGACTGGCGACTTCACCGCGCCCGACGTGCCGACCCAGCCGAGTTTCGAGGGGAGCAGGCGGCAGTTCCGCGGCCGTGTCGTCCGGGTTCTCGGCGAGTACGACGAACTCGGCCTCTCGGAGTTGGGACCGCGAGTCCGCGTCGATTACGGCGGCGACACGGGGACGGAGTGGCTCCGCGGCCTCGTGGACGACCTCGAATCAGACGGCCTCGTCGACGTCGCGGAGGGCGACGACGGCGTCCGCGTCTCGCTGGCGAAGTAGTCCGCGCTCCACCGGTGGTTCTCGCCGCGGTTGTCTCGCCGCCCGTATTTATCCCACCGCACTAGTCCGGCACCAGTCGCACCCTTCGGTTCCGACTACGTACACTCGATGGCAACACGCGACGCGTCGCCGTCCGACCCTCGCGAAGCCGCCGAGTCCGCCGAAGTGAAGACCCTCGCGCTGGACGGTGGGAGGCGACTCGCATACGCCGAGTACGGCGATTCCGACGGCATCCCGGTCGTGTTTCTCCACGGTGCGCCGGGGTCGCGTCTGATCGGGTCGCTGTTCGACGCGCCGGCCGAGAAGCGCGGAATCAGAGTGCTCGCCCCCGACAGACCCGGATACGGCCGCTCGTCACCGCGCCCGATACCGGCGGAATCGAGCGAGCCGAGCCAGCGACCCGCGGCACCTGCACCCGCGGACTTCTTCGACGCGCTTCTGGACGACATCGGCGCGCGGTCGGCGGGGCTGGTCGCGTTCTCCGGCGGGAGTCACGACGCGCTGGTTGCCGCGGCGACGCGGCCGGACAGGGTTCGGCACGTGAGCGTCATCGCGGGGGCGGTCCCGCCGGGTGCGCGCGAGGAGACGCCCCAAACGCAACGGCTCCTGTCGTGGCTGGCGACGAACGCGCCGGCGCTCCTCGGCGGTTTCCTCCGCGCGCAGGCGTTGCTCGCCGGGAAGCTCGACCCCTCGCTCGTCGTCGCGCAGTACACGGCCGACGACGCGACCGGAGCGGTTCCGGACGGGGTCGCCGCGGTGGTTCGAGACGACTTCGTGGCGGCGGTCGGTCGCTCGCGGCGGGGCGCTGTCCACGACTTCCGAACCGCGGCCGCACCGTGGAGAGTCTCCTTCGACGACATCGAGACCGGCGTGTCCCTGTGGCACGGCGACGCCGACACGAACGTTCCGATAGCCGGTGCGAGACGCCTCGAATCGAACATCCCCGCCGCGCGGCTTCGAGCGGTGCGCGGCGCAGACCACCTCCGGACGCTCCTCCGGAGCGCCCCCGACGCGCTGGACGAACAGCGCCGGGCCGCACGGTCGCTCGCACCGGACGTTTCGGACGGCTCATCGGAATCGGCCGCCGCCGAATCGCACCACTGCGTTTGATATATCGGACGGAAAAACGGTCGACCGAAACGGAATGAAACACGCTCAGTTCTCGGTCGACTACCCGGACCGACTGGTCCACCCGCTCCAGCGCGGGATGATGCGCGACTCGCCGGTCGACCGGGCGGAGCTGTTGATGTGGAGTCCGACGGCCGACGCGACGACGCTGTTTTGGTTCGACGGCGACCGAGACGCGGCCGACGCACTCGTTTCGGGCGTCGGTTCGCTCGTTCGGGCGCACTTCGTCGAGGGCGCGGCGGGGACCTACGGCTTCCTCCACCAGCGCGACTACGAGTTCGCGGACCCGCTTCTCGAGGTCATCGCCGACTCCCGAGTGATATTCCTCCCGCCGGTGGTGTTCCACGCCACCGGCTCCGTCCGGTTCGAGGCTGTCGGCGAGGTGTCGGCGCTCAGCGCGTTTTACGACGATATCGCGGCGCTCGGCGACCTCACGGTCGAGCGCGTGCGGCCCTTCGACCGGCGGCGGTCCTCCTCGCAACTCACCGACCGACAGCGGGCCGCGCTGGAGACCGCGGTGGCGACCGGCTACTACGAAATCCCCCGCGAAGGGTCGGTCGCGGACGTGGCTGACGCGCTCGACTGCTCGACGAGTACGGCCGGCGAGCTACTCCGAAAATCCGAGGCGACGGTGCTCCGGGAGTTCGTCGATTCGGGGTGACGCGCGCCGACGCCTACGGCACCTTCAGATAGGCGTCGCCCGCCGCCTGTCGCGTCACGAGTTCGCCGACGCCCGAGGGGACGACCTCGACGCCGTCGGCCAGTCGGTCGGCATCGACGCCGCGGCCGTCGAGCGAGTTCCGGCAGGCGCAACACCGGACGCCGGCCTCGAAAAGCGGGTCGAGACGGTCGCGGACGGGCGAGTCGGCGAGGAACAGGAGCGCCGCGTCGCCGTTGGCGAGCAGGGTGACCTCACCCGTCTCGACCGTCTCGTCGCCGAGCAGGTTTCGGACGTTGCGGATGGCGTGTCGCCAGTCGCCGAGGTCGGCGCTGGAGACGTGGAAGACGACGTTCACGGTCGGTGTTCGCGGCCCGGCGTGGTGTGTGTTGTGCCCAGCCGGTGCACCCGACTGCGGCCGACGGGGTTTTCAGGGTGTCGCGGAGATACTGGATATGACACAGCCCCACGTGGTCGCCGTCTGCGGCAGTCTCCGCGACCACAGCTACACCCGATTGGCGCTCGAACACGCCCTCACAGGCGCGTCGGCCGCCGGCGGCACGACGGAGCTCGTGGACCTCCGCGAGTACGACCTCCCGCCGCTCGACGCCGATTACGACGAGCAGGGTGACTCGGCCGAACTCGTCCGCGTCGTCGACGGCGCGGACGCGGTCATCCTCGGCACGCCGGTCTACCACGGCTCGTACTCCGGCGTCCTCAAAAACGCACTCGACTACTGTGGCTTCGACGAGTTCGGCGAGAAGACCGTCGGCCTGCTCGCCGTCGCCGGCGGCTCGTTCCCCGTGACCGCTCTGGAACACCTGCGCACCATCTGCCGGTCGCTGAACTCGTGGGTGCTCCCCCATCAGGTCGCCATGCCTCGCGTCTCCTCGTCGTTCGACGGCGACGACATCGCGAGCGATGACCTGCGCGAGCGGGTCGAACGACTCGGCCGCGACGCGGTCGTCTACGCCAACATCGAGCCGGAACCGCCGACGTTCGAAAGCGTCGAAAACGTCGGCGCAGACGACTGAATCGCCGCGACGGGTCGCCCATTCACCCCGACCCGCCCGCGGCGTCGGCCCGCGGGGGCGACCGGTCGCGACTCCGACGGTCGCGGCAGATGAACAACCGTTTTGACCCTCCTCGTCCCCCAGTCAGGATATGCACGCCATCACGCAGAGCGGGTGGATCGAGGTCATCTCCGGGTCGATGTTCTCGGGGAAGACCGAGGAACTCCTCCGACGACTCCGCCGGGCCGAAATCGCCGGCCAAGATATTTCGGTGTTCAAGCCCCAGCTCGACGACCGCTACGGCGAGACGACCGTCGGCTCGCACGCGGGGCGCTCGTGGGAGGCGAGCGTCGTCCCCTCCGAGGGCGAGGGAATCTGGCAGATCGCCGAGGAACTCAACGGCGAGGACGTGGTCGCCATCGACGAGGCGAACTTCTTTTCGGCCGAGCTGGTCGACGTGTGCGAGGCGCTGGCCGCCGACGGCAAGCGCGTCGTCGTCTCCGGGACCGACCAGACGTTCCGCGCCGAGCCGTTCGACCCGCTCCCCCAGCTGATGGCGCTCGCCGAGTACGTCGACAAGCTACAGGCCATCTGCACCGTCTGCGGCGAGCCGGCGACCCGGAACCAGCGGCTCATCGACGGCGAGCCCGCGCACGTCGACGACCCCACCATCCTCGTCGGCGCGGAGGAGTCCTACGAGGCACGGTGCCGGAACTGTCATACCCTCCGGCGGGACTAGAGGCTAGCGTGACTACTTGGGTCGAAACCCGACGAGAGGGCCGCGACCGCGGGCTGACCGGCCTCCTCCGCGCGTGGGTCGCCGTGGTCGTTCGCCCCCGCCAGTTCTTCCGTGACGGTGTCGCCCCCGGCGACCAAGCCCCCGGGCTCGTGTTCGCCATCGCGGTCGCGCTCGTCTATCAGGGCCTCGGGTTCGCCCTCGCGCCGGCGACGATTCCGGCCATCGAGGGCGGCCCGCTCGTGTCGGCGCTCGTCGCCCTGCTCGTCGTCGCGCTGTTCGTCGCCCCGGCGTTGCTCCACCTGACGGCGGCCATCCAGACGGCGCTTCTCATCCCGCTTCTGTCCCGCCGCGCGGGGGTGAGCGAGACCGTGCAGGTCATCGCCTACGCCGCCGCCCCGTGCGCCTTCGCCAGCCTCCCGATTCCCGGCGTCCGCGCGCTGTGTGCGGGCTACGGGGCGGTGCTCCTCGTCGTCGGTATCAGCGAGGTCCACCAGACGACGGTGCCGAAGGCCGCGGTCGCGGCGGCCGTCCCCGCCGGCGTGGTCTTCGGCTACGCCTTCGGCGGCTTCCGCGCCGTCTCGGAACTCGCCGCCGCGCTCGCGCTCGTCTGAGGCGAACGCGTTCCGAATTTCCGCCGTTTCGACCGACTGAGCCCCGATTTCTCGCCCGGGAGCCCGAGAATCTCGCCTGAGCGTTTTTCGACAATCGTTTTAGTCAGGGGTTGTTTGCTCAACGCAATGGATTGGATTACGCACGAGGAGGACGTCTGGTTCGAATTCCGGGGCAATAGCCCCCACCAGCTCGTCCCCGGCCGATTTTACAAAGGCACCGTCGACGGCTACGCCGACTTCGGTGTCTTCGTCGACCTCGCTTCGAACGTGACTGGATTACTGCACCGTAGCGAACTCGACCGCCGCCTCGAATCCCTCGACTGGGAGCCGGGCGACCAGGTGTTCGTCCAGGTCAAGAACGTCCGCGACAACGGCAACATCGACCTCGGCTGGTCGATTCGCCAGTCCGACTCGGAGTTCCGCGGCGCTCGCATCCACGACCCCGACGGCGACGCCGACGGCGACCCCGTCGAAAAGCGGTCCGAAAGTAGCGGTCCGTCGACCATCAAGACGCGACCGAAGACGGGCAAGACGACGAAGCCCGCCGGCGCGAGCACGTCGTCCGAGACCGCCGACTCCGAGTCCGAAGCCAACTCCGATTCCGAAGCCGGCTCGCAGTCGGAGGGAGAAGCCGAACCCGAACCGGAACCCGAGCAGGACGTCGCGTCCGAGTCCGAGTCCGCCGCCGGAGACGAGGACCGCGCGCCGACCGCCGGCGACGTCGTCGACGACATCGCCGCCAACGGCGAGTCCGAGCAGGACGTCGAAGCGGAACCGGAGAGCGAGGCCGAGCCCGAATCGGAGCCCGAACAGGACGCCGACGCCGAGGTCGAGCAGGAACCCGAGGCCGGGGCTGACGCCGAGGACGCAGAGGACGCCGAGGTCGAGCGCGCGACGCTCGCCAGCATCGACGACCGCGTCGGCGACGTGATTCGCGTCGAGGGCGAAATCGCCAGCGTCCGGCAGACGGGCGGCCCGACGGTGTTCGAACTCCGCGACGAGACGGCCATCGCCGACTGCGCGGCCTTCGTCGAGGCCGGCGTCCGCGCGTACCCCGAAGTCGAAGTGGGCGACTACGTCCGCATCGACGGCGAGGTCGAGCGCCGCCGCGGCGAACTCCAGATAGAGACCGAGGAGCTGACGATGCTCGACGGCGACGAGGCCGACACCGTGGCCCAGCGCCTCGCGGACGCCCTCTCGGACGAGGCTCGCCCGGACGCCGTCGCGCCCCTCGCGGCCCACGAGCCGGTCGCCGCCGTCGGCAAGTCGCTTCTCGACGCCGCGGAGGCCATCCGCCGCGCCGTCCTCGAATCGCACCCCATCGTCGTCCGCCATACGGCCACCGCCGACGGCTACGTCGCCGGTGCCGCCGTCGAGCGCGCCGTGCTCCCGCTCATCCGCGAGGAGCACTCCCGCGACGACGCCGAGTACCACTACTTCACCCGCCGACCGCTCGAAGAGGCCGTCTACGGCATGGACGCCGCCACGAACGACGTGACGCGGATGCTCGAAGACCGCGACCGCCACGACGAGAAGCTCCCGCTCGTGCTCCTCCTCGGCGCCGGCTCGACCGCCGAGTCCCTCGACGGCCTCGGTCTGCTCGGCGTCTACGGCTCCGAGCGCGTCGTCGTCGACGCCGCGCCCGCCGACGACGAGGTCGCCGAGGAAGTCGACGTGCTCGTCAACCCCGCCCGCGAGGGGGCCGACGCCCGCGACCTCTCGGTCGGCGCGCTCGCCTCGACGCTCTCTGTCGCCGTCAACGACGACGTGCGCGACGACGTGTCGCACCTCCCCGCCGTCAGCTACTGGGAGAACTGCCCACAGCAGTACCTCGACCTCGCCGAGTCGCACGGCTTCGACGCCGACCGCGTCCGCGAACTCCGCGAGGCAGTCGCGCTGGAGGCCTACTACCAGTCGTATCAGGACAAGCGCGAACTCATCGCCGACCTGCTGTTCGACGCCGACGAGGGCCTCGCTGGCCACGTCTCCGAGCAGTTCCGCATCAAGCTCGAAGACGAGATCGAGACGGCGCAGGCGAACCTCGAACGCCGCGAGGTCGGTGCCATCTCCGCGGCCGTCCTCGACTCCGACGCCTACAGTCACCGCTTCGACTTCCCACCGACGGGCCTGCTCGTGGACGAACTCCACCGCCGCACCCGCGAGGGCGACGCCTTCGTGACCGTCGCGCTCGGCATGGACGAGCTCTACCTGCGCGCCACGGGCGACCTCGACCTCCGCGCTGTCGTCGAGTCGGCCGCCGAGAACGCGCCCGCCGCCGGGCTCGCCGCCGCGGGCATCCGCGAAGGTCGCATCGAGTTCCTGACCGGCGCGCGCGACGAGGCGCTCGAAGCCGTCCTCGACGCCGCCGCCGAGCAGTTCTAAACAACCAGCAAGGGCGAGTTCCCCGGCCCACCGGGGTCGGGGGTGAAGCCCGACACTAGGCTTAGTGTTCCGTTTCCTCGATATACCGTTCAACCACTTCTTCCGACACCGCACCCGTCGTCCCCACGTAGTACCCAACCTTCCAGAATCCACCGCCCCAGAAATACGACTCCCGAATCGCGGGATGTCGTTCCAGCAAGTGCTTGCCAGAATACGACTTGAACTGTCGAGCGATGTCGGCTGGACTGTACTTCGGGTCGGACTGGACGAACAGATGTACGTGGTCGTCTGCTATCTCCAACGCCAGAACTTCATGCCCGAAGTGGTCGGCAGTCTCCGCGAACAACTCTCGTACATCTTTTTCAACCACGTTGAGAATAGGGTGTCGATACTTCGGACACCAAACGAAGTGATACTTGCAGGAACTAACCGAATATGCATGACTGCGGTACTCCTCCATCCCTAACCCCTATATTTATGATAATATGAAACGATTGTCAATGTATGGGTGAAGAAGCCACGAAGACGATTCAGACGCGCCTTCACATAGCGTCTGGTGAACGGTCGTGGCTTCACGACGCCCGCCTCGCCTCACGCGAGATATTCAACCAAACCATCCGCCTCAAACAGCGAGGGTACAATCGCACCGAGATACAGCGAGAGGTTGACCGCGACGACTTTTTGCGGAACAACAAGTGCGCAGTCGTCGGCAAAGCCCTCCAAACGTGGGACTCCTACCAATCGCTCAAAGACTGGTGGGAGAATCAAGACGACCCTGACGGAGGGAAACCGACTCCGCCGAGTACGGACAAATCTGGTGCGTACCCGCTCGTGATGGCGCACACGGAAGGCTACCGCCTCACCGTGGACGACACGAACCGCGTTCACGTCCGCATCAGCCCGAAACCCTACAAGACGGTGAACGGACACCTGCGAGGTGAGTCGGACGCTATGGACGAACTCAGAGACGCTCTCACATCGGATGAGGTGGATGTTGGGCAGGCCGAACTCCTGTACCGCGATGGCGTGTACTACCTACACGTCACGGTCACACATGGGTTCGACGTGCCCGAACCCGACACCAGCGACACGCTCGTCGGTGTGGACATCAACGAGCGCAACGTCGCTCTCACCGCCCTCGACCGCGACACAATGCGAACAAAAGGCACGCTCGTCCTCGACTACGGACGAGTCAAGCAGGAACGTCAACGCTATCACACCATCACCACTCGCTGTCAAGAACACGGCAAGACGAGTGTCCACCGGACACTCGGTGACAAGGAGGAACGATTCACCGAGTGGGTGTTGCACCGACTCTCCCGTGCTGTCGTGGAGTTCGCAGAGCAGTTCCCGAACCCAGTTATCGTGTTCGAGGATATGAGCGGCATCCGCGACGAAATCAAGTACGGGTCGTATATGAACCGTCGATTGCACAAACTGCCGTTCCACAAGTTCGAGAAGTTCGTCTCGTACAAGGCGACGTGGCGGGTGATTCTCACGGACACGGTGGATGCGTACTACAACTCGAAGACGTGTTCGTGCTGTGGTGAGCGTGGGAGTCGGCAGGGACGGCGGTTCCGATGTACGAACGACGAGTGTGACGTGATGCAAGACCACGCCGACCGGAATGCGTCAGTGAATATCGCGTGGCGCGAGAAGGCGAAACTAGACGGTAGCACGACGAATTACCGGACTCACAAAACCCAACCACAAGTTCGGTTGGTGCGTCTGTCCGGGTCGGGGCGCGTAAGCCGCCCAATCTCATCCCGTTCCCTCGCGGAACAGGGAGTGCTAGCACACGGCTGAGGGAATTACAAAAGCCTCGGGCCACCGCGCCCGAGGCTGTTTACGCCGCACTCCAGACTCCTCCTCGCGCGGTTCGACGGAGGGCCCTATTCCAGCCTCCCGAGCGACACGCTTATCCACGAAACGACCCGATTCGCGCCCATGAACCGCCACCACGTCGCCGAACGGAAGGTGTGTCCGTGAGCGCCGAGACCGAGACGGAGTCCGAGGCGTTCGAGCGGACCTGCGAGGCGCTCGTCGAGCGCATCCTCGCGGGCGACGTCGACCGCGACGACCTCGAATCCGCAAAGCTCGACGCCTGTTCGGAACACTCCTCGCCGAAGGTGCCGAAGAACGCCGAGATTCTACAGTACGCACCGGAAGACCGCCGCGAGGAGGTCAAAGAGGTCGTCCAGCGTAAGCCCGTCCGCACCGCCTCCGGCGTCTCGCCGGTCGCCATCATGACCTCGCCGCACATGTGCCCCCACGGGAAGTGTCTCTACTGTCCCGGCGGGCCCGCCAGCGAGTTCTCCTCGTCGCAGTCGTACACGGGCCACGAACCCGCGGCCGCCCGCGGCGTCCAGAACGACTACGACCCCTACGGGCAGGTGACGCTCCGCCTCGAACAGCTTCGACACATCGGCCACCCCGTGGACAAGGTCGAACTCATCTTGATGGGCGGGACGATGACCGCCCGGAGCCACGACTACCAAGAGTGGTTCGTCAAGCGGGCGCTCGAAGCCATGAACGACTACGACCTCGACAAGGAGCCGGAACCCGCGGAAGACCGGTCGTTCAAGCCCGACCCCGAGGCTGTCGAGTTCGAGTATCTCGAGGACGTCATCGCCGAGAACGAGACGAACGACATCCGCAACATCGGGACGACGTTCGAGACGAAGCCGGATTGGTGCGACCCCGAGCAGATAGACCGGATGCTCGATTTGGGCGCGACGAAGGTCGAAGTCGGCGTCCAGACGACCTACGAGCGCATCAACCGCGAGATGCACCGCGGCCACGGCGTGCAGGCCTCCATCGACGCCAACCGCCGCCTCCGCGACTCGGCGTTCAAGGTCGGCTTCCACATGATGCCCGGCCAGCCGGGCATGACCGAGGAGATGTGTCTGGAGGACTTCCGTCAGCTGTTCGAAAACAGCGACTGGCGGCCCGACTACCTCAAAATCTACCCGACGCTCATCGTCCGCGACACCGTCACCTACGACATGTGGCGGCGCGACGAGTACGAGCCGCTGAACAACGAGGAGGCCGCCGACATCGTCGCGGAAGTCATGGGCATGATTCCGAAGTACACCCGCCTCCAGCGCGTCCAGCGCGACATCCCCGCGGACTTCATCGACGCCGGCGTCTGGAAGTCCAACCTCCGGCAACTGGCCGCCCAGCGCGCCGAGGAACGGGGCATCGTCCAGCGGGACATCCGCGCCCGCGAGGTCGGCATGAACGAGGCTGACCCGGACCCCGACCGCATCGAACTCGACGTGATGACCTACGAGGTCGCCGGCGGGACCGAGCAGTTCATCTCGTTCGAGGACCCCGTCGAGGACCTGCTGGTCGGCTTCTGTCGGCTCCGGTTCCCCGGTAACCCCGTCCGCCGCGAGCTTCAGGACGCGGCGCTCGTCCGCGAACTCCACGTCTACGGCTCCGAAGCGGGCATCGGTGCCGACGGCGACTGGCAACACAAGGGCTACGGGAAGAAGCTCCTCGCCCACGCCGAGGAACTCTCCCGCGACGCCGGCTACGACAAGATTTCGGTCATCTCGGGTATCGGCGTCCGGCAGTACTACAAGGAGAAACTCGGCTACCACCAAGACGGGCCGTACGTGTCGAAGCAGTTGTAGACTGTGCACCAGTTTTTTCGTCCACCGTGAGGCTGAGCCTCACGAGCCTTCGGTCGCAGTCGCTCCCGAAGACAGATTTTTGCGAGACGAGCGAAGTGAGTCTCGGAAACAGGTGGGACTGGGCCGTACGTGTCGAAGCGGTTGTAGACTGTGCACCAGTTTTTTGGTCCACCGTGAGGCTGAGCCTCACGAGCCTTCGGTCGCAGTCGCTCCCGAAGACAGATTTTTGCGAGACGAGCGAAGTGAGTCTCGGAAACAGGTGGGACTGGGCCGTACGTGTCGAAGCGGCTGTAGCCGACGACGCACACCTCCGATTCTCACTCCTGCGTGTCGCTCCGTCACGCTTTTACCGTCTGACCCACCGCACTCGGTCGCATGGCACCACAGGGGGGTGCGGCGGGTTCGGGGCAGGCGGCGACGTGGCTTCAGGACCTCCGCTCGACGCTCGCACAGTTCGTTTCGACGGAAGAACGACTCGGCATCTCGGCGGCGCTCGTTGCGCTCGCGCTCGGCATCGCGGTCTTTCTCGCGCCGCGGCTCGTCTCGCGGGCGACCGCCGAACTCCGAACGCGGGTGTTGGCCCACCCGCGGGTACCGGACGCCGTTGCCGACGCCGCGTGGCTGTTTCCCGCGACGGTCGTCGTTCGGACGCTCCAGCTCGCGGTGTTCGTCGGCGCGGCGCTGTCGCTGTTTCTCCTCTGGGGGTACACCGGTGTCGCCGCGGACCTCGCCGAAGTGCTCGCCGTCGCGGTGCCGAACGCCGCCAAACTCGGTGCGACGGTCGCGCTGTTCGCCGGGGCGCTCGTCGGGACGAACGTCCTCGAAGCGGAACTGGACTCGTACGCGACGGCCTCCGACAACATCAACGCCCACCAGCAGGGCATCGTCTTCCGCGTCCTCCAACTGGTCGTCCTCCTCGCGGTCGGGATGGCGGCGCTCACGGTCTGGCAGGTCAGAATCGGCGGCCTGCTCGTCGGGGCGGGCTTCCTCGGCATCGTGGTCGGGATGGCCGCGAGACAGACCCTCGGCTCGCTCATCGCGGGCTTCGTGTTGATGTTCTCCCGGCCGTTCGAACTCGGCGACTGGGTCGAAATCGACGACGCCGAGGGCATCGTCACCGACATCACCATCATCAACACCCGCCTGAGCAACGCCGACGGCGAGACGGTCGTCTTCCCCAACGACCGCGTGACGAACGCGAAGATAACGAACCGGACGAAGCGCAACCGACTCCGGCTCCGCCTCGACGTGGGAATCGACTACGAGGCGGACATCGAACACGCCGAGTCGGTGGCCGAGGGGGCGCTTTCCGACCTCAAGTTCGTCGAGGGGGTGCCGAAGCCGCAGGTGATGCCGACGACGTTCGGCGACTCCGCTATCGGGCTCCAACTGCGCTTTTGGATTACGAACCCCTCGGCCCCGCGCCGGGCGCAGGCGAAAGCCGAGGTGCTTCGGAGCGTGAAACTCGCGTTCGACCGCGAGGGAATCAAGATACCCTACCCCCAGCGCGAACTGCTCGCCCGCGAGGAGGCCGACGGCTTCCAGCTCCGGGAGGACCGCCGGAGTCGGCCGGTCGAGACGTCGGTCTCGGAGGATTAGGCGTCCGCGTCGGCTACAGCGACTTCCGCATCTCGACGTGTGGGATGCCGGCCTCGTCGAACTCGTCGCTCGTCGTCTCGTAGCCGAGGCCGTGGTAGAACCCCTCGGCGGTCGTCTGGCCGTGGAGGACGAGCGAGTCGAATCCGCGCTCGCGCGCTTCGGTTTCGAGCGCCTCCATGAGTCGCCGCCCCCAGCCCTCGCCGCGGGCTGATTCGAGGACGGCGACGCGCTCGACTTTGCCGACGCCGGGTTCGTACTCGCGCAGGCGGGCCGCGCCGACCGGGTCGCCGCCGCGGTAAGCGACGAAGTGGACGGCCTCGGCGTCGGGGTCGTCGTGTTCGTCCCACTCCAGTTCCTCGTCGACGCCCTGTTCGTCCACGAAGACGGCCTTGCGGACGGCGAAGGCGTCGTCGCGCTCGCCCTCGGTGACCGCGACGCGGACATCGGGTTCGCTCATGGGGGCAGTTCCGTGGGGGTCTACCTGACGATTGCGGAGCGAGGTTTATCATGTCGTTCCGATGACTAACATGCGTGAGCGCGCTCGACAGGTTCTTCGTCGGCCACGAGGATGCGCCCGTCCGACAGCATCGACTGGGCGGCATCGCCCTCTTCGCGCTCGTCTTCGTCACGCACCTCCCACCGGACGCGGTCGGTCCGCTGTCGTATCCGTTCGGGCTTCGACTGTGGCCCGTCGCGGTCCTCGGGCTCGGTGGCGGCGCGGTCGGCGCGCTTCGCGGCGACGGCGTCTTCGGGGCGCTCCCGCTCGGCGCTGGTCCGGTGCTCGGCTTCTTCGCGGCGCTCGGCGCGGCCGAGTTGACGACGCCGAGCATGGGGCTCTGGCAGGGGGTCGCGACCGGCCTCGTCGCCGGCGGACTCCTCGCGAGTATCGGGTTCGCGCTCGGCTTCGGGGGGCGCTACGTCGCCGGTCGCGTGCTGTCGTCGGCCTGACCCCGAGTCGACTCGCCGCCGAGCGCCCAGCCGAGTCGGTAGACGAGCGACCCGGTTGCCAGCGTCACCACCACCCAGACGACGAGCAGAAGCCCGACGAACAGGACGCCGTAGCCGCCGAAGGGGACCAGCGGAACCGCGAAGACCGCGGGCGCGGCGACGATGGCGAGCGACAGCGGGCGCGTGTGCCCGTCGCGCCGGGCCGCGTAGCCGAGGGGTAGAAACAGCAGGACGGCGGTCTCCAACGCGAGCGCGCTGACCGAGACCCACGGGCTCGGTCCCGAAAGGACGGCGGTAACGACCGCGACCGCGACCTGCGGCCCGACGGTCGCGGCGACGAGGCCGCGGAAGCCGAGCGCCTCGGGGCGGACCGTCGAGACGACGCCGAGCGCGACGAGTTGGACGGCGAGGAGCCACGCCATCGCGGCGACGCTCCCGGAGAACGCGCTGACGACGAGGAGGCAGAGCCCCCACAGGACGCCGAGTCCCGCAACGACGGGGCCGAAGCGGCCCGCGCCGCGTTCGTCGTCGAACCGGCGGTCGACGTGCCGGACGAGGAGCACGCCGATTATGAGCGCGAGCGTCGGGACGAACGCGACCCACGCGAGGTTCGTGAGGATGCCGGGCCCCGAGTCGGCGGCGAGGCTGGCGTAGGCCGCGGCCGTGGTCGCCAGCCCCGCGTCGGGGCCGAACGTGAGGTACGTCTGGCTCCCGATGCTCGACGCGCCCTCATCGGCGGCGCTCCAGACGGCGGTCGTCGAGTTGGTCCGAGCCTCGGAGGGCGCGGTGAGGAGCGACGACCCCTCGGGACCGGTCATAGCGAAGCGGTCGGCGTCGACGTAGACGGTGCCCCTGACCCCGTCGTCGTGGAAGTAATCCACGACCAGCACGTCCCCGTAGCCGCGGGACGCCATGTCGGGTACCTCGAAGGTCACGACCGCGGTGTCGCCGTCCATCCGGGTTTCGAGGCGTCGGCGGTCGTCGGTGAACACGTGGTAGTCCTCGAAGGTCCGGCGGACGACGCGGTCGAGTTGTTCGGGGCTCTCGCGGAACGTCGCGGCCGACCCGTCGTCGAGGTCGATGCGGGCGGTCCACGTGCCGCTCCCGTCGTCGTTGACGCGGACCCGGAGCGTGCTCGATTCGACGGTGAGCGGGATGCCGGCGTCGCTCCCCGCCTCTTGGAACGTCTCGCCGCAGACGCCGCAGACGGCCTCGGGCGGGGGTCGCGCTTCGGCGGGGACGCTCCCCATGGGGAGCGCGGCCAGCGCGACGAGGAGGGCGAGGGCGGCGAGCGCGAGGGTACGAGGACGCATTCACCGGACACATTCGGACTGATTGACAAGAGTCTTCTCCCCGATTCGGACGGGCGTCGTATCCGCGGAAACGACACCCCTTTTCGTTCGCCGCCGAAAGGCGAGTCCATGGACCCGAAGCGGGAACTCACGAGCGTCGACCTCGCGGCTCTCGTCACCGAGTTGAACCGGTACGAGGGCGCGAAGGTCGACAAGGCGTACCTCTACGGCGACGACCTGCTTCGCCTCAAGATGCGGGACTTCGACCGCGGTCGGCTCGAACTCCTCCTCGAAGTGGGCGAGATAAAGCGCGCGCACCTCGCCGCACAGGAGCACGTTCCGGACGCCCCCGGTCGGCCGCCGAACTTCGCGATGATGCTCAGAAACCGGCTCAGCGGGGCCGACTTCGCGGGCGTCGAGCAGTACGAGTTCGACCGAATCCTCACGTTCACGTTCGAGCGGGGCGACGAGAACACGAAAATCGTCGTCGAGCTGTTCGGTCAGGGCAACATCGCGGTGCTCGACGAGACGGGCGAAGTCGTCCGCAGTCTGGAGACGGTGCGGCTCAAGTCGCGGACGGTCGCGCCGGGGTCGCAGTACGAGTACCCCGCTTCGCGGCTCGACCCCCTCACCGTCAGCCGCGACGCCCTCGGCCGGAACATGGAGCAGTCCGACACCGACGTGGTGCGGACGCTCGCGACCCAGTTGAACCTCGGCGGCCTCTACGCCGAGGAGCTGTGTACCCGCGCCGGCGTGGCGAAGACCCTCGACATCGCCGACGCCACCGACGACGACTACGACGACATCTACGACGCCATCGTCGACCTCCGCCAGCAGGTGCGGTCCGGGGAGTTCGACCCGCGGCTCTACCTCGACGACGGCGACGTCGTGGACGTGACGCCCTTCCCCCTGCGCGAACACCAGAACGCCGGACTCGACGAGGAGGCCTACGACACGTTCAACGACGCGCTCGACGAGTACTTCTTCCGGCTCGACCTGACCGCCGACGAGCAGGAGGCGACCTCCGACCGCCCGAACTTCGCGGAGCAAATCGCCAAACAACAGCGCATCATCGACCAGCAGGAGGGCGCGATAGAGGGCTTCGAACAGCAGGCCCAAGACGAGCGCGAGCGCGCCGAACTGCTGTACGCCAACTACGACTTCGTCGACGACGTGCTGTCGACCGTCCGCGGCGCGCGCGAGGAGGGCGTCCCGTGGGACGACATCGGCGAGACGCTTGCGGAGGGTGCCGAACAGGGTATCCCCGAGGCCGAGGCCGTCACGAACGTCGACGGCGCGAACGGCACGGTCACCGTCGACCTCGACGACGCGACGGTCACCCTCGACGTGTCGATGGGCGTCGAGAAGAACGCCGACCGCCTCTACACCGAGGCCAAGCGCATCGAGGAGAAAAAAGAGGGCGCGTTGGCCGCCATCGAGGACACTCGCGAGGAGCTCGCGGCCGTGAAGAAGCGCCGCGACGAGTGGGAGGCCGACGACGACGACGAGGACGAAGCAGACGAGGACGAAGAGCCGGAGGAGACGGACTGGCTCGCGCTCGATTCGGTCCCGGTCAAGTCCACAGAACAGTGGTTTGAGCGGTTCCGCTGGTTCCACACCTCCAGCGGCTACCTCGTCGTCGGCGGCCGCAACGCCGACCAAAACGAGGAGTTGGTGAAGAAGTACATGAGCAAGCACGACCGCTTTTTCCACACGCAGGCCCACGGCGGGCCGGTCACGCTCCTGAAGGCGACGGGGCCGAGCGAGCCCGCGCAGGCGGTCGACTTCTCCGAGGAGACGCTCCGCGAGGCCGCGCAGTTCGCCGTCTCGTACTCATCCATCTGGAAGGAGGGCCGCTTCGCCGACGACGCCTACATGGTCGAGCCCTCGCAGGTGTCGAAGACGCCCGAATCCGGCGAGTACATCGAAAAGGGGAGCTTCGTCGTCCGCGGCGACCGCGAGTACTTCGAGGACGTGCCCGCGAAGGTCGCGGTCGGCATCCAGTGCGAAGACGAGACGCGCGTCATCGGCGGCCCGCCGTCGGCAATCGAACCGCGCGCGGAGACGACACTGACGCTTACGCCGGGGCAGTACGCCCAGAACGACGCCGCGAAGCTGTGCTATCGCCGGCTCCGCGAGCGGTTCGCCGACAAGTCGTTCGTCAGAAAAATCGCGTCTCCCGACCAGATTCAGGAGTTCCTCCCGCCGGGCGGGAGCGATATCGTCGACGAGTGAACACCACCGTCGCCTTCCGGTAATCAGACGATAGACGGCTTAATATTCAATTATTCGGACGCGTCGGGTACAAGATTATATACTTTCTCGTCGTAATGTTGCATCGAGCGTGTGTGTCAACCCGCGGTTCGCATCCGGTCGAACGGCCGGTGGGCGGGTGGTGGCGCTCGGTGAAACATCATGATTTCAGAATCACTCAATTACCTTCGAAACGGTGACGACTGGGTAAAGACGGTCCTCATCGGCGGCGTCCTCGGCCTGCTGAGCATCCTCATCGTCCCGACGTTCCTCGTCATCGGCTATCTCCTTCGCGTCGTCCGCGCGACGATGAAGGGGGACGAGCAACCGCCGGTGTTCGACGACTGGGGCGACATGGCGATAGACGGCGTGAAAGGCTTCGCCATCGCGTTCGTCTACGCGCTCGTCCCGGCAATCATCGCGGGCGTGTTCGGCTTCGCCGGCATCGTCGGTGCGGCGGCCGGTGGCTCCGACGCCGCGGGGGCGGTCGGCGGTATCGTGGCGCTCGTGGGCCTCCTGCTCGCGTTCGTCCTCGGCCTGCTCGCCGCGTACCTCATCCCGGCGGCGCTGTCGAACTACGCCGAGACCGACCGCATGGGCGCGGCGTTCGACTTCGGCACGCTCCGGCCCATCCTGACCTCGGGCAAGTACGCCACCGCGTGGCTCATGTCCTTCGCGGTGCTGTTCGCGTCGTCCATCGTGGTCGGCGTCCTGAACGTCATCCCGCTTCTCGGCTTCGTCGTCGGGGCGTTCGTGACGTTCTACGCGGCCGTCGCCGCCTACTACATCATCGGCAGGGCGTGGGGCGAACTCCACGACATCGAGATGATGGACGAAGGCGAGACGCCGGGCGAACAGCCCGCGGTCTGAACTGTCAGCGAGAATTCGATTTTTCGACGGAATATCTAAGCCGATAGCGACGCGACACCACGGCATGCTCTCCGACGCGCTGTGGTTTCTCAAGCGAAGCGACGACTGGTTCGCAACGACGATTATCGGCGGGGTTCTCTCGTTGCTCTCTGTGCTGATACTTCCGGGGATTATCCTGCAGGGCTACTTCGTCAGGGCGATGCAGGCGGCCGCGAACGGCGAGCCGGCCGCCCCCTCGTTCACGGACTGGGGCGGGCTGTTCGTCGACGGCCTGAAACTGTTCGTGGTGACGTTCGTCTGGGCGTTAGTGGCTATCGTCCCGGCGATACTCCTCTCGATCATCGTCGGCATCGGCACGTTCACCGTCTCCGAGGCGGCGACCGGGAGCGCGGCGGCGTCCTCTGCGGGCGGCCTCGGGCTCGGTATCGCCTCGCTCGTCCTCGGCCTCCTCGTGTTCGTGCTCGGTCTCCTCGCGGCCTACCTCGGACCGGCCGCCGGGGCGAACTTCGCAATCGAGGGGAACCTCGGTGCCGGCTTCGACGTGCGCACCATCGTCTCGGGCGCGCTCACCGGCGAGTACGCCGTCGCGTGGTTGATCGCGCTCGTCGTCGCGGTCGTGCTCGGCTCCATCGGTGGTGTCCTCTCGCCCATCGTCGTCGGTTTCTTCGTCCTGTTCTACGTGCAGGTGATGACGTACTACCTGTGGGCGCGCGGCTTCGCCGACGCCACCGGCAAGGGCCGGCAGTCGACCGGGTGGTGAGCGAGGCGAGACGCCGGGTGACGGCCGCGTTGCCACCGGCGACGCCGACCGCCGCCGGGTGACCGCGATAGCAGGACTCTTTTCCGTTCCCCGACGACCGGACGTGTATGCGCATTTCGAGCCGCGGTCGCGGCGAGGAGGGGCGCGAGCGAATCACGCTCGTCCCCGAGAACGTCGACGACCTCTGGCACCTCTCGTACGTCCTCGAACCGGGTGACCTCGTCTCCGGCGACACCACCCGTCGCATCCAGCGCGACGACGAGCAGATGCGGGACACCGGCGGCGAGCGCGAGCATCTCAACGTCACCATCGAGGTCGACGACGTGGAGTTCGCCCGCTTCGCCAACCGCCTCCGCATCGGCGGAGTCATCGTCTCCTGTTCCCGCGAGGACCAACTCGGCCACCACCACACGCTCAACGTCGAGGAGCGCGCCGAGATAACCATCGAGAAGCAGTTCAAGGCCGACCAGATAGACCGCATCGAGACGGCCGAACAGGCCGCCGAGAACCCCGACGTGGCCATCGCGACCGTCGAGGAGGGCGCGGCCTACATCCACACCGTCGCCCAGTACGGCACCGAGGAGTACGCCTCGCTCACGAAGCCGACGGGGAAAGGCGAGTACGCCCGCCCGCGCTCGGAACTGTTCGACGAACTCGGCTCCGCGCTGTCGCACCTCGACGTGGACGCCATCATCCTCGCCGGGCCGGGCTTCACGAAGAACGACGCGATGGACTACTTCGAGGACAACTTCCCCGCCGTCGCCGAAACCATCGTCACGACCGTCGACACCGCCGGCGTCGGTGACCGCGGCGTCCACGAGGTGCTGAAGCGCGGCGCGGTCGACGACGTGCAGAAACAGACCCGCATCGCCGAGGAGGCTAACCTCATCGACGAGCTGATGGAGAACATCTCGACGGGCGCGAAGGCGGCCTACGGCGTCGAACAGGTCGCGGAGGCCACGGAGTTCGGCGCGGTCGAACACCTGCTTCTCCTCGACTCGCGGCTCCGCGCGGAGCGACAGGGCGACGGCGACTGGGACGTGGACGTCAACGACATCATCGACTCGGTCGAACAGAAGGGCGGCGAGGTCACCGTGTTCTCGGCGGAGTTCCAGCCCGGCGAGCAGTTGAAGAACCTCGGCGGCATCGCGGCGGTCCTCCGGTACCGACTGCAGTAGACCGCCTTCGCCGCCACCGCCGGAGAAACCGTTTACTCGCCCGAAACCTACGTCTAGTCGTGATGCGGAGGGCGCTCTCGGAGGCGACAAAGCGGGTCGACCGCTGGCTCGACCAGGTGTTTTTCGCCGCGTGGGAGGTGTCGGTACTGGCGATTCCGACCCTCTGGTTCCTGCTTTTCGCGACGCCCAGAGCCGCGGTGTCGCTGTCCGGCCTCACCGCCCTCGCGGTGAGCGCCGTCGCCGTCGGCACCTTCCGCGGCGGCTACGTCCGGACCGGGTCGTGGCCGCGGCCCGGCCACCTGCCGACGCTCCCGATTCGGTCGGCCTATTACAGCCTCGTCGTCGGTGGGACGGCGCTCCTCGGCGCGTTCGCACAGACCGAGCTGGGCGCGTTCTGGCCGGGCGTCGTCGTCCCGGCGGTCGTCGGCGTCGGGGCGCTGGCTTTCGTCCCGGTCGTCCTCGCCGGGGCCGAGCGGGTGGCGCGGCTGACGATTTGAGGGCCTACTGACCGGTGAGCGACTCGCTCGCCGGCGAGAAGTCGATGGTCGTCCCGAGTCCCTCCTCGCGCGCCTTCTCGTAGAGCATGTGCCCCGCGGCGACCGTCTCGATGCCCGTGCCGCCGCTGTCGAAGACGGTTATCTCCTCGTCGTCCTCGCGGCCGGCGGTGACGCCCGCGACGACCTCGCCGAGTTCGGCGTGGATGTGGTCTTCGTCCACGACGCCGGCCTCGACGGCGGCGAGGAACGACCCGGCGTCCATCGTGGCGCGCTCGCGGAGGTCGGGGACGTACGTCGCGCGCTCGATGGTCGTCTCGTCGAGTTCGCGCTTTTCGGGGTGATACTGACCCATCGCGGTGACGTGCGTGCCGGGTTCGAGCAGGTCGCCGTCGAACACCGGCTCCGTGGCGGTCGTGGCCGTGACGACGATGTCCGCGCTCTCGACGGCCGCGGCGCTGGAGGCGACGGCGGCGACGCTGGCGTCGAGCGTGCGGTCCATCTCGCCCGCGAACGACTCGCGGCTCTCCTTCGTCGGCGAGTAGACCCAGACGGTGTCGAGGTCGCGGACGGTCGCGGCGGCCCGAAGCTGGCCGCGGGCCTGCGCGCCGCTCCCGATGAGCGCGAGCGTCGAGGCGTCGTCGCGGGCGAGGGCGTCGATGGCGACGCCGCCGGCCGCGCCGGTCTTGAAGGGGTTCATGCTCGCGCCGTCGAGGAGCGCCAGCGGCTCGCCGCTCTCGGCGTCGAAAAGCGGCGTCATGAACCACGCGTCCTCCGCGCCGAAGCCGGCGGAGTACATGTAGCCGCCCATCGCGCCCGTCTCCGGGAGCACGGCCGCATAAGAGGTGAGCATGCCCGGCGGCTCGCGGTTGAACAGCTTCGTCCGCGGTTCCGCCGGCGCACCCTCGCCGCGCTGTCTGTAGCCCTCGCGGACGGCCTCGACGTACTCGGTCGGCGTCGCCAGTCCACTAACCTCGTCGCTCGTGAGGAACAACGTCGCTGTCATGGTCGAAAAAACGAGACCTGCGGTCAAAACCCTGCGGGCCGGCGAACCGGTCGGGTGGGCGCGGGTTGGGGATTAGTCTGCGTCGAGGACCGACGGAGAAGGCGCGTCAGCGGCGTTGGGACCGGCGTGTTCGTCGAGGCGGGACGGGGACGGCGACGAGGGCCCGTTCACGAAGAGCGCGTGGCCGGTGAGGAGCGCGGACACGCCCGCGGCCATCGGCACTGCCGTGGTCAACTGCAACCCGGCGACGGTAAGCGTGCCGGTGATGCCGAGGAGTGCGAGCGGGATGAGCCCAAGAATGTAGTCGTAATATCCGGTCATAATATATACAATACTACGGACGTAAGTGGTATAATTCTTTCCCATAGATGACTGATATTCTCTTTGTGGCCTTCTGATAACGTTCTCATAACTTATAGAACGATAATCGCAAGACAACGGCGGGGTTGTAGTCCCGAGAGAACATCACAAATCCGATACTGTGGATTGTGCCTCTCGTTCGAACAGTCGGGCCGGCGCTCGCGTCGTCTGCCGGAACTCCACACGGTTATGGGAGTCGGTACCGTGGCCGGAGACGTGAACCGCAATGACCGCTCCATCGTCGCGCTGGTGATGCTCGCCCACGGAATGGTCCACACGTACGAACTGTCCATCCCCATCTTCGTGGCCATCTGGCTCGGCGAGTTCGCCAGCATCGACCTCGGTCTGGCGACGGTTCCCGTCACGACCGCCTCGCTGGGCGTGATGGCCGGTCTCGGCTTTTCGCTGTTCGGGCTCGGAGCGCTCCCCGGCGGCATCCTCGTCGACCGCGTCGGCTCGAAGCGCCTCATCGTGGCCTGTCTGGTCGGGATGGCCGGGTCGTTCGTCCTGCTCGCGCTGTCGCCGAACCTCGTCGTGGTCGCCCTCGCGCTCGTCGTCTGGGGTGCCGCGGCCAGCGTCTACCACCCCGCCGGACTCCGCCTCATCAGCACCGGCGTCGAGGAACGCGGGACGGGCTTTGCCTACCACGGCATCGCCGGGAACCTCGGCATCGGCTTCGGCCCCTTCCTCACCGCGCTCCTCTTGCTGTTTTTCGACTGGCACCTCGTCGCCGGCGTGCTCGCGCTCCCGGCGCTCGCGGCCGCCGCGCTCGCCACCCGCGCCAACTTCGAAGAGCAGGCCGCAGTCGCCGCGGCTGACGGCGGTGAGGGGGGCGTCACCGGCGACGGCGGCGACACCGGGGGCGACGACAAGGCCGGCGCGGGCGTCTCCTCGCTCGCCGAACTGGTCTCGCAGTCGAAGCATCTCTTCGCCGGCGGGTTCGCGCTCGTCTTCGCGCTCGTGATGTTCTCGGGGCTGTACTACCGCGGCGTCACGACGTTCCTCCCGGACCTCCTCGGCTCCGTCATCGGCATCGAGCCGATTCCGGTCTCCGAACTCCTCCCCGTCGCCCCCGCGTCCGGGTCGGCCGGGGGCGCGCCGACGCTCGACGTGGAACTGTTCGTCTACGCCGGCCTCCTGACGGTCGGCGTCTTCGGGCAGTACGTCGGCGGCAAACTCACCGACCGCATCAGAACCGAACGCGGCATCGTCGCCGGCTTCGGCGCGCTCGCCGTCATCGCCGTCGCCTTTCTCCCCGTGGCGAGTCTCGGCGTCGGCCCGCTCCTCGCCATCTGTGCGCTCCTCGGCTTCTTCCTGTTCATGGTTCAGCCGTTCTACCAAGCCACCGTCGCGGAGTACACGCCCGCCGGTCTGCGGGGGCTCTCGTACGGCTTTACCTACCTCGGCGTGTTCGGCGTCGGCGCGCTCGGCGGCGCTATCGCCGGCTACATCCTCACGGTCGCCGACTCGACGGCGCTGTTCTTGGTCCTCGCGGGGTTCGCGGCGGCCGCGACGCTCCTCGGCGTGACGCTGTTGCGGCGGCGGCCGACGCCCGCCTGACTCCGGGTCGAGCGGGGACGGCCGACAGAAAATTCGTGTTGGGTCGGTCCTTCGGTGCGGTTCGGAGGCCGGAACTCGGCGCTCGGCGTTCGACGCTCAGACGAGTTTGAAGTACAGCGTCCGCCAGACGCCGAGCGCGACGGAGCCGAGCACCAGCATGACCGCGACGAACGTGAGTTCGACGCCGCCTTCGAAAAGCGGCGTCCAGCGAATCGCCATGCCGATGACGGTCGCCGCGAGCCACGCGCGAACGCCGAGCGGGACGGCCGACTTCGCCGACTCGGCCGCGCCCGGCGAGTACGCGCCCAAAAGCGGGGCGGTGACGAGCCATCCGATGAGGAACGGGACCGCGGTGAGCACCCACCCGACCGGGTCGGCCGAGAGGTACGACACTCCGTTGTGCTGAATCACGCCCACGGTGACGAGGAGGAAGATGGCGAGCACGTCGCCCACGGCGATGGGTAACGCCCCGGCATCGAGTCGCTCCTCTAAGAACGACGTCGAGGTTGCCATAGGCGTGGATTCGTCGCCCCCCTAATGGCTCTCCCGCTTTTTTCCGACCACCGTGTACTCGAAGCCGCGTTCGACCACGTCGGCATCGAACCCGACGCGTTCGAGAAAGCGCACGAGTTCGTCCGGCGCGGCGAACGCCGACCCGAAGCCGACGACGCGCTCGGCGGCGACGAGTCCGCGCCCGAGGAGCGTCTCGGGGTCGAACTCGTTGACGGCGAACACCCCGCCGGGCGCGAGCACGCGGAAGACCTCCTCGGCGACGCCCCGCTGATTGGGCATGTGGTGGAAGGCGTCCACGACGGTCACGGCATCGAGGGCGTCGTCGGCGAACGGGAGGTCTCGGGCGTCGCCGCGGACGCAGTCGAGGCCCCGCTGGCGCGCCCGGCGGAGCATCCCGGCCGAGCGGTCGAGGACGATTCGCTTGGGAACGTCGAGCGCGAGGGTCGCCCGCCCGGAGCCGCCGCCGATGTCGACGACGCGCTCGGCGGGGCGGTCGGCGCGGTCGAGGGCGTCGGCGAGCGCGCCGGGGTCGGCGGGCGGCATCACGAGGTCGTAGACGGGTGCGAAGCGGTCGAAGAACCGAACGTCGCCTGCGCCGTGCATGGCAGACGCCACGGCCCCGCCGGGGAAGGTTCTTGCGCGCGGCGGTCCCACCTCGGCCATGGAGTTCGACCTGCTCGGGTGGCCCGAAGACGGCCCGCGACTCCGCCTCGACTACCGGCGGTTCGCCTACGCGGGGAAGTTCGTCACCGCGGCGACGGGCAAGACGGTGCTCCGCGACCCCGACGAGTCCCTTCCACCCCTCGACGACGACCGACCCGCGCCGACCGGCGGTCCCGACGCTCTGCCGCCGTTGGCCGAGGACGTGGTCGCCGCGGTCGCGTTCAACGAGGACCGGACCGACCCGACGACGCTCTGGCTCCGGTACGTCACAGTCCGGCGGGACCGACGGGGAGACGGGCTCGGCCCCGACCTCCTCTGTCGGACCTGCGAGGCCGCCGCCGACCGCGGCTACGAGACGGTCCGCATCGCCGCGAACAACCCCTTCGCCTACGAGGCGTGCCACAAGGCCGGGTTCGGCTTCACGGGCCGTGAGACGGGCGTCGCCGAGTTGGTGTTGGAGCGCCCCGCCGACGCGCCCGCCGCGGTCTCCCGCGAGACGTACCAGTCCGGCCTCGACCGCTACCGCGACCGCGACCTCGGCGACCCGGAGCGGGC
This sequence comes from Haloferax chudinovii, assembly GCF_042663345.1. Taxonomy (NCBI): domain Archaea; kingdom Methanobacteriati; phylum Methanobacteriota; class Halobacteria; order Halobacteriales; family Haloferacaceae; genus Haloferax; species Haloferax chudinovii. The sequence goes on from NZ_JBHTAB010000001.1 coordinate 320,454, forward strand.
GTTTCTCGCTGAGCGCGAGGCCGCGGAGCCGCCGGGAGTCGTCGAGTCGTCGTGACCGGCGACGGGGACGACGCCGACGGCCGCGTCCCGCCTCGACGACACTCGGTCGATTGAAACCCTCGGCCCCCGAAGGCCGAGCAAATGGGAAACGCAGACCTGCGGACGCTGGCCGCGCTCTCCGAGGTGTCGTTCGACGAGGTGGCCGGGAGCGTCGTCGCCGTCGACGCCCACAACTGGCTGTATCGCTATCTCACGACGACGGTCAAGTGGACGAGTTCGGAGAAGTACACGACCGACGCGGGCGAGGAGGTCGCCAATCTCGTCGGCATCGTCCAGGGACTGCCCAAGTTCTTCGAACACGACCTGACGCCGGTGTTCGTCTTCGACGGCGGCGTCACGGAGATGAAAGACGACGAGGTTGCAAAGCGCCGCGAACAGCGCGAGAAGGCCGAAGAACGCCTCGAAGCGGCGCGCGAGGCCGGCGACGCGGCCGAGGCCGCCCGGATGGAAGCCCGGACCCAGCGGCTCACCGAGACGATTCAGGACACCAGCCGCGAACTCCTCTCGCTTCTCGACGTGCCGGTGGTCGAAGCGCCCGCCGAGGGCGAGGCGCAGGCGTCCTACATGGCCCGCAGGGGCGACGCCGACTACGTGGGGAGCGAAGACTACGACACGCTCCTGTTCGGCGCGCCCTACACGCTCCGACAGCTCACGAGCAAGGGGAACCCCGAGCTGATGGACCTCGACGCGACGCTCGACAGCCACGACATCACCTACGAGCAACTCGTCGACATCGCCATGCTCTGCGGGACCGACTTCAACGAGGGCATCACGGGAATCGGCCCGAAGACGGCCGTGAAAGTCGTCACGGAACACGGCGACCTCTGGTCTGTCCTCGAAGCCCGCGGCGACAGCATCCCCAACGCCGACCGGGTGCGCGAGTTCTTCTTGGACCCACCGGTCACCGACGACTACGACTACGACACCGACATCGACCCGGACGTGGCCGCCGCCCGCGAGTTCGTCACCGAGACGTGGGAGGTCGACCCCGACGAGGTTCGCCGCGGCTTCGAGCGCATCGAGGAGTCGGTCACCCAGACCGGACTCGACCGCTGGACGTAGGCCACGTTCGCGCCGAGTCGACAGCCACCCGACACGTTTACACGGGCTGATTCGGAACTCCGGCGTGTGTCCCCCGACGACGTTCCTCCCGCGGACGACGATTCCGAGGTCGCCCGCGCCCGCGACGACACCGACACCGATTCCGACTCGCCCTCCGACGCGCCTCGCCTCGACGGCCCTTCCTCGCTCTCGCGTCGCCAACTGCTCGGTCTCGTCGGCGGCGCGGGAGCGGTCGGTGGCGTCGGCTGGTTCAGGCCGACGTGGCTTCCCGACCCGATAACGGACTGGCTGACGACGCTGTATCCCAACCCGCCGGCACACGTGTGGCGACCGGCGGTCTCCGATGCGCACGCCGACGAAGCGGTCGACCGACTCGAACGGACCGTCGAGCGGGCGCAGACGCTCAAAGAACGGGTCGACCTCGACTCGGTGCCGCGAGAGTTGCGGTTCTCGCTCGACCACGGCGACCCCTCCGGTGGGTGGCTGGATTCGGCCCAATCGGCGTCCGACGCGCACGAGCGACTACAGTACGCGACTATCGGACTGTCGTTCGCGGGTGAGGTCGTCGGTGCCGCGACGTTCGTCCTCGACGAGGCCGACCCGGAGCGACTGGCCGACCGCGGGCGGGCCATCCGGTCGAGTGCCGAAGCCGTCCTCGACTCCGTCGGCGACTACGCCGTCTCGGACCCCTCGCGAGACCTCGCGTATCTGTATTTCGTCGAGCGCGAACTCGCGTTCGCCCGGTTCAACTCCCGGTACCGAAAGCGGTTCGCCGGCGAGACGACGACCGCCAGCGACGACTTCACTGACGGCGCGGTCGCGGACGCGAACGCGGCCTACCTGCAGGCCGAACAGCGCCTCGCCAACGCGCGGTACTACCGCGACCGCTATCGAGAGGGTCTCGGCGACGAGGCGCGCTCGTACGCGGACGCGCTCGACTCGGCGCTGACGACGCTCACCGAGTCGATAGCGACGTTTCCGACGGCGAGCGAGGTGCGGGACCGAATCAGCGACGAGCGCGACCTCGGCCAACAGACGCCGTACGGCGCGGCGCGCTGGGAGCTCCTCTCGATATGTTTCGACAGCGACTACCGGCGCGACTACGGCCCCGACGGGCACCGACACGGTCACACCGTCCAGCGGGTCGTCGAGTCGGCTATCGCCCTCCTCGGGAGGCGCGGCCACGAGTTCGCTCTCGACGAACTCGGCGTCTCACCCGGCGACACCGGCTACGACTCCGGTCGGACGTTTCGAGCGAAGCGACGCGCAGTCCGTCGGTTTCGGTCGGTCAGAGACGCGTACGACTCGCCGTTCGCGGGCGTGCTCGCACAGGGGGCGGCGAACCTGATTCACGCCGGAGAAGTCGGCATCGACTTGGCGGATGGGACGCACCCGATGTGGCGAAACCGCGTGGAAGCGACGACGTACTACCTCGTCGGCGAGGGCGAGATGCGCGAACTCGGCGAGGTGTACGGGACGGTTATCGATGGCTCCTGACGGCGACGCGCGCAGTCGGTGAACGCGACGCCAAGACGACCGCTTGCGGCGGCTCGGCGACTACGACACGTTTTCGACGGCGTCTAACAGCATCGTCGCGCCGAGGTCGATTTCGCGGTCGGTCACGTCGAGCGGCGGGAGGATTCGGAGCACCTTGTAGCCGCACGACAGGGTGAGGAGGCCGCGCTTGAGGGCGGCTTCCTGCACGGCGTCGCGGCGTTCCTTGGTGTCGAACTCGACGGCGAGAAGCAGGCCCTTGCCGCGCACGTCGACGACGGTTTCGGGAGCGTCGTCGCGCATCCGCTCGACGAACTGCCGGCCGCGGGCGACGGCGTTGTCGAGCAGGTCGTACTCCTCGATTGCGTCGAGCGTGAACACGCCCTGCATCGACGAGACGATGTCGCCAGCGCCCCACGTCGAGGAGAGCCGCGAGGTCTCCTCGGGGAAGATATCGTCGTTCGAGACGGTCGCGCCGACGCGGAGCCCCTTCGCTCCGGTGATGATGTCGGGCTCGATGGGGTAGTGGTCCGACCCCCACATCTCGCCGGTGCGACCGACGCCGGTCTGAATCTCGTCGGCGATGAGCGTCAGGTCGTAGTCGTCGACGACGGCGGCGAGCTCCTCGGCGAAGGCGTCGGAGGGGAAGCGGTAGCCGCCCTCGCCCTGTATCGGTTCGACGATGACGTAGGCGACCTCGTCGGCGTCGATGTGGCCCTTCTTCGGGTGGAGCTTCTGTCGGAGTTTAGAGACGGCGGAATCGCCGTCGGGGAAGAAGCCGCAGGAACACGTCGCGGGCGAGCAGGTCCGGTCGTCGCAGAACGGCACGTCGAGGACGCCCGAAATCTCGGGGAACTGCCGCCGGTAGACCGACTTCGAGCGGTTGAGCGAGAGCGCGCCGAGAGTGCGGCCGTGGAACGCGCCCTCGAACGTGACGCCGTACTTCGCGCCGTCGGCGTGGTCGTAGGCGATTTTGATGCCGTTCTCGACGGCCTCGGCTCCGGAGTTCGATAGGAACACCGTGTCCATCCCGTAGTGGCTCGTGAGGTCGGTCAGTCTGTCCATGAGCGCGGCGGGGCCGGGGAGTCGCTCCTCGCCGGGCGCGGAGCCGTCGCTGACGTAGAAGTCCTGGCCGGCGATTTTCGTCGGGTCGACGAGGTCGAACTCGGCCATGCGGTCCATGAGCTTCGGGTTGTTGTAGCCGAGCGGCGCGGCCGCGACGTGGCTCGTGAAATCGAGGAGGACGTTTCCGTCGACGTCGGTGCAGAAGGGGCCTTCCGACTCCGCGGTGATGTCCCAGACGAAGTCGTAGACGTACGTGCTCGGCGCGGCGTGTTCGTGGTGGTACTCGACCCACTCGCGCGCTTTCTCTCCGGGCATCGAATCGACGCGTGGCACCGCCGTCTCTCGGTCCATGCGACCCGGTACGGAGACACATGAGTTAAGATATTCGTTATTATTGATGCAATATCGGCCGCGGTGCGGCCGAGTCAGTCGGTTTCACCGCGCGAACGACGGCTTCGACGGCCGGTCGTGACGGCGTCCCGTCGTGACCTGTCGCTCCCGCGATAGGCTTTTGACGCCTCCGCGTCCGTGATTGGGTATGGCTCTCCGTGACATTCAGCGCTCCCGGGCGATGTGGTGGACGCTCGCGTTGGTCCTCGCGGGCGCGCTCGCCTACGTCCTCTACTCTTTCATCGGGACGTTCGTCTTCGGTCTCTTCATTTACTACGCCACGCGGCCCATCTACCGGCGGATTCGTCGCCGGGTGAAGCCCCCGAGTCTCGCGGCCGCCGTGGCGCTTTTCGCCCTCGCGCTTCCGGTGCTCGGGCTCGTCATCTACGCCGCGACCATCGCCCTCCGCGAGTTCCTGAAGTACGCCGACCGACTCTCGACCGACGAGGTGCCTCTCAACCTCGAAGCCTACGGCATCGACCCGACGCTGTTGGAGGGAATCGCCAGCCCGCAGGCGCTGTTGGAGTACGACTTCCGGTCGGTGCTGACGCCCGAGGCGGTCAGCTCGGTGTTCGATTCGCTGAGCGTCGCCGCCAACACGTTCGCCTTTCTCGGCGTCGGCGCGATTCATCTGTTCGTCATGATCGCGTTCGCGTTCTACCTCCTCCGGGACGGTCACCGCCTGCGACGGTGGGGCCAGTCGATGTTCGCCGACGACCACGGCATCCTCGAAGCCTACATGCGCGGCGTGGACCGCGACTTCAACAACATCTTCTTCGGCAACATCCTGAACGCCATCCTCACGGGCACCATCGGTGTCATCGTGTACTCGCTTTTGAACGTCCTCGCGCCGACGGGCGTCCGCATCCCCGCCCCGGCGCTCATCGGTCTGCTCGCGGGCGTCGCGAGTCTCATCCCCGTCGTCGGTATGAAGCTCGTCTACGTCCCCGTCGCCGGCTACATGGGGCTCGAAGCGGTGATTGCGAACCCGCCCGGACTCTGGTTCGTTCTGCTTTTCACCGCCGTCTCGTTCGTCATCGTGGACACGATTCCCGACCTCGTGCTCCGTCCGTACGTCTCCGGTCGGAGCCTCCACGTCGGGGCCGTGATGCTCGCGTACACGTTCGGCCCACTGCTTTTCGGCTGGTACGGCATCTTCCTCATGCCGATGATACTCGTGTTGTTCGTGAACTTCGCCCGACTCGTCCTGCCGGAGCTCCTGGCTGGAAAGCCGATTCGGCCGTACATGGTGGACCCGGGGCACTTGGTCGACGGCCCGCCGGTCGAGGAGCTAACCGCCGACGAGGCGGACGACGCGCCGCGAGAAACAGCCGAAACCGACCGGTCTGTGGAAGGCGAGTCTGACGCTTCGGAGACGTTTACCGACCGAGACGAGACGAGGTCAGGTCGAGACTCCCAATCGCCGTCTGACGCCGGCGCGGGCGGGTAGCCCGAGTCGTCCGCTCACGCCTCGAAGTCTTCGGGGACGTACTCCGCTTCCCACTCGTCGCGGGCCTTGATTTCGCGGCGACCGCGGCGGGTGAGCGTGTAGTAGTTGGTTCGGCGGTCGCGCTGTCCCTTGTCGACAAGCCCCTTCTCGACGAGCGTGTCGAGGTTGGGATAGAGCCGCCCGTGATGAATCTCCTTTTCGTAGTAGGCTTCGAGTTCGTCTTTGATGGCGAGTCCGTGCGGCTCTTCGAGACCGGCGATGACGTACAGCAGGTCTCGCTGGAATCCTGTCAGGTCGTACATCGGTAAATTCGACTCGTATGTTACTGTCTAATTCAAATAAACATATCGGCCTCGGCCGACGATTTCCCCTCGAAAACGCGCCAGTCCCCGAAATCTCCCGGCCGTGATTATGTTGACCAGATTACTAATCTGTCGAACTACCCGTTTCGACGACTGGATATGTCCACAGCTGGACGACTCGAACGAATCACAGCAACAATCTTGGTAATTGTTATCTATAAACATGGCTGGGCTGTCGGAACCGGAACTCCGTGGGTGTCGACGTAGCTCACGGGACATCTGTATGGTTGTCGACAGGTTCGGTGCGACAGGGCACCGCTCACGGACGGCGAGAGAGACGGACCTACCGGTTTCGGGTCGTCGTTTCGCGCAGAAGGAAAGCAAGCCGTGCCGGAAATCTCCGGCACGGCATGCCGCCCTGAATTGGTCCCCGCTGACGCTTCGGCCCTCCAAAGCGAAGCGTCACTTACGGCTACTGTTCGGTTTTACTTAAAGATAACGACGCGTGCCAAACATTGACAACGCGACTAACTGTCCGTCTACGTGGCACGTACGCGTCGAATTCCGGATACTCGCCGGATGCCGGTCCGCTCGAACGTTTATATTGGGTGAGTCACATGTGTTCCTCTTCCAGTACCCAACCGAGCGCCCGCTTGTAGTGCGTCATGAGCTTTCTGACGCCCTCGTGTCGCATCTCCTCGGATTCGAGTTCGTCCGTCAGGAACTCGTACTGCTCTCGGACCTCGGATTCGCTTCGCATGGGTCGATGGTGGGTCGCCGGACGTATGTAGCCCGGCGGTCGCCTCGGGGGCACCGCTCGCTCCGGCGTGGGGCCTGCCGGTCCGGGTCGCCGTGCTTTTGCGCCGTCGGGACGAATCGCACCGCATGGAGATACGCGGCGAGCGCGAGTGCAAGGAGTGCGACCACCGATGGTCGTACTACGAGACGGGAAGCGTGTCGTGCCCGCAGTGCGGGAGCCTCCGAAGCGTCGGCGTCGGCGACAGGGAGCGACACACCGCCATGCAGGCCGAGCTGGACCTCTCGGCGCACCGCACCGCCGTCGGCGACGGGTCGATTCGGGACGCCGCGCCGGCGCTGAAGTCCGACCTCCGCGACTACGTCCGGCAGACGGGCTACATCCGCGGGGGCGAACTGCTCCCGCTCGGCGACACCCCGCTCGCGGCCCACGAACTCCTCCACGCGGTCGACGTGGTCGCCCGGTCGAACCGACCCACCGACGAGGAACAGCTCTACGTCATCACCCTGCTCCGCCGCGCCGACGAGGGCGAACGACCCGACCACGACGCCGTCCCCGACTCGATGGCCGACGCTCGCGGCCTCGCCTACGCCGAGGCCATCGACGCCTACTGCCGCGACCTCTCGACGTGGCTCGACGACAACCCGAACCCCGAGGTCAGGACGACGCTCGAAACCCTCTCGAACCACCGCAAGCGCGTCGAAGCGCTCGACGGAGCCGTCTCGCTCTCGGAGTCCGAGGCGCTCGTCGAGGCCGCCCGCGAGCTCCACACCGCGCTCGTCGACGACGACCTCGACGCGCTCGCGTCGGCCCGCGACACGCTGGCGTCGCTGTTCTGAGGCCGCTCGACCACCGCGCTCACCGAACGTTTTTGCCCCGCGGCGACCCTTCGCCCACGATGACTGCCGGATTCGACATCCACGAGGTGCGCCACCGGGTGAAACTGCTCCGCGACGACGGCGAGACCACGCTCGTCGAGAACCGCGACGGCGTGGCCTGTCCGGCCTGCGGCGACGGCTTTTCGCAACTGCTCATCTCCGACCGAAACGCGCACAGTTTCGACGTGGACGCCGACACCCGATTCTGCGTCCGGCGAGACGGTGACCGACTGCTCGTGGCGACTCACGAGTGAGAAACGTGGGGTGGGCGGACGTCAGCGCCCGCACGAGAGCCGAATCAGCCCGTGGTCTCCCGTTCCGAACTCAGGGCAGGTCGACGTCGACGCCCTCGGCCTCGGCGGCGGCCTTCACGGTGTTCCAGAGGAGCATCGCGCGGGTCATCGGGCCGACGCCGCCGGGGACGGGCGTGATGGCGCTGGCCTTCTCTTTCGCGGAGTCGAACTCCACGTCGCCGACGAGTTCGTAGCCCTTCTCGTTGTCGGCGTCGACGCGGTTGACGCCCACGTCGATGACGACGACGCCCTCCGAGAGCATGTCGCCGGTGACGAGTTCGGGGACGCCCGCGGCGGCGACGACGATGTCGGCCTCGCGGGTCTTCGCGGCGAGGTCGTCCGTGCGCGAGTGGCAGACCGTGACCGTGGCGTTGCCGCCCTCGGCCTTCTGGATGAGCAGGTTCGCCATCGGCTTGCCGACGATGTCTGAGCGGCCGACGACGACCACGTCCGCGCCCTCGGTCTCCACGTCGGCGGCGGCGAGGAGCTTCTGGACGCCGTGGGGCGTGCAGGGCTTGAAGCGGGCGTCGCCGGCGACGAGGCGGCCCACGTTCTCGGGGTGGAAGCCGTCGACGTCCTTGGCGGGGTCGATGCGGCGGAGGACCGTCCGGTCGTCGACGTGGTCCGGAACGGGCATCTGGACGAGGATGCCGTGGACCTCGTCGTCGTCGTTGAGGTCGTCGACGAGCGAGTACAGCTCGTCGGCCGGCGTCTCGGGGTCGAGCTCGTAGTCGAACGCCTCGATACCGACCTCCTCGCAGTCGCGCTGTTTCATCGAGACGTACGTCTCGCTCGCGGGGTCGTCGCTCATCAGGACGGTCGCGAGACCCGGCTTCACGCCCGCCTCGTCGAGGGCGTCGATGGCGTCGGCCAGCCCGTCTCGAACCTCTTCGGCGACGGCGTTGCCGTCGATGATGGTCGTCATTGTCTCAGACAGCGCGCCCCGACCATTTCAAAGATTCGGATTCGTGCGTATTCTCGGCCGTAACATAGCCAAAATATACACGTCTGTGTCGATTGTCTCTCAGCCGAACAGCAGGTTCACGGCCGCCACCGCGACGCCTGCCAGCGCCATCCGCAGGCCGGCGACGTACCACCGCTGGTCCGATATCGACCCCATGTACGCGCCGAACGAAAAGAGGATGCCCGTCCCGAGGCCGACCGAGACGAGCGTCGCCCACGTCATCGACAGCGGGTTTCCAACCGCGAGAAACGGGAGGAGCGGGACGACGATGCCGACGAGCGGGCCGAGTCCGCTGGCGGCCGCGTTGATTCCCCGCGCCGCGACCTTGTCGCGTTCGACCCCGGTCCCGCCGAGGTCGGTCAGCATGGCGTCCTCGATGCGGCCCAGTTCGGCCCGCTTCTCGGCGCGCTCTATCTCCCAGACGCTCCAGACGCCGGAGGTGGTCAGTCCCACCGCCGCGCCGACGCCGATTTTCACGACCGTGAGCCCCTCCGTGACGCCGGTGAGGTACGCGCCGATGACGAGGCCGATGCAGGTCAGCGCCCCGTCGAAGCCGTTCGAGACGAAGTACCGCCGAGAGATGGCGCGGACGCGGTCGTCGCGCAGGAGCGAGGCGAGCCGAGCCGACATCACGACGGCGACGGGTCCTGCGGCTGGTTCCGGTACGCCACGAGTTCCTCGCCCGCGACCACCTCGTCGACCGAGTGGACTGTCCCGCCGAGGTCGCGGACGCGACGTTCGACCTCGTCGGCGTCGACGGCCTCGCCCTCCACGACGAGTCTGAGGTTCTGCACCTCGCGGTCGGTTTCGAGGAGCGTCGCGTTCACGCCGGCCACGCCGGCCGCGTCGGCGACCTCGCGGGCGACTTCGACCGTCGAGGGGCTGTGCGGTTTCAACACGTCGAGAACGAGCCGACGAATCGGAGCCATGTCGGACGGCGATACGGCGGCGCGACTAATAGTGTTACTCGAGACAGGGATTTGAAAAACTGAACGCGCCGGGCCGCGGCGGTGGTCGCCCGCGGGCGTCGCTTACTCGTACAGCGGGTTGGCGTCGCAGAGTTCCTGCACACGCTCGGAGACCGCCGCGAGCACGTCGTCGTCCTCCGGGGCGTCGACGACCTGCACGATGAGCTCGCCGACTTCGCGAATCTGTTCCTCGCCGAAGCCGCGGGTGGTGAGCGCGGGCGTGCCGGCGCGGATGCCGCTGGGGTTGAACGCCGAGCGCGTCTCGCCGGGAACGGTGTTCGCGTTGAGGACGATACCCGTCGATTCGAGCGCCTCCTCGGCGGTGCCGCCGGTGAGGTCGGGGTGCGAATCGCGGAGGTCGACGAGCACGAGGTGCGTGTCGGTACCGCCCGAGACGACGCTGAGGCCGTGGTCTTCGAACGTCTCGGCGAGAGCCTTCGCGTTGTCGACGACCTGTTGGGCGTACTCCTCGAACTCGGGTTCGAGCGCCTCTTTGAAGCCGACCGCCTTGCCGGCGATGTTGTGCATGAGGGGGCCGCCCTGCGCGCCGGGGAAGACGGCGCTGTCGATGTCGGAGGCGTACTCCTCGTCGCACATGATGATGCCGCCGCGGCCGGCGCGGATGGTCTTGTGGGTCGAGCCGGTGACGAAGTCGGCGACGCCGACCGGCGAGGGATGGACGCCGGCGGCGACGAGCCCCGTGATGTGGGCGATGTCGGCGAGGTGGAGCGCGTCCACGTCGTCTGCGACCTCCTGAATCGTCTCCCACTCGACGGCCCGCGGGTACGCGGAGTAGCCGGAGACGATGATGTCCGGTTCGAACTCCGCGGCTGTCTCGGCGAGTTGGTCGTAGTCGATGTAGCCGCTTTCGGCGTCGACCTCGTACTGTTCGACGTCGTAGAGCTTGCCCGTGAAGTTCGCCGGGTGACCGTGGCTCAGGTGGCCGCCGTGGGTCAGGTCCAGCGAGAGAATCTTGTCGCCGGGGTCGAGCATGGCGAGGTAGACGCCCATGTTGGCCTGCGTGCCGGAGTGGGGCTGGACGTTGACGTGTTCCGCGCCCCAGAGCTCCTTTGCGCGCTCGACGGCGAGGTTCTCCACGTCGTCGGCGTACTCACAGCCAGCGTAGTAGCGCTTGCCGGGATAGCCCTCGGCGTACTTGTTCGTCAGCGCGCTCCCCTGTGCTTCGAGGACCGCTTCGCTGACGTGGTTCTCCGAGGCGATCATCGCGAGCGTGTCGCGCTGGCGTTCGACCTCGCCGTCGAGGGCGTCTGCCACGGCGGGGTCGACGTCGCGGACGTGGCTGTAGTCCATACGTAGTATCCGGTCCAATCACGGCATAAATGTGTCCCATTTGGCTACGCCTGCCGGTGTTGTGTTACATACCCGTGTATATTCTGTGGCGTGCTACCGTGAACAGATACACGAACGCGTGATGCCACCCGTCGCCGACGTGTCTCCGACCCGAGTCGACCGCTCGGGGCGGCCCTCGCGGGCGACGACTTCTTCCCGACCGAGTCAGCCGGTTCGAATTCGATTTTCCCACTGTTCTGTTGGAGTAAAATTTCTGAAACGTATCGCTCAATTCGCTCGATACAGCGTTGTTACAACCCGATTTCGAATACGTTCTGCCGGTCGTCTTGCGTTAATATTAAATATATTACTGGCGATATTCAAGCTATGGCTATTCGTTCTAATCTACTCGCAGAGGGGGTAGAAGACATCATCCAGTCCGTCCTCTCCTCCTCGGAAGACGAGGTGCTGGTCGCGAATCCGACCGCCGAAGTCATCGAAGGACTCGTCGCCGTGGCGACCGACGTCGCCAACGACCTCCCGGAAATCCGTCTCGTCGCCGACGAGGGCATCCTGAAAGACGTCCTCGACGACTTCATCGTCGCCTCGAACGCCGCGAACCTCGTCGCCGACGGCGCGCTCTCGATGCGGACCGCCACCGACGAGGTCGAGAACACGCTGTTCGTCACGCCGAACTCGGTCGTCGCGCTCGTCGCGGCCGGTGGGAAGGTCGCCGGCCTCGTCACCGACGACGAGGCGTTCGTCGAGACGGCGTTCGAGGCCCACCAGACTCACTGGGAGAACGCCCCCGAGTTCAAGCTCCGGACCCCGCCGCTGTCGCGCGTCCGCGAGACGCTCGGCGAGGACATCGGCGAGGAGACCCTCGCCGACTTCGACGCCGTGCTCGCCTCGCTGTCGTCGGCCCGCGGCGACGGCGACGGCCTCGACGAGGTGACCATCTCGCTTCTCGTCGCCGCCCGCAACGAGGTCCTCCTCTACGACATCTCGAAGTGGGGCGAGGACGTGGGCATCGCCAGCAAGGCGACGTTCTCCCGGACGAAGACGAAGCTCGAAGAACTCGGCCTCATCGACACCGAAAAAGTCCCCATCGACGTCGGCCGTCCGCGGCTCCGCCTGAAGCTCGGCGCGGACGAACTCGTCGCCGCCAGCGCGGACGAACTGGCCGACGAGGCCCAGAAACTGCTCGACGCGTAGCCGACCGCGACCCCCTCGCTTTTTCCCTCCGTCTCTCCTCGTCGCGCGCATGGACATCGGACTCGTCGGGAGCGGTCCCGCCGCCGAGTCGATTCGCGCGGCGTGCGCCGACATCGACGCGACGGTCGCGGAGACGGCCCCCGACTCGCTCGGTTCGTTCGACCTCGGATTCGTCGTTGCCGCGGCCGGAAGCGACGCCTTCGGCGCGGCCGACGCCGCCGCCTCGCGGTGGCTCGCGGTCGAAATCGGCGGCGTCGGCGGTCACGCCGTGGCCGACCTCGACGCGGCCGTCTCGGCGTTCGACCCCGCAAGCGCCGACTTCGCGGACCTCCGGGCGCGGGTCGCGTCCACCACGGAGTCGGACGGCCGCCCCGGCGGCGACCGCGCGGCCGTTCGACTCGCCGGCGCGGTGGCAGGGCGACGCGGCATCGCGCTCCTCTCGGGCGACGACGTGGCCGGGACCGTCGTCGAGGTTCCGGGTCCCGAGCGGTCGTTTCTCCCGACGCCGTCGCCGACGGAGCGGGACCGGACCCTCGACCGCGACTTCCGCGCCGTCGAGTTAGACGACGCGCTCACGCGGGCCGAGTCGGCGGTCGACGACCGCGTCGGCATCGTCACGCAGGTCGGCGAGCGCGAGTCGTTCCCGCTTCCGTACTACGTCGCACAGACGGCGGACACGACGGTGTACGCCGACGCTCGGGCGGCCGAACTCGCGGGCGGCGCGGCCGCCGGCTGGGACGAGGCCTACATGAAGGCGCTCGGCGAGGCGCTCGAACGCTACTCGGCGGGCGTCTACCGAACCAGCGAGTTCGCCGTCGCGCCCGCGGCGTCCCGGCCGGCCGCGGTGCCGCCGAGTCGCTTCGTCACGCCCGACTCCTTCCGCGACCCCGACCCCGAAGAGCCGATTCAGTGGGTCGAAGGCGAGGACCTCGCGACCGGGGGGACCGTCTCGCTCCCGGCGGAGTTCGTCCACTACCCGCCGCCGGCGGAGCGACACAAGCCCTCGATTACGACCGGCCTCGGCCTCGGAAACTCCGGGACCGAGGCGATTCTCTCGGGGCTCTACGAAGTCGTCGAGCGCGACGCGACGATGCTCGCGTGGTACTCGACGTTCGACCCGCTCGGGCTGGACGTGACCGACGAGACGTTCGAGGCGCTGGCGGCCCGCGCCCGCTCGGAGTCGTTAGACGTGACGGCGCTCCTCGTGACGCAGGACGTGGACGTGCCCGTCGTGGCGGTGGCGGTCCACCGCGAGGGGGAGTGGCCGAAGTTCGCCATGGGCTCCGGCGCGGACCTCGACGCGAACCGCGCCGCTCGCTCCGCGCTGGCCGAGGCGCTCCAGAACTGGACTGAACTGCGCGCCATGGGACCGGAGCAGGCCGCGACGCAGGGCGGCGCGATTGCGACCTACGCCGACTTCCCGAACCCCGCACGGACGTTCGTCTCGCCGGACGCGACCATCCCCGCTGACTCGGTCGGTCCCGACGAGCCTCCCGAGGGCGCGGCCGAACTCGACGCGGTCGTCTCGGCGGTCGCCGACGCCGGCCTCGACGCGTACGCGGCGCGGACCACCCCGGGCGACGTGGCGCGCCTCGGCTTCGAGGCGGTCCGCGTGCTCCTCCCGGATGCACAGCCGCTTTTCATCGGCGAGCCGTACTTCGCCGACCGCGCCGAGTCGGTGCCGCGGGACCTCGGTTTCGAACCGCGGCCGGACCGCGAGTTCCATCCCTTCCCGTAGCTGGCGGGTCTGGTTCGTGGGCGTCGTAGCTGACAGCCGGCACGGGTGGCCGCGTGGCAGGCGGGCCGAATCGAGTCCGCGCGGCGGTGTGCCGGACACCCGCGAGCCGCCGCGCGGCCTGCGTCACAGAATAGCGGTGGTGGCCGCGGCTCGGTACTTGAATATTCGTCGGGAGAGCGAACACGGGGCCTGAAAGCGGGAGACTGCGGGTCGATTAGACGCCGAACGTCGCGCGGAGCATGTCGCGGCTCCCCGGTCCGAGACCGACCGCGAGGACGGCGATGAGGAGCAGAATCGCGTACCGCGGGCTGTCCTCGAATATCTGTTCGTCGAACACCCAGACGACGGCCGTCGCGGCCACGAGCTTGACGAGCAGGAACGGCCACGCGTCGCCCGTGACCGCGACCACCGACTCGGGGAGCGTGGAGGCGGTGACGTCGACGACCGCCTGATTCACCGGGTGTTTCGGGACGAGGTTGTGCCCCGCGCCGAGCGCGGTCATCCAGTCGAGGCCGACGACGTTCGCCACGCCGTCGACGGCGTGGCCCCAGATGACGACGAGGCCGATGTATCCGGTTCCCTCGTTGATTTCGGGGGCGAAGCGCTCGACGAGCCACCACGTCGCCGCGGCGGTGAGCGTCGCGCCGGCGAGGATGACGACGAGCACCTGCGGGTAGAACGTCGCGCCCTGCGCGCCGGTGTGACCGGCCCACAGGAGGTAGCCGAGCGTGACCGCGAGCACCGCGGCACCGGCCCCGAACAGCGGTTTCACGTAGTCGTCGACGAGGCCCCGCCGCTCGGCGAGGACGCTCCCGACGACGGCGACGAGCGTGATTGCGAAGACGGTCACGTAGATGACCGGACTGATGACGAGCGTGTTCAGCGGGTAGGTGATGAGGGCGTCGGCGACGCCGGGGGCGTCGTTGGCGTCCTCGACCACGCGGAACGCGCCGCCGAACAGCATGAACGGGAAGAGGGCGTAGAAGAACCGGGGGCTCTCGCCGATGTCGAGGCGGCGGAGGAGGAACACGACGCCCGAGAGCGCGATGACGAGCGTGACCATGTAGCCGACCTCGGAGACGAGCGTGTAGCCGGGGTACGCGACGGGTTCGGCCGCGGCGGCACAGGCCGACGCCGTGTCGAGGTACTGCGTGACGCCGTTCGCGCGAACCGCGCAGACGGCCGAGTTCGCGTCGGCTTGGACGGGGCCCCAGAAGTAGTGCCAGATGAAGCCGTCGTAGACGACGCGAGGGAACGCGAGCGACCCGCCGACGAGGGCGACGAGGATGGCCGCGACGCCGAGTCCCCAGAGGCGCTCGGAGTCGAGACCCATTCGCTCTGCTTCCGTTGCCATAGCCGATACCCCGACGGCGGGCCTGTTGAGGGTTCCGGTCTCCCGCACGCGTTGTGCACGCGACGACGGCGATGTTGGCCCCGGTCGGGCGGTGCTCAGTCCTCGTCGTCCGGTTCGCGAATCGGCAACACCGGGTCGTCGTACTCGGTCCCGAGGATGACCATCGTCTGTGACCGCGAGAAGCCGTCGAGTTCGGCGATGTGGTCGAACATGAGTTCGCGCAGGGCGTCGGTGTCCTCGGCGTACACCCGGAGCATCACGTCCCACTCGCCGGTGGTGAGGTTGATCTCTTGCACGCCGTCGATGTCGCGGAGCTGTTGGAGCGCCTCCTTCTCGCGGCCCTGTTTGACTCGGAAGCCGACCAGCGCGGAGGTGCCCAGCCCGACCTCCCGCGGGTCGACGTGGGCGTGGTAGCCCTCGATGACGCCGGCGTCTTCCATCCGACCGACCCGGTCGTGAACCGTCGCGCTCGACATGTCGATTCTGCGGGCGATTTCGCTGAACGGGGTCCGCGCGTCCTCCATCAGAATCCGGAGAATCGCCCGGTCCGTCGCGTCGAGGTCCATGCTATCCCTTCCAATGGGGGTGACTTCGCACTTGCGGATGAGAACTCGCGCACGTCCGCGGTGGGGTTCGACGGCCCCACCCTGCCGGAATCGGCCGACCGCCTCCCGGCGGTGCTACCGCCCGTCGATTTCCCGCGCCGCCTCGAGCACCGCGTCGTGGACGCGCCCGTTCGAGGCGACGAGGCCCTCCGAGTCGTGTCGCCACTCGGTGCCGTCGAGGTCGGTGACCGTGCCGCCAGCCATCCGAACGAGGTGTGCGCCGGCGACCGAGTCCCACGGGTTCGCCCGCTTGTTCGTGATGACGCCGTCGAGCGAGCCGTCGGCGACGTACGAGAGCACGACCTGCATGCTCCCGTAGCGCCGCAGGTCGCCGAAGCGCGTGACGATGGCGCGGGCCGCCGCGGCGTACTCGTCGCGGGCGTCGTAGTCCCACCAGAACGTCGGACAGACCGTACACGTCTCGGGGTCGTCGCGCCGACTCACCGAAATCTCCTCGCCGTTACGGTAGGCCGCCTCGTCGTCGGCCGCGTAGCAGTCGTCGAGCGCGGGCAGGTAGTTGGCCGCCGCGACGGGGTCGCCGTCGCGGACGGCGGCGACCGCGGTCGCCCAGACCGGGACGTTGCGCACGAAGTTGTTCGTCCCGTCGATGGGGTCGACGACCCACGCGGGCCCCGTCTCGGGTACCGACTTGAGCTCGTCGTCCTCCTCACCGACGATGGGGTCGTCGGGGAACGCGCCGCGGATTCGGTCGATGACGCGGCGCTGGGCGTCCCTGTCGGCCTGCGTGACCACGTCCGTCTTCCCGCCTTTCGTCTCGACGGCGACGCCGGTTCTGAAGGCGCGCCGCGCGACCGCGCCGCCATCTCGAGCCGCGCGCTGTGCCCGGTCCGCTCGGGCGTCGAGTTCGTTCATGAGCGTGGCAGGACCGGCAGGTGCCTATATCCACCGACCCGACGGTGGCGCGGCCCGGTGGCTTATGTCGATGGACGGTTTATCTCGTGGCGTGTCAGACGCTATCGACCTCCCGGCGCGGGTCCGCGAGTCGCTCGAGGCGTCCTTCGACGACGCCAGAACGGCGGTCAGAGCCGGCGACGCCGAAACCGCGCTGGAACACGTCGAGACGGCGTCACGCGTGCTCGGCCACAAGGTACCCCCGAGTCCGCTCAAGGAGAAACTGAAGCACGGCGTGACGGCCGTCGAGCGAACCGCGGCCGACGAACCGCTCGTCGCCTCGGAGTATCTCCGACTGATGAGCCAGTTGGTTCGCCCGTAACGTCGTCGCCGACGCACCGCCGACGCACCGCCGACTCGACGAGTCGTGAACTGCGCGCCCCCACGAGGCGAACCGCTCGCTCGGAGGGTAAATAACGGAAAAGCCAGAATCCGCAATTAGAACCCGGACGGAAGACGTTTTCCACAGCCCTCACGACCGTTTTCGGCTTGCGCCGAGTTCCCGAACTCCAATTCCTCGTGGTCCGGTACTTGGTCTTCCTGCCACTCGCTCGCAGAGCGGTTACGGGGCTGTTTCGGTTCCTCTTCGGCACTTTGACCTCGTCTTCCTGTTACGAAAGACTCGGTGTTCGTGTCGATTCCATTCCTCCACATCTTGCGATGCGTACCGTCGTCGACGCCTTTCACGTCGCCCGACAGATTCGGTTTGGTCATCCGGTGCGTCCTTGCGCTTCCGGCAACACTACGGTAGGCCCGATAACATAATGAATGTTTCTGATATTTTTGGGGAAGTCAGCGAAAACCGATAGTCAGTTCGGTCGATAGGTCAGTCGAATTCGTCGTCGAATGTCGTTCTCGGTCGACTCCCATCCGGCTGTTTTCACCGGAAACGTGGTCTGTTCATGATGAATCGTTCGGGATATCTCTGGAGACGCGTGGCGTCCCTGTCGCGGCGGCGTGGCCGAGAAACTCGCGGGAGTAGAACAGACGGCGTCGGCGGTCGAGCGGCCGGGTTTATATCGGCACGACGGTCCTGCTCGGCGTCCGTCTGCTCGCCCCCGGAAGGGGGTCCACCACGGTCGCTTACGCTCCCCCGAGTCGAAGCCTGCGGGGCGCACTCACCGCTCATCGCGTCGTTTTTCGGCAGAAGTGCGAGGGGAGGGATTTGAACCCACGGACCCCTACGGGAGCGGATCTTGAGTCCGCCGCTTTTTCCTGACTTAGCTACCCTCGCGCGTACTCAAGTACGACAGGGAGCCCGCTAAAACGTTGCGAAACGTCAGACGACGCCGCCGAACTGCTCGGCGACGAGGAAACCGCCGACGACACTCACTCCGGCCGCCACTCGCAGGACGCGCCGGTTGCGAGCCCCGCCGCGTCGATGTGCGACGAAAGACACGCGTAGTTGCAGAACGCGCCTGCCGCCACGCGAGTTCCGGCTTCGAGTTCCTCCACGAAGACGGGGTCGTGACGCCGGACGTCGCTCCCGCAGTAAGTGCATGCTATCGCGTCCGTCACGCCCGACCGTTGTCGCGCCAGCACGAAAAACCGCGCGACCGATTGCGCCACCGATGGAGTTACCGGCCTCCCGGTCGCCCTGACTTACATGGACGAACACACCCGCGACCCGAGCGTCGCCCCGCCGCTCGGCAACCCGTCGGGGTGGGACGACGAACTGCGGACGTGGGAGCACGCGACGCTCCGGCGGGCGGTCGAACACGGCGTTCGCCTGTTCAACTCCGGTGACTTCCACGAGAGCCACGACTGCGACTGCTTCGAAATTGGTTTGTAAGGTGTGAACAAATTGTAACGGTCACTCAAGCGCCTCGGCATACTCTCGGTCCACCTCTCGCGCCACCGGGTGCTCCCCGTCAAGCTCAATCTCCCACCCGTGGAGCACCGTCGGGTCATTGAGCGCGTTGGTGAGCGTGGTCCGCACGTCGAGTAGGTCCACGCCGTAGTAGTCCCGAGGCACGCCTTGGAGGTATTGGAGGGCGGTTTCAAAGAGGGAGCGCATACCGGCGTCATCCTCAAAGTCAAAGTGCTTGTACGCTCCCGCGGCCACCTGCACCATACCGTGGAGAAACGCGCTCTCCATGGTGCCGCTCCCGTAGTTATACCACTCTGCTTCAAAACAATCGTGGGCCTCGTGAAACTCCCCCGAGTTGTAGAGCCGCACGCCGTGAATCACGGCCCGCCGGAGCGTGCCGTGCTCCCACCCGTTTGACGGCCCGCGGTCGGCGTCCCACCCGGTCGGAGTGCCGGAGGTCGGCGGACCTACGGTGTCGTCTCGGGTGTGGTCGTTCATGGGGCCAACTTTGGGCCCCACTCACGTAACCCCGTCGGACGGCCGGCTAATCCCGCAACGGACCTTTATTTGTCGTCACGGTAACATCCCGCGTATGGAATACGCCGACGAAATGCCCGAGACGGACAACCCCATCATGGTGATTGGCGTTACCGCCAAGTGCACGATTTGCGAGACGGCGGAGCGGTGCGACGGAGCGGTCGAGGTCAAGCAATGGGCACGAGACCACCAACACCCGCGGGACATGGTGGAGTTTCGGCGTCGGTTGGCCGAACGGTAACGGGTGGAGCCGGCCGAGGTCCTACTCCCGGACCGACGTGACAAGAAGGTGCTCGCACCCCGGATAGCTCTCGGCCTCGGAGCACTCCGGTATCTCCTCGGGGAGCACCCCGTAGGCCACCACGCGGTGCCCGGCGTCCCGGAGGTCCGAGAGCGGCGTCTCGCCCGGCCGGCGGGGCGGGAGCACCACGTGCACGGCCGGCGCGTCACGGGTGGCCGGCACCGTCTCGCAACGGTGCACCGCGTAGGTGCCGAGGGCCAACTCGGGACGGCTCAAGGCCGGTCCCTCCCGCCGTCCGTCGCCACCTCGGCGGCCATGAGCGCGTCCATTTCCGCCTCGGCGGCCGGTTCCTCGGTGTCTCGGCCGTGTGGTGCGTCCGGCGTATCCCCGTCACCCGGCTCAAACCGCTCGGTCTCGGGATTCCACGCAAACTCAATCCGGTCAAGCACCCGCTCCCGGTATTTGTTGGCGGTCTCCCGGTTCCAATCAGACTCCTCAATACCCGCGGCCTTGGCGGCTTGAGTAAACTCGGCTTTGGTGAACGGTGGCGGTGGCGACTCGCCGGTGCCCTCCACGGTGCCACCGAGGTTACGGAGTATCTCGGTGGTCATTTTGGCGTCCCACACGTCGAGAGCAAGAAACACGTCTGGCCTGTGCTGTTTCTCCCACCACCTCACGCCTTTGTGCTCAATGACCCTCGGAGCATACTCCTCGTGGTAGTAGTCGCTCCCCGAGGTCTCGGCGTCAATCGTACCGGAAAGGGTCTCCTCATCAAAGGCCTCACCGAGGTTGCTGGCGATAGCCAACGTGACTTTCTCCCGGTGAGTGAGACCGTCCTCGGAGTTGGGATTAACCTCGGCCAAGAGGCCCTCGGCGGTGTCCACCACGCTGGCGAGTTTCTCCTCGGTCCGCCGGGCGCGGCCACCCTTGAGCCGCTCTTTGATAATCGCCCGGAGCACCTCGTGCTTTTGCGCGTTGTTCTCGGGGTCCGCGACCCACGCCTCTAAATCGGAGCGTATCCCCTCGTGCACGCGGACCCATACTTTCGTGGTGTCCGCCGAGGGGGCCGGCCGAGAGAGATTTTTTTCTTGCTCCGCGCTCCTCAAGATCCTCGACTCGCTCAAGGAGGTCCTCAAGCTCCGAGGTCATACGCCACTCCGATTGCCACCGAAACACGCGGGCGGCCTCTTTCTCCACCGTGGCCGCCTTGGCGTGGTCCCCTCGGTGCCCCACGCGGACTTGACGGCCGCCTCAACCTCGGAGGGGTCCGCCATGCTCCTGCTCATGCTCTCGGTGCGTTCGGTGCCCGCGGTGTCGGTCGGTGTTGTCTTGCGACATGGTTGAGGCCATGCGGAGATATTTCATAAATCAAACATCAATACGTCCGAGATAGCGTTGTAAAGTGGTTTGTAAGTGTCAGAAAACGGTTAATCTCGAGCCTCTTTATAGTCGCCGGCCGTGGACTCACGTGCCCGCAAGGGCAACGCGGACCCAAAGACTCACTCACGGTGCGTCTTGGTCGGGTTCGTTGTCACTTGATTGAGTCCGGGGCCGCACTCCCGCGGCTCCGGCTTGCGTTCACCTCGTCCCAAACGGACGAAACGCACGGGCCGGGTGCTCACCATCATGTCCGCTCACCATAATTCTTAGAATTTTTACACTTACGCAGTCAATCTTCGAAGACAAGTGGTACAACTACGGCGCGGGGACCGCCGAGAGCGCCTTCCTCCACGGGATGGTGCAGGTCGCCGCCGGCGCGTACAAACACTTCGACTTCGAGAACGATGCGGGATGCGGTCGCTGTTCGAGACGGCGCTGGAGTACATTCGCGGCGTCCCGGACGACTTCTACGGCGTCGACGTGGACGACGTGCGCGAGACCCTCCGGGCGGCGCTGGACGACCCGACGGCGCTCCACGGCTGGCAGATAGCCCTCGACGGACACCGCGCGACCGCCTACCCCGCCGACTACGAGTACGCCGAGGAACTCGACCACTGACCGCGTCAGGCCGCGAGTCGCGGTTGTCCCACGCCGCCCGTCTCGGCGCGTGCGTTCGCGAAAGCGGCGCGAACCGGGAGAATCTAAAGGTCCATTAGCGTCCAGTCCTAGAAACGGGCAATGCGAATCTACGAACTCGGTGACGGCACGCCGGAAGTGTCGGTCGTCGGGTCCATCCACGGCGACGAGCCCTGTGGTGCTCGTGCCATCGAGCGATTCGTCGCGGAGGACCCCGACGTCGAGCGGCCGGTGAAGCTCATCGTCGCCAACGAGGAGGCGCTGGCGGCGGACGAGCGCTACCTCGACGATGACCTCAACCGGGCGTTCCCCGGCGACCCAAACGCCGAGAGCCACGAGCGACGCCTCGCCCACGACCTCGGCCGCGAGGTCCGCGGCACCACGGCCTTCTCGATTCACTCCACCCAGTCGTACGCCGAACCCTTCGCCATCGTGGACGCCGTCGACGCCATCTCCCGGTCGATTCTCCCCCGGCTCCCGGTCGACGTGGCCGTCGAGACGAACCACTTTGCGGAGGGCCGCCTCATCGAACACGCCCACACCATCGAGGCCGAAGCCGGCCTCCAGAAGTCCGACGAAGCCGCCGACAACGCCTACTGGCTCATCCGGGCGTTCCTCACCGCGACCAACGCTCTCCCCGCGCCCGCGGTTGCGAGCGACGGGGGAAGCGAGAGCGGCGCACCCGACGAACCCGACTCGCAGACCGAAGACGACCGGCTGAAACTCGGCGTCCCCGAGGAGAACAGCCTCGACGTGTTCCGCCTGCTCGAACGGCTTCCCAAGCCGCCGGCTGACCAGTACGAGGTCCACGCGACCAACTTCGAACCCGTCGCCGCCGGCGAGACGTTCGCCCGCGCCGACGCCGAGCGGTTCGTCGCCGACCGCGAGTTCTACCCCATTCTCCTTTCGGCGTACGGCTACGCGGACATCTTTGGCTACGCCGGCGAGAAGGTCGGCACGCTCCCGTAGTCGGTCGGCTCTCTCGTTTCCCCCGCGCGACGCGTCTCTCGTCGAGGAGTAGAGTCACCCCGTCGGAATCGGAGACCGCAAAAACCTATTCGTCGGCGGGTTCGAACTCGACGAGCGTCAGGTTCCGGTCGAGGTGACAGTGGTCGTGCGGGGGGTCGCCGACCACGTCGTGGATGCGGTACTCCTGGTCGAACTCCGCCCCCTCGGGGACGCAGTACTCGTGGCTCGGGCACTCGGTGTGCGGGCAGGGACCCTGCAGGCTGGCCTTGCTCCCGGCGTACGCGCCCTTCGAGGGAACGTTCGCCGTGACCGGGGCCGGTTCGACCTCGACGGCGCGGACGCCCTCGTCGTGGACGGCGCAGTCGAGGACTTGTGTGTTCTCCCGCACGTCGAGGACCCGGTAGCGGACGCCCTCGGTGAGATTGAGACACTGGCGGCGATACGGACAGCCCTCGCAGGCGCTCGATTCACCGTGGTAGACGAACTCGGTGCCGGGGTCGGTCAGGCGGGCACCGACGAGAGTGACGGAGGTCATAGCGGGAATTCTCCTGCGAGGCGGTTAAGGCTCCCGCCCGGTCAGCTCGTCGAGCTTCTCGAAGTAGTCCTCGCGGGGGACCTGGTAGGCGCTCCGGTAGTCTATCTCGCCGTCGGAAAACCGCCCGGCGATGTCGGTCGCGCCCTCGACGGCCGCCTCGCGGGAGTCGAACGCCTCGACGACGACCTCGATTTCGGGTTCGAGAGAGAGCACGGCGTGCCACGTCTCGGTGCGAATCTGCGTCGCACCCGGACGGTTCGCCCGCGACCCGTTCCACACGAAGACGGTTGGCATGCACTCGGCGGGGAAGGCGCTCTCGTTGAACACGTCGGGCCGAAACGCGAGGATGCGCCGCCCCTCGGGTTCGTCGTTCCAGAGGGTCCACCCGTCGGGCAGGTCGGTCATAGGCGTGCTAGTCCGTCGGGCGTCCTAAGCCTTCCCGCTTCCGCCGCGTCTGCTGGTCGCGCCCGCGGTCGCCGCGACGCCGCGACGCCGCCTCGACCGGGGCAGGTCTGCCCTTCGAAAGCGACCCACCACAGACGACATGAATCCCAACCGACCCGATTAACGGGACCGCCAACCGACTGAACCGCCGATTAAATCGACATACGTCGACCAGTTGGAGGGTCACTCGATGTGGTACGTATCTGGATTAGTCGGCGTTCGAGACAATCAGTTGACTACTCTCACAGAAAGCGTTATATGTTAACGCCCCTCATTGATTGATAGTCTCGGTCCCCGGGCCGAGCGAGCCGTCACGCATCGTCCGCAAATCGCCGATTCTGTCGCCCGTCGCCGACCTGTTGTGAGCGCGTAGCGGCGGCGACGCACTTCGATTCACCGCCCGCGGTCTGTCGCCGCGGGTCCGTGGCTCGGGAGGTGTCGTCTGCGACCCGCGAACGCGGGCGCGTCGCCCTCGGTCGTCTCCGGACGGCTGGTCCGACGAGGCTCCACGAACAATGACCGGCGAAATTGAAACACTCGCAGACCTGAGCAAGCACTACAAAGACTCCGTGCCCGCGGACCTCCGCGAGGCCAAGAGCTTCGCGTGGTACTTGGAAGAGGTCTACGCCCACCCAAAGATCGCTCGCAACGCCCACCAGCGCGTGGCGGACATGTTCGACTTCTACGGCACCCGTTACGACGAGGACGCGGGCGTCGTGGAGTACCTCATGGCCTCCGAAGACCCCCTTCACGACGGAGAGAACGTCTTCTACGGCCGCGAAGTCCACGAGTCGATTCACGAGTTCGTCAACAAGGTGAAATCGGGGGCCCGCGGCCTCGGCCCCGAAAAGCGTATCAAACTCCTCTTGGG
Source organism: Haloferax chudinovii (assembly GCF_042663345.1). Taxonomy (NCBI): domain Archaea; kingdom Methanobacteriati; phylum Methanobacteriota; class Halobacteria; order Halobacteriales; family Haloferacaceae; genus Haloferax; species Haloferax chudinovii. Next base: position 344,674 of record NZ_JBHTAB010000001.1, read on the forward strand.
CCCCGTCGGCTCCGGGAAGTCCCACTTCGACTGGATTTCCCGCCGCTACTTCGAGGACTACACCATGTCCGACGAGGGGCGGATGTACACCTTCCGGTGGACGAACATCGGCGACGTCATCCGCGACCAGGACCCGTCCGACGACGTGGTCCAGTCGCCGATGAATCAGGACCCGCTCGTGTTGCTCCCGCAGGAACAGCGCGACGTGGTCATCGAGCAGTTGAACGAGAACCTCGACGCGCCCTACACCATCCGGAACGACCAGGCGTTAGACCCCGCCTCGGAGTTCTACATGGACCGACTGCTCGCCCACTACGACGACGACTTAGAGGAGGTCGTCGAGAACCACATCGAAGTCATCCGGCTCGTCGCCTCCGAGAACAAACGCCAGTGCATCGAGACGTTCGAGCCGAAGGACAAGAAGAACCAAGACGAGACCGAACTCACCGGCGACGTCAACTACTCGAAGCTCGCGGTGTACGGCGAGTCCGACCCGCGGGCGTTCGACTACGCCGGCGCGTTCTGTAACGCGAACCGCGGCATCTTCTCCGGCGAGGAACTGCTGAAGCTCCAGCGCGAGTTCCTCTACGACTTCCTGCACGCCTCGCAGGAACAGACCATCAAGCCGAAGAACAACCCCCGAATCGACATCGACCAGGTCATCGTCGGCCGGACGAACATGCCCGAATACCGCGAGAAGAAGGGCGACGAGAAGATGGAGGCGTTCAACGACCGGACCAAGCGCATCGACTTCCCGTACGTCCTCGAATACGAACAGGAGGCCGAAATCTACCGCAAAATGCTCCGGAACGCCGACGTGCCCGACATCCACGTCGAGCCGCACACCCTGGAGATGTCCGGGCTGTTCGGCGTCCTGACGCGCATCGTCGAACCCGACTCCGACACCATCTCGCTCGTCCAGAAGGCGAAGGCTTACAACGGCGAGCTGGACGACGGCGACGACGTCGACGTGCGCAAACTCCGCGAGGAGGGCGGGAAGAAAGCCGACATCGCAGAGGGGATGGACGGCGTCTCCGCCCGGTTCATCGGCGACGAAATCGCCGAGGCCATCATGGACGCGACCCACCGCGGCCGGGGCTACCTCTCGCCGCTGTCATCCTTCACCCACCTCGAAGAGAACCTCGAAAACCACGGGTCGATTCCCGAGGAGAACCTCGAACGCTACCACCGCTACCTCGAGATGGTCCGCGAGGAGTACAAAGAGCGCGCCATCGAGGACGTGCGCCACGCCCTCGCCTACGACATCGACGAGATTCGCCGGCAGGGCGAGAAGTACATGGACCACGTCATGGCGTACATCGACGACGCGACGGTCGAAGACGAACTGACGGGCCGCGACCAAGAGCCCGACGAGAAGTTCCTCCGCGCCGTCGAGGAGAAGCTCAACATCCCCGAGGACCGCAAGGACGACTTCCGACAGGAGGTCTCCAACTGGGTCTCCCGGCGCGCTCGCGAGGGCACGTCGTTCAACCCGCAGGACAACGACCGCCTCCGCCGCGCCCTCGAACGCAAACTCTGGGAGGACAAGAAGCACAACATCAACTTCTCGGCGCTCGTGAGCGCGAACGAGCTCGACGACGACGAGCGCAACGCGTGGATCGACGCGCTCGTCGACCAGGGTTACTCGCGCGACGGCGCACGGGAGGTGCTCGAGTTCGCCGGTGCGGAGGTGGCGAAGACCGAACTCGAGGGGTGACCATGCGAGACTACATCCGCGAGGCCGACGAGGCGCTCCGCGGCACCTACGAGGAGCCGATGAGCCTCGGCGAGTACGTCGACGCCGCGTTCGAGTCGCCGTCTATCGCCTCCCACGCGTCGAAGTACCTCCTGGAAGCCATCGAGTCGATGGGGACCCGACAGGTGGTCGAACAGGGCGAGAAGAAAGAGCGCTACCGCTTTTTCGACGACCCCGCAAACGACGGCGAGCACGCGGTACTCGGCAACACGGAGGTGCTCAACGCCTTCGTCGACGACCTGCGAACCATCGCCGCCGACCGCGGCAAGGCCGAGAAAATCGTCTGGTTCGACGGCCCGACGGCCACGGGCAAATCCGAGTTGAAACGCTGTCTCATCAACGGCCTCCGGGAGTACTCGAAGACCGACGCGGGGCGGCGCTACACCGTCGAGTGGAACGTCGCCAACGCCGACGACACCCGCGGGCTGTCCTACGGCGGCGAGGTCGACGCCGACGACGAGGACTGGTACGAGAGCCCGGTCCAGTCGCACCCGCTTTCGGTGTTCCCCGCCGACGTGCGCAAGCGACTGCTCGCCGACCTCAACAGCAGGAACGGCGACCACATCCCCATCGACGTGGACGAGGACCTCGACCCGTTCTGTCTGGAGGCGTACACCTACCTCGAAGAGGAGTTCCGCCGGGCGGGGAAACCCGACCTTTTCAGCGCCGTCACCGACCCGAAACACCTCCGGGTGAAGAACTACGTCGTCGACGTCGGCCGGGGCGTCGGGGTTCTCCACTCGGAGGACGACGGCTCGCCCAAGGAGCGACTGGTGGGGTCGTGGATGCCGAGCATGCTCCGCGAACTGAACTCCCGCGGGCGGAAGAACCCGCAGGCGTTCAGCTACGACGGCGTGCTCTCGCAGGGCAACGGCCTCCTCACCATCGTCGAGGACGCCACCCAGCACGCCGACCTGCTCCAGAAGCTCCTGAACGTCCCCGACGAGGGCCACGTCAAACTGGACAAGGGAATCGGGATGGACATCGACACTCAACTCGTCATCATCTCGAACCCGGACCTCGACGCCGAACTCGACAAGTACGCCGACAGGAACGGTCGCGACCCGCTGAAGGCGCTCAAGCGCCGGCTCAACAAACACGAGTTCCGCTACCTGACGAACCTCTCGCTGGAGGCCGAACTCATCCGCCGCGAGCTGACAAACGAGACGAGCGTCTGGACCGACGACCCCGAGGCGATGGCCGACCGCGTCGCCGAGGCCGTCTCGCTGGACGTGCGGGAGGGGCCGGGCGAGGTCCGCACCCGCGAGCTCGCGCCCCACACCGTCGAGGCCGCGGCGCTCTACAGCGTCGTGACCCGCCTCGACGGCGACGACGTGCCGCGCGACCCGGACCTCGAGTTCGACCTCGTGGACAAGGCGCTGTTGTTCGACCGCGGCTACCTGCAGGTCGGCGACCAGCGCCGCGAGGTGTCGGCGTTCGAGTTCGTCGGCGACGACGAGGGGACCCACGGGATTCCCGTGACGTTCACCCGCGACGTCATCGCCGACCTGCTCCACGACCGCGTCGACCGCAGACACCCCGACCTCGACGTGTCGTCGGTGGTGATGCCGACCGACGTGCTCGACGAGATGGTCGCCGAACTCTCGGACGCGCCCGTGTTCTCGCGGGCGGAGTCCTCGGAGTACGAGGGCCGCATCGCAACCGTCAAATCGTACATCTTCGACCAGCAGGAGGCGGACGTGCTCGACGCGCTTCTCGCCGACAAGGGCGTCGAGCGCGAGACGGTCGAGGAGTACGTCGAACACGTCTACGCGTGGGCGTCCGACGGACAGATAGAGACCGAGCGCGGGCCGGTCGACCCCGACCCGCTTCTCATGAAACTGTTCGAGACCGAGCACCTCGGGCGCTTCTCGCCGGACGACTACGAGGGCAACGAGCCCGCCGAGTCGGTCGAGGAGTTCCGCAACGAGAAGGTCATCACCGCGCTCAACCGCTACGCGTGGGAGAACCGCGACGAGGGCTTTACGGTCTCCGACGTAGACCTCACCGAGATTCCGGTCATCCGGACGGTGCTCGAAACCCACGACTGGGAGGACGTGCGGCGGCTGTTCTCCGACCTCGACCCCCGGCAGTGGGACGACCCGCCGGCGAACACCGAGACGGCGCGGGTGAAAGCGCGCACCATCGACGAACTGGTCGACCGCGGCTACACCGCCGCGTCGGCCGAGCTGACCAGCCGCGCCGTGATGAAGGAGGTGAGCCACACATGGGACTGAGAGACGACCTCGAACGATTCCGCGAAGTGGGCGAGGAGCGCCGCGAAGACCTCAAGGAGTTCATCTCCTACGGCGACCTCGGCGCGTCCGGGTCGAAAGACATCAAGATACCCATCAAGGTCGTGGACCTGCCGGAGTTCAAGTACGACCGCCTCGACATGGGCGGCGTCGGACAGGGCAAAGGCGGCACGCCCGACGTGGGCCAGCCGCTCGGCCAGCCGCAACCCGGCGACGGCGAGGGCGAAGACGGCGAGCCCGGCGAGGAAGGGGCCGAACACGAGTACTACGAGATGGACCCCGAGCAGTTCGCCGAGGCGTTGGACGAGGAACTCGGCCTCGAACTCGAGCCGAAGGGCAAGGAGGTCATCGAAGAGGTCGAAGGCGACTTCACCGACATCACCCGGAGCGGCCCCCACAGCACCCTCGACTTCGAGCGCCTGTTCAAGGAGGGGCTGAAGCGCAAGCTGGCGATGGACTTCGACGAGGAGTTCGTCCGCGAGGCGATGAAAGTCGACGGCACCACCGCCCGCGGGGTGTTCGAGTGGTGTCGCGAGCAGAACATCCTCGTCTCGATGGCGTGGATCGAAGACGAGTGGGGCCGCATCTCGGACGACGAGCGGGGGACGTGGGCCACCTTCGCGGAGATGGAGGAGCACGTCGAGCGGACGACTCCCATCCAGCGTATCCGCCGCGAGGGGCTCCGCGAGATTCCGTTCCGCCGCGAGGACGAGCGCTACCGCCACCCCGAGGTCGTCGAGAAGAAGCAGTCGAACGTCGTGGTCGTCAACATCCGCGACGTGTCGGGGTCGATGCGGGAGACGAAGCGCGAACTCGTCGAGCGCACGTTCACCCCGCTCGACTGGTATCTCACGGGCAAGTACGACCACGCCGAGTTCGTCTACATCGCCCACGACGCCGAGGCGTGGGAGGTCGAACGCGACGAGTTCTTCGGCATCCGCTCGGGCGGCGGGACGCGCATCTCGTCGGCCTACGAACTGGCCAAGGAGGTCTTGGACGAGCGCTACCCGTGGCGCGAGTGGAACCGCTACGTCTTCGCCGCGGGCGACTCCGAGAACTCCTCGAACGACACGAAAGAGCGCGTCGTCCCGCTCATGGAGGAGATCGACGCGAACCTCCACGCCTACGTGGAGACCCAGCCCGGCGGGACCGCAATCAACGCAACCCACGCAGAAGAGGTCGAACGGAGCCTCGGCGAGCAGGGCAACGTCGTCGTCGCGTACGTCTCGGAGCCCGACGACGTCATCGACGCCATCTACACCATCCTCAGCACGGAGGCGACAGCAGAATGAGTTTCAGACGACACCGCAGAGACGCACAGCGCGAGGCCGCCAGACTCGACGAGCCCGTCCGGGAGGCCGGCGCGCTCGCCGAGAAGCTCGGACTCGACCCCTACCCGGTGAACTACTGGGTGGTCAACTACGACGAGATGAACCAGCTCATCGCCTACGGCGGGTTCCAAGAGCGCTACCCGCACTGGCGGTGGGGGATGACGTACGACCGCCAGCGGAAGACCGACCAGTTCGGCATGGGCAAGGCGTTCGAAATCGTCAACAACGACGACCCGGCGAACGCCTTCCTCCAAGAGTCGAACTCGCTGGCCGACCAGAAGGCCGTCATCACCCACGTCGAGGCGCACTCGGACTTCTTCAAGAACAACCAGTGGTTCGGGCTGTTCTCCGACGAGGGGCAGTTCGCCGCGGCCGCGATGCTCGAACGCCACGCCCAGACTATCGAGCGGTACGTCGAAAACCCCGAAATCAGCCGGGACGACGTGGAGAAGTTCATCGACGCCGTCCTCTGTCTGGAAGACACCATCGACCAGCACCGGACCATCCGCGAGGCCGCCGCCGACGAGGACGGTCACATCCCCGAGGACATCCGCGCCCAGTTGGACAGCCTCGATATCTCCGACGACGTGCGCCGCGAGGTGTTCGACGACGCGTGGCTCGATGCGGTCGAAGAGGCCGAACGCGAGGCCGCGAAGCTCACCGACCCCCGGAAGGACGTGCTCGCGTACGTCCGCGAACACGGTATGCGGTACGACGAGGAGACGGGCAAGGCCGAGGAGATGGAGCCGTGGCAGAAGGACGTCCTCGACATGCTCCGCGAGGAGGCGTACTACTTCGCCGCCCAGAAGATGACGAAGGTGATGAACGAGGGGTGGGCGGCCTACTGGGAGTCGCTCATGATGGCCGACGAGCAGTTCGCCGGCACGGACGAGTTCGTCACCTACGCCGACCACCAGTCGCGCGTCCTCGGGTCGCCCGGGCTCAACCCCTACAAACTCGGCAAGGAGCTGTGGGAGTACATCGAGAACTCGACGAACCGCGCGGAGGTCGCCGACAAGCTCCTGCGCGTGAAGGGCGTCACGTGGCGCAACTTCCGCGAGACGGTCGACTTCGACGAGGTGCAGGAACTCCTCCGGGCGGACCCCGCCATCGACGGCGTCAGCGCCGACTCCCTCGACGAACTGTCCGAGCTCGGCCCCGACGACCCCAGAGTCGACCACGAGACGCTCGACAGAGCGCTCTCGGGCGACGACTCGCTGGACCTCGACGCCTACCCGTGGAAGCTCCTCACCTACGCGGGGCTCGCGGAGCGACACTACTCGCTGGTCAAAGCGCAGAACCGCGGGTTCCTCAGTCGGATTCGGCGCTCGGAGCTCGAACAGCTCTCGCGGTACATGTTCGACGACGAGGTGTACGACAGCGTCGCGGACGCCGTCGCCGACGTGGACAAGACCGCCGGGTGGGACCGCATGCGCGAGATTCGCGAGAGTCACAACGACGTGACGTTCCTCGACGCGTTCCTCTCCGAGGAGTTCGTCCGCGCGAACCACTACTTCGCCTACGAGTTCTCCCAGTCGTCACAGCAGTTCCGCGTCTCCTCGTCGGAGTACCGCGACGTGAAAAAGAAGCTCCTGTTCCAGTTCACCAACTTCGGGAAGCCGACCATCGCGGTGTACGACGGCAACTTCGACAACCGCGGGGAGCTCCTGTTGGGCCACCAGTACAACGGCGTCATCCTCGACATGAAACAGGCGAAGGGCGTCTTAGAGCGCGTCTACCACCTCTGGGGTCGCCCGGTGAATCTGATGACCATCACGAAGGAGTTCGACGAACACGAGGTGGAAGTCGCCCGGCGACGGGGGCGCGAGCCGACGCCCGAAGAGCGGGCCATCCGGATTCGGTACGACGGCGAGTCGTTCGAGGAACACGACCTCGACCCCGAACTGGAAGCGCGTATCGCCGCCGGCGAGGTCGACTACGACACGAAGCCCGATGACTGGCTCTGAGCGGGGCGATGGTCGACGCTGAGTCGCCGACCGTGGACGAGTCGGCGGACGATTCGCTCGACGAGGCGGACATCCACGACGTGCTCAGAAACGAGCGGCGGCGGCTCGCGCTCGAACGACTGCGCGACGGGGACGGCCCGGAGTCGGTCGGCGACCTCGCCGAGCACATCGCCGAGATAGAGTCCGGCGAGTCGCCGCCCCCCAAGAACGTCCGGCAGAGCGTCTACATTTCACTGCACCAGACGCATCTGCCCAAACTCGATTCGCTCCGCATCGTCGCGTACGACTCGCGGGCGAAGACCGTCTCGCTCGGGTCGAGCGCCGCCGAACTCGACTACTTCTTGGCCGACGCGGAGCCGACACAGCCACCGCTGGCGCTCCTGTCGCTCGCGACGTGTCTCGCCGGCCTCGCGCTCCTCGTCGCCGGCTGGATGGGCGTCCCCGTCATCGGCGAGGTGGACCCGCGGCTCGTCGCCGGTCTCGCGCTCACCGCGGTCGCGGTCGTCGCCGGCGCGGAACTCGGCTTACAGACGCGAAGCCGGACGTAGCTCGGAGACACGGTCGCGGTCCGTCAGATTCCACTAGCCCTGAATCCGCCGTTTGACTCAAGTCAGCCCCATCCTAAGCGCCGCCGACGATGTCCGAGTCAACTTCGCTCGCGTGGTTCCGCCGCGACCTCCGCCTGCACGACAACGCGGCGCTCGCGGCCGCCTGTGACGCCGACCGCGTGGTTCCCGTCTACTGCGTGGACCCCCGAGAGTACGGCGACCGACCGTTCGGTGGGGCCGACTCCTTCGACTTCGAGAAGACCGGCGCGCACCGCGTCCGCTTCCGGCTCGAATCGCTGACCGACCTGCGGTCGTCGCTCCGCGACCGCGGAAGCGACCTCCTCGTCCGCGAGGGTCGCCCCGAGTCCGTCCTCCCCGAGGTGGCCGCCGCCGTCGACGCCGACTTCGTGACGGTCCACACGCGCCCGACGCCCGAGGAGTCGCGGGTCGAATCGGCGGTCGAAACGGAGCTCCGAGACGACGGCGTCGAACTCCGGCGCTTCTGGGGCCACACGCTCACCCACCTCGATGACCTCCCGATGGCGCTCTCGGAGCTCCCGGACACGTACACGACGTTTCGGAAGGCGGTCGAATCGGCCGCCGAAGACGCCGACACAGACGCGGAGACTGGGCACGGAAGCGCGCGCGTCGGCGACCCCGCTGTCGGCAACCCCGCCGGCCGCGACCCGCTTCCCGAACCGGCCGTCCCGCCGCTTCCCCGAGACGCGCCCGACGGGGGCGAACGTCCTCCCGTCTCGGAGTTCGTCGGAACCCCGGACGCCGAGTTCGACCCCGCTCCCGACGACCGCGGCGTCCTCCCCTTCGACGGCGGCGAGACGGCCGCGCTCGACCGCGTGGAGTCGTACATCTGGACGGGCGACCACCTCCGCGAGTACAAGGAGACGCGGAACGGACTGCTCGGAGCCGACTACTCCTCGAAGCTCTCGCCGTGGCTGAACGAGGGCTGTCTCTCGCCGCGGTACGTCAAAGCCGAGGTGGACCGCTACGAGGACCGGCGGGTCGCCAACGACTCGACGTACTGGCTCGTCTTCGAACTCCGTTGGCGCGACTTCTTCCAGTTCCAGTTCGCCAAACACGGGAGCGACTTCTTCCGCCGCGAGGGCATCCGCGAGCGGACCGACATCGACTGGCGAAGCGACGACGCGCAGTTCGAGCGCTGGGCGGCGGGAGAAACGGGTATCCCCTTCGTCGACGCGAACATGCGGGAGCTGAACGCGACTGGCTACATGTCGAATCGCGGGCGACAGAACGCCGCGTCGTTCCTCGCAAACGACCTCCGACTGGACTGGCGACGCGGCGCGGCCTACTTCGAGACGCGCCTCGTCGATTACGACCCCGCGTCGAACTACGGCAACTGGGCCTACATCGCGGGCGTCGGCAACGACTCGCGGGACCGTTCGTTCGACGTGCGCTGGCAGGCGAAGCGCTACGACGAGGACGCCGAGTACGTGACGACGTGGCTCCCCGAACTCGACGCGTTACCCGCCGAGTACGCCCGCGAGCCGTGGAAACTGAGCGAGGACGAACAGTCGTCCTACGGCGTCGAGCTGGGCGTCGACTACCCCGGTCCGATGGTCGACCTCGACGAGAGTTAGCGAGACGACGGCGCTCGGAGCGCGGTCCCGACCGCGGTCACGTTACATCCCCCACCCGTCGTCGGCCCCGCCGAGGCGGGCGACGGCGACTGCGAGGACCGTCACGAGGGCGAACCCGACGAAGGCGAGTCGCGGAATCGTCAGGAGACCGCCGAGCATGGGATACTGGATGGACGTGCACGGGCCGCCGACGGTGCAAGTCGCGCCCGGCGCGACCTGCAGATAGGAGTGGTACCCCGAAAAGGCGAGGCCACCGAGCGAGAGCGGCAGTACCGTCTTCCAGACCCCGGGTCGGTCTTCGACCGCGGCGACCCCGAGCACCACGACGAGCGGGTACATCAGGATGCGCTGGTACCAACAGAGGTCGCAAGGCGTCAGTCCGAGGCCGAGGCTGAAGTAGAGACTCCCGCTCGTCGCGGCGAGGGCGACGAGGGTTCCCGCGGCGAGCGCGGCGCGCGTCGCGTCCGACACGCTCAGGCGCTCCCGAGGACGTGCCTCGTTCCGTTCGGCTTCCGAGCCGACCGGTGTCGCTCCCCGCGCGGTTCGCCACGGTCTCGTCGAGTCGAGTCGAGTATCATCGCTTGTTGGACGTGGGGCGACGATAGCCCCCGGCGTACCTCAAGCCATCGGCTCGTGCGGCGACCCGTCTGCCCGCCGGTCGCACACCCGCGTCGGTGCCGACCGCTCGCGTCCGCTCCCGTCCGCTCCGCCCGCCCCCGCTCAGGGCTGAACGGCGACGGTGGTGACGATGACGACGCCGACGACGCCGGCGGCCACGAGGAGCGCGCTCCGGCGGGCCACCGGCCCGAGGAGTTCCCGGTCGACGCTCGCCGCGAGCGCGACCTTGACCGCGATGCTCGCGGCGGTGCCGGCGAGGACGCCGACGACGGCGGTCGTCTCGCCGATGGTGCCGCCGCCGTAGAGCGTGACTGCGGTCGTGACGACCGATCCGCTCGACACTAACCCGCCGAGGAAGCTCGTCACGACGAACCCGGTCGCGCCGAAGTACTCCTGTGCCGCCGCGGAGGCGAGCAGGACGAGGAGGAAAAAGACGCCGAATCGGAGGGCGCTTTCGAGGCTGAACGGCGACTCGAACACCACGTCGAGGTCGACGCCCCACTCCCGGGAGTGAAGCGCGTAGCTCACCCCGACGAGCGCGACGAGTCCGAGGGGAACGCCCACCTCGACCGCGAGCTCCGGCGCGAACACGGCGACGAGCGAGAGGTTCCGAAGCGCCATCGCCGCGTCGGCCATCAGAATCGCGCCGGCCGCGAGCGGCCGAATCGACGGGTTTCGGCTGGTCCGACCGGCTATCTCGCCGATGACGGCCGTCGAGTTCACCAGTCCGCCGAAAAACCCCGTGATGGCGATGCCCCGCTCGCCGTACCGCTGGATGATGACGTAGTTGACGAAGCCGATTGCGCTCACCGCGACGACGAGCAGCCAGACGGTTCGGGGGCTGACGGCGTCCCACGGGCCGACCTGTCCCTCGGGGAGCAACGGGTAGACGACGAACGCGATGATGGCGAACTCGACGGCGCTTCGGACCTCGTCCGTCGTCAGTCGCCGAGCGAACCCGTGGAGTTCACGCCGCAGGACCAACAGGAGCGACGAGGTGAGCGCGACGACGACCCCCTCGATGACAAAGCCGCTTACGACCGCCGCGCCGACCGCGTAGGCGACCAGAAGCGACGTGGACGTGGTGAGCGAGAGGCTCACGCCGAGGTCGTCTAACCCGGCGACTCCGGCGTCGTCGCGGCGGTTTCCATCGCGGTGTGAATCGGTATCATCGACGGCGTCGCGGTCGACCCGCGAGTCGGCTCCGTCGGCGTCGCTTTCGTGGGGCCCGCGGTCGAACAGCCCGCGACTCCCGAGCAACACCGCCTGCGCGACGACCAACAGCCCGCCGACCGCGAGGAGGATGTCGCTCCCGACCGCGACGGCGATGCCTCCGAGGAGACTCGTCAGGGTGAACGTCCGAACGCCGGCGCTCTTCTTCGACCGCTCACGGTCTAACCCGAGGAACATACCTAACGCCGCCGCGACGAACAGGCGGACGACCACGGGGTCGAGTTGCGAGACGAACTCTTCGAGCATTACCGACTCCTCGTCTCGGGACGTTCGTGTTCCATGCTATCGTTCGTATTTTAATTGCTATCGTTAAAAACGTGCAAGCTAATCGGGTCGGTCCGCGGCGAACGGGTCGGTCGAGGACGTGAAACGCAGTCGCCACTCTTCGAAGATAGTTCAGCAGGGAACTGCTCGGTCAGGGATTCGAACTTCACTGGCAACACGTTGCTCGCTAGTTCAAATCCCCGACGCTCCGCTCTCTCTTCGTCACGTTGTTCCTTAGAGAAGTGCTCGGTCAGGGATTTGAACCCTGGTCCTCGGCTCGAAAGGCCAAGATGATTGGCCGGACTACACCAACCGAGCGTCTGCATTCACGAGTGGTCGTTGGACTATTTTAAGCGTTGCGTTCCATCGTGGGTGAGTGAGAGGAACCCACCCACGACAGTCGATTACTCGCCCGTGAATTCGGGGTCGCGGTCGCTCGTGAAGGCGGCGACTCCCTCCATCAGGTCGGTGGTCGTGAACACCAGCCCGAACGCCTGTGATTCGACTTCGAGGCCGGCGTCGCTGTCTTCCCACGCGCTGTGCATGGCGCGTTTGGTGAGTCGCTGGGCGACGGGCGGTCCCTGTGCGAACTGTTTGGCGTACTCGAACGCGTCGGCCTCGAAGTTCTCGCTCTCGAAGAGTTCGTTGACGAAGCCGTAGTCGGCCATCGTCTCGGCGTCGTACCGGTCGGCGGTGAAGATGATTTCTTTCGCCCGACCCGTGCCCACGATGCGCTGGAGTCGGACGGTGCCGCCCCACCCGGGGACGAGACCGAGGTTGTGTTCCGGTTGGCCGAACTCGGAGCGTTTCGTGGCGATTCGCAGGTCGGCGCACATGGTGAGCTCCATGCCACCGCCCAGACAGAAGCCGTCGATGGCGGCGACGACGGGCATATCGCTCGCTTCGAGTTTGCTGAACACCTTTTGGCCCGTCCGGGAGAGTTCGGTGCCGGTCAGGGCGTCGGGACCGCTCGCGGCGATGCTTGTCACGTCCGCACCGGCGGAGAACGCGCGCTCGCCGGCCCCCGTGAGGAGGACGGCGCGAACGTCGTCGTCGTCGGCGAACAGGTCGATAGCCGTCGAAAGCTCGTCGATGAGGTCCGTGCTGATGGTGTTGAGACGGTGCGGGCGGTCGAGCGTGATATGGCCGACACCCTCGCGCACGTCGACCGAGAGGGTGTCGAACGCGGGGGCGTCGTCGGACGACCCCTTGCCGCCGTAGAAGCCCTCGCCGGACCGGGCGAGGTCACGGAGGTACGCGACGGCCTCGTAGCGCTCCTCGCCGGTCTCGTCGTGTAGGTCGTCGAGCGCGTCGACGAGGCTGTCGATACCGGCGCTGTCGGCCATCTTCGCCGGGCCGTCGGGGAAGCGCCCGCCGAGTTTGACCGCGCGGTCGATGGCGGCCGGGTCGGCCACGTCGTTTCCGACGAGACCGGCGACCTCGTTCGCCATGACGCCGAGCAGGCGGTTCTTGACCGCCTCGCTTCCCTCGTCGTGAGGGACCTCAGCGCCCTCGCCGTCTTCGTAGTCGTAGAAACCCCTGCCGGTCTTCTGGCCGAGGTCACCCGCCTCGACCTTCTCCGAGAGGAGCGGACACGGTTCGTAGGCGTCGCCGAGCACCTCGTGCATGTATTCGAGGACGTGATAGCCCACGTCGATGCCGACGTAGTCGGCGAGTTCGAAGCTCCCCATCGGAAGGCCCATGTCGTACTTCGTCGTGGAGTCGACTTCGGCCATCGTCGCGTCGCCGGCGTGGACGATCCACGCCGCCTCGTTCATCAGCGGGACGAGGATGCGGTTCACGATGAAGCCGGGGCTGTCCTTGCGGACGCGGACGGGCGTCTTACCCATCGACTCGGCGAGGTCCTCGACGAGGTCGAGCGTCTCGTCGGCGGTGTGCGCGCCGGAGATGACCTCGACGAGGTCCATGCGGACCGGCGGGTTGAAAAAGTGCATCCCGCAGAAGCGCTCGGGTCGCGCCGTCACCTCGGAGAGTTCGGTGATAGAGAGGCTGGAGGTGTTGGTGGCGAACACCGCGTGGTCGGGAGCGTGTTCCTCCAACTCGGTGTACACCTCCTTTTTGATGGCCATCTTCTCGGGGACGGCCTCGATGACGACGTCGGCGTCGGCGACGGCCTCGGCGAGATCCACCGCGGTCGACACGCGGGCGAGCGCGGCGTCGGCGTCCTCCTGCGATAGTCGGTCCTTCTCGGCGAGTTTGTTCAGCGACCACTCGATTTTGTCGTAGCCCTGCTGGACGAACTCGTCTTCGATGTCGCGCAGGACGACGTCGTAGCCGGCGAGCGCCGCGACCTCCGCGATGCCGTGGCCCATGTTGCCCGCTCCGAGAACGGTGATACTGTCGACGTCATCTACGTTCATGGAAGAACGTTATACTGCGTCGCGGTTTCAACGTTTCCCTCGCATGAGATGTAAACTCAACTTCTGTTTATTAAATTCTCGATAGACACCGCCGCAGTCCGTCGATTAACTCGGTCGGTTCGACTTTCCACCCATTTACCGTTAGTCAACGCACCGCCAGAGATACCGGCTGGCGTAGCTCCGATAGGGTGCCCATCGCTCGGCGCGCTCGCGCATCTCGCCGCGGGAGACGGCGTCGCGTTCGAACCCGAAGACGTGTTCCATGCCGCGTCGAATCCCGAGGTCTTCGACCGGGAACACGTCCTCGCGGGCGAGCACGAAGATAAGGAACATCTTGGCGGTCCAGTCGCCGACGCCGCGAATCTCGGTGAGCGCCGCGACGACCTCGCCGTCGTCCATCGCCCGGAGCGAGTCGGCCGACAGTCCGCCTCGGAACGCCTCGGCGACGTTGCGAACGTAGCCGACCTTCTGGTTCGAGAGGCCGCAGTCGCGCAGAACGGCCTCGTCGGCGGCGAGTATCCCCTCGGGCGTGACCTCGACGCGGTCGAACAGGCGGTCCCGAATCGTCGCCGCCGCGGTCGTCGAGAGCTGTTGGTTGACGATTGAGACGACCAGTCGCTCGAAGGGGTCGTCGGCCGGGTCGAGCGAGAGCGGGCCGTGTTCGTCGACCACGTCGCCGAGGTGGGGGTCCGCCCGGAGTTCGCGGTAGGCGTCGTCGCTCATCGACTCGTGGTTGGGTCGTCGGGGAGAAAAGTGCGCGTGTCTGTGGGTGCGGTCGCGGGGAGACGCGACGGCGATGGTGAGCGCGTCGGGGGAGTCGCGCCGGCGGCCGGCTTACTCTTCGAGGAGTTCCTCTTCCTCGTCGTCGCTGTCGGTGCGGTCGGCGTTGGCGCGGCGGCGCACGTCCACGCGGTAGTGTTCGAGGATGTCGCGCCCGAGGAGAAGCGGGTAGTCCATGTGCGAGCGGTCCTCGACGCTGGCGGTCACGGTGTGCTGGGTACCGCCGATACCGATGACGAGGTCGACCACGGGGCGGGCCTTCCCGCTCTTGAGGCTCCCGGACTTCACGCGCGTCATGCTCTTAATCGGCCCCGCGCCGATTTCGGCGGCGAGGCTCGTGTCGATGCTCGTCCGGGTCGCGCCGGTGTCGGACTTCGCGAGGGTCTGCTGGGAGCCGCTGGTCCCGTTGACGACGACTTCCTCGATGTAGCCGATGAGGGGCGCTTCGCCGTCGATGATGGGCGATTCGTTGGGGGCACACGAGGGGACGGAGTCGTCGAGCGTCGCCGACAGCTCCTCGACGCGCGTGTCGTCAATCTCGCCGCCCGCACGCTCGATTGCGAGCTTCGCGATGTGCGGCGCGGGGCTCTTGCCCGTCGCCTGATAGAGGCCCTTGAACCCGGCGGTCGGGTTGGCTTCGAGGACGAACCAGCCGTCCTCGCCCTCGACGAGGTCGACGCCGACGTAGTCCATCTCCATCACTTCGGCGGCGTAGAGCGCCGTCTCACGCGCCTCGTCGGGCATCTCGTCGGTCGCGTCGAGCACGTCGCCGCCGAGGGCGACGTTGGTCCGCCAGTCGCCCTCCGGGGCGTAGCGGTACATCGCGCCGACGATGTCGCCGTCGACGATGTAGACGCGCAGGTCGCGGTGGCGGTCGCCGTCGCGGTCGATGAGCTTCTGAAGGAACGCCTGCCGGTTGCCGACCTTCGGGTTGACGGGCTCGGTCAGGTCGACTTTCCACGTCCCGCCGCCGTGGGTACCGATGGCGGACTTGTAGACGCCGACGTCGCCGAAGCGCTCGCGGCCCTTGTTGAGCCGGTCGTTCGAGAGCGCGAGGAGCGCGTCGGGCACTTGGATGTTCCAGTTGGCGAGCGTCGCGGCCGTGGCGAACTTGTGGATGGCCGCGAGGACCGCGTCCGGCTCGTTGAGCATCGGCCGGATGCGGTTGAACGTCGTCGCCAGCCCGAGTAGCTCCGCGGGCTCTTCGGTGTTCGACAGGAGCAGTCGGTTCGCGATGATGTCCACCTCAGGCTCGACTGTCACCTCGCCGTCTTCGATGCTGACCGCCGCGTTCTCCCGACGGAGCCACACCGGCTCGTGGCCCAGGTCTTCGACCGCGTTGAGGATTGCCTTCGTCTCCTTGCTGTTGTGTAGAGAAAGCACGCCGACACGCACGGCGTCGTCTGTGGTGGACATACTCTGTTGATATCTTCCCGGTTTCAAAGACATGACGGTCGAGAGCGGAAGGCCCTCGGTTCGCAACGGCGAGGACGGCGTCGGGCGGTCCGTCGCGACCGTTTATAACCCCGGCCCACCCATCGAATCACATGGCCGACAACGAGGCCTTCACCTACAACGGCGGGAAGGTCGAGCCGGGCGAGACACAGGACATCCGGTACGGCATCTCGGAGACGTATCTCGGCGACCCGGTTCGCATCCCCGTCACCATCATCAACGGGGAGCGGCCGGGGCCGACCGTGTTCCTCTCCGCCGCCGCCCACGGTGACGAACTGAACGGTATCGAGGTCGTCCGCGAGGTGGCCTACGAGTGGGACCTCGCGGATTTCACGGGCACGCTCGTCTGCATGCCGGTGATGAACGTCCCCGCCTTTCTCGCCCAACAGCGGTATCTCCCCATCTACGACCGCGACCTGAACCGGTCGTTTCCGGGCTCCGAGACCTCGACGGGGGCAAAGCGGATGGCCCACCGAATCTACCAGAACTTCATCGCGCCCTGCGACCTCGGCATCGACTTCCACACCTCGACGCGGGGGCGGACCAACATGCTTCACGTCCGCGCCGACATGTCCGACCCCGCGGTCGCGCGCCTCGCCAACGCCTTCGGCTCGCACGTCATCATCGACAGTTCCGGGTCCAGCGGGATGCTCCGGACGGAGTCGTCGGCGGACGGGACGCCGGCGATAACCGTCGAGATGGGCGAGGCCCACCGCTTCCAGCGCGAACTCATCGACGAGGCGCTCGCGGGCGTCGAGAGCGTCTTCGCCGAGTACGGCCTCCGGGAGACCTCAACGGTCAACTGGCCGGGCTGGCGGACCGTCATCTCGGACGAAAACGAGAAGACGTGGCTCCGCGCCGACGCGGGCGGCATCGTCGACATGCACCACGACCGCGGCGCGCTCGTCCACCAGGGCGACCGCATCTGCACGATTACGAACCCGTTCAAGGACGACAACGTGACCGTCGTGGCCCCCTTCACGGGCCTGCTCGTCGGCGTCCTCGAAAACCCGGTCGTCTACCCCGGCAACCCGCTTTGCCACCTCGTCGAACTGAAGGACAAGGTGCGGCGCGTCGTCGAGCGCGAGCAGTCCGGCGCTCCCGAAGCGACGCGCTGAGACCGGCCGACGCGACCCGAGACGTCCGCGGGCCCGGCGATTCTTGCCGACCCTCACGAAACTCCATACACGTAAGTTCTATACCCTCCCCTTCCCGACACTCACAGGAGCATGAGTCAGTCTTACAATCGGGGCCTCATCGAGGACTTCAGCAGATGGCGGGAGTTCTCGGCCGGCATGTGGGCCTGGATATTCCACAAGTTCACCGGCTGGGTGCTTGTGGGCTATCTCTTCACCCACATCGCCGTGTTGTCGACGGCCCTCTCGGGCGCGGCGGCGTACACGAACACGATTCAGGCGCTGGAGAGTCTCCTGGTCGTGCGTATTCTCGAAGTCGGACTGCTCGCGGTGGCGGTGTTCCACATCCTCAACGGACTGCGACTGCTGTTCGTCGACTTGGGCGTCGGGCTGGAAGCACAGGACAGGAGCTTCTACGCGTCGCTTATCCTCACGGGTGTCATCGTCGTCGCGAGCGTCCCCACGTTCCTCTCGGGGGTGAGCATCTGATGGCGGAACGATACACGTCCTTCGAGCCCGGCGGCCGGCGGTGGCTCTGGCAGCGGCTGACCGCCGCGTTCCTCGTCGTGGTGCTGGCGTTCCATTTCTTCCTGCTCCACTTCCTCAACCACGCCGACGAAGTGACGTTCGCGCTCTCGCAGGCGCGCATGGAGCAGTTGACGTACTTCTCGCTGATGATCCTGTTCCTCGTTACCGCGACGTTCCACGGGGTCAACGGCGTCTACAACGCCCTCGTCAACCAGGGCCTCTCCGGCACCCGGAAGACGGCGGTCAAGGCGATTCTCGGTCTCGCGAGCGTCCTCCTCATCGTGCAGGGCGTCCGTACGGCCCTCGCGTGGGCCGGAGGTGTTCCCATCTAATGAGCACGCAAGTTCCCGAATCAGTCGAAGAGGAATCGGCTACCGAACCCGCGTCCGCCGGCAAGCAGAAACGCGACGCGAAAAAGCGCGAACGCGCCGAGCGCGTCCAAGAACAGCGCGAGGTCGAGGCGGCCGAGAAAGCGCGTTCCGCCGACGACGTCTACCACCTCAAGGTCTTCCGCTACGACCCCGAGGTGCCGGAGAAACAGGAGCCCCGCTTCGACGACTTCCACGTCCCGTACAAACAGGGGATGACGGTCCTCGACGCGCTGATGTGGGCGCGTGACCACTACGACTCCTCGCTGACCTTCCGGCACTCCTGCCGGCAGGCCATCTGCGGGTCCGACGCGCTGTTCGTCAACGGCTCGCAGCGACTCGGCTGTAAGACTCAGCTGTCGGACCTCTCGGAGCCGGTTCGGGTCGAACCGCTCCCGCACGCCGATGTGGTCAAGGACCTCGTCGTCGACATGGAGCATTTCTACGACCAGATGGAGTCCGTCGAGCCGTACTTCCAGACGAACTCGCTTCCGGACGGCGAACTCGACGAGCAACGACAGACGCGAGAGAACCGCGAGAAGGTCAAGATGTCCACCCGTTGCATCTGGTGTAGCGCGTGTATGTCCTCGTGTAACATCGCCGCCGGCGACAACGAGTACCTCGGTCCCGCGGCCATCAACAAGGCCTACCGCTTCGCCATGGACGAACGCGAGGGCGAGGATATGAAACAGCGCCGCCTCGAAATCCTCGAACAGGAACACGGCGTCTGGCGCTGTCAGACGCAGTTCTCCTGTACCGAGGTGTGCCCGAAAGACATCCCCCTCACGGAGCACATCCAGGAACTCAAGCGCGAGGCGATTAAGAACAACCTGAAGTTCTGGTGAACTTCCCGGTGAAACCCTGAAGTTCGACCAACCCTACGACACACCCAAACACACCATGTACGAACACGACGTTATCGTAGTCGGCGCGGGCGGGGCGGGCCTGCGCGCGGCGATTGCGGCACACGAGGAAGGGGCCGACGTGGCCATCGTGTCGAAGCTCCACCCGGTCCGAAGTCACACGGGCGCGGCGGAGGGCGGCATCAACGCCGCGCTCCGCGAAGGCGACTCGTGGGAGGACCACGCCTACGACACGATGAAGGGCTCGGACTATCTCGCCGACGCGCCGGCGGCCGAGACCCTCTGTAAGGACAGTCCGAAAGAGACCATCCAGCTCGAACACTGGGGAATGGCGTTCTCCCGCGACGACGACGGTCGCGTCAGCCAGCGGCCGTTCGGCGGACTCTCGTTCCCGCGGACCACTTACGCGGGCGCGGAGACGGGTCACCAGTTGCTCCACACGATGTACGAGCAACTCGTCAAACGCGGCATCAAGGTGTACGACGAGTGGCACGTGACCCGACTGGCCGTCTCCGACGAGGAGACGCCCGAGGACCGAAGCTGTCACGGCATCGTCGCCTACGACGTCCAGACCGGACAGGTCGAGGGCTTCCGCGCCCGCAACGGCGTCATCCTCGCCACCGGCGGTCTCGGGCAGGTCTACGACCACACGACGAACGCGGTCGCCAACACCGGCGACGGCGTCGCGATGGCCTACCGGGCGGGCGCGCCGATGGAGGACATGGAGTTCATCCAGTTCCACCCGACGACGCTCCCCTCGACGGGCGTCCTCATCACCGAGGGCGTCCGCGGCGAGGGCGGTATCCTCTACAACGAAAACGGCGAGCGCTTCATGTTCGAGTACGGCTACGCGAACAACCTCGGCGAACTCGCCTCTCGCGACGTGGTCTCGCGCGCCGAACTGACCGAGGTCAACGAGGGCCGCGGTATCGAAGACGAGTACGTCCACCTCGACATGCGCCACCTCGGCGAGGAGCGCATCGTCGACCGCCTCGAAAACATCATCCACCTCTCGGAGGACTTCGAGGGCGTCAACCCCCTCGATGCGCCGATGCCGGTCAAGCCGGGCCAGCACTACGCGATGGGCGGCATCGAGACCGACGAGAACGGCGAGACGTGCATCGACGGCCTGTATGCGGCCGGCGAGTGCGCCTGCGCCTCCGTCCACGGCGGCAACCGCCTCGGCGGCAACGCGCTCCCCGAACTCATCGTCTTCGGCAAGCGCGCCGGCCACCACGCCGCGGGCAAGGACATGGAGTCGGCCGAAATCACGACCGGCAAAGAAGGCGAGTACGAACTCGGTGAGGTCGACTCGCCGGTCGAACTCGGCGAAGCGGGCATCGGCGAGGACGCCGTCGCGGACGGCGGGACGGCCGCCGACGCCGGCGCGTCAGCCTCCGGGACCGACCTCGTCCAGCGCGCCGTCGAAGACGAGCGCGAGACCATCGAGACGCTCTTGGAGCGAGACGACGGTATCCAGCAGGCCGAGATTCGCGAGCGCGTCCAGAAGTCGATGACGCGCAACGTGAACGTCTTCCGGGAGGAGTCGGCGCTCAAGGACGCGCTCCGGGACATCCGCGAGGCGCGCGAACTCTATCAGGACGTGTTCGTGGCCGACAAGTCGCGGACGTTCAACACGGACCTGCTCCAGACGCTGGAGACGCGGAACATCCTCGACATCGCCGAGGCCATCACGCTCGGCGCGCTCGCGCGCAACGAGTTCCGCGGTGCCCACTGGCGCAAGGAGTACCAGGAGCGCCGCGACGAGGACTGGCTCAAGCACACGATGCTCTCGTGGAGCGACGGCCGCCCAGAACTCTGGTTCAAACCGGTCATCCTCGAAGGCGAGAACAAGACCTACGAGCCGAAGATTCGGAGCTACTGAGCGAACTCCGACCCCGCCGAGCCACAGCCGACATTTCTTTCGACGCCGACCGCCCAGCGGCGCATCGACGGGCGCTCGGCCCGCCGAACCGCGTGACCGTGACCGGACCCACCAACGGCTATTTGGCCGCTCGACTCCTACGCTCGGCCGGAAGGGTGGCTCAGTGGTAGAGCACACCGGCACAGGCCCTCGCGGTCGGACCGGTGGTTTTCAATGGCTTCGCGTGGTTCGACTCCCGCCCCTTCCGTCTCGAAACCGCGACGCTCCGGGCCGTTCGGCACGCGACGACTCACGGCTCGCGCTCTTCGACGACAGTCGAAGTCGGAGGCGTCGAACGCCGCATTTCGTCGGATAGATATTCGTGATGGATTCGGCGATTCCCCCGAATTCGAGACGTTCGAAGCCTCACTCCCGGCCCCCGTTCTTCGACGATTGTTGTAAGAGAGTTTTATTATCGTCGAAGCAAAGAGGATGACAACGACCATGCAACAGACGGTTCCGACCATCGAAGTCCCCGGCGAACTCGAATCGCCCTCGGCCAAACTCGTGTACCTCTATCTCACCACGCACGACGGCGCGTCTATCACCGACCTGCAAAACGGTCTGGAGATGAAGAAAATCGCTCTCTACAGCATCCTCAGTACGCTCTCGAAGCGCGGATTCGTCCGACAGGACGCCGAGCACTACCACGTCGCGCAGTAACGGCTCGGACCGTTAGTGATTTCTCGGTGAGCGGGCCGCCCGCACCTGCGCGCCGTCGCGGACCATATCCTCGCAGTTCGGACAGACGCGCGGGTTCTCCATGCCATCGGGGGTGAAGACTCGGGCGTATGCTGGCGTCACGAACGAACCACAGTTCTGACATTCCGGCATGGTATCTAGTATCCTCCATGAATATCACATAAGTTTTCTCCCTACACGAGTGCGAGAAGCAGGCCGACGACGAGGAGCGCGAAGATGAGAAGCGTCACGGCGAGCATGAATTGATCGGTCGCGTTCATACCGAACAGGACGTTCCGGGTGAAGATAAAATTCCGTCTCGACGGCGGTCCACCGCCGCGCAGGGTGGCGTTCTCTGATTTTCTCCCGCGATAACGAGGGAGGTAGAACTAAATTCCCCGCACTCGTCGGGCCCGTAACGGTCCTCTAATGGAGTTCGTGTACGCGCTGTCTGGGTTGTTCGCCGGGCTCTTTCTCGGAGCGGTAGCAGTCGTCACCGCGCTCACGTACACGCCTTACGGCGCGTCGCTGTTCGACACCGCGATAACGGCGCTGACCGGCGTCACGCTCCAACTGGGGAATCTCCTGTTCATCTCGGCGCTCACCGCTCTCGCGTTCGAGGCGCTGGCGATGCTCGGGATTCGATATCCGGTCGTCGTCCCCGCGGCGTTCGCGTACGTGTTGACTCACGTCACGGTCTACTACTCGTGTATCCGCATCACCGACCTCCAGTCGGAGCCGCTCGACCCCGACGTTATCATCAAGCATAACCCGTTCCGCGCGCTCGTCCTCGGCGTTCCGGGGTCGCTTCTCCTCATTCGCGTGCGGCCGCCCGCCCGCCGGAACTGACGGCGTGCGTCGAGGCCCCGACTGCGACGGTGGCTCGGTGGCGACGGGATTCGAGAAAAACGAACGAAACGCCGAAACAAGCCAGGAGTGGGATTCGAACCCACGAAGTCTCGATTACAAGTCGAGTGCATGAACCGCCCATGCTCTCCTGGCGCGTCCGTCGATTACCCGTCCTCCTTTGAGTGTGTATCGCTTCGCATCGATTTCTCCAGTTCGACGCGGTGGGGTCGATAGCCGTGTCGCCGATAGAACCGACGGGCGGCGTCGTTGGCCGCCAGCACGTCCAGCGCGACGGTGTCGGCTCCGGCCTCACCGAGTGCGTTCTCCGCGGCCTCCAGCAGTCGCGTGCCGACGCCGGCGTCCCGGTACGCCGGACGGACGAACAGGTTCCGCACCAGCCCGCGGGTCGCGTCCTGTTCGTACGCCCCCGCCTCGATGTCGAACATGACGAAGCCGACGACGTCGTCCGTGCCCGCGGCCTCCGTGTTGCTTCCGCCCTCCGTCCCGCCCGCGGTATCGCCTTCGCGGGCGACGAGCACGCCGTCGGCGGCGACGTGCCGAGCCAGCGCCTCCCGAATCGGCGTCCGGTTGGCGTCGGCGCGGAGGTGCGACCCGAACGCCCGCTGGTCCGCGGCGAGTTCGACCCACAGGTCGGCGAGGCGGTCGAGGTCCGAAAACGCCGCCGAACTGACGCGCATGGGGTCTGTCGTGGCTCTATCTGCTTTTAAGTGTCGCCGATTCGACTCCAAATCGGGGAATCGCGTTCCTGCGGGGTGCCGAGTAGGGTCAGTAAAGACGACCGATGAGGAAAGATTTATCTATGTTTATGGTCCGCACATATCATGAGGATAGTTATCAATGGGTATTGCCGAAACCTACTCCCGTGGAAGGCAGTTTGCCATCGAGCGCCCGTTCGCGCTCGTCTTGGCGGTCATCGTAGTCGTACTGCTCGGTGACTTACTTCGCGGGTTAGCAACGGGGCAGACGCAGTTTGCCGACATTGGCACGCTCGTCTGGGATGGTCTGATGCGGGGGCTCGTAATCGGCCTCGCGGGCATCGGGTTGTCGATGACGTACAGTATTCTAAACTTCGCTAACTTCTCGCACGGCGACTACATCACGGCCGGAGCGTTCTCGGGGTGGGCGACGACGTACCTCATCGCCGGACTGGGTCGCGCCGACGTCGGCGCGCTCCTGCTCGTCGGGGCCGGGGGGTCGGTCTACGGCGGGACGCTCGGTATCGGGGTGCTCTCGACGCCGCTCGCGGTCGTCGCCGGCATCGTCGTCTCCGGCGGCTTCGCCATCGCCCTGTCGCTCGCGGTCGACCGAACCATCTTCAAACCGATTCGAAACGAGGACGGCATCACGCTTCTCATCACGAGCGTCGGCGTCGCGTTCGCGCTCCGCTACCTGATGCAGTTCGTCTTCGGCTCCGACGTTCGCGGCACGACCGCCCAGCCGCCCTCGATATCGCTGTACTTCGTCGACGGAACGGTCTTCATCAACGCCCACGACATCACGCTCCTCGTGGTCGCCTCGGGCCTGATGCTCGGGGTTCACGTCCTCTTACAGCGGACGAAACTCGGGAAGGCGATGCGCGCGATGGCCGACAACAAGGACCTCGCGCTCATCACCGGCATCTCAACCGAGCGCGTCGTCCGCGCGACGTGGATTATCGGCGGGGGCCTGACTGGCGTCGCCGGGTACATGTTCATTCTCTGGAAGGGGACACTCGGGTTCAACGACGGGTGGCTCCTGTTGCTTCTCATCTTCGCCGCGGTCATCCTCGGTGGCATCGGCTCCATCTACGGGGCTATCGCCGGCGGACTCGTCATCGGGCTGACGGCGTCGATGTCGGTCCTGTGGATTCCCTCGGCGTTCTCGCGGGCCGCCGCCTTCGTCGTCATGATCGTCATCCTCCTCGTGAAACCGTCCGGGCTGTTCAGCGGGAGGGCGACCGCATGAGCGTCCGCGACGACTTCACCGACCGCATTCCGGGCGGCGACGCGGGCCTCATCGTGCTGGTCCTCCTCGCGACGTACCTCGCGTACGTCCTCGCCGGGTCCGTCCTCGGCTACACGCTCCGCGGACAGCTCAACTCCATCGCGACGCTGACGTTCTACATCGGCGTCTTCGCCATGCTGTCGCTCGCGCTCAACCTCCATTGGGGATACACCGGGCTGTTCAACATCGGCATCGTCGGCTTCATGGCCGTCGGCGTCTACGTCACGGCCATCGTGACGAAACCGACGTACGTCGCCGGCGGCGCGGCGCAGGTCGGCGGCCTCGGCCTGCCGCTTTGGGTCGGTATCCTCGCCGGGATGCTCGCGGCCGCGCTCTTGGGGCTCGTGGTCGCGCTCCCGGCGCTCCGGTTGCGAGCCGACTACCTCGCTATCGTCACCATCGCCATGTCGGAAATCGTCCGTTTCAGCTTCCTCTCGGGCGAAATCCAGCAGTTCCAGCTGTTCGGCAACCGCGTCGGCTTCGGCGGTGGGTCGGGCCTCATCCTCGACTTCGCCCCGCCGCTTGAGGCGCTGTTCCGCGGCCTCGGCCTCTGGAACGCGTACCTCGGCTTCGTCGACGCCTTCCAAGTGGTGGTGCCGAGGAACCCCAAGCCGGTCGTCGACGGCCTCATCTACGGGCTGTTACTCCTCGGCTTCGTCGCGGTGTTCTACTGGCTACTCAAGCGCACCGGCGAGTCGCCGTTCGGCCGCGTACTGAAGGCTATCCGTGAGGACGAGGACGTGGCGAACGCCCTCGGAAAGAACACCGACCGGTTCAAAATCAAGTCGTTCATGCTCGGGTGCGCGCTGATGGGACTCGCCGGCATCCTCTGGCTCGTCCCGCAGGGCGCGGTGACGCCGAACTTCTTCCGGCCGCGCGTGACGTTCTTCGTCTGGATTGCTCTCATCATCGGCGGCGCTGGCTCGAACACCGGGAGCGTCCTCGGCGGGGCCGTCTTCGCGGCGGTGCTCTATCAGGGGCCGCGGTACTTCCAGAACCTCGTGACGGCGGTGTTCCCCAACTTCGACTCGCCGTCCGGCTTCGGACAGGCTATCTCGCCGCTCATCTCGCAGTTCGACCCCGTGCCGTTCCTCCTGTACACGGTCGACAGCATCCGGCAACTCCAACTGGTCGTGATGGGCCTCGTGCTCATCTGGCTGATGCACAACCGGCCGGAGGGGATGCTCGGCTACCGCAAGGAGACGGCGTCGGTCATCCCGCTGTCGCGGCCGAAGTCGATGACCGCCGACGGCGGGGACGACGACTCGGTCCGCACCGACGGCGGCGTCGACACCGCGGCCGAAGGAGGTGAGACCGATGAGTGACGCCGCCGACCAACCCGCCGAAGACGTGGCGAGGAAAGTCGACGAGGGGGCGCTCGGCGCGTTCGCCTCCGGCGTCGACACGTCGGTCGACTACCCGCTACAGGTCGAGGGACTGGAGAAGTCCTTCGGCGGTATCACCGCCGTCGACGGCGCGACCTTCGAGGTCGAATCCGGGACGCTCACGGGCCTTATCGGCCCGAACGGGGCCGGCAAGTCGACGACGTTCAACCTCATCACGGGCATGCTCAAGCCCGACGCCGGGACGGTCACGTTCAACGGCGAGGACATCACCGGTGAGGAACCCCACCAAATCGCCAACCGCGGGATGGTTCGGACGTTCCAAATCGCCCGCGAACTGAGCGAGATGACGGTCCTCGAAAACATGATGCTCGCACCGAAACACCAGCGGGGCGAGGCGCTGTGGCGCTCGGTCATGCCGGGCCTCCGCGACGACGTTCGCGAACAGGAAGAGGAACTGCTCGAACGCGTCTGGGAGGTGCTCGACTTCTTCGACATCGCCCACATCGCAGAGGAGTACGCGGGCAACCTCTCGGGCGGCCAGCGCAAACTCCTCGAAATGGCGCGGGCGCTTCTGACCGACCCCGACATGCTACTCTTGGACGAGCCGTTCGCCGGGGTCAACCCCACGCTTGAGAAGAAGCTACTCGAACACGTACACGAACTCCGCGAGCAGGGCTACACGTTCCTGCTCGTCGAGCACGACATGGACCTCATCATGAACAACTGTGAACACGTCATCGTCCTCCATCAGGGCTCGGTGCTCACTGAGGGGACGCCCGACGAGATTCGGAGCAACGAAGAGGTCATCAAGGCCTACCTCGGAGGCAACGTATGAGCGTCGACGCCAACACCGACGCGACGAGCGGCGCGGGCGTCGAGGGCCGCGACGACGTGCTCTTGCGCGTCCGCAACCTCGACGCCGGCTACGGCGACCTCCAGATTCTCACCGACGTCGACATGGACGTGTTCGACGGCGAGTACGTCACCATCGTCGGGCCGAACGGAGCCGGCAAATCGACCACGATGAAGTCAGTCTTCGGGCTGACCGTCCACATGGGGGGCAACGTCCGGTTCAAAGACGAGGATATCACCGGCCGCCGGCCCGAGGACATCATCCACGTCGGCATCGGCTACGTCCCGCAGAACGACAACATCTTCCCGACGCTGACGGTCGAAGAGAACCTCGAAATGGGCGCGTACATCCTCGACGAGGTGCCGAAGGACGCCATGGAGGCGGTCTACGAGCGGTTCCCCATCCTCAGAGAGCGGAAAGACCAGAAGGCGGGCACCATGTCCGGCGGGCAACAGCAGATGCTCGCGATGGGTCGCGCGCTCATGCTCGACCCCGACCTCCTGCTCTTAGACGAGCCGTCGGCGGGCCTCGCGCCCGACCTCGTCGAGGAGATGTTCGACAAAATCGACGAAATCAACGAGGCCGGCACGGCCATCCTGATGGTCGAACAGAACGCGACGGAGGCGCTCCAGCGCTGTGACCGCGGCTACGTCCTCGCCAACGGGCAGAACCGCTACATGGACACCGGCACGGCGCTCCTCGAAGACGAACAGGTCCGGCAGGACTTCCTCGGCGGGTAGTCCGTCTCAACGGCCCACGCCATTTTTCGCCGGTCACTCGCAGACGTACTGGAACGACTCGACCGACGGGCCGTCGTCTCCGCCGTTCGAAGCTCCCGCCGAGGTACCGCCGACTGTCACCGTTACATCCGTGCTCCAGCAGTAACACGCCGGGTAGTCGACCGTCTCTGAGCCCGCAGGCGTCTCGACAGCTAGTTCGTACTCGTCGCCGATGGGGACGTCGACCGACACGTTCGACTCGCCGGGTGGGACAGTCTGCGCCGTCTCCGAGACGACCGCGCCCCCAGAGCCGGTTCCGACGCCGGCGTCGTCACCGCCGGCATCAGCGTCGTTGGGGCGGACGAGCGTCAGCGTCACCTCGCGTTCCGTCTCGGCCTCGTTCGCCACGCGAACCGAGGCCGTCTCTGGCCACGCACAGCCGACCCGAAGCGAGCCGTCTGCCGCGACGAGCACCGCGAGCATCGGCCACGCCCACGTCTCCGGGATGTGCCACTCGTGGCTCGCGGTGCGGCCGTCGTCGGCCTCCACGAACACCTCGTAGGTGCCGTGGGACTCGACGAGCGCCGGCGTCGAAATCTCTCTGTCGGTCGCCGCGTCGAACGTGTGCTCGAAAAAGCGGGTCCCGTCGTGTTCGATGGCGACCGTCAGCCGAGCATCGGCGTCGCTCCGGTTCCGAATCCCCGCGGTCGGCGGCGAGAAGATGTCCGCCGCGCCCGGCACCGAGTACGGCAGGTCGGCGTCGTCGAGTGCCGGCGTCACGAGCCGTCGCGGTTCGAGGCCGGCGTCGGACGTGACGACGAGTTCGAGGCGGCGCGTCTCGTTCGTGACCGTCCACTCGTAGTCGAGGGTCGCGCCGCTTTCGAGTTCGGCGACGACGCGGTAGCGACCGTCGTCGACGAGGTCGTTCGCGACGTTCCGGCCGTAGCCGGGGCCGGCACCGACGTCGAGCGAACGGTCGACGCGCGTCTCGTCGTCGTCGGCCACTCGGACCGACAGCGCGTGCGGCTCGTCGTCCTCGTTGACGACCGAGAGGCCGACGCCGGGGTCGGATTCCGAGTCCGGCGTGTCCGACTCGCTCGGGGCGTCAGTCGTGGCCGTGGTGGTCTGCGGGTCCGTGGGGGTCTCGGTCGGGGCGTCGGTGTCGGAGAGACAGCCGCCGGTGAGTCCGAGAGCCGACCCGGCGACCGTCGAGAGGAGGGCGCGTCGCTTCATCGACTCGAAGCTGTCAGCGGCCGTATGTATATCTTGTGTCACCCGGAGGCGTGTAGCGGGAACGCAGAACGGAAGCGACGGGAACCGAATGGACGGGAACGGAACAGGAACGGAGACGTGAACTGGTACGCGGGCGCGGCGACAGAGCGCAGTCGCTCGCGTCGGCGGCGACGAAGAAAAAATCGGGTCTGTCGGGTTAGTTCTCCGGGCCGGACAGCGCCGTCTCGATGACCGAGGAGTACGAGGACTCGCCGATGTTGAACGCGACTTGGTTGTACACTTCGCCGTCGAACGAGTCGCTGAACACGCTCGCAAAGCGCTCGGAGAGCTGTTGGCCGTAGTCGTTGTTGACGTACAGCGTCGAGACCGAACTGGCTTCGAGGCGCTCGGCCATGACCTGCGCCATGACGCGGCCCTGCAGGAAGTCCGAGGGCGCGGTTCGGAAGATGAAGTCGTTGTCTTCGAGGTTCGAGACGGACAGCGCCGTCGAGGACGGCGAACAGCCGACGATTTCGTTCGGGATGAACGCCTGCTGTGAGACGGGGACGTTCACGCCGGACGACGCGGACCCACAGACCGAGGGAACGCCCGCGGAGACGAGCGACTGCGCGGCGGAGACACCGGCGTCCGGGGACGTCTGGGTGTCTTCGATCTGCGCGTTGACCGAGAGGCCGGCCGGGTTGGCGTCGTTGACCTGCATGACCGGAATCTGACCGGCCTGAATCATCGGCGCACCGACGGCCGCGAGGTCGCCGGTCTCGGGCAGGAGGATGCCGATCGACATCTCGCGGTCGGAGCCGCCCGGGCCGCTGTCGGCGGCCGGTCCGGAGCCGTCCGGACTGTCGCCTTCGAAGCTCTGGACGTCCTCTTGGCTCGTCGCGTTGTTGTCGGCGTCGAACGTCCAGATGGCGTACGCGGCTTCCGCCGGGTCGCCGTTCTCGTCGAAGTTGACGGACGAGGACGCACCCTGGTAGTCGATGTCTTCGCCGTTCGCGGCGGCCTCGATACCCTCGACGAGGTTGTCCGGTCCGACGGTCATTCCGCCGGGGTTAGCCATCCGGCGCATCTGGTCCCTGATTGCCGGCCCGGAGTTCTCCCCGGCGGCGGCGTTCGAGAGCAACTGAATCGCGACCGAGTCGTACGTCTGCGACGTGAAGACGCCCGGTGCCGCATCGTACTCGTCCTGAAACAGCTGATTGAACGTATCTTGGTTCGGACCGCCCGCCGCGGGTGCCGTCCCGGTCACGTTCGCCATGTCGTTGCCGACCTGCCCGGGCATCGAGCCGGAGCGCATCCCGTCGGGCACGAGTATCTCCTCGCTCCCGTCGGACGCGCTGTAGTAGTCACGGAACAGTTGAATCCCGCTTTCGGGGTAGCCGATGACGACGAGCCCCTCGGGGCCGCCGCCGCCGCCGCCGCCACCGATGCATCCGGATAAGCCAGTCAAGCCTGCCGCGCCCGCGGCTCCCACTCCCTTGAGGAAGTCGCGGCGTACGATATCACGTACCATGTGAAAGCCAATAGCAACTCCCACTGATAAAACTTACTCCCCGCGTTTGAAAAGACATGATAATTGCGACCGACGGCGGTGCGAGAATCGGTTGTGTGAAACTGCCTGACATCGTGCTTTATATACTCACTCGCCGAAGCCGGCGAACCGCTGCGTTCAAACCCGTTCGCGGGCGTCTTTGGGACAATGACTATCCCGTCGTTCGTCATCGGTATCGCGGGGGGAAGCGGTGCCGGAAAGACCACCGTGGCCCGCCTCATCACGGAGAACGTCGGCGAGTCCGTGATGCGGATTCCGATTGACAACTACTACAAAGACCGGAGCCACCTCGACATGGCCGAACGCGAGCAGTTGAACTACGACCATCCCTCGGCGTTCGAGTGGGAGCTCCTGTACGAACAGCTCTCGGAGCTGATGGAGGGCAGAGCGGTCGAGATGCCACAGTACGACTTCGAAATTCACAACCGGAAGCCCGAGCGGGAGACCGTCGAGCCGACCGATGTCATCATCCTCGAAGGGATTCTCGCGCTCTACGACGAGGACGTAAACGAGATGCTCGACCTCCGACTCTACGTGGAGACCGACGCCGACGTTCGCATCCTCCGGCGCATCCAACGCGACGCCATCGACCGCGGACGCGACCTTCAGGGCGTCATCGACCAGTATCTCTCGACGGTCAAGCCGATGCACGAGCAGTTCATCGAGCCGACGAAGAAGCACGCGGACCTCATCATCCCCGAGGGAGCCAACAGCGTCGCCGTCACGCTCCTCGAAGAGAAGGTGCAAGCCGAAGTAGAGGGCGAAGAGACGCGCACCTGGGAGCGAGGCGCTATCGAGCGGGAAGTCCAAGATCGGACCTCGTTCCGCGGGTCCGGCAACTAACTCGCCGTCGCGGGTCGAAAGTCCGGGCCGCGGAGGTTACGCCTTCTTGCCGGTGACGAACTGGTCTGCGCCCTCGTAGAACCAAAAGCCGTTCTCGCGCATCGCCTTGCCGACGGCCTTATGAAGCTCGACGAAGTCGCCGAACTCCTCGCCGTCGACGTGCTCGAAGATGTCCGCGAGCGAGACGACGCGCTCGTAGTCGAGTCGGATGGGGTGGTCGCCGACCTCCTCGACGAACTCCGCTTTGTTCAGCGGGAAGTCCTCGTCTTCGTCGATCTTCTTCGCGATGACCGCCTGGCCGTACTTGCGTCCGCCTTCGCTCCCCTCTTCGCCGTCCGGGTCGTGTGGCCAATCCATACCCGAGTGTTGGCAGGCCGATTCAAAGCCGTTACGCATCTGTGGGGAGTTGTCACGCGGAGCGTCGCCACCATCGGCGAGGTGGTCGTCGGCTGGACGCATCTCGACCTCCCGCCGGTGTCGCGTGGTAAGTGCGGTGGGACTGGGAGTTGCACCTCACTCGCTCCGCTCACGTCGTTCGCTCCGCTCCCTGCTTCGAATCCCAGTCCGTCTCCGACTTCCACTCACAGGGCCGCGCAGATGTCACTGCGCGGCGTAGGGTTCGTGGAAAATGCGGTGGGACTGGGATTTGAACCCAGGATTCCGTGAGGAAACCTGCTTTCAAGGCAGGCGCGTTAGGCCACTCCGCCATCCCACCCTCACACGAGGTTTTTGAGTCGGATACCTAAGTGTTGTCGCTTCGCTCAGTCGCGGACGAGTTCCAACACGCCGTCGGTCGATTCGACCCGAAGCCCCTTCTCGAAGACGAACGTCGTCGTGTGCTCGGGGACGACCCGCTCGGATTCGACCCGCGAGCGGAGCATCGGCACGACCGTCGCGAGGTCCGCGCCCGTTTCGAGGACGGGGAGCATCGGGACGTAGTCGAGGCCGTGGCCCGCGTCGTCGGCGCGCTCGGCGAGCGTCTCGACTTCCGGCTCCGCGTAGGCGTCGGTGAAGTCGATGGGGTCGAGGAAGCCCGAGAAGTAGACCCGCCCCTCCGTCGAGGGACCGAGGACGACCGGCGTGCTCCGGAGTTTCATCGCCGCGCTGTCGATGTGGGTGCGACCGAGAAGCGGCGCGACCGGCCGGACGACGGCGACCGAGTGGACCTCCTCCTCGGTGAGGAGGTGCGAGACGGTGTTGCCCGCCCGGGCGGAGAACGTCGAGCCGACCTGCGGTTCGAACCGCGCGTCGTCGGTGCCGCCGAGGGCGTCGGCGACGACGCTCCGAATCTCGGCTTCCGACCTGTGGTCGCCGGTGAACTCGTCGGAGAGGTCGTCCTCGGCGCGGTAGTTCACGAGGAGGTCGCCGCCCGACCGCTCGACGGCGATACAGACGTCTTTGAGCATCGCGGCGTAGAGGTCCGCGGCTTCGGCCTCCGAGAGCGGACTCGTCTCCGCGAGTTCCGAAAGCACCAGTCCCGGCCGCGGCGGTTCGGCGAGTACGGCGATGACCGTCATACCCTCCCTCGCGCCGGGGAACCCTTGAACCCGCCGCTTGCGGGGCGCGGTCGCGGACGCCTCGAACCCGGCGGGCCGCCTCAGCGACTCTGCCGCCCCTTCGTCTGCCGGTAGTCCCGGCCGAACACGGACTCGCGGACGTGCTCGACGAACGCCTCGGCGTCGTCGTCGGTCAGGCGCTCGGGCTCTTTCATCGGGACGAGTTCGAAGCCGCGGCCGCGGATTGTCGTCGCGTGCTCCGCGTCGACGTCGAAACTATCCGCCGCGCGCGTGGTGTAATCGAAGGCGAGCGCCTCCAGTGCGGCCTGTCCGACGGGGACGATGATATGCGGGTTTATCATTCGTATCTCCGCGTTCAGGTAGGGCTCGCAGGTCGCGACCTCATCGTCGGTCGGCCCGCGGTCGGGGTGTCGACAGCGCGTGAGATACGTGAAAAAGACGTTCTGTACGTCCGGTTCGTCGGCGTCCGGGTCGGACCGGACGAAGCCGAGGTCGCCGAGGATGCGCTGGACGCGCGCTCCGGCCTCGTCGCCGGTGAAGGGCACGCCCGTCCGCTCCGCGGCCGCGGTCGGGGCCTCGCCGACGAACAGGAACTCCGCGCCCACGTCGCCGTAGCCGTGGACGACCCGCTCGCGCGTCCCGCAGAGCGCCGAGCAGTTCGTGCAGTCGGTGTCCATCGAGAAGGGGTTCCGGAACTGGCGTTGGTGTGCGTCCACACCCTCGAATTCGGCTCCGGAACCAAAACCCGCCCGGTCGACGCAGGGTCAGCGTCCCCCGGCTTCCAGTCCGTGGTGAAAGTGAACACGAGGCGACCGGGTGGGTGAGTCGCCGAAGGCGGCGCTGGCGGTCGAACCGCGGACTCGGAGAAAGCGAAAGTGAACGTCCGAAGGCGGACGCCGGTCGGAGCGCTGGGGAGACGTGGTTTCGGACGGCTCAGCGGTCGATGCCGCCCTGTGCCTTGATGTCCATGATGTGGCGGACGTTCAGGTATATCTCCTCGGGCGAGGTGTCGCCGTCGGGGTCGTAGAGGTCGCTGATGCGGTAGAGGATAGCCGACACCTGCCGACTCTCGGAGGACTCGCCGTAGACGTCGTCGGCGATTTCACGGAGGAACGCGACGCGTTCGGGTTCCGCGGGGAAGTCGGCGTCCGAGTCCGGGGCCATCTCCCAGTCGACTTCGTCGGTGCCGGCGTCGGCATCGGGGTCCGCGTCGGGGTTCGAGTCTGCGTCGGGGTCCGTGTCCGCATCGGGTCGGCCGTCGTCGCTCATCGCTCGCTGACGGTCCGTCGCTGGACGACACCGACCATGTCGGCGATGTTCTCGGTCATCACGCGGAACGCGTCGGCCGTCTCGTCGTTGTCTTCGAGGACGATGGGTTTGCCGCCGTCGCCGCCCTCGCGGACGGCCGGGTCGAGCGGGAGCGCCCCGAGGAACGGCAGGTCGTTCGACGCGGCGAACTCGCGGCCGCCGCCCGAGCCGAAGATGTCGTGGCGGTTGCCGCAGTCGGGACACCGGAACGTGCTCATGTTCTCGACGATGCCGAGGACGTTCGTGTCGTGCTTGCCGAACATGCGGAGGCCCTTGTTGGCGTCGTCGAGGGCGACGTTCTGCGGGGTCGTGACGATGACAGCGCCCGTGAGCGGGAGCGTCTGGAGAATGGAGAGTTGGGTGTCGCCGGTGCCCGGCGGCAGGTCGAGGACGAGGTAGTCGAGACTCCCCCACTCCACGTCCTCGACGAGTTGGGTGAGAAGTTGGTGGACCATCGGGCCGCGCCAGATGACGGGGTCGTCGTCGCCGACGAGGAACGCCATCGACATGAGCTTCATCCCGTACTTCTCGGGCGGGACGATGGTCTGGTCTTGGGTCGCCTGCGGCGCTTCCTCGGCGGCGACCATCCGCGGGACGTTCGGCCCGTAGATGTCGGCGTCGAACAGGCCGACGCGCGCGCCGAGCTTCGAGAGGCCGGCCGCGAGGTTCACGGCGACCGTCGACTTCCCGACGCCGCCCTTTCCGGAGGCGACGGCGATGATGTTCTTCACGCCGGGGAGCACTTCCTCGTCGGGGTCGCGGTCGCTCGGAACGTTGGCGGTGAGGTCGGCCTCCAGTCCGTCCTCGGCGAGGACTTCGCGGATTCGACGGCCGATATCCGTCTCCGTCGGGGAGTACGGGGCACCGAGCGCGAGCGAGATACGGGCGGTGTCGCCGTCCACCTCGACGGCGTTCACCAGCCCGAGCGAGACGATGTCGTCTCCGAGGTCGGGGTCCTCGACCGCACGTAAGCGGTCGCGTACGTCGGCTTCGTCCATGTCCGTCACTCCGGCGGTGCGGCCGATAAGGGTTTTGTAAGGTCTCGTCGCGCGGTGACGGTCGCCGTTACCGACCCGGCCAGCGTGCGCCCCGCGTCGGGGTCCGACCGGCGTCGGTGCGTCGCCGAGCCAACCCACACCGACTTCGAGACGCCGCGGTCGTAACGAAATACGGTTACTACGACCCGGCTATCGACAGCGAATTTATCAACGTACACCTCCAGGATTCGGTATATGGTGTTGGTGGACGACTTCGGCCGCGAGGTAACTGGCGTTCGAATCTCGCTGACTGACCGGTGTAACTTCGACTGCGTCTACTGCCACAACGAGGGACTGGGCGACACCCGCGGGCCGATGGACGCCTCCGACGCGGAGATGAGCGCCGACGACGTGGTCCGCTTTCTCGAAGTCGTCGAGGAGTACGGCGTCGAGAAGGTGAAGTTCACCGGCGGCGAGCCGATGCTCCGCGCGGACCTCGAAGAGATTATCCGGCGGACGCCGGACTCGATGGAGACCTCGCTCACCACCAACGGGACGTTCCTCGGCGACCGTGCCGAGGACCTCGTCGCGGCCGGGCTCGACCGCGTGAACGTCTCGCAGGACGCCCTCGACCCCGAGGCGTTCGCTCAAATCACGAAGTCCGGCGCGTACGACAAAGTGATGGAGGGCGTCAAGGCCGCGGTCGACGCCGGCCTCACGCCGGTGAAGCTCAACATGGTCGTGTTCACGAAGACCGCCGGCCACGTCGAGGAGATGGTCGAGTACGTCGCCGAAAACGAGGGGCTTCAGCTCCAACTCATCCAGTACATGCCCGAACTGACGGGCCGCCCGGAGTGGAACATCGACATCGAGCGCGTCCACCGGTGGCTGGCCGACCTCGCCGACGAGGTGGAGGTCCGCGACATGCACCACCGCCGCCGCTACTACGTCGGCAAGGGTATGGTCGAAATCGTCGACCCCGTCGAGAACCCCGAGTTCTGCGCCAACTGCCACCGCGTGCGCGTGACGCACGAAGGATACCTCAAGGGCTGTCTCAACCGCAACGACGACCTCCGCCCGATGGGAGAGATGACGCGCGCGAACATCCGCGAGACGTTCGAGGCGGTCGTCGAAAACCGCGTGCCGTACTACGGCGAGTACCTCGTCCGCGACGGCGACGACGGCTGGAGGATAAACGAGGAGTACATCGGCGCCTGAGCGTCGGCCGACTCGACACACGGGGTTTCTCCTCCGACGACCGCTCGGGGCGCATGACTGTCACCGTCGAGCGAGTAGTTCTCGCGACGGACGGAAGCGCCCCCGCGCCGGTTTTCGTGGCTCACTTTCTGTGTCCGTTCCGCGTCGGTTCGCGCGTCGATGTGCGTTCGGTCGCTCGGGGACAGAGGCGGACGCGCGACCGCGTTCGCTCGCCGCGTCTCACGAACGGAACTCTCATGAGCGAGAACCAATCGAATCCACGTATGTCCGCACTCACGAAACTCCGCCCCTGGCTCGCCGCGATACTCGGCCTCGTACTCACGGGGCTCGGGCATCTGTATCTGCGACGCTGGCGGCGGGCCGCGCTCTGGGTGCTTCTCACGTTCGCGGTGTCCGCGCTGTTCGTTCCGGCGGAGGCGTTCGACCCGCTGTCCAGCGGTGCGGGCATCCCGCCGTCGGAGTTCGCCGCGGTGCTCGGGAAACTGGTGCCCATCCTCGCGGTGAGCTTCGCGAGCGTCCTCGACGCCTTCTTCCTCGGCTTGCGGCAGGCCGCGGCGCGGGCGGACCGCGCTCCCGTCGAAGACGCCGAGGAGTCGGCGGCCACCGTCGCCGAGCCCGACGCGGACACCGTCACGTGCCCCGAGTGCGGCCGCGAGGTCGACGCCGACATCGACTTCTGCCACTGGTGTACGACCCGCCTCGACGAACCGACCGACCGCTGAGACTGCCACGCCACCACGGGGTCGAAAGAGTGCCCCCGACCGAGGCCGTGCCGAACTGACGCGAACCGACCTTACCGCTCTTTCTCGACGAAGTCGACGACCGCCTGCGCCCCTTGGAAGCCGTCGGCGAGGCGGTCGACGAGTTCGCCGTCTTCGAACAAGAGGAGCGTCGGGACGCTCCGAATCGTGTACCGCTCTGCGACCGACATATCCGTCTGCGGATTTATCATCGCGACGACCACGTCGGTGGCTTTCGAGACGTTGCCGAGGACGGGTTCGATGCTCTGACACAACGTACAGCCCTTCGTGTAGATGTCGAGGAGGACGCGGTCGTGTTCGGCCACGAGGGCGTCGAGCTCCTCGGCGGTGTCGATTCGCACGGGCTTCGTCGGCGCGGTCGCGGACTCTGTCGAACTCATTGCCGGGAATACGTAACAGAAGTCCTTATGATTTCGGTGGGATGGTGTACCACACCACATCGCCGGCGAGCGGCGGTGACTCGGGCTGTCACGCGAGCCCCCTTTCGTGATGTTTAAGTAATGCCCCCGTCTCGTAACGGATGCAATCGATGTAGGGGAATGTCGTCCCCGAGTCCGGAAGGGCGAAACTAACACGACCGAAGTGTTGCGGTAGCCAAGCCTGGCCCAAGGCGCTGGGTTGCTAACTCAGTGGCGTCAAGCCCCCGGGGTTCGAATCCCCGCCGCAACGCTCACAACACGACTTCCAAAGTCATGAGTGCAGAAGAACCACAGGACGGCTCTCCGGAGGAGGAAGAGGACCTCCGTTACTTCATCCGAATTGGTCAGACCGACCTTGACGGAACGAAGACGGTAGAGCGCAGTCTGACGGACATGAAGGGTATCGGCAAGCGCACAGCGCGCATCATCGCCGACGCCGCGGAAGTGAACCGAACGGCGCTGTTCGGTAAGCTCCCCGAAGGCGAGATCGACTCCGTTGTCGATGTCGTCGAGAACTTCGAGGACCACGCCCCCGAGTGGATGGCAAACCGACGGAAGGACTTCTTCTCCGGTGAGACCGACCACATCACGGGTTCGGACCTTGAAGAGAAGCGGCGGCATGATATCAACCGCATGAAGATGATCAGCTCCTACAAGGGCGTTCGACACCAGCGCGGCCAGAAGGTTCGCGGCCAGCGGACGAAGTCCACTGGACGTACCGAAGGCACCATCGGTGTCAACGTCGAGGAGATCAAGGAGGCGCAGGCTGAAGAATGACGACGGGTAACAACACCAAGTTCTACGAGACCCCGAACCACCCGTTCCAGGGCGAGCGTATCGCGCAGGAATCGGACCTCCTCTCTCGGTACGGTCTCAAGAACAAAGAAGAACTCTGGCGCGCGCAGTCCGAACTGCGCAACCTCCGCCGCGAGGCGCGACGCCTCCTCGGCGAGGCCCAGGGTGACGTCGAAGAAGCCGAGTCGCTCGGTGCCGAGTTCATGGCGCGCATGCGCCGCTACGGCATCCTCTCTGCGGAGGACGACATCTCCCAGACACTGCGTCTCGACGTGACCGACATCCTCGAACGTCGGTTCCAGACGGTCGCCTACCGGAAGGGGCTCGCACAGACGCCCCAGCAGGCCCGTCAGTTCATCGTCCACGGTCACGTGACCGTCGACGGTGCGCGGACGACCATCCCCTCCCGCAAGGTCGAGGTCGACGAAGAGGACACCGTGGCGTTCGACGAGACGTCGAAGCTCGCGGACGAACTGCACCCTGAGCGCGCGGAGGCCCAAGAATGAGCGAATCCGAAACCGGTGACAAGTGGGGTATCGCCCACGTCCACGCATCGTTCAACAACACGCTCATCACGGTGACTGACATCACGGGCGCCGAGACGATCGTCAAGTCGTCCGGCGGTTCCGTCGTCAAGCAGAACCGTGACGAGGCATCTCCGTACGCGGCCATGCAGATGGCAGAGAGCGTCGCCGACCAGATTAAGGCGGCCGGTATCGCCGGTCTGCACGTTCGCGTTCGCGGTCCCGGTGGCAACGGTAACAAGAGCCCCGGCCCCGGCGCACAGGCAACGATTCGCGCCCTCGCTCGCGCCGGTCTCGAAATCGGTCGCATCGAGGACGTGACGCCGATTCCGCACGACGGAACTCGCGCGCCGAAA
The DNA here is from genome assembly GCF_042663345.1 of Haloferax chudinovii. Classification (NCBI taxonomy): domain Archaea; kingdom Methanobacteriati; phylum Methanobacteriota; class Halobacteria; order Halobacteriales; family Haloferacaceae; genus Haloferax; species Haloferax chudinovii. Next base: position 383,649 of record NZ_JBHTAB010000001.1, read on the forward strand.
AACAGCCGACTCTAACACACCATGGTAAACGACTTCCAGGTCGAGTTCATCGAACGCGAAGACCGACGCGCCCGTTTCGTCGCGCGCGGTCTGACCCCGGCGCTAGCCAACGGCATTCGCCGGGCGATGGTCGCCGACGTGCCGACGTTCTCCATCGAAACCGTTCGGTTCGTGGAGAACACCTCGGTCATGTTCGACGAGATGATCGGGCTTCGTCTCGGTCTGGTTCCGTTGACCACGCCTCTCGACGACTTCGAGCCCGGTGACACCGTCACCGTCGCGCTCGAAGTCGACGGGCCGGCAACCGCGTACTCCGGGGACATCGAATCCGCGGACGACATGGTCGTCCCGGCGGACGAGAACATCCCCATCATCGAGCTGAAGGAGGGCCAGCGCCTCGAGTTCGAGGCCGACGCCGTCCTCGGCTACGGAAAGGACCACGCCAAGAACCAAGGCGGGGTCGCCGTCGGTTACCGACACCTCCAGCGCGTGGAGGTCGTCGGCGACGCCGGCGAGTTCGATGAACAGGAGCCGAACATCCTCCGCGGCGTCATCGAAGAGGCCGCGGCGGAGCACGCCGAGGGGGACGCCGAAGACGGCGACCTCGTCGCGACGGAGACGTTCGGCAACGACCTGACGGAGCGGTACCCCGGTAAAGAGGTCGAAGTACACGACGTACCCGGAGCGTTCGTCTTCAGTGTGGAGACGGACGGTTCGTTCGATGTCGACGAGCTCGTGACGCGCGCTGTCGCCTCCTTGGGTGACCGCGCGGCCGAACTCGAAGAGAAGGTCGCACTGTAAGAATGAACACTGCCCCGTCTCAACACCGACGTTCGCCCGCCCCACGAGGGGTCACAGCCACCGATAGCGTGGCGTGTGGCTCTCTCACGGCGTCGGGTCGGACCGAAGGTGTTTTTACGGGGCATGAAGTACAGCGGAATGCTTGCAGGGATAGCCAAGTCTGGCCAACGGCGCAGCGTTCAGGGCGCTGTCTCATAGGAGTCCGCAGGTTCAAATCCTGCTCCCTGCACTCCGCTTTCTCTCTGGAGGTAGACAATGAGTAAGACGAACCCGAGACTCAACAGTCTCATCGCCGAGCTGAAGGCGGTCTCGCGTGAGTCCGGTGCCAACGTCTGGCAGGATGTCGCGGACCGTCTCGAAAAGCCACGGCGCACCCACGCGGAAGTCAACCTTGGTCGTATCGAACGATACGCTCAGGAAGACGAGACCGTCGTCGTGCCCGGCAAGGTGCTGGGTAGCGGTGTGCTGCAGAAGAACGTCACAGTCGCGGCCGTGGACTTCTCGTCCACCGCTCGAACGAAGATCGAGCAGGTCGGCGACACCGTGACGCTAGAACAACTCGCTGAACAGAACCCCGACGGGTCCAACGTACGGGTGATCCGATGAGCCTCGCAGAATTCGACGCAGACGTCGTCGTCGACGCTCGAAACTGCATCGTCGGTCGCGTCGCCTCGGAGGTCGCACAGCGCGCCCTCGCGGGCGAGACGGTCGCCGTCGTCAACGCGGAAGACGCCGTCATCACGGGCTCGGAAGAGGACGTGATGGCCAAGTACAGAAAGCGCGTCGAAGTCGGTTCGGACCAGGGTCCGTACTACCCGAAGCGTCCCGACCGCATCTTCAAGCGTGCCATCCGCGGCATGCTTCCGTACAAGAAGCCCCGCGGCCGCGAGGCGCTCTCGAACGTCCGCGTCTACGTCGGCAATCCGTACGACGAAGACGGCGAGATGCTCGAAGACACCTCGCTGGACCGCCTTTCGAACATCAAGTTCATCTCGCTCGGAGAGGTCTCCGAGAAGCTGGGTGCTAACGTCACATGGTAACGAACACGTCCGGGAAGAAGAAGACCGCAATCGCCCGCGCCACCGTGCGCGAGGGCGAGGGTCGAGTCCGAATCAACTCCCAGCCGGTCGAGCTGGTCGAGCCGGAGATGGCCCGCCTCAAGATGCTGGAACCGTTCCGCATCGCAGGCGAGGACCTCCGCTCGCAGGTCGACATCGACGTGCGCGTCAACGGCGGCGGCGTGGCCGGTCAGGCCGACGCAGTCCGCACCGCGCTCGCTCGTGGGCTGGTGCAGCACCTGAACGCCGCAGAGCTTCGCGACGCGTACATGGAGTTCGACCGCTCGCTTCTGGTCAACGACGTTCGCCAGTCCGAACCCAAGAAGTGGGGCGGACCGGGCGCGCGCGCTCGCTACCAGAAGTCCTACCGCTGAGGTGATCTAACCATGATGATTCCCGTCCGGTGTTTCACCTGCGGCACAGTGATCGGCGAACACTGGGACGAATTCAAGGCCCGTGCTCGCGAGGGAGACGAGGACCCCGCTGACGTCCTCGACGACCTCGGGGTCACCCGTGCCTGCTGCCGGCGGATGATGGTGTCGCACAAGGACCTCGTGGACGTCGTGTCTCCCTATCAATGATGCAACGGTACAACCGATACGAGAAGGCACGAATCCTCGGCGCGCGAGCGTTGCAGGTCTCCTACGGCGCACCTGTTCTCGTCGATTCGGAACAGACAGAACCGATATTAATCGCCGCTGAGGAGTACGACGCAGGTGTACTTCCGTTCACCGTCAAACGAGAGGGTAAGTGACAACATGACACGAATCACATCCGTAGCTCTGCGCCGCGTGCTCGACTCCCGTGGGAACCCGACGGTCGAAGCCGACGTGCTCACCGAATCCGGTGGGTTCGGTCGCGCCGCGGCCCCCAGCGGGGCGTCCACCGGCGAGTACGAGGCAATCGAACTGCCGCCGACCGAAGCAATCGCCGCCGCGCGGCGACACGCGGTTCCCCGACTCGTGGACGAGGTCCACGCGGGCAACCAGCGCGAGGTCGACGCGACGCTCCGCGCCGCCGACGGCTCCGAGAACTTCTCGGAAATCGGCGCGAACAGCGCGGTCGCCATCTCGATGGCGGCCGCCAAGGCCGGTGCCGACGTGCTCGGTGCGCCCCTGTACCAGCATCTCGGCGGCGCGTTCCGCGGCGACAACTTCCCGACGCCGCTCGGGAACGTCATCGGTGGCGGTGAACACGCCAAGGAGGCGACGAACATCCAGGAGTTCCTCGCCGCGCCCGTCGGCGCGCCGAGCGTCTCCGAAGCCGTCTTCGCCAACGCGAAGGTCCACGCCCGCGCGTCCGAGATTCTCGACGAGCGCGGCGTGCCCGCCGCGAAGGGCGACGAGGGCGCGTGGGCACCGCCGGTCTCCGACGCCGAGGCGTTCGAAATCATGGGCGAAGCGGTCTCCGACGTCGAGGACGAACTCGGCTTCGAGATTCGCTTCGGCCTCGACATCGCGGCCTCGGAGATGTTCGAAGACGGCGTCTACCACTACGGTGACGAGACGAAGACGACCGACGAGCAGATCGACTACGTCGCCGAGATGGTCGACGAGTACGACCTCGTCTACGTCGAAGACCCCCTCGACGAGAACGACTACGAGGGCTTCGCGGAACTCACAGAGCGCGTGGGCGACCGCACGCTCATCTGCGGTGACGACCTGTTCGTCACCAACGTCGACCGTCTGCAGGACGGCATCGACGTGGGCGCCGCGAACTCCATCCTCATCAAGCCGAACCAGATCGGGACGCTGACCGACGCGTTCGACGCCGTCGAACTGGCCTCCCGAAACGGGATGGACGCCGTCATCTCTCACCGCTCCGGTGAGACCGAAGACGCGACCATCGCACACCTCGCCGTCGCAACCGACGCGCCGTTCATCAAGACTGGCACGGTGCAGGGCGAGCGAACCGCCAAATTGAACGAACTCATCCGCATCGCGGACGACGCAGTATGAGCGACAACGAAAACGACGCGGTGGAGGTCGCCGACGAGGAACCCGAGACGGAGACCGAAGCGGTCGCCGAGACGGAACCCGCCGAGGCCGCCACCGAAGACGAGACAGCAGAGACCGCCGAGGCGGCCGACGACGCCGCCGAGGTCGAAGAAGAAGCAGAGCCGGAACCGGCGTTCGACGAGGACGTCATGCCCGACGAAGACGCCGACCTGCTCATCCCGGTCGAGGACTACCTGGCCGCCGGTGTCCACATCGGTACCCAGCAGAAGACCAAGGACATGGTCCGGTTCATCCACCGTGTCCGCGACGACGGGCTCTACGTGCTCGACGTCAGCCAGACGGACTCGCGAATCCGCACCGCCGCGGACTTCCTCGCGAACTACAATCCGGAGCAGATTCTGGTCACGTCCTCCCGCCAGTACGGTCGCTTCCCGGCCGAGAAGTTCGCCGACGCCGTCGGCGCTCGCGCCCGCACGGGCCGCTTCATCCCGGGCACCCTGACGAACCCGGACTACGCCGGCTACATCGAACCCGACGTGGTCGTCGTCACCGACCCGATTGGTGACGCGCAGGCCGTCAAGGAGGCCATCACGGTCGGCATCCCGGTCATCGCGATGTGCGACTCCAACAACCAGACGTCGAACGTCGACCTCGTCGTCCCGACGAACAACAAGGGTCGACGCGCGCTGTCGGTCGTCTACTGGCTGCTGGCCAACGAGACGCTCGACCGCCGCGGCTCCGACACCGTCTACGCCCTCGAAGACTTCGAGGACGAACTGTAGTTCGGGACGACGTTTCGATTCGACTTTTCTGACACCCATCCGGCGAGCGGCGGCGCTTTCGGCGACTCGACACAGTTGGGACGACGCCGACCGCGATGGCGTGTCGACGCCACACGGGACCACGGACTCGCGTCCGCCGCAAACGGTTTTGTGCGTCGTTCCCATAGCTAACCACATGAGTAAACTCCTCCACCAGCTCACCGTGGGTGAGCTCGCAGACCGGCTCGACGCGGGAGATTCGTTCACCGTGGTCGACACGCGGCCGCCGGAGAGCTTCGAGTCGTGGCACATCGACGGAGCCGTCAACGTCCCCTACCACCCCGTCGACGGACTCGGCGGCGATTGGGACTGGGACCGCGTCGGCGACCTCGCCGCGGAGGGACGGGTCGTCGCTATCTGCGGGAAGGGGCTGTCCTCTACGTCGTTCGGCTTCGAACTCGCGACGCGGGGCTACGACGACGTGGAGGTCGTCAAGGGCGGCATGGAAGACTGGAGCAAGCTGTACGAGGTGGTCGAACTCGGCACCGGCGACGACGACCTATTCGTCGCGCAGGTCCAGCGCCGCGCGAAGGGATGTCTGGGCTACGTCGTCGGCTCGCGGTCGGCCGGCGACGCGGTCGTCGTGGACGCGACCCGGCAGACCCACGAGTTCGAACTCGTCGCCGCCGACGCGGGGATGACGGTCGTGGGCGTGCTCGACACGCACGTCCACGCCGACCACGTCTCCGGGGGGCGCGCGCTCGCCGACCGACTCGGCGTGCCGTACTACCTCGGGTCGGAGGCGACGGGCCGCGACGTCGAGTACGAGTTCACCGCGCTCGACGACGGACAGACGTTGACCGTCGGCGACTACGATATCGAGGCGATTCACGCGCCGGGGCACACCTCGGACATGACGAACTACCTCGTCGACGGTCGGTTCCTCCTCACCGGCGACACGCTGTTCGTCGAGTCGGTCGGCCGCACGGAGCTCCAGTTCGGTGACGACGACGCGGCGACGGGCGCGAAACTCCTCTACGCGACGCTCCACGACACGCTGTTGTCGCTTCCCGACGAGACGCGCGTCCTCCCCGGCCACGTCTCCGTGGACGCGGACGGGCGCTACGGCGTCGCCGCGCCGGGCGAACTCGTGAGCGCGACGCTCGGCGACCTGCGTGCGGACCTCGACCTCCTGTCGATGGACGAGTCGGCGTTCGTCGCCCGCGTCGCAGACGACACGCCCGAGAAGCCGGTGAACTACGAGCGCGTCATCGACATCAACACCGGACGCGCCTCCGTCGGCGACGAGGAGGAGGCGACCGAACTCGAACTCGGACCGAACAACTGCGCCGCCTGAGCCCGTCGTCCGGCTTCAATCGGCGATTCAGGGGAGCTCGACCACGCCCAACCGCCCGTCGAACAGGTCGTGGTCGAACCACGCCATGCGGCGGTCGCTGTAGCGAATCTCGGGGCCGAGCGACAGCGAGTTCCGCGCCCGGTCGAGGTCGGTGACGCCGACGAGGAACGCGCACGGACCCTCGCCGACGTCGTCGATGCGCTCCCTGAGCGCGCCGTCGCCGGGCTCGCACAGGGCGAGCGGCGTGCCGGGAAGGACGGCGAACCCGGAGAACGGGCCGTTGATATCGACCGGCGAGGGGGAGCGGTGCCGCCGGGCGAACAGCGCCGCGGTCGCCTCGCGGTCGGCGGTCGCGACGACGACGGTTCGAAGTCCGCGGACGGCGGCGTTTCGCACGGCACTCGGAACGCGGTAGCTCCGCGGGGTGCGGTCGCGGATGAAAAAGGGAAGTCGCTGGTCTGTGCTCTCGAAGCACATATCCCACTCGACGAGGCGGCCGTCCGGGCGGGCACGGGAGGCCTCGTGGGGGCCGTCGACGGGGAGACCGGCGTCGATGGCGGTCTTGGCGGTGGCGGCGGCGTCGTCGGTCTCCAGACACCACGCCGCGGGGCCGGCGTCGGCCGCGAGGTGGTCGGGCCAGAAGCCGGCGTCCGCGGCGTCGGTCCCGAGCGTCGGCGCGATGAGTTCGAGGTACGAGCCGTCGGGGAACGGAACGACGGCCATGTGGGTCGTTCCGGTCCCGTGTTCGCCGCCGTAGGTCGGCGTGAGACCGACCTCGTTCGCGGCCGCCCGGAGTTCGTACAGCTCGGTACCACCGAACGCGACGTGGTCGATGGTTCGGTCCATACGCCCCCCACGTCCGACTCGATATAGTGTCTAGGGTGGTCGTGTCTGCGAATCGGCGGGTTCGAACACCCCGACCGAAGCGTTTTGCGTCCGGCCCGCCACGGTACGGTATGAACCTCTTTCGGAGCGTCAGAGCGGTCGCGGACGCTTCGGCGACCGGCTCCGGTACCATCGACTGGGACGCCGTCACCGAGGCCGCGAAGTCGGCGACCGACCCCGGGTCGCTCGACCTCACGGACGCCGAGCGCGCGGGCTATGCGGCCGACGTTCGCGACGCGCGCGACCGACTGTCGGCCGTCGCCGAGGTCGAGTTCGACGTGCCCGAGGTCGTCGAAGTCCAGAACCGACACCACTGGATAGACGCGAACGTGGCGACGTTCCGCCGGGTGATGGTCCCGTTCGAAGAACACGGTCCCGCGGTCCTCCCCGGGCTCACGCGCGCGGTCAACACGGGGTCGTTCGCCTTCGTCCTCTCGTTTCTCGGCAACAACGTCCTCGGGCAGTACGACCCGCTCCTCCTCGCCGAGGGCGACGACGACCACGGGTTGTACTTCGTTCACCCGAACATCCGCCGCGTCGCCGCCAGCCTCGACGTGGACTACCCGCGGTTCCGCCGCTGGATCGCCTTCCACGAGGTGGCGCACGCCGCGGAGTTCGGCGCGGCCCCGTGGCTCTCGACGCACCTCGAATCGCGGATGCAACGCGGGGTCGACGCCCTCGTCGACGGCGACATCGACCGCGACGCCTTCCGCGAACTCGACACGGCGATGACGGCCGTCGAGGGCTACGCGGAACTGCTGATGGACCGGGCGTTCGACGACGACTACGAGGACCTCCGCCGGAAACTCGACGAGCGTCGGCAGGGCGGCGGCCCGGTCGCGAAACTCGCACGGCGACTCCTCGGCCTCGGACTCAAGCGCCGGCAGTACGAACGCGGCGCTCGCTTCTTCGAGCGCGTCGCCGACGAGCGCGGCGTCGCCGCCGCGTCGCGGGTGTGGGACCATCCGGAGAACTTACCGACCGACGCGGAACTGGACGCGCCCGAGCAATGGCTCGCGCGGGTGTCGCCCTGAGCGACCGCCTCTACCGGCGGTTCACGGCGGTGAACTCGCGGGCCCACCGCCCCAAGTACCACGTGAGGAGTCCGCCGATGACCAGTCCAGCGAGGAGCGCGAGCGCGCCCTGAAGGAGCGTCCCCCCCGCCTGCACGGCGACGAGCGCGGCCGACACGCCGACCAGCAGGGTAAAGCCGATTTTGAGCCGGTTGTTGGCGAGTCGCGTCTCCTCGTCGCTCATGCTCGAACCGACCATCGTCCCTCCGAAGTCCCGCCGTGGGGCGGTCGTCGCGGCCGCCCGCGGAGCCTATCGTCCATGGATAGCTAATGGAGGTGCGAGGGTTTGAAACCGGTGACTCCTACTGGAAGCCGCGGTTGCGGCCGTCGTCGACGACCTCCGAGCGGATGTCCTGCCAGTGTCTGACGGTGAGCGTACCACACGGTAGAGAAAGCGTGTGACGGTCGGGGGATTCGCACACGCGACCTGCTGAACCGCCCGCGCCCCACCGACGGCTATTTGCCCGCGCCTCACCCACGGTTTCGACGTGAACCTTCGCGGTCCGCTCGTCGAGGTCGGCGAGCCGCGCGACGTCGAGACGAACCACGGCGAGCGCTCGCTGGCGGAGGTGACGCTCCGCCCCGAGCGCGGGACCGGAGAGCCGGTAACCGTCACTCTCTGGGGGAAGTGGACTCACGCCGCCGAGCACGCCGAACCGGGCATGGACCTCCTCGTCACCGACGCCGAGGAGTCCGAGTACCGCGGCGAGACGACCTACACGACCGGCTCGGAGTCGTTCGTCGTCGTCGAGCCCGACTTCCTCGTGGACGTGACCGACATCCGCTCGTGGGTGCAGTGCTCGCGGATGTACTACCTGAACAAGCTCTCTGGCATCCCGCTGAACTACCCGGTGGTAAAGGGGACCATCGTCCACGACGTGTTCGGCGACCTCCTCCGCGGCCGCGACCTCGACTCGTCCATCGACGAGCGCATCGACGAGCGCGGCCTCGAACTCGGCCTGCTCGGCCGCGAGGTCGACGAGGTCGCCGACGAGGTGCGCCGCAACGCCGCCGCCATCGAGGGCTGGCTCTCGCAGGGCGTCCTCACCGACGAAGACGAGTGGCGCTCGGAGTACACCCTCATCTCGCCGACGTTCGGTATCAAGGGCCGCGCCGACGCCCTCCGCCGAGGGTCGCCCGTCGAACTCAAGACCGGCAAGAACCTCAACCGCGACCCGCGGTTTCAGGACAAGATTCAGGCCGCCTCCTACGCGCTCATCCTCGAAGAGCGGGGCGTCCCGGTCGACACGGGGACGCTCCTCTACACGAAGAACACGACGCTCGACCGCGCCGAGGAGTCCGGCGACCTCTCGCCGGCGAAGGACTTCTCCATCGGCCGCGGTCTCCTGGAGTTCGTCGTCCGCACCCGCAACGAAATCGCGGCGATGGAACGCGACGCGTCGGTGCCGACCGGCTACGAGGTGAACTCGAAGTGCGAGTACTGCTTCGAGAAAGACGCCTGCATGGTCGTCTCCGGCAGACTCGATCAGGAGTCGAAAGCCGGCGCAGTCGGGAAACCCGTTCCCGAGGACGAACGCGACTACTTCGACCGCTTCTACCGCGCCGTCGAAGAAGAGCGCCGGGCGGTCCACAAGGAGTACCGCAAACTCTGGGACCAGAGCGCCGAGGAGCGCGCCGACGACGACCGGGCGCTCATCGGCCTCGAACCCATCGGCCAGACGGAGCGCCCCGACGGCACGTGGGAACTCCGGGCGAAGCAGACCGACGACGCGGTGTCGAAGCTCCGCGCCGGCGACGTGGCGCTCGCCAGCGACGGCCACCCCGTCGAGGGCCACGCCGAACTCGCACGCATCGTCGAACTCGGCGACGAAATCGTCGTCACGACCGACGAACCCGTGCCGCTCCGCCGCCTCGACGTCTACCCCTCCGAACTCACCGTCGACCGCCTGCTCACCGCCCTTCACGACGCGGTGCTCAAGGGCTCGACCGACCGAAAGGACGCGCTGTTCGGCCGCCGCGACCCCGAGTTTTCCGACCGCTCTGTGGGTCGCACGTTCATCGATAACAACGACGCGCAGGACGACGCGGTGCGCCTCGCGGTCGACGCCGACGACCTCGCGCTCATCCACGGGCCGCCGGGGACGGGCAAGACCTACACCATCGCCCGGACCATCCGCGCGCTCGTCGAGGACGGCAACCGCGTCCTGCTTTCGGCCTTTACGAACCGCGCGGTCGACAACGCGCTCGAAGCCCTGCGCGACCAGGGGTTCGAGGACAGCGCGGAGCAAAGCTCCGCCGGCGGTCGGCGATTCGCCGACAACGTCGTCCGCGTCGGCACCGAATCGGGCGTCCGAGAGGACATGCAGGACGTGCGCCTCTCGCGGAGCGGCGACCCGAACGCGCTCGCCGCCGCCCTCCGCGACGCGCCGGTCGTCGCCGCGACCACCGCCTCCTGCGGGTCGCGCGTGATGCGCGAGCAGTCGTTCGACGCGGCGCTCGTCGACGAGGCGTCGCAGATAACCGAACCGGGGACGCTCGCCGCCGTCAACCTCGCCGACCGGTTCGTCCTCGTCGGCGACCACAAACAGCTTCCGCCGGTCGTCCGCGCCGAAAACGACCTCCAGACATCGCTGTTCCAGCGGCTCATCGAGACCTACCCCGACGCCTCGGTCATGCTCGACCGCCAGTACCGCATGTCCCAGCGGATTCAGGCGTTCGCCTCAAAGGAGTTCTACGACGGCGCGCTCCGGCCGGCCACGGGTGCGGTCGCCGCCCAGCACCTCCGAGACCTCGGCGTCGACACCGCGGACCTCCCCGCCGAACTCGCGGCCCAAGTCGCCTTCGTCGACCCCGACGGCCGGCGCGTCGGCAACACCAACCCCACCGAGGCGGACCGCGTCGCAGAGGTCGTCGCCGCCTACGAGGCCGCCGGCGTCGACGCTGATGACATCGGCGTCATCGCCCCGTTTCGGGCACAGGTCGCCGAGATTTCCCGCCGAACCGACGCCACCGTCGACACGGTCGACCGGTTCCAGGGCTCCTCGAAGGAGGTCATCGTCGTCTCCTTCGTCGCCACCGGCGAGTTGGACGGCCCGCTGTTCGAGGACCACCGCCGCATCAACGTCGCCCTCACGCGGGCGAAGAAGGCGCTGTGTCTCGTCGGCGACGCCGACGCACTCGAATCCGACCCGTTCTACGACCGGATGCTCGCGTGGGCGCGGCGGTAGGCGTCTCCTCGGCTGTCCGACTGGAGGGCGTCTCACTCCACGTCGATGCCGAGGTCCGTTTCGTCGTCGCCGATTTCGGCCTTGACGCGCTCGTGAAACTCTCTGAGCGCCGCGCTCTCGTCTTCGGCGAGGACCACGTCGCTCGCCGTCAGCGTGGCGAGGCCGAACGCCCGCGGCGTCGGCGACGAGACCTGATGGCCGACCACGGCCACGTCGCCCGCCTGAATCGCCGCAATCGCGTCCTCGATGGCGGCGAGGTTCAGTTTGTCTTCGAGAATCTCGCGGTAGGTCTCTTCCATCACGGCGAACTCGTCGAGGTCCTGGGCGAACGACAGCAACATCTCGGAGGAGACCTGCTGTTGGGCGGCGGACTTCTCGTAGCCCTTGTAGCGCTTGAGAATCATGAGCGAGCGCGTCGCGTTGATGCGGAAGTAGCGCTTCAGGAGGTCGGTCCCGTCGAGGGCGGCCCGCAGGTCGTCCTCGACTTCCTCGGGGTTGAGGTCGCGGAGGACGCCCGCGAGGTCGACTTTGCGGTTGAGCGGCATCGACAGCGAAAAGCCGTTGTCGGCGACGGCGACCTGCACGTTCGCGTTCGTCCGGCGGGACGCGTGGTACGCGAGGAGCCGCGAGAGGCCGTCGTTGAACCGCCGGCCGTCGGTGCAGTGGACGTAGAACTGTCGGCGGTAGGCCTCGCGGTCGAGTTCGGTCTCGACGACGAGTCTGTCGGGGGTCGCCACGCTCTCGGGGCCGGCGTACCTGACCTGCTCGTCGAACAGTCGCGTGACGGCGCGGACGCTGTTCTCGTCGAGCGGGAACTCCCGGAGCCACGACCTGACGGCGGGCGCGCCGCCGGCGTCGAGTCGGTCCACGAGGTCGGCCTGAAACGCCGCGAGTTCGCGGCCGAGGTCGTACGAAAGCGGCAGGCGCTCGGAGAACCACGAGGGGACCGTCGGGCGCTGTGCGGTGCGGTCGACGTACACCTTCGACCCGCGGCGGTAGCGGTAGGCGAAGTGGTCGCCGCCGAGGACGAACACGTCGCCTTTCTCCAGCGTGTCGAGGTAGCCCTCGTCGAGCGTGCCGACCCACTGGTCGGCCCCGCGGACCAGCACGTCGCAGGTGAACGAATCGGGAATCGTGCCGATGTTGGTCATGTAGATGACGCGGGCCATCCGGCCGCGTTTGCCGATGAGCGGCTCGCCCACGGGGTACTCCTCGTAGTGGTGTTCGCCGTCCGGCGAGTCGTTGGTGTCCCGCCAGATTTTCGCGTAGACGTTCTTGTCTTCGAGGCCGTCGTAGTCGGCGGTGAGATAGCGAAACAGGCGCTCGAAGTCGTCGTCGGAGAAGTTCCGATACGGGTAGGCCCGCCGGAGCGTCTCGCGGAGCTCCGACTCGGGGCGAATCGCGTTGATTGCCATCCCGTACACCTGCTGGGCGGCCACGTCGAAGGCGTTCTCGGGGATGAACACCCGGTCGACGAAGCCCGACTCGGCCTTCGAGAGCATCACCGCACACTCGACGAGTTCGTCCCTGTCGAGGGCGATGACGCGCCCCTCGACCGTCTGGCCGAGCTGGTGGCCCGCGCGGCCGACCCGCTGGAGGAGCGCGGCGACGGACTTGGGCGAGCCGACCTGTACGACGAGGTCGATGTGGGGCATGTCGATGCCGAGTTCGAGGCTCGTAGAGGTGGTGACGACCCGCAACTCGCCGGCTTTCAGCTTCGACTCTATCTCCTGTCTGCGCTCTTTCGAGAGGCTCCCGTGGTGACAGCCGGAGTTCGATTCGTCGATGTCGTCGAACCCCTCGCGGAGGTTGTGGAGGACGCGCTCTGCGCCCGACCGCGTGTTGGTGAACACGAGCGTGTTCGTGTGCGAGGCGACGAGGTCGTACAGGCGGTCGTAAAACCGGCTCTGGACCTCGCTTCGGGGCGTCCGAATCAGGTCGTCGGTCGGACACTCCAGTCGGACGTCGAAGTCGCGGACGAACCGCGTGTCCACGAGTTCGTAATCGCGGGGTTCGCCGTCCTCGCAACCGACGAGGAACTCCGCGACCGTGTCGAGCGGTTCGACGGTGGCCGAACAGCCGATGCGCGTCGGCGACGACTCGGCGAGGTCCTCCAGTCGCTCCAGCGACACCGACAGGTGCGTGCCGCGTTTGTTCTCCGCGAGGCTGTGAATCTCGTCGACGACGACGTACTCGACGGTTCGGAGCTTCTCTTTGAACTTCGGCGAGTTGAGCAGAATCGCCAGCGTCTCGGGCGTCGTGTTGAGGATGTGCGGCGTCTCCGAGAGCATCTTCTGGCGGTCCGCCGAGGAGGTGTCGCCGTGGCGGATGGCGTGTCTGATGTCCACCGTCTCGCCGCGGCTCTCGGCGATGTCGGCGATGCCGGAAAGCGGCTCGGCGAGGTTCCGATGGATGTCGTTGGCGAGCGACTTCAGCGGCGAGACGTAGAGACAGTACACCGAGTTGTCGAGGCCGTCTGGCGACTCCCGGTCGCGGCGGAACAGCTCGTTGATGATGGCGGTGAAGGAGGCGAGCGTCTTGCCCGACCCCGTCGGCGCACAGATGAGGGCGTTGTCGCCGTCGTGGATGTGCGGGATGGCCCCGCGCTGTGGCGGGGTGAAAAAGCCGTCGTTGCCGGGGACGAACTCGCCGAATCGGTCGACCCACCACTCCTGAACGGCCGGTTCCAACAGGTCGAGGACGTCCTCGTCGGCGACCGACACCGACTCGGGGTCGAACTCGTAGTCGTCGCCTCTCGACGCGAGAAGCGAGCGGCCGCGCCGGGTCATTATCTCCGGGTTAGCCTGCGCGGGTATGAGGGTTGTGCCTGTGTCCGCGGCGGCCGCCCCGGCGAGCACAAGGACTAACGCCGCCGCCGTGGTAGCTCTGGCCATGCGCGTCACGTTCCTCGGCACCGGCAGTGCGATGCCCGTCACCGGCCGCGCCCAGACCGGTCTCCTCCTCGAATCGGACGGTAACGCCCTCCTCGTGGACTGCGGGTCGGGTGTCCTCGCTCGCCTCGCCGAGACGGAAGTCGGCTACGAGGGCGTCTCGTCGGTCCTCCTCACGCATCACCACCTCGACCACGTGTCGGACCTCATGGCGCTCGTGAAAGCCCGGTGGCTCGCCGGCGCTGACAGCCTCGAAATCGTCGGCCCGGAGGGAACAGAAGACCTCGTCGAGGGGCTGTTCGACGTCCACGACTACCTGCGGGGCCGCCTCGACGTGCAGATTCGGGAAGTCGGCCCGACCGAGTTCGGCATCGCCGGCTTCGACGTGATGGGATTCGAGGTCCGCCACTCGATGCCGACGCTCGCCTACCGCTTCAGCAACGAGCGGGGCGAGGCCGACTTCGTTTTCTCCGGGGACACCGAGGCGTTCTCCGCCCTCGGCGACTTCGCCGACGGCGCGAGCGTCCTCGCGCACGACTGCTCGTTCCCGGACGACGTGGACGTGTCGAACCACCCGACGCCGTCGCAGGTGGGCGAGGCGCTCGCCGGCCGGGACATCGAGTCGGTCTATCTGACGCACCTCTACCCGCACGCCGACCGCGTCGCCGACGACCTCCGCGCGAGCGTGAGCGAACAGTTCGAGGGCGAGGTCAGAGTCGCAAAAGACGGGCTGGTCGTCGAACTCTGAGTCCGCGTTCGGGGTCGCTCACTCCCCGCGGATGACGGTCCCCGGCGACTCGCCGGCGACGAACGCCGACAGCCCCCCGGGGCCGAAGACGTGCGCCGGCGCGCCGAGCGCGAGCAGTTTTCTGACCTTCGCGGCCATCCCGCCGGTCACGTCGGTCGACTCCGACCCGCCGAGCGCGTCGGCCGCGTCCGCGAACGCCGTAATCTCGGGGATCACGTCGCCGTCGGCGTCGAGCACACCGGGCACGGTCGAGCAGAGTCCGACGCGGTCCGCGCCGAGCCCGGACGCGAGCGACACCACGAGGTCGTCGCCGCTGACGATGGTCGCGCCCTTTCCTGCGTGCGCGATGACGTCTCCGTGGAGGACCGGGACGAAGCCCTCGTCGAGCATCGTCTCGGTCGCCGCGAGGGGAAGCGACAGCGAGCCGTCGGCCTCGCGCGCGCCGGCCGAAAGCGGGTGGACCGGCAGGGCCGAGACGCCGCGGTCGGCGAGGGCGTCGAGGACGGCGTCGTTGAGGCGCTTCATCGCGTCGTGGATAGCGCGCACGCCGCGGGCGTCGTGACTGCCGACCTCGGAGGAGACGCCGTGTTCGGCGGCGTGGTGGTGGCCGAAGCTCCCGCCGCCGTGGACGACGACGACGCGGCCCGACTCGGCGAGGGTCGCGACCGCGTCCGCCGCGGCCGCCAGCCCCGCCTCGTCGACGGTCTCCGGTTCGTCCTTGTCGGTGACGACGCTCCCGCCGAGTTTGAGGACGACGAGGCTCACGCCGAGTCCGCCCCCTTCTCCACCCCGTCTCCGGGGTCGCGCTCGGCGTCCGGTTCCGCTTCCGCTTCCGGTTCCGCGTCCGGCGGCACCTCGACGCTGACGCCCTCGGTGGCGAGTTCGGCGCGGAAGGCGTCCTCGCAACCGGGGGTGAACCGGAGCGCGGTCTGAGTCTCGGGCGTCGGGTCGAGAGAGACGATACAGCCGCCGCCGCCCGCGCCGGTCAGTTTCGCGCCGTACGCGCCGGCCTCGCGGGCGGCCCACACCATCGAATCGAGCGAGCGCGAGGAGACGCCGAGGGCCTCCAGCAGGCCGTGGTTGAAGTTCATGAAGCCGCCGAGTTCCGAGAGGAGTTCCTCGGGCGGGTCGTCGGCGTCGGGGTCCGCCTCGGCCAGCAGTTCCTCGCCCCGGCGCACGATGTCGCCGACGGTCGAGACGGTGTCGGCGGCGAAGTCGTACTCCTCGCGGAGCGCGCGGACGCCGGAGACGAGCGCGCCGGTGTCGCCCGCGCCGCCGTCGAAGCCGATGACGAACGGAAGTGGCGGCGCGTCGATGGTCCGGCAGTCGTCGCCCTCGACGCGGACGGCCCCGCCCATCGCCGAACAGAAGGTGTCGGCGCGAGACGCCTGTCCGTCCTGGACCTCGTGTTCGGCTTGGTAGGCGCGTTCCGCGATTTCGCGCGGCGCGAGTTCGACGCCGAGCTCGCGGGTCGCGGCGTCGATGCCGGCGACGACGACCGCCGCGGAGGAGCCGAGGCCGGCCCCCAGCGGGATGTCGCTTTCGACGGTGATGTCGAAGCCGGCGTCGGGCGCGCCGGCGGCGTCGCGGGCCTGGTCGACCGCGGCGTCGATGTAGCCCATCGCGGCCTCCACGAGCGGTGCCGGAACGTCCACGTCGGGGCGGTCGCCGGTCGACCCGCGGTACTCGACGGTGAAGCCGTTGAGACTCAGGTCCTCGGCGCGGACGCGGACGTGGTCGTCGTCGCGGGCGGAGACGGTGACGGTCGCCCGGCGCTCGACCGCGCAGGGGACCGCCGGCTCGCCGTAGACGACTGCGTGCTCCCCGAACAGATACACCTTGCCGGGAGCGCTCGAAACGGTCATACCCCGGAGTTGCTACGGGATTCGCTTAAGGGTATCCGACTGCGGTCGAACCCGGTGGCGGGCGTCGAGGAGAGCGGTCGGTAGAAACGGTCGAAGAGAGCGGTCGGTAGAAACGGTCGGTGGAAGCGGTCGCGGAAAACGGTGTTCGGTGCCGTCGGCTCAGGCGTCGATTTCGACTTCGTCGCGCTCCTCGTCGCCGGCGTCGTCGAGGTCGGTCAGCTCGTCGAACTCGTCGCCGTCGCCGCGGATGTAGCGGACTACCGCCGCGATGCCGACGAGCAGAACCAACCCGACGAGAAGCGCCACGCCGGGGCGGCCGCCCGACTCGTCTGATTCGGATTCGTCGAACGCGTCGTCCTCGTCGGCGTCGAACTCGACGTCGTAGTCGTCGTGCGATTCGCCGTCAGATTCGAGGGCCGTCCCACCGCGCTTGGAGAGAAGCGGCGCGCTGTTGGTCGGGCTGAACTCGAAGCCGTCGTGCAGGTGGACCTCGAAGAGAGTGAAGTCGGCCATACCCATCAGTACGCTCACAAGATGGATATGCCTTGTGGCGACGGGTCGATTCGGGTCGTCGCGTCCTCCGACGACCCCGCCCCGCGGCGATTCCCGGTGGAGTGTGCTGGAGTCGCTGTGTTCTTGTTTCGCCGCTCCGGAACGTCCCGTATGGACGACGACCGACGCGCCTTCCTCGAAGACCTGCTCACCACACCCAGCCCGTCCGGCTACGAGGCCGCCGGCCAGCGCGTGTGGGTGGACTACGTCTCGCAGTTCGCCGACGACGTGACGGTCGACGACTACGGCAACGCCGTCGCGGTCCACGAGGGCACCGGCGAGGGGCCCGAAATCGCCTTCACCGGCCACGCGGACCAAATCGGCTACATCGTCCGCGACATCGACGACGACGGGTTCGTCCGCATCGGCCCCATCGGCGGCGCGGACCGCACCGTCTCGAAGGGCCAGCACGTCACGGTCCACGGCGACGACGGCGACGTGGCGGGCGTCATCGGCCAGACCGCCATCCACCTCCGCGACGTGGGGAGCGAGGAGTACGACGACCTCGAAGAGCAGTTCGTCGACATCGGCGCGACGAGCAAGGGCGACGCGAGAGACCGCGTCGAAGTGGGCGACCCCGTGACGGTCGAAGCGCGGGTCCGCGACCTCGCGGGCGACCGCGTCGCGGCCAACGGGATGGACAACCGCGTCGGCACGTGGTCGGCCGCGGAGGGGCTCCGCGCCGCCGTCGAGGCCGACGTGGACGCGACGGTGTACGCCGTCAGCACCGTCCAAGAAGAAGTCGGCGTGCAGGGCGCGAAGATGGTCGGCTACGACCTCGACCCAGACGCGATGGTCGCCGTCGACGTGACCCACGCGACGGACAACCCCGACGTGCCCGGTAAGCGCAAAGGGCCGGTCGAACTCGGCGAGGGTCCGGTCGTCTCCCGCGGGAGCGCGAACCACCCGAACGTCGTCGCACTCGCCCGCGACGCGGCCGCGGACGCCGACATCGGCGTGCAGTTGCAGGCCGCCGGCGTCCGCACGGGCACCGACGCGGACGCCTTCTACACGAGTCGCTCCGGCATTCCCTCGCTCAACATCGGCATCCCGAACCGCTACATGCACACGCCCGTGGAGGTCGTCTCTACGAACGACCTCGACGACGTGGCCGAACTCCTCGGGTCGATGGCCGCGCTCGCGGGTGACGTGGACTCGTTCGGCGTCGAACTGTAAGCGGGCGGACGGCGGCTCCGCGCGCTGTGCGTAGTTGTCGCATACGACTCCGGGCGAAAGAAAACCGTTAAAAGTCGCCACACGGTGTTTCCACGTATGGCTGGAACTATCGAAGTACTCGTTCCCGGCGGGAAGGCGAACCCCGGTCCGCCGCTCGGCCCGGAACTCGGCCCGACCCCTGTCGACGTGCAGGACGTCGTCAACGACATCAACGACCAGACGGCGGCCTTCGACGGCATGGAAGTCCCCGTCACCGTCGAGTACGACGACGACGGCTCGTTCAGCATCGAGGTGGGCGTCCCGCCGACGGCCGCCCTCATCAAGGACGAAGTCGGATTCGACACCGGAAGCGGCGAACCCCAGGAGAACTTCGTCGCCGACATGTCCATCGAACAGCTGAAGAAGGTCGCAGAGCAGAAGTCCTCTGACCTGCTCTCGTACGACCTCAAGAACGCCTCGAAGGAAGTCGCCGGGACGTGTGCGTCCCTCGGCGTCACCATCGAGGGCGAAGACGCCCGCACGTTCAAACAGCGCATCGACGGCGGCGACTTCGACGACGACTTCGACGACGAGTAATCGTCTCGGAACCGTCTCGGCGGTTCGAACCGCCCTTTCCGTCGGGCCGAGCCGACTCGGCCCGCTTTCTTCTCTCCACCGACCCGACTGCTCCGGAGCGGCTCCCATATCGCTCGCGTGCTCGCCAGCCCGCATGTGTGGCTGTGGCACGCGAAACCCCCGAATTCGGGGGTTTCGGCACCCGTAGTTCGACGGACTTAAGTTGAGCCTACTCGTCCTGCCGGACGAGGCAGGCAGTAGCCTGTTTCACTGACCCGTAGGAGCAATCCTGCGTACTACGGAGGTGAATAATGGCAGACACAATAGTTGACGCAGTCTCTCGCGCACTCGACGAGGCACCTGGGCGGAACTTCCGCGAAACGGTTGACCTCGCCGTGAACTTGCGAGACTTAGATCTTAACGACCCGTCGAAGCGTGTCGACGAGAGCATCGTGCTCCCGTCTGGCACCGGCCAGGACACCCAGATTGTGGTGTTCGCGACCGGTGAAACCGCGCTCCGCGCAGAGGATGTCGCCGACGAAGTTCTCGGGCCCGACGAGCTCGAAGACTTCGGCGACGACACCGATGCGGCGAAAGACCTTGCCGACGAGACCGACTTCTTCGTTGCCGAGGCTGGACTGATGCAGGACATCGGTCGCTACCTCGGTACCGTGCTCGGTCCCCGTGGTAAGATGCCGACCCCGCTTCAGCCCGACGACGACGTCGTCGAGACGGTGAACCGGATGAAGAACACGGTGCAACTCCGCTCGCGTGACCGTCGTACGTTCCACACGCGCGTCGGCGCAGACGACATGACGCCCGACGAGATCGCGGAGAACATCGACGTCATCGTCCGTCGTCTCGAAGCGACGCTCGAAAAGGGCCCGCTCAACATCGACTCCGTCTACGTGAAGACGACGATGGGGCCGTCCGTGGAGGTGCCCGAATGAGCGAATCCGAGGTTCGACAGACCGAGGTTATCCCGCAGTGGAAGCGTGACGAGGTCGACGAACTCGTCGACTTCATCGAATCCTACGAATCCGTCGGCGTCGTCGGCGTCGCGGGCATCCCGAGCCGCCAGCTCCAGGCCATGCGCCGCGAGCTTCACGGCTCGGCCGCGGTGCGCATGAGCCGGAACACGCTCGCGAACCGCGCGCTCGACGAAGTCAACGACGGCTTCGAGGAACTCAAGGAGTACATCGCCGGACAGGTCGCCCTCATCGGCACGAACGACAACCCGTTCGCCCTGTTCAAGGAGCTCGAGGCGTCGAAGACGCCCGCGCCCATCAACGCCGGTGAAGTCGCCCCGAACGACATCGTCATCCCCGAGGGTGACACCGGTGTCGACCCGGGTCCGTTCGTCGGCGAACTCCAGCAGGTCGGGGCGTCCGCCCGCATCATGGACGGCTCGATCAAGGTGACGGAAGACTCCAACGTCCTTTCGGCGGGCGAGGAAGTCTCCGAGGAACTCGCGAACGTCCTGGCGGAACTCGGCATCGAGCCCAAGGAGGTCGGTCTCGACCTCCGCGGCGTCTTCTCCGAAGGCGTCCTGTTCGAGCCCGACGAACTCGCCATCGACATCGACGAGTACCGCGCCGACATCCAGTCGGCCGTCTCCGCCGCGACGAACCTGTCGGTCAACGCGGTCTACCCGACCGCCCAGACCGCGCCGACGCTCATCGCCAAGGCGACGAGCGAGGCCAAGGCCGTCGGTCTGTTCGCCAACATCGAGAGCCCGGACTTCATGCCCGAGCTCATCTCGAAGGCGGACGCCCAGCTTCGGGCGCTCGCGGCGAACATCGACGACGAAGAGGCGCTTCCCGAGGAACTCCGCGGCGTGTCCGCGGCTGACACGGGTGCCGCCGAGGAAGAAGCATCGACTGACGAAGAAGCAGTGGACGCCGACGAGGCAGACGCCGACGCCGACGACGAAGCCGCCGACGACGACGGCGACGACGAAGACGCTGGCGACGCCCTCGGCTCCCTGTTCTAACAACACACAAGGTACACAACAATGGAATACGTCTACGCTGCGCTCATCCTGAACGAGTCGGACGAAGAGGTCAACGAAGAGAACATCACCGCGGTCCTCGAGGCCGCCGGTGTCGATGTCGAGGAGTCCCGTGTCAAGGCGCTCGTCGCCGCGCTCGAGGACGTCGACATCGAAGAGGCCATCGAGACGGCCGCCGCGGCCCCCGCGCCCGCCGCGGGCGGTTCCGCCGGTGGCGAGGTCGAGGCCGCTGACGACGACGACGAGGAAGACGCCGAAGAAGAGGCCGCTGACGAAGGCGGCGACGAAGGCGACGACGACGACGACGAAGAAGCCGACGGCGAGGGCCTCGGCGCGCTCTTCGGTTAAACTTCCGCGAGACCCCGCCGCGTCCGCGGCGACGCTCGCTTCGAAACCCCGCTTTCTTTCGACGCAACCCACCAGCGGCGGCGGCGGCCGCACATCCCCCGTCGCGGATGCGAACCCCGCCGCCGTTAGCGTCGGTGCCGTGCCCGTAGTTTCATAGCCGAGGCCGCGGCCACTCCGGCGCGATGTTCCTCACCGGCGGCGCGGTCGTCTCCCACCTCGGCCGAGTGGCGACGCTCGCGGCTCCCGCCGCGGCCGACCCGACAGTCGCCGCCCTCCTCGGCGTGGCCGTCGGCGTCCTCCTCGGGACCTGCTCGGGGCTGGTCCCCGGCCTCCACGCAAATGCCTTTGCCCTGCTTCTCGCCGGCGTCGCGTCCGACGCGCCCGGGCCGCCGGTCGCCGTCGCGGCCGCCGTGCTCGCCGCGTCGACGGTTCACACGTTCCTCGACGTGGTGCCGGCGCTGACGCTCGGCGTGCCCGACGCCGCGCTCGCGCCGGGTGCGTTGCCGGCGCACGAACTCGTCCTCGGCGGGCGAGGGCGGGAGGCGCTTCGGCTGTCGGCGCTCGGAAGCGGCGCGGCGCTCTGTCTGGCCGTTCCGCTCGCGGTGCCGCTCACCGACGTGCTGGTCGAGGGCTACCCCGTCGTCCGCGACCACCTGTGGCTGGTGCTCGCGGCCGTCGTCGTCGCGCTCGTCTGGACCGAACCGAGCCGTCGGGCGACGCTGGCGGCCTGCGTGACCATCGCCGCCTCGACGGGGCTGGGGCTCGCGGTCCTCGACCGGCCGTTCGGGGGGCCGCTCCCCGTCGGCGGCGTGTTGGCCCCGCTGTTGGCCGGCCTGTTCGGCGTGCCGGTCCTCTTGGCGGCGCGGCGGGGGTCCGGCGTGCCGCCACAGGGCGATGCCGCGCTCGCGACGTCGCCGGGGTCGGTCGCCCGGAGCGTCGCCGCGGGGACCGGCGGGGGCGCGTTCGTCGGCTACCTCCCGGGCGTCTCAGCCGGCGTCGCCGGGACGCTGGCACTGGCCGTCCTCCCCGGCCGCGACCCCGACGAATCGACGCGGACCTACGTCATCGCGACCAGCGCGGCCACGACGGCGACGACGGTGTTCGCGCTGTTCGCGCTCGCCGGCTTGGGAACGCCCAGAACGGGGGCGCTCGTCGCGCTCACCGAGGCGGAACTCCCGACCGGTCTCGGCCTCGCGGTGCCGGTCACGGTCGTCGCGGGGGTCTGCGGGGCGGCGTTGGTGCCGGTCGTCGGCGACCGGGCGCTCGCGGTCGTCGGGAGGTTCGACCAGCGCCGGCTCGTCGCCGCCGTCTGCGTCCTTCTCGTCGTTCTCTCGTGGGCGTTCGCGGGCGTCGGCGGTGTCGCCGTCCTCGCGGTCGCCGGCGTCGTCGGTCACATCCCCGTCCGATTCGGCTGTCGGCGCGTCCACCTGATGTGCGTCCTCATGGGGCCGCTGATACTCGGGTGAGCCGTGTCCACGCGGGACACGGATTTCCCCCGCGGGAACCCGGAAAGACAACGGTTAAAAGTCGCGCGCCGGTTTATGAGCGTATGAGCGAGTCCGAACAGCGACACGCGCACCAGTGTGTGTCCTGTGGCATCAACATCGCCGGCATGAGCGCGGCGACGTTCAAGTGCCCCGACTGTGGCCAGGAGATTTCGCGTTGTTCCAAGTGCCGCAAGCAGAGCAACCTCTACGAGTGCCCCGACTGCGGATTCATGGGTCCATAATCATGGGAAAGGTAGCCGCCAAAATCAAGGTCATGCCGAACAGCCCCGAGCTGGACCTCGACAGCCTCGAGGACGCGCTCGAAGACTCCCTGCCCGAGGGTGCGAAAATCAAGGGCTTCGAACGCGACGACGTCGCGTTCGGTCTCGTCGCCCTCCTGCCGACCGTCATCGTCCCCGACGACGCCGGTGGCACCGAGGCCGTCGAGGAAGCGTTCATCGAAGTCGAAGGCGTCGAGAGCGTCTCCGTCGAGAACGTCGGCCGTATCTGAACTGACGACCGACCTTTTTCGCGGTTCCGCCCCCATCCCCGGCCCCGGAGCGACCGCGCTCGCCCGCCGTTAGCGGCGCTCCATGAAGTAGACGCCGAGGACGACGCCGACCGTGAGCCCGAGCATCACGCCGATGGGCAGGGAGTTGCCGATGACCCCCGCGATGCCGCCGAGGAGGAAGCCGAGTGCCAGCCCGATACCGAACTGCTCGGCGCTGTGGCTCGACCCCTCGTGGTCGTCGGAATCGACCGTCACGGAGTCTGTGGGTTCGGCGTGGCTCTGTCGCTGTACGGACTCCGCACTCAGAGAGACTGACTCCTGGGACATACCACACTATTCATCGTGCTATTCAATAACCCTTACTCGCGTTCCCAACTCGCGGCAACGACGGGTTCGTGCGGGTGCGGTCGGACGAGTCGACCGGAGTCGACGCCTCAGAACGCCGCGTCGAACGCCCGCTGAAGGTCGGCTTTCATGTCGTCGATGTGCTCGATGCCGACGGAGACGCGGATGAGGCCGTCGGTGAGACCGGCTTCGAGGCGCTCCTCGCGGGGGATGGCCGCGTGGGTCATCGCCGCGGGCTGTTCGATGAGGCTCTCGACGCCGCCGAGGCTCTCGGCGAGCGTGAACACCTCGGTCTCCTCGACGACGGTCGATGCCTGTTCGAGCGAGCCGTCGAGTTCGAACGAGAGCATCCCGCCGAAGTCGTCCATCTGCTCGGCCGCGAGGTCGTGTTGCGGGTGGGAGTCGAGGCCGGGGTAGAACACCTCGGCGACCGCCTCGTGGTCGTCGAGCCACGCGGCGAGTTCGCGGGCGTTGTCGCAGTGGCGGTCCATCCGGACCGGGAGCGTCTTCGTCCCGCGGAGGACGAGGAAGCAGTCGAACGGGGAGGGCGTCGCGCCGACGGAGTTCTGGTAGAACGCGAGTTCTTCGTCTAACTCCGCGTCGTCGGTGACGAGCGCGCCGCCGACGACGTCGGAGTGGCCGCCGAGGTACTTCGTCAGCGAGTGCGAGACGATGTCCGCGCCGTGGTCGAGCGGGCGCTGGAGGTACGGCGTGGCGAAGGTGTTGTCGACGGCGCAGAGCGCGCCCACCTCGTGGGCGATGTCGGCGAGCGCGCCGATGTCGTTGACGCGCATGAGGGGGTTCGTCGGCGTCTCGACCCACACGAGTTCGGTCCCCTCGCGGACGGCGTCGCGGACCGCGTCGTGGTCGGTGGTGTCGACGAAGTCGAACTCGAGGTCGTACTTCTCGTACACCTGCGTGAAGATGCGGTGGGTGCCGCCGTAGACGTCGTTGCCGGCGACGACGTGGTCACCCGCTTCGAGGAGGTTGAGCACGGTGTTTATCGATCCCATCCCCGAGGAGAAGGCGCGGCCGTGCGAGCCGTGTTCGAGCGCCGCGAGGTTCGATTCGAGGTCGGTCCGCGTCGGGTTCCCGGTGCGGGAGTACTCGTAGCCGCGGTGGTCGCCCGGCCCGTCTTGGGCGTACGTCGAGTTCGCGTAGATGGGCGTCATGAGCGCGCCCGTCTCCTCGTCGGGCTCCTGTCCCGCGTGGATGGCGCGCGTCTCGATGCGCCGTTCGTCTTCGGACATACGAGAAGCGCCGCACCGACTCGGGTTAAGTCCGTCCCTCCCGCGCGACCACGCGGGAGACACACACGCGCGGTTCGTAACGTGCAATTTATAATGGCGACGCAAGTATTCGTTCTCACGACTATGCCGAGCTCCAACGGTCCGATGAAGGGGACGCGAGGAAAGCTCTCGAACAAGCCGCGCGAGCGCGGCACTTCGCCGCCGCAACGCGCTATCGCGGAATTTGAGGAGGGCCAGAAGGTCCACCTCAACATCGACCCGAGCGTTCGCAAGGGTCGCTTCCACCCGCGCTTCAACGGTCTCACCGGTGAAGTCTCCGGGAAGCAGGGCCGCGCGTTCAAGGTACAGATCAACGACGGCGGCAAAGAGAAGACGGTCATCGTCCGTCCCGCTCACCTGCGCGCCCAGCAGTAAGCGATGACCATCTTCAAAGAAAAGCTCGACGAGGAGTATCTGACGACCTCCGAGGTCAAGGAACTGCTCGCCGAGGTTGAGGCGGAACGCGCCGCCGACGAAGAGCGCGAGATGCGCTACGAACTGGCCCGTGCGATAGAACACGTCAACCGGTTCGCCCACCTCGACCCCGAGGAGTCTCGCGAACTCGTCGAGGAGCTCGCCGACCTCGAGAAGGTCGACGGTCCGACCGCCATCAAAATCGCGGACCTCCTCCCGCAGTCGCGCGACGAACTCCGCGCGGTGTTCGCCCAACAGCGGTACGCGCTCTCGGGCGACGAACTCGACGAAATCCTCAACGTCGTCGCGAAGTACGTCTGACTGCGTGACAGCGCGGCCAACTCTTTAAATATCGGCTCGCCGTAACTACTGACATGACACGTACCGAGAGCGGTGACGCCGACGCCACGACCGAGTACGTCGTCGTACTCGACGTACTCCGCCACGGGCGTCAGGGAGACGACCGACGGCGCTTCGACGCGGCACCCATCGCGTACGCGCTCGGAGAGTCGGACTTCCGTCTCCTCGAGTTGACCCTCGTCGAAGACGCCGACGTGAGCATCGGCGACCAGCTCGTCGTCTCGCCGGTCGCCGACCGCGAACTGATTCAGTCCGTCGAAGACCGCTCGTACGGCGACCTCTCGAACACGGCGACGGCCGAAGTCGACTACGTCGTCGAGGACATCGTCGAGGCCGACGAAAAGCGGTTCGTCGACTTCTACAACGACGCACAGCCCATCACTCTGCGGCTCCACCAGCTCAACTTGCTCCCCGGAATCGGCAAGAAACTCCGCGACAAGATTCTCGAATCGCGCAAGCGACAGGGGCCGTTCGAGTCGTTCGAAGACCTCGAAGAACGCGTCTCCGGGCTCCACCGCCCGAAGGAAGTCATCGTCGAGCGCATCCTCGAGGAACTCCGCGATAACGACGTGAAATACAAGACGTTCGTCGGACGCGACGGGCAGTAGCGGAACGGGGCTTTTACCCCCTCCCGCACGATACCTCTCCCAATGACGAGCGACCGCAACGAACAGGTCCGCGGGGCCGCCGCGCGCGACCCGGACGCCCTCATCCGGCGGGCGGGCGCTCGCGGGAACCCGGACCACGACCAGCACTTCCTCGTCGACGACCGCGTCGTCGACCGAATCCCGACGTATCTCCCCGAGGAGGCAGACCGCTCGCACGTCCTCGAAATCGGCGGCGGGCCGGGCGTCCTCACGGACCGACTGCTCGGCGTCGCCGACCGCGTGACCGTCGTCGAACAGGACCGGACGTTCGCCGAGCACCTGCGCCGCGAGTTCGCCGACGAGGTCGAATCGGGGCGGCTCACCGTCGTCGAGGGCGACGCGCTCGACGTCGACCTGCCCGAGTTCACGGCGTGCGTCTCGAACCTCCCGTACGGCATCTCCTCGGAGATCTCGTTCCGCCTGCTCCCCCGCGGGAAGCCGCTCGTGTTGATGTTCCAGACGGAGTTCGGCGAGCGGATGGCCGCCGAGGCGGGCACCTCGGAGTACGGTCGCCTCTCGGTGAGCACCCAACACTACGGCGAGGTCGAACTCTGCGAGCACGTCCCCCGCGAGGCGTTCGACCCCAAGCCGGCGGTCCAGAGCGTCATCGTCCGCATCACGCCGCGCGAACCGGACTACGAGGTCGCCGACGAGGCGTTCTTCCTCGACTTCGTGAAGGCGCTGTTTACCCAGCGGCGCAAGACCATCAGAAACGGCATCCGCAACACGGCGCACATCTCCGGGCTGTCGGACCCCGAGGCCGTCGTCGAGGCCGCGGACGAAGACGTCCTCCGAAAGCGCGCCGGCAACATGGCTCCCGCAGAGTTCGCCGAACTCGCCGAACTCGCCGCGTCGGTCGGCCGGTAACCTAACTCCATGATACGTCCCGCGCTCGCCGTGGCCCTCTCCCGTCTCGCCTCCGCCGGCACGCCCCTCCAGAGCGGGGCCCTCCTCGACATCGCGTCGCTGTTTCCGACGTTCGAACTCCGCGTCGCCGCGAGCGTCCTCGTGACCGTCGCCGTCGTCGCCATCTGGCGGGTCGGCGCGCGACTCCACGACACGGAGGTCGACGCCGTCTCGATGCCGGTGTGGCATCTCTCGGTGACGATGCTTCGTCTCGTCGTCGTTGTCGCCGGCGGGGCGTTCGTCTTCGCGCTCTGGTCGCTGTCGGGCGACATCGGCACGATTTCTGCGCAGTACGACCTCAACAGACGGACGTTCGTCCGCATTGGGCTGTCGGCGGCGTCCGTCGTCGGCGCGTACGTCCTCACGAGCGTCCTCGGCCGGTTCATCAAGGAAATCGCGAGCACGCGCCCGGAGATTTCGGACCACCAGCGCGAAATCATCTACCGCATCGCGCAGGTGACGACCTACCTCGCGACGCTCGCGGTCATTCTCGGCATCTGGCGGGCCGACCTCGGCGGCTTCCTCGTCGGGGCTGGCTTCCTCGGCATCGTGGTCGGCATGGCCGCGAGACAGACCCTCGGCGCGCTCATTGCGGGCTTCGTCATCATGTTCTCTCGGCCGTTCGAAATCGGTGACTGGGTCGAGGTCGGCGACCACGAGGGCATCGTCACCGAAATCACGGTCGTGAACACGCGCATCCAGACGTTCGACGGCGAGTTCGTGATGATTCCGAACGACGTGGTGAGCTCGGAGAGCCTCGTCAACCGGAGCCGAAAGGGGCGGCTCCGACTCGACGTCGAGGTCGGCGTCGACTACGACACCGACGTCGACCGCGCCGCCGAGGTGGCACAGGCGACCGTCGAAGACCTCGACGAGGTGCTTTCGGTGCCGAAGCCGCAGGTCGTCGCCAAGCGGTTCGGTGACTCGGCGGTCGTTCTCGGGGTGCGCCCGTGGATAGACCGCCCGAGCGCCCGCCGGTGGTGGCGCGCGCGGACGGCGACTATCTCGGCCGTCAGCGAGGCGTTCGACGAGGCGGACATCACCATCCCGTTCCCCCAGCGCGCGCTGTCCGAGCGCGACCCCTCGGGTCCGATTCCGCTCACGGACGCGCGGCCCGAAGCGAGTCCCGAAACCGACGGCGGCGTCGAGAGCGGAGAGGTCGGTAACGACGCCCCGTCCGGCTCCGAGGAGGCGGACCGATGACCGACCTCGCCGAGCGACGCGGGATGAACACCTCGG
The DNA here is from genome assembly GCF_042663345.1 of Haloferax chudinovii. Classification (NCBI taxonomy): domain Archaea; kingdom Methanobacteriati; phylum Methanobacteriota; class Halobacteria; order Halobacteriales; family Haloferacaceae; genus Haloferax; species Haloferax chudinovii. Next base: position 412,074 of record NZ_JBHTAB010000001.1, read on the forward strand.
TTTACCAGCCCGCGGAGGACTCCGGCCTGCTCGCGCAGGCCGCGGTCGGCCGCGTCTCGGGGCGCGTCCTCGAAGTCGGGACCGGCTCGGGCTGGGTCGCAGAACGGCTCGCGAGGAAGACCGACGCCGACGTGGTCGCGAGCGACCTCAACCCCCACGCCTGCCGGCAGGCCGCCGAGCGCGCCGCCGCCCTCCGCGGCGACGGGCACCGCGGGTTCGAGGTCGTCCGCGGGAGCCTCGTCGAACCGTTCCGCGACGACGCCTTCGACGCGGTGGCGTTCAACCCGCCGTACCTCCCCGAGGACCTCGAAGCCGCGCGCGACGACTGGATGGAGGTCGCGCTCACCGGCGGCGAGGACGGCCGCGAAATCATCGACCCCTTCCTCGACACGGTCGGGCGCGTCCTCAAACCGGGCGGCACGGTCTTCCTCCTCGTGAGTAGCTTCACCGGCTACGACGAGGTCCTCGCCCGCGCCGAGGCGAACGGCTTCGGCCACGAGGTCGTCGTTCGGGAGTCGTACCCCTACGAGACGCTCACGGTTCTCGCGTTGGGATAACCAATGCGCATATGTTGATACAGGAAATATTATACACCGTCATTTCTTAGCCAGGAGTGATGACTGAACTCGTCTCGACGACACCGGGGCTGTATCCCCTCCCGGATTGGGCGAAACAGGAGCTTTCGGACCTCAAGGGCCACCAGAAACACGACCTCATCTCCGGTACCGAGGGCGCAGACATCGTGGGCGCGTACGACCGCGCCCGCGAGGAAGTCGTCTCCGAGCAGGGCGACGCCGGTCTCGACCGCGTCGTCGAGGGGCAACTCCGCTGGGACGACATGCTCGCGCACCCGCTGACGGTCCACGAGAACGTCGAGACGGGCGGCATCGTCCGCTACTACGACAACAACAACTTCTACCGCGACCCGCAGGTCCGCGGCGAACTCACCTTCTCCGGCGACGTCGCGGCCGAACTCGACGCCACCGCCGACCTCCTCGGCGACGAGTCGCTGCAGGCTGTCCTCCCCGGCCCGTACTCGCTTTCGGACCTCGCCACCGACGAGCACTACGGCGACGAGGCCGACTTCCTCGACGCCGTGAGCGAGTTCCTCGCGGGCGAGGTCGACGCCTTCCCCGACCACGAGACGCTGTTCCTCCTCGAGCCCTCGCTCGTGTTCTCGCCGCCGGGCGAGGACGTCGACGAGCGCGTCGCCGAGGCCATCTCCGCCGTCTCCGACGCGACCGACGCCGACGTGGTCGTCCACACCTACTGGGGCGCGCTCGACGAGAAGGTCTACGCGCACCTCATGGACGCCGACGTCGACGCCATCGGCTTCGACTTCGTCGCCGGCGACCGCGACCAGACGCTTTACAACATCAACGAGTACGGCACGAAAGACGACATCGCCCTGGGCCTCGTCGACGGCCAGAACACGCTGGTCGAAGACCCCGAGACGGTCCGCGAGCGCGTCGAGTGGACCCTCGACAACGTCCAGACCCAGACGTTCGACACCGCCTACGTGACCTCCAACACCGAACTGTTCTACCTGCCGGAGAACCGCGCGACGGAGAAACTGGCCGCGCTCGCGGCCGCCACCGAGGACGAACTGGAGGTGGAAGCATGAGCCGCGACGCCGAGAACCGCGAGCAGTTCCGCCCCGAGGGCCACGACACCGAGCACTTCCTGCTCACGACCGTCGTCGGCTCTTACCCCAAGCCCAAGTGGCTCAACCGCGCCAACGACCTCGCGGAGGACCCCGACTCCAAGTTCACCCAAGAGCACCTCCACGAGGCCCACGACGACGCCTGTCGCGTCATCACCAACGAGCACGAGCGCTCCGGTCTCGACACCGTCGTCGACGGCGAGATGCGCCGCGAGGAGATGGTCGAGTACTTCGCTCACCGCATCCCCGGCTACGAGTTCAACGGCCCGGTGAAGGTGTGGGGTCACAACTACTTCGACAAACCCTCCGTCGTCGGCGAGGTGGAGTACGACGAGCCGTGGCTGGTCGACGAGTTCGAGTTCACGAGCGAGGTGGCCTCCAAGCCAGTCAAGGTGCCCATCACGGGCCCGTACACGCTGGCGAGCTGGTCGTTCAACGAGCGCTACGACTCCGAGGCGGACCTCGCGTACGCGCTGGCCGACCTCGTCAACGAGGAGATCGAACAGCTCGTCGAGGCGGGCGCGACCTACATCCAAATCGACGAGCCCGCGCTGGCGACGACGCCGGACGACCACGCCATCGTCGGCGAGTGTCTCGAACGCATCGTCGCGGGCATCCCCGACGAGGTGCGCATCGGTCTCCACGTCTGTTACGGCGACTACTCCCGCATCTACCCCGAACTCAACGACTACCCCATCGACGAGTTCGACGTGGAACTCTGCAACGGCGGCTACGAGCAGATCGACGTGTTCACCGACCCCGAGTTCGAGCCGGACCTCGCGCTCGGCGTCGTCGACGTCCACACGGCCGACGTCGAGAGCGTCGAGGAAATAAAGGAGAACATCAAGCAGGGCCTGAAGGTCGTCCCGCCGGAGAAGCTCACCGTCTCGCCCGACTGCGGCGTGAAGCTCCTCCCCCGCGAGGTCGCCTACCAGAAGATGGAGAACATGGTCACAGCCGCCCGCGAGGTCGAAGCCGAACTCGACGCCGGCGAGATCGACCTCGACGCGCCCGTCCCGCAGGCCGACTGAGCCGCCGACGCCGCGTTCGCGTTCGCTCTTTTTCGTCCGTCGCGACCCGCGACCCCGGAGCCGCGGGATTCCGCCGCGGTCGGTCGCGGCTCGGTCGGTGGTGGCGACGCGACGACTTGGCGGCGTGACGGCGCGACTCAGGCGCGCTCGGTCTCGAACGCGCGACCGAGTGCGGCATCGTCGTCGCCCCGGCGGTGGCGGGAGGCGTCGCCGCTTTCGACGCGCCAGCCGCCGTCGGAACCGCGCACCAGCGGAAGCTCCGCGCCGACGGCGTCCGAAATCTCCTCGGGAACCACGTCGCACGCCGCGGCGACGCGCTCGAATCGCGACCCGCCAGTCAGCGCCTCTGGCACCGGCACCCAGACGGTCGCGGTCCGGTCGTCGGGCGTCGCGAGCGCGAGGTCGAACCGCACGCCGTCCCGCCGGGAGAATCGGGCGAGGCCGCTCGCGCCCCGCCGCCGCTCGGGGGCGACGTTCGTGACGACGCCCGAATCGACGTGGTCGAGCGCGCGCAGGCCGGCCACGCGGAGTTCCACGTCGCGGATGTCGGTCGGCCCGAGGACGACCGGGCGCACGAGCGTCGAGAGCGTCGCCGCCAGTCGCGCGGTCGTCCACGCCGCAATCGCGGTCGCGCCGAGCATCGCCACCGCGCCGCCGACGAACACCACCGCGAGCGCGAGGAGCACGAGTTCCACTTCGACCATGTGACACGTTTCGCCGGGCGACGAGAAAACCGTTGTTCGCCGCGCGGTGGACGGTCAGGCCGCGGTGAGGGTCGTCGCCGACCGCGAATGACCGATGGTAGAATCCCGCACACCGAACCGACGAGAACACCCTCTCGACGGCTGGAGCGCGGACGAGAGGGGAGACGTGGCCGTCGCTCCTCTCGAAGAAAGCGTGAGAACCGCGAGACGAGACTTACTCGTAGAGCCAGGTCTCGTCGACGCGCTCGTAGTCGACGAGTTCGTCCTCGTCGAAGAAGAGCGCGATTTCGCGCTCGTTCGCGCCCTCGTCCTCGTGGTCGGAGCCGTGGATGACGTTCCGGCCGAGGTCGAGACCGTAGTCGCCGCGGATGGTACCGGGGGCGGACTCTGCGGGGTCCGTCTCGCCCATCATGCCGCGGACCTGTCGCGTCGCGTCCTGTCCTTCCCAGACCATCGCGAAGACGGGACCGGACGTGATGAATTCGACGAGACCTTCGAAGAAGGGCTTGCCCTCGTGCTCGCCGTAGTGGTCGTGGGCGAGCTCCTCGTCGATCTGCATGAACTTGCCGGCGACCATCTTGAGACCGCGGTCCTCGAAGCGGGAGACGATGTCTCCGATGAGGCCGCGCTGGACGCCGTCGGGCTTGACCATCACGAAGGTGCGCTCTGCGTCGGACATCTAGTTGTCCTCCGACTTGCCGCTCGCGCGGCGGCCGGCCTCCGTCCACTCGAGGTCGCGGGCCTCGCGGCCGAGGAAGTAGTTCTTCTCGGCCTTCGAGTCCTTGAAGTGGAGGATGGTGCCGTCGGTCTTGACGTACATCGTGCCCGTTCCGGGCTCGATTTCGTCACCGCTGTAGTCGCACGTGCGCTTTTCGACCATTGTTACTGCCCTCCGATGGAGTCGGCGTCACGCTGGGTCTCGCGGAGCTGGAGGATGTCGCCCTCGCGGACGGGACCCAGCACGTTTCGCGTGATGATACGGCCCTGGTTGGAGCCTTCGCGGATGCGGCACTTGACCTGCATGGCCTCGCCGTGCATCCCAGTCTTTCCAACGACTTCGATGACTTCGGCAGGCGTCGAGTCGCTGGCTTGTTCGTCCGCGCTCATGGTCGGTTATCGAAGGTCCTCGACCTTAGTCGCGATGTCCTCGACATCGTCGGACGCGTCGCCGGCGTCGACGATGGCGGCCGCGGCACTGCCGACTTCGAGGCCGGCGGCGTGGCCGATGTCGTCCTGCGTCTCGACGAAGATGAACGGAATGCCCTTCTCGTCGGCGAGTTCGGGCAGGTGCATGACGATTTCCTCGGGGGAAACGTCTTCCGCGATGAGGACGAGCTGGGCGTTGCCCCGCTCGATGGACTTGGTCGTTTCGTTGGTTCCTTTCTTCACGATACCAGTATCTCGGGCGACCTCGAGCGCCTCGACGGCGCTGTCAGCGAGGTCGGCCGGTACGTCGAAGTCTACGTAAACAGCCATTGTTGTTCACCTATATCCTGCTCGCGGGCTCGACTCCCTCGCCGGTATCACACCGGTCGGTCGGTCGCGACCGGTCAACGATATCCCTACGGCGAGGAGGTTCATCAACCCCGGACAGGCTGTAACCATCCTTTGCTTCGGCCCCCATAAAAGCGCTTTCAAAATCGTACCGCCGTGCGACGCGTCCGCACGACCCGCGAATCGCCCGATTCCCCGCCGACCACAGCGCCCCGAATCGCAGTGTCGATTGCTCACACGAATCACTCGTGACGGGGTGTGACACCCCACTGAAATCGCCGGCTGAACCGACTGGGGGACGAGCGCGCTCGCACCCGACCGAAGGAAGTGAATAGTCGCGCCGGCGTATCGACCCCATGACCGAACTCGGCGACGACCCCGACGTCGAGGCGCTCGCCGCCGCCCGCCGCGAGGAGGCGCTGGCGACGAACCAGCGACGCCTCCTCGTCCTCGCCGGCGACCGGGACGCCGGTATCGACGCCGCCTTCGACGCGGTCCGCGGGGCCGACGTGCCCGACGACGAGGTGACGTTCGTCACCGCCCGCGAGGGGTTTCGCTTCCACCGCGTCGAACCGAAGCGCGCCTCGTCGCTCCTCGGGACGACCCGAACGCTCGTCGTCCTCGACGCCCACGAGGAGTTCTCGGCGAACGCGCTCGGCCGCGTCGCCGGCGCGGTCGACGGCGGCGGCCTGCTCGTCTTGCTCACCCCGTCGCTCGACGACTGGCCGGCCCGCCGCGACGGCTTCGACGAGCGACTGGCCGTCCCGCCGTTTTCCGTCGGCGACGTGAGTGGTCGCTTCCGCGGCCGACTCGTCTCGACGCTCCGGGACCACCCCGGCGTCGCCCTCGTCGACCTCGATTCGGGAACCGTCGAGCGCGACGGCGCGTACCGACAGGGAATCAGCTTCGACGCCGCCCCGCCGCGGGTGCCGAGAGAGAAAGACCGCAGGTTCCCGCGGCGCGCCTACGAAGACTGCCTCACCGCCGACCAGTCCGAGGCGCTCGCCGCGCTCGAAGCCCTGACGGAACCGGGGACCGCCGTCGTCGTGGAGGCCGACCGCGGCCGCGGGAAGTCGAGCGCGGCGGGTCTCGCCGCCGGCAGTCTCGCGGCCGAGGGCGCCGACGTGGTCGTGACCGCGCCCGGGACGCGGAACGCCGCCGAGGTGTTCGCCCGCGCCGAGCGACTCCTCTCCGAACTCGGCGCGCTCCGAGGCGACGCCACAGCGGAGTTCGACATCGCGACCGAACGCGGCGGGCGCGTCCGCTACGTCCCGCCGACAGAAGCCAGCGCGGCGGCGGCCGACGCCGACGCGCTCGTCGTGGACGAGGCCGCGGCCCTCCCCGTCAGGCTCCTCGAATCGTTCCTCGCCGCGCCCGCGGTCGCCTTCTGTACGACCGTCCGCGGCTACGAGGGCGCGGGTCGCGGCTTCGCCGTCCGCTTCCGCGACCGCCTCGACGACGCGGACCGCGAGGTGACCGACGCGCGCCTCGACGACCCGATTCGCTACGCCGCCGGCGACCCCGTCGAGTCGTGGACGTTCCGCGCGCTCCTCCTCGACGCCCGCCCGCCGGTCGACCAACTCGTCGCGGACGCGACGCCCGAGTCCGCCGCGTACCGGGCGCTTTCGCCCGACGACTTGCTGGCGGACGAGCACCTGCTCCGCGAGGCGTTCGGCCTGCTCGTCCTCGCGCACTACCGGACCGAGCCGGACGACCTCGCCCGCCTCCTCGACGCCCCGAACCTGACGCTTCGGGCGCTCACCCACGAGGGCCGAGTCGTCTCCGTCGCGCTCCTCGCCCGCGAGGGCGGTCTCGACGCCGACACCCGCCGGCAGATGTACGACGGCGGCCGCATCCGCGGGAACATGCTCCCCGACGTGTTCACGAGCCAACTCCGCGACGAGGTCGCGGGCGTCCCCATCGGCTACCGCGTGATGCGCATCGCCACCCACCACGCGGTCCGGTCGTCCGGCCTCGGCTCGCGGCTCCTCTCGGAGCTCCGCGACGAGTTCGGTGGCGAGGCGGACTACCTCGGCGTCGGCTTCGGCGCGACCCCCGAACTCCTCTCGTTTTGGCGCGACAACGGCTACGGGACGGTCCACCTCTCGACCACCAGAAACGACACCAGCGGCGAGTACTCGGCGCTCATGGTGCGCCCCCTGTCGCCCGCCGGCCGCGACCTCCGCGACCGCCACGCGAGGTGGTTCCGCGGCCGCGTCGGCGACGTGCTCGGCGACGCTCTCTCGGACCTCGACGCCGACGTGGCGCGGGCCGCCCTCGCCGCCGTCGAGGTCGGTTCTGACTCCGCCGCCGCCGCCGACGCCGAGTTCGCCTTCTCGCCCGACCTCTCCGAGTACGAGTGGCGCGTCGTCGTCGGCGCGTCGTACGGGCCGGGACTTTACACGACCGCTCCGGGCGCGTTCCGGCGACTCGGACTCGCGCACCTCACGAATCCGGGCCGAGCCTCGCTCACGCCCCGCGAGGAGCGACTGCTGGTCCGCAAGGTCCTCCAGACGCGGCCGTGGGACGCCGTCGCCGACGAACTCGATTTCCACTCGACCGCGGGGGCAATGCGCGCCCTCGGCGACGCCTACGAACCGCTCGTCGACGAGTACGGCACCGACGCGGCCCACGAGGAGCGCGAGCGGTTCCGGTGACGCCGCCCGTGGAACGGTCGCGCCGGTCGCCCCCTCGCCGACACACCGATAGTCGTCGGAGCCGACGCTCCCGGTATGGCTGACTGTAGCGAACCCGACTGCGAGAACGTCGCGGCGGTCAGGCTCTACGTGCCGTGGGACGCCGACAGAGACGTCTGTACGGCTCACGCGAGGGCGCTCGTTCAGCAGGACGGCGTCGTCGCCGAACCCCTCGACGGAGCCGAAGACGACTGGTCGTAAGCCGGTCGAGTGGTCGCGCGACCGGTCGCGAGCTGGGCAGTCGCGAGCCGACGCCTCGCTGTCGGGAAGCGACGACGCGCAGAAAATCAGGGTCGGAGACGAAGCGAATCCGCGCTCACCGGAGCGAGACGGCCATCATCACTTCGTCGACGTAGTCGCCGTCTATCTTGTAGTGGCCGTCGCGGACGGCTTCGGTCTCCCAGCCGCGGCCTTCGAGGAACGCGATAGCCTCCTCGTTGGTCGCCGGGATGCTGTTGTAGAGTTTCTCGAAGCCGCGCTCGCGCGCCCAGTCGACGCCGCGGTCGAGGAGTCTGCTCCCGATGCCGTTGCCGCGGAACTCCGGTCGCGTGCCGACGGTCAGGACGGCGGTGTGGCTCAGTTTCTCCGCCTCGGGCAGGTCGAGGTGGACCCAGCCGGCGAGCTCGTCGCCGACGGTGGCGACGAACACCATCCGGGAGTTGACGTCGTTGTGCCGGAGGACGACCTCCTCGTGGTCGAGCAGGTCGGCGACCGTCTCGGCCTCGATGTACCGGCCCTCGTCCGCGACCTCGTGGATGGCGTCGACGAGGCTCTCCAAATCGACGTTCTGTGCCATCCGAATCGTCGCGTCGAGGTCGCCGAGTTCGACCGTCTCCGCCTCGCCGGGCGCGTAGGCCACCTCGACGTGGTTGCCGACCTTTCGGATGTAGCCGTCGCGTCGCAGGACGGTCAGATGCGCCCCCAGCGCCGCCGGCTCGAAGTTGAGCGCCCGCCGTACCTCGTCCTCGCGGACGGTCCCGTTGCGCTCGATGTACTCGTAGATGTCTTTGCGGTCTTTGTGTCCGAAGTTGAGACTGTCAGTTACTTCCATGGTACACAATCACACTCATTATTTATAATTGTTGTTCGTGTTTGACCCGCCGACAGTCGGCTTCGCCGACGAGTGAAACGAGGACCGCGGGGCGGCGGGCCGACCTCAGCGCCGCTCGGGGACGCAGGTCAGGAGTTGTGCGGTGTCGACCACGTCGTGGGTCCGAAGCAGGACTTCGGCGGCCTCGCGGACCGTGAAGTCCGCGTCGAGGTCGACGCCGTAGCACCGGGCGTACATGGCGAGCCAGTCGTTCATCGCCCGGTGGAGGAGTTCGAACTCCTCGCCGGTAAAGGAGACCAGCCGGTCGCCCGTCCGCGCCCGGACGTAGAGCGAGACCGCCGGACCGACGCCGTCGCGGGCGCATTCGAGCGCGTGCCGGTCCGCGTCGTCCGACGGCGGCGGGTCGAACGACTCCCGCGCCTCCCGCGCCTCGGCGGCGAGGGCTCTGGCGCGCTCGCCGAACCGCACGTCTTCCGGGTGACGCTCCTCGGCCCCTCGGCCGTCGGTGACGGGGCGGGAGTCCGGTTGGGTCGCGTCGCCGCTCATCTTCGCACCCCCGTCACCCCCACTTGAACTCGACGCCCTTGTCGCCGCGGGGGTGGGTCCACTCGGTGTCGGCGACGACGGCGCAGGTGCCGCACTCGACACAGGGTTGGGTGTCGAGGCTGACGACGCGCTCCTCGGAGCCGTTGGTTCGGACGACCTCCTCGCGGTAACAGCCGCCGCCGAAGTCGACCGCCGAGACGGGACAGGCGGCCACTGCGGCCCCGCTCGCCTCGTAGGACTCGTCGCGGAGCGTGATGTGCGGGTTGCCGATGTCGGTGTCGTAGGTCAGCCCGCCGATGCGGGCTTCGAGGTCCGGCGGCGTCACCGAACTCTCGTCGCGCACTCGCGTCCCCAACTCCTCGGCGATGACCGTCGGAAGCGTGACGTACGGCGTCCGCGTGTCCGGCATCAGCGCCGACAGCGTCGGGACGTTGTAAAGGCGTTCGAGCCGCCCCGAGAGCGCGCGGACGCCGGCGCGGCCGACCGCCGAGGTGAGCACGGTGTCGACCACGTCGGTCACGCTATCGTCCTCGGCGACGCCGCGGAGCAGTTCGTAGCCGCGGGGGCGGAGCTTCTTCATCACGCCCTCGCTCCGGAGTTTGCGGGCGTAGCGCGTCCCCGCCTTCTCCGGTTCGTTGCGCGACTTCGCCTGCGCGTACGCCTCCGCGGCGAGCGCCCCGGCGGTGACGGCGTGGTTCATGCCCTTGATTATCGGCCCCTGCGCCTGCATCTGGCCGGCCGCGTCGCCGACGAGAAGCAGGCGGCCGAAGTGCGGCTCGCGCAGGGCGACCTTCTTCGAGTCGGGCACGAGTTTCGCGCTGTACTCCAGTTCGGTGTAGTCGTCGCCGAGCCACTGCGCGAGCAACGGATGGGTCAGGAGCCCGTCCAGTAGCTCGTGTGGCTCCGCCTGCTCCGCGACGAGGCTGTCGAGGTGGAACACCGTTCCGAGCGACAGCGTGTCGCGGTTCGTGTAGAGGAAGCCGCCGCCGCGGACGCCCTCGAACAGGTCGCCCGAGAACAGGTGGGCCGCGCCCTCGTCGTCCGCCACGTCGAACCGGTCGGCGATGGAGTCTTCCGGCATGTCGACGACGGCCTTGACGCCCTGGAACCATTCGTCGGGTTCGTCCCAGTCCATCAGGCCCGCGTCGCGGGCGAGTTCCGAGTTCACCCCGTCGGCCGCGACGATGATATCGGCCGTTATCGGGTCGAGTTCGTCGAGCGTGACGCCGACGATGCGGCCCTCCTCGCGGAGCAGGCCGTTGACGTGGACGCCCGTCAGGAGGCCGCCGCCGGTCTCGCGGGTCCGCTCGTGGACGCGGTCTTCGAGCCACGAGTCCATCTTCCGCCGGAGGACCGACTCGGACCACTCGGTGTCGTGTTCGTGGAGGTCCGTGAGGTCGAACGACTCCACCTTGTCGCCGGCGATGTTGTGGATGCGGTACTTCGTGATGGGCCGCTCGGCGGCCGCCTCGCGGAACCCCGGAAAGAGGTCGTCGATGGTGTAGGGCGCGGACTCCTCGGCGTAGATGAGCCCGCCCGAGACGTTCTTCGACCCGGCCTCGACGCCGCGTTCGAGGACGAGCGTCTCGATGCCGTAGTTTGCGAACGTCGCGGCCGCGGCCGCGCCGCCGGGACCCGCCCCGACGACGAGCGCCTCGTAGTGTTCGTAGTCGCTCATCGCGACTCACCTCGCTCGTCCGCGGCCGCGCCAGCACCAGCGTCGGGCGTTCCGGCCGGCGGCGTCGATGCCGCGCGCCCCCCGTCGCTGGCGACCGCCGCCTCGAACCGCCCCTCCTTGAGCGCCGACGTCAGCCTCGGCAACACCTCGAACAGGTCGCCCTCGATGAAGTAGTCCGAGAAGTCGCCGATGCGGGCGTCGGGGTCGGTGTTGACGGCGACGATGGTGTCCGACTCGTCCATGCCGACCTTGTGCTGGACCGCGCCGGAGATGCCCGCCGCGACGTAGAGTTTCGGCGCGACGACCTGCCCCGTCTCGCCGATTTGTCTGTCCTCGTGGGTGTACTGCTCGACGTGGCCGTCGAAGTTGAACGACCCCGTGACGATGCCGCGGGTGACGCCGACATCGGCGTCCTCGAACTGGTCGGCGAGGTCCAAGGCGAGTTCGATGCCCTTGGTCGGGTCGTCGCCGATGCCACGACCGACCGCGACGATGACCTCGTGGCCGGTCAGGTCGATACCCTCGTCCAGTCGGTCGAAGTCGGTGACGGTGACGCGGAACCAGTCGTCGTCGAGCGGGGCGTCGTGTTCGACCACGAGCCCCTCGCGCTCGGTGTCGGGTTCGGGTAGGTCGAAGCTCCCCGGGATGACCGACGCGCCCTGCGGGTGGAACTCCCGCGTCGGGTTGTCGATACAGAGGATGGTCGAGTACTCGAAGCCGGAGAAGTCCGGGCGCTTCATGTGGAGGACGCGCTGGAACTCCTTTTTCTCGCCGGCGACGCCGGTCTTGACCGGGTTCGAGATGACTTCCTCGGTGATGTACAGCCCCGAGCAGTCGCTGGCGAGGCCGGAGTCGAGTTCGGCCTGCACGAGCGCCGAGAGGTCCCGGCCGTTGTTCGTCGCCGGGAACAGCACGTACCGCGGCTTGTCGTAGTCGCGCCACGACTCGTCGCGGCCGCCTTCGACCTCGAAGTTCTGGTGGGTGGCCCCCGCGCGGGCCATGTCGCAGAATATCTCGGTATACGGCTTGTGCTGGAAGCGCTCGAGTCTGGCGTCCTCGCGGACGACGACCACGTCCGCGCCGCAGGCGATGACGTCCTCGACGTGCTTCGATACGTCGGAGCCGATGAGGACCGCGACGACGCGCTCGTCGTCAGCGCGAGACTCCGTCTCGCTGGCCTCCGAGCCCTGCTCGGAGACACCGTAGTCGTCGTTGTACGCGTCCATCAGCTCGCGGGCCTTCCCGAGCATCTCCTTGGACACGTCCACGAGTTCGCCCGCCTGCGTCTCGCAGTAGACCCACATGTCGCGGTAGGTCCCCCCGTGGAGCGACCGGACGTGTCGCTTGTCACGGGTCGGATGGTCGAGGTCCGGGTGCCGCTCCTCGGGCGGTCGGTCGTCCACCTCGACTTCCGTGTCTTCCTCGTCGCTTCCCTTCACCGAGTCGATGCGGTTGCTGATGAGCCGCGTTACCGGGTCGCGGTTCTCGCCCGCCTCCTCGCGTTCGAGGAGCGATTCGAGCTCCGAGACCTCCTCGACGTTCTGGAGGATGTTTCCGATTTCTGCGGTGCTCATCGACGCGAGGTCCAGTTCGTCCGCGTCCGCCGGCTCCTCGTCGTCCTCGGAGAACTTCTCGATGCGGCTCTCGATGAGCGCGACGGCCGGCGCGCGGTTCTGCCCGCGGTGTTCGGCCTGTAGAATCTCCTCTAGCTCGCCGAGGTCGTCGATGTCCTTGATGGCGGGGCCGAGCTCCGAAATCTCGTAGTCGCCGGGGTCGAAGTCGGTCACGCTCAGTCACCCCCCGCGGCCGCGGCGTCGCCGCCGTCGCCGTCGCCCACCGCCGACTGCATCGCGGTCAGCACGTCCTGCATAGCTCCCGCGTCGTCGGGGTCGACCATCGTGGCCTCCCGCTCCGCCGGGGCCTTCGGAATCGGGTCGACCGACGAGACGATGGTCGGCGAGCCGTCGAGGCCGATGTAGTCCGGGTCGACGTTGATGTCGGCGTGGTCCCGCACTGTCAGGTGCTCCTCGTAGTTTTCGGCGCGCGCCCGGGTCTCCTCGCGGAGGTCCTTCAGCGTCAGGCGCTCGCCGGCCGTCCGATACGAGGGCTCGAACTCGGGGTCCGCGACGACGAACGCCGGAAGCTCCGTCTCGACGGTCTCTATCTCCTCGATGTCGCCTTCGACCAGTCGCTTGGCGCGCAGGGTCCCCGCCTCCTCGTCGATGTCGAGGGAGATGACGTGGGTGACGAGCGACATGTCGAGACACCAGTTCGTCTGCGGGCCGGTGTGGCCCGTCTCCCCGTCCGCGGTCTTGAACCCGGCGAACACCACGTCCGGTTCGCCGAGCGTCTCGATGCCCGCGCTGAGGGTGATGGCCGTCGCCCACGTGTCGGCGGCCGCCATCTCGCGGTCCGAGACGAGGTGGAGGTCGTCGGCGTACACCGTCTCCATCGCCTCCCGTAACACCTCCTTGTACCCCGGCGGCCCCATGCTCATCACGCTCACTCGCCCGCCGTGTCGAACCCGCGTCTGGAGCGCCGCCTCCAGCGCGAAGCGGTCGTTCGGATTCATCACTGTGGGCGTCTTCCCCCGTTCGAGGTGCCCGTCCTCGTCGAACGATACCTGGCCCTCCCGGAAGTCGGGCACGCCTTTGGTAAGTACCACCATGTGCATTGAGAACACTCTCCAGTTAATGCTAGCTCATATTCATAATAATCTTTTGTACTAGGTGACCGGAACGTCCGCGCCGCTCATCGGCGTCGCCGTCGGCGGTGACTCCCGCAAAAAATCGGGGTTTCTTCCCTCAGATGCGTCCCGCTCGCCCGGGGTCGACGTCGATGGCGTCGACCGGGCAGACGTCGACACAGAGCATGCAGTCGATACACTGGTCTTCGTGGGTCGGTTCGGCCTTGATGTCCGACTCCGGGTGGTCGGGCGTGTCGACCCACGTGAACACGTCCACGGGGCAGTCCTCCAGACAGGCCCCGTCGGCGAGACAGATGTCGAAGTCCACCGCGACGTGCGTGCCGTGGATACCGTGTTTTTCCGGCGGGTCCACCGGTCCCCAGACGGCCACCCCGTTTTCCTCTCCGACCTTCTCCCTGTTTGTCTCGAACTGCGGGTCGATAGCCATGACTCTTAGTGACATATTCCGGTAGAGGCAATAAACTATCCCCCGAACGGGCGAACCGCGGCGGCGCGGCGTGGGAACCGCCCCCGACCCGCACCGTCGCCGCGATTCGCCGTCGACCGCCCTCGACGCGCCCACTCGGTGGGGTGAATAGCCCCCGGCCCGAACCCCCCCGGTATGGATGTGTTCCTCTGGGTCGCGCTCGCCCTCCTGGTCCTCGGCGTCGTCGGGAGCGTACTCCCGCTTCTGCCCGGCGCGCTCCTGTCCGTGCTCGGCGTGGTCGTCTACTGGCTGTCGACCGGCTTTTCGGACCCCGGCCCCATCGCGTTCGTCGGCCTCACTCTCGTCGGCCTCGTCGCGCTCGTCACCGACTACGCCGGCGGGATGGTCGCCGCGCGGTTCGGCGGCGCATCGACCCGAACGTCGATTATCGCCGGCGTCGCCGGCTTCCTGCTCATGTTCCTCATCGGCCCGCTCGGCATCTTCGTCGGCGTCGCGGGCACCGTCTTCGCCCTCGAATACCTCGACCATCAGGACGCCGAAGAGAGCGGTCGGCGCGCCCTCGTCGCCACCGTCGGCGTCCTCGCCACCGCGGCGGTGCAGGCGCTGTTGACGCTCTCGATGCTCGTCGGGTTCGTCCTCGCCGTGGTGGTCTGAGCGTTCCGCCGTTCCGCCCTGACCCGCGGTCGGCCGCGCCGCGGCCGAACTACCGCTCGTCGCGCCGCCGAATCAGCCCCGTCTCCGCGTCGGCGACGACCCGGGCGGGCGCGCCGTCGGCGTCCACCCGAAGCGGCATGACGTACAGGTCGAACGTCCGGTCGGTCGGGAGCGCGTCCAACCCGCAGAGGTTCTCGACAACGAGGAGTCCCGCCCCGAGAATCGCGTGGTGGGCGGGCACGCCGTCGCCACCGGTCGGGTCTGGGCTGAGCGCGTCGATACCGACTGAGAGCCCCTGGTCCGCGCAGGCGCGCGCCGTCTCGGGCGCGAGCGCCGGGTGGTCGGTCATGCGCTCGGTCCCCCACTCGTCCTCCCAGCCGGTTCGGAACACGAGGCAGTCCACGCGCGGTTCGAGGTGTTCGGGAATCGCGTCCGGCCCGATTCGACCGCGGGCCCCCGCGTCTCGGCAGTCGATGGCGCGAGCGGTGAACCGGAGCTCCTCGACCGGGAAGTCGTCGAGCGTCGCGCCGTCCGGTTCGGTGTGGGCGGGGGCGTCGACGTGCGTGCCCGCGTGAGTTCCGAGTTCGAGCCGCGAGACGCGGTAGCCGTCGGCGTCGAACTCGGCGTGGGACTCGACTGTGACCGGCGGGTCGCCGGGGTACGTCGGCATCCCGCTTTCGACGCGGCGAGTGAGGTCGAGGAGAGTCATACGACTCCTTAGCAGGGGGTGGGTAAAACGAGTGTGCGTGTCGAGGCGGCGCTCCTGTCGAGAGCGACTGTCCGTCGCTCAGCTCACTTGTGCGCGAAGTAGACGACCGTCTCGTCGTCGCCGCGGTCGTCGACGCGGACGAAGCCGACGCGCTCGAACTGGACGAGTTCGTCCTCGGGCACGTCGCCGAAGTCGGGCTCGGCGACGCCCGTCACGTCGCCGTCGAGGGTGCGCATGCGGACCGGGACGCCGTCGGTCGGGACCCAGTGAATCACGGGCACGTCGCCCTCGCGGACCACGTCGAGGTCGTCGCCGGTGGCGACAAGCGAGTCGCCTTCGCGGCGGACCGCGCCGAAGCCCTTCAGCCAGACGCGCTCGCCCTCGGCGGGCACGTCGCCCGATTCGAGGCGGACGCCGTCGCCGACGGGGATGTCGCGGGTTCCGCGCTCCTCGAAACTCGGGTGGAGCGGCGGGTGCGCGCTGTCGGGGCCGCCCTCGACGGCGAACGCCTCGCCGTCGCGGACGAGGAAGTAGCGGTCCGTCTCGTCGTCGACGAGGTCGCGGTTGTTCGCGTAAACGGTCGACATCGAGAGGTCGACGTTCGAGGTGGAGGTGCCGAGGCCGACCATCGCGTCCACGATGGCCTGCCCGCGGATGCCGCGGCGACGGAGGCTCTTGATGGTCGGCACGCGCGGGTCGTCCCAGCCTTCGACCTCGCCCGCGTCGATGAGTTCCTTGATGCTCGACGTGGACATCTTCACGTCGTAGGCGTCGACCTGTACGTGGCCCCAGTGGACGACCTCGGGGTAGTCCCAGCCGAAGTAGTCGTAGACGAACTGCTGGCGCTTCGCGGAGTCCTGCAGGTCGATGCCGCGGATGATGTGGGTGACGCCCGTGAGGTGGTCGTCGACGCCCGACTGGAAGTCGAGCATCGGCCACGCGCGGTAGTCAGCCGCCTCCTCGCGGGGGTGCGGCGTGTCTATCATGCGGAAGGCGACCCAGTCACGGAGCGCGGGGTTCTTGTGTTCGATGTCGGTCTTGACGCGGAGGACCATCTCGCCCGAGCTGTACTCGCCGGCGACCATGTCCTCGAACTCCTCGCGGGTCGTCTCGGAGTCCTTGTCGCGGTGCGGGCACGGCTTCCCGTCGTTCTTCAGATTCGAGAACGCCTCGCCCGAACACGAGCAGGTGTACGCGCCGCCCATCTCGATGAGTTCGCGGGCGTAGTCGTAGTACGTCTCCACCCGGTCGGACGCGCGAATCACGTCGTCGGGCTCGAACCCGAGGTAGTCGATGTCGTCGAGGATGGCGTCGTACGCCGTCAGGTCCGGCCGCTTCGTCTCCGGGTCGGTGTCGTCGAACCGGACGATAAACGAGCCGTCGTACATCTCCTTGTACGTCCCGATGACCGCGGGCATGCGGGCGTGGCCGAGGTGCCACGGGCCGTTGGGGTTCGGCGCGGCGCGCATGCGGACCTCGTCGTAGTCCTCGGCGTTCGGAAGGTCGGGAAGGAGCGAGTCGTCCGCTTCCTCCTCGGCTTCCATCTCGGCGAGTTCCGCTGGCGCGAGCTCTTCGAGTCGCTCGCGCTTTTCGCCCGCCGACAGCCGGTTGACCTCGGCGACGACGGGGCCGATGAGCCCCGGAATCTCGCCGCCGTGCTGTCGGAAGTCGGGGTTTTCGCCCATCAGCGGGCCCATAATCGCGCCCACGTCGGCGTCGCTGTCGTGTTTGACCGCGTTGAGAAGCGCGTGCTTCTCGGCCTCTCGCTCGATGCGCTCTCGAAGCTCGTCGTCCATTACCGTTCGCTTCCGCGGCGCGCCTAAAAACAGGCCCGGATTGCGGGGAAGGGTCCTCGCGCGGGCAGGGGTACGTCACATGTTAGCACTTCAGAGTAAATATGAGTTACGGCGGGACTCGGGGACGAGACGGTCCGAAGAACGAAGCGCACGGCCGGCGTCCGCGGTTCGCGGCGGGCGGGCCGCGCGCTCAGTAGCCGCGGGTGATGAGGTAGTCCGCGATGTCGCACAGCAGGTCGCGGGCCTCGTTGTCCGGGAGGACGTCGAGCCGCGACTTGGCCTGCTCGGTGAGGGCTTCGGCCATCTCGCGGGCGTAGTCGATGCTTCCCGCCTCGTTCAGTTCGGCGACGGCGGCTTCGACGGCGTCTTCGGTGAGTTCCTCGGCCGTCTCGGCGTCGACGAGGTCGTCCACGTCGATGCCCTGCTGGCGCGCGTGGAGCGAGATGATAGTCTCTTTGTTCTCCACGAGGTCGGAGCCGCGCTGTTTGCCGAGTTGGTCAGACGGCACGGTCAGGTCGAGCACGTCGTCTTGAATCTGGAACGCGCTGCCGGACTCGATGCCGTACTGGTAGAGCGCCTCGACGACCTCGTCGTCAGCGCCCATGACGACCGCCGGAACGGCGGCCGCGGTCCCGTAGAGAACCGCCGTCTTCAGCTCGACCATCTGGAGATACTCGTCGGGGAGCACCTCGGTTCGGCGCTCGAACTCGATGTCGAGCGCCTGCCCCTCGCAGATTTGCGTGCAGGTGGTCGCGAGTCGGCGGACGGCCTCGAGGCCGTCGGCGGGGTCCGCTCCGGTCTTCGTCAGGAGTTCGAACGCCTTGGCGTACAGCGTGTCGCCGGCGAGGATGGCTGTCGAGGTGTCGTACTCCTTGTGGACCGCCGGGACGCCGCGACGGAGGTCGTCGTCGTCCATGATGTCGTCGTGGATGAGCGTGAACGACTGGATGACCTCGATGCTCACGGCGGCGACCATCACGTCGATGGCGTCGCCCGCGAGCGTCGGGAACGCCCGGTAGTCCTCCGACATCGGTTCGACGTCCGCGAGGGATTCCGCGGTCAGGAGGGAGACGGTCGGCCGGAGGCGCTTGCCGCCGGCTTTCAGGAGGTACCGGGTGGCCTCGTAGAGCCGTTCCGGCTCGGCCATCGGCACGTCCTCGTCGAGCGCGTCGTTGACGAGTTCGCGCCGCTCGCGAATCGCCTCGAGCACCCGCCGTTCCGTCGCGTCGGGAGTCATCACTCCACCAGCTGAATCATGTTGCCGTTCCGCGTGACGTGGAGGTCGCGACCGAGGGCGTAGCCCTGACTCTCCGCGAGGTCCACGTACGGAGCGAAACCTTTCAGGTTCTGGTGAGCCGGGATGACGTGCTGGGGCTGGAGCGCCTGCAACATCTCGTAGTGGCCCTCTTCGCGGAGGTGGCCCGAGACGTGAATTTCGTCGTAGATTCGCGCGCCCTGCATGCGCAGGAGGCGTTCGGACTGGTAGCGCTGGCCCTCGTTCGTCGGCTCCGGGATGACCCGCGCCGAGAAGATGACCTTGTCGCCGTCGTCGATCTCGTACGGCGTCTCGCCGCGGCCCATGCGGGTGAGCATCGCGCGCGGCTCGCCCTGGTGGCCCGTCACGATGGGCAGGTAGTTCTCCTTGCCCTCCTTCATGATTCGCTTGAAGGTGCGGTCGACGGACTTGCGGTGGCCGTACATCCCGAGGTCGTCGGGGAGGTCGACGAAGCCGAGGCGCTCGGCGGTGCCGGAGTACTTCTCCATCGAGCGGCCGAGGAGGACCGGCTGGCGGCCGATGTCCTTGGCGAACTCGACGAGCGAGGAGACCCGAGAGATGTGCGACGAGAACGTCGTCGCGACGATGCCGCCGTCGTAGTCCTCGACGGAGGTCATCACGTCTTTGAGGTGGCGGCGCGCGACGGACTCGGAGGGCGTGCGGCCCTTCCGGCCGGCGTTCGTACAGTCTTCGATGTACGCGAGCACGCCGTTGCCCTCGCGGCCGATCTCGCGGAAGCGCTTCATGTCGATGGGGTCTTCGAGGACCGGCGAGTGGTCCATGCGCTTGTCGAGGCCGTAGACGATTGCGCCCTCGGGCGTGTGGATGACCGGGTTGATGGCGTCGATGATGGAGTGGGTGACGTGGACGAACTCGAGTTCGACCTGTCCGGAGTCGCCGATGGACATCGTCGATCCGGCCTCCATCTTGACGAGGTCGTTGTTGACGTTGAACTTGTTCTCGCCTTCGATCTGCTGTTTCACCAGTTCGATGGTGAACGGCGTGGCGACGACGGGGGCGTCGTAGCGGTGGGCGAGCTTGGAGATGGCCCCGATGTGGTCGAGGTGGCCGTGCGTGGGGACGATGGCCTGTACGTCTCCTTCGAGGTCGCTCATGACCCGGTCGTCCGGGATAGCGCCCATGTCGATGAGGTCGAGGCTGTGCATCTTTTCGGTCTCGACGTTGTCGTGGATGAGGACCTGCGACAGGTTGAGACCCATGTCGAAGATGACGACGTCGTCTCCGGCACGGACGGCCGTCATCTGACGGCCGACTTCTTCGTATCCGCCTATGGTTGCGATTTCGATTTCCATGGTTTGTGTCTCGATATTCCGAGCATCGAAAGCCACGATGTGGCGAAGGTGCTCACGGAAAGACGGGTGTCTGGGGGCCACCGGCCCCGGCGTCTTGCAGCTCGTCGGTCGAATGACCCCGCGTACGAGACGGCCCGAACCGGTCGAACTGGGCGCGCCCGCACTTACCCGCGGGTTTCTGGTACTGAGTTCTACTCACGGGGGTACTAAAAACTACGTGGGTTCATCGCGCCCGCACGCCCGAGCTCGTGAGAGAACATCTCACGTGAGGCGAGTTTTCCCCCGTTCAACGACGATTTGCTCCCGGACGGCCGGATTCGACGGCCATCTCGCACTGTCGGTCCGGCACATTTAAGACAACTACGAGACGGATTTGATGCATGAGCGGCCGACCCCTCGACGTCCTCGAAGCGTCACTCGACGAGCCGGTGACGGTTCTCCTCAAGGACGGAAACGCGTACTTCGGCGTCCTCGCTGGTTACGACCAGCACATGAACGTCGTCCTCGAAGAAGCGCTGGACGAAGACACCGTGCCCGGGGATATCGAACTCGAGCAAGTCCAAGACACAACCATTATACGCGGCGATAACGTCGTCACCATCAAAGCATGACGGGTGCAGGAACTCCCAGCCAAGGAAAGAAGAACAAGACGACGCACGTCAAGTGCCGTCGCTGCGGCGAGAAGTCCTACCACGTGAAGAAGAAGGTCTGCTCGTCTTGTGGCTTCGGTAAGTCGAAGAAGCGTCGGAGCTACGCCTGGCAGTCGAAGTCCGGCGACAACTAACGACTCTCGACGGTCTCCGACCGTCTCTGTCTTCTCTCGCCGTCTGCGGCGAGAACGAACCCGCGTTCCTGACTCCCGGTTCGTCTCCGTGACCGTGCCACCCGCTAGCACCGAGTACGAACCGTCCTCGGCACTCGCCGACTGCGTGCGTTCTTCCTCGCGTGTCGTCGCCTCCGCGGTCGTCTTCGTCCTGTTTCTCCGATGAGCACCGTCGTCACCTCTGCAACTGCCAGCGTCTCCGTGGGTGTCGTCATCGCGTTTCGCCACGTCGTCGCCCGCATTTCCGTTACCTATCAAAATATGCACTAACGTGTATATTAACAGGTTCAGAAACCCGTCGTTACTGCATAAGGACGGGTTTTTTACCCCCTCGACTCTCTATCATCTTCCATGGTAACTGGGCGGGACGACTCCCACCACCACATCGGCGGACCGACCGAGAAGTGCGGTGTCGTCGGCGTCGCACTCGGCGGTCGAGACGCCGCACGGCCCCTGTACTACTCGCTGTACGCCCTCCAGCACCGGGGCCAAGAGTCCGCAGGCATCGTCACCCACGACGGGTTCCAACAGCACAGTCACGTCCAGATGGGTCTCGTCGGCGACGCGTTCGACGCCGACGACCTCGACGGCCTGAAGGGCGAGGCCGGCATCGGTCACGTCCGCTACCCCACCGCCGGAGACGTGTCGAAGTCGTGCGCCCAGCCGTTCGCCGTCTCGTTCAAGTCGGGCTCGCTCGGTCTCGCGCACAACGGCAACCTCGTCAACGCCGACGAACTCCGGGACGAACTGGAGAACTTCGGCCACGCCTTCACCTCCACGGGTGACACCGAGGTCATCGCTCACGACCTCGCGCGCAACCTCCTCGAAGAGGACCTCGTCCGCGCCGTCAAGCGGACCATGGAGCGCATCCACGGCTCGTACGCGCTCACCATCATGCACGACGAGACGGTCCTCGGCGTGCGCGACCCCGAGGGGAACCGGCCGCTCTGCATCGGAAAAGTCGACGATGGCTACGTGCTCGCCTCCGAGTCGGCCGCCATCGACACGCTCGACGGCGAACTCGTCCGCGACGTGAAACCGGGCGAACTCGTCGTCCTCGACCCCGACGGAAGCGGCTTCGACTCGTATCAACTGGTCGAACGCGACAACACGGCCCACTGCTTTTTCGAACACATCTACTTCGCCCGCCCGGACTCCGTGATGAACGACACGCTCGTCTACGAGGTCCGCCGCGGGCTCGGCCGGAAGCTCTGGGAGGAAAACGGCGTCGACACCGACGTGGTCATGCCCGTCCCCGACTCGGGTCGCGCGTTCGCCTCCGGCTACGCCGAGGCCGCACAGGAGGACGACGCGACCGTCGAGTTCGCCGAGGGGCTGATGAAGAACCGCTACGTCGGCCGGACGTTCATCATGCCGACCCAAGACGAGCGCGAGCGCGCCGTCCGCCTGAAGCTCAACCCCATCAAGAGCACCGTCGAGGGGAAGTCCGTGACGCTCATCGACGACAGCATCGTCCGCGGGACGACGTCGAACCAGCTCGTCCAACTGCTGTACGACGCCGGCGCGACCGAGGTCCACATGCGAATCGGCGCGCCGCCCATCATCGCGCCCTGCTACATGGGCATCAACATGGCCACCCGCGAGGAACTCATCGCCTCGGACAAGTCCGTCGAGGAGGTCCGAGACACCATCGACGCCGACAGTCTCGGCTACCTCTCTATCGACGCCGTCGCCGAGGTGCTCGAAAAGTCCCGCGCCGACCTCTGTCTCGGTTGCGTCACCGGCGAGTACCCCTACGACATCGACGGCGAGGAGACCGACCGCGACGTGAGCCGTCCCGTCGTCGGTGCCGAAGCGCCGCTGAGCGACTGAGTTTCGGTTCCCTTCGTCCCCCCCGACCTATCGCGCCACCTGACAGTCACCGCGAGCCGCGATAGCATAGTCAACGCGGACTTTCTTTTCTCTCGCGCCCGTCGTTCGAACCGTACTCCGACTCGCCGAGGACCGGGTTGCGAGCGGAGTACGGAGTGCGAATCGACGGGGTGGTGAAACGCCGCGGGAGGGCCCGCACATCCCGTCTCTGTGACCTGCCGGTCGCATCACGTACTACCGCCCGTCCGAACCGGCGGCCTTCGCGCCGCGCGCCCCGCCGCGGGCGTCGGACGGGTACTCCCTTTGAACGCCCGAGCGACGGCGCTCGCCGACTCCCGCCTCAGTAGACGACGTAGAGGAGGACGTAGACGACGTTTCCGAGGACGAACGAGACGAGCCACAGCGAGGCGGCGACGCGGCCGAACCGAGCGTGTTCGGTCCCGAAGACCTCCGTTATCGGCCGCGTCAGCGCCAACAGCAGGACGTAGTAGACGACGGGGACGCAGACGACGGCCAAGAGGATGTGTACCGCCAGCGTCGGGAGGTAGACGAACTGGTAGACCGCGTCGGGGCCGGGGAACTCCGCGGTCCCCTGGACGACGACCTTGTAGAGATAGAGGACGAGGAACGTCGCAAACAGGAGGAACGAGGCGAACATCATGCGCCGGTGGCGCTCGATTTCGCCGCGCCGAACGAACCGGACGCCGGCGAGGATGGTGACGATGGCGACGGTGCTGATGACCGCGTTGACGTGCGGAATCGCGTTCAGCGCGGCCGCCGGCGCGGTCGGAATCGCGGCGCGGGGAATCGCGCCGAGCGCCGCGCCGAAGACGAGCGCGAGCGACAGCACCGAGAGGAGAGCGGTCAGTCCGCGGACGTGGTCGCGTGCTCGGAACTCCATGGGCGTATCCCGGTGCCGCGAGGCCAAAATCGTTCTGTCGCCCGCCCGCGGCACGACGCCTGCAAACGCCCGCCATTGCCGAGTCGAAAGGAAAGTCATTTAAATTACCGCGGGGTAACGGAGAATGCAGTAAGACACAGCGAGCGTGGGTAGCCAAGCCAGGCCAACGGCGCAGCGTTGAGGGCGCTGTCCTGTAGAGGTCCGCCGGTTCAAATCCGGTCCCACGCATCGCATGTGCGGACTCACAGTCCGCAATGAGGCGGCGTAGCCGCCGAATGATGCAGGTGACGTCCCTACACGGACATCACCCACGCACAATCCTTCCACGAAACTACACCCCCGAGAGGCACTCCTCTCTGGGTTTCTCTGAACTATTCCTCGATAGCGAGGGCGCGGTCCTGTAGCGGTCCGCCGGTGAGAATCCGGCTCGCCGGATTCGAACGTCGAGACGAGCGAAGCGAGTCTCGGAAGTTCAAATCCGGTCCCACGCATCGCATGTGCGGACTCACAGTCCGCAATGAGGCGGCGTAGCCGCCGAATGATGCAGGTGACGTCCCTACACGGACATCACCCACGCACAATCCTTCCACGAAACTACACCCCCGAGAGGCACTCCTCTCTGGGTTTCTCTGAACCGCCCCCCGGTGAGAGACACCTCTCTGAGCGTCTCGCTATTCACCGGTCAGCGGCCGTGCCGGCTCCGGATTCGAGCCCCAGCGTCGCCCCGTGCCGCGAGTTTAAAAGGGTCGAACGAGTAACACGGGGCATGGCCAAGTACTCGACGAACCGGGGCGGTGGCGGCGGCGACGGCGACAGTTGCGAACTCTGCGGTCGCAGTACCGCGAAGCTCCGGCGCGCGAACGTGGCCGGCGCGGACCTGTTGGTCTGCCCGGACTGCGCGCCACACGGCGAGAACCGCCACGCGGACCGAAAAAGCGGGTCGAGCGACACCTCCCGGGACGGTTCTTCGGGGAGCCGCAAGAAGCGCGCCGCCCAGCGGACGGCGAAGATGTACGACAGCGCGAAGGGCGATTCCAAGCACTGGGAGGAAAAGGGGACGAACTACGAGAAAGACCGGCTTCCTTACCTCGTCTCCGGCTACGGCGTCGTCGTCGAGTCGGCCCGGCAGGACGCCGGCCTCCAACTCGCCGAACTCGCCGCCGAACTCGACCTCGACGAGAAGCAACTGCTCGCCATCGAGCAGGGCCGCGCCACGCGGGCGAACGTCGGCGGGTCGGCAATCCGCGCGCTCGAAGAGCGCCTCGACGTGACCCTCGTCGACGAGTAGCACGATTTTTCTCGGTCGGGCGTCTCGACGCGCATATGTCCGACTCACTCGCACCCGAGTCGCCGACGGTCCGGGCGTTCGACGCGACGGTGACGCGCGTCGACGGTCGGTCGGTCACGCTCGACGAGACGTACTTCTACCCCGAAGGCGGCGGTCAGCCCGCCGACCGCGGTGTCCTCGGCGGCGTCGATGTCGAACACGTCCGCACGAACGCCGACGGCGCGGTCGTCCACGACCTCGCGTCCGACCCCGACGTCGGCGTCGGCGACGAGGTGACCGGCGTCGTCGACGACGACTTCCGGACGTACTGCATGCGAGCGCACACCGCCAGTCACGTCCTCTACGGCGCGGGTCGCCGCATCTTCGACGACCTCGGTTACGGCGGCTTCGACATCTCTCCGGAGAAGGTCCGCGTCGACTTCGAGACCTCGACCGAGGTCGACGACGACGCGCTCGTCGAACTGGAGCGCCTCGTCAACCGGGCGGTGTGGGACAGCCGCGAGGTGTCGTGGGAGGAGATTTCCGTCGCGGAAGCCCGCGACCGGGAGGAAATCGCGTTCAACGTCAAGACCGAAGAGGGCGTTTTCGCCGAGTCAGAGACGGTCCGAGTCGTCTCCATCGACGGCTGGGACTGGGCGGCCTGCGGCGGCACCCACGTCTCGGACACCGTCGAAATCGGGCCGGTCGAGGTGCTCGGACGGTCGAACCCCGGCGAGGGACTCACCCGCGTCGAGTTCGCGGTCGGCCCGTCGGCCATCGACCGGCGCGCCGCGGTCCGAACGTCCGCCTACGAGGCCGCCCGAGCGCTCGGCACGAACCTCGATGGGCTGGGGGAGTCGGCCGCCGGCACCGCGGCCGCCCGCGAAGAACTGGAGTCCGAACTCGTCGACCTGAAATCCGAAGTCCTGCGCTCCCGTCTCGCCGACTTCGAGACTGTCGAGCGCGACGGACTGACGTGGAACGTCGGAGTGGTCTCCGGCTTCGACGCGAACGAGGTCGGTGAGGCCGCCAAGGAAGCCCGCGACGGAGCGGACGTAGACGTGTTCGTCGCCGTCGGCGAGTCAGACGCGCCGTTCGTCGTCGTCGCCAGCACCGGCGACGCGGCCGCCGGGGAGGTCGTCGCCGAGGTGACAGACGAGTTCGGCGGCGGTGGCGGCGGTGGGCCGATGTTCGCGCAAGGCGGCGGCCTCGGCGCGCCGGCCGACGAGGTGCTGGCGTACGTACGCGACTGAGTTGGCTCCGCCAGTCGCGGCTGTGGTGTGCTGACGCCCGGCGGACGCCCGACGGTTCGATCATCTTTTTCAATGATGGTCCGTACTCATCACCATGGAAACCGTAGGGTCTGCCACGGGTCTGACCGACGAGCAACGGGCCATCCGCGACGTCGTCCACGAGTTCGCCGTCGAGGAGATTCGCCCGACCGCGCGCGAGGCCGACGAGACGGAGACGTTCCCCGAGGACGTGTGGGACGGTCTCGCCGAACTCGACCTGACCGGGCTGACCGTCCCCGAGGAGTACGGCGGGTTCGGTGCGGACCGCGCCACCTACGCCGTCGTCAACGAGGAGGTCGCCTACGGCCAACTCGCCGTCGCCACGGCGCTCTCCGTGCACTGTCTCGCCACCGAGTGCATCGCCGAGTTCGCCACCGACGAGCAGAAGGAGACGTGGCTCCCCGAGATGGCCCGCGGTCGGCCGGTCGGCATGTTCGCCCTCTCCGAGCCGGACGCCGGGTCGAACCCCGCAGAGATGTCGACGGTCGCCCGGCGTGAGGGCGACGAGTACGTCATCAACGGCAAAAAGCAGTGGATAACGAACGGCCAGCGCGGCGGCGTCTGCGTCCTCTTCGCCAAGACCGACCCGGACGACCCCTCGTCAGTCACGCAGTTCCTCGTCCCGGAGTCGGCCGGCTACGAGGTCGGCAAGAAAGAAGAGAAACTCGGTCTCCGCGCGTCCGACACGACGGCGCTCCGCTTCGACGACGTGCGCATCCCGGCCGAAAACCGGCTCACCGAGGAGGGCAAGGGGCTCTCAGCGGCCTTCCGCATCCTGACTGGCGGCCGAATCGGCATCGCCTCGCAGGCCGTGGGGCTCGCGCAGGCCGCGCTCGACGACGCCATCGACTACGCGAACGAGCGCGAGCAGTTCGACGAGCCCATCTCGAAGATTCAGGCGGTTCGCCACAAAATCGCCGACATGGGCACGCAGGTCCACGCTTCGCGGATGCTCGTCCGCGAGGCCGCCCGCGTCGCCGACGCCGGCGACGACCCGCGGACCGCGGCGTCCATCGCGAAGTACTTCGCCAGCGAGGCCGCGGTCGACGTGACCAACGAGGCCGTGCAGGTCCACGGCGGCTACGGCTACACCACCGACTTCGACGTGGAGCGCTACTACCGCGACTCGAAGATAACGACCATCTACGAGGGGACCAGCGAGATTCAAAAGGAAATCATCGCGCGGTCGCTCCTCGACTGAACGGGGCGAGCCGGCGAGCCGGCCTCTGTTTCCGCCAGTCGAGTCGCTCACGGGCTCCGGGCGAACGTCGGCAGTCCTCGCTCGCGGACCACGTCGGCGGCGGCGACGCCCGCGAGGAGGAGACAGCCGACGAGCGTCACCCACGCGCCGGCCGCCGAGACGAAGGTCTCGTCCCACAGCTGGATGAACCGCAGGACTGCGACGGTACCGACGACGCCGACGACGAGTTCCGCGCGGCGGGAGCGCCGCCCGGCGAGCGCGGCCACCGAGAGCAGGACGACAGTCGGGAGGAGGACGATGCCATGGACGAGTTCCAGTCCGTTTCCCATGCCGCCGTAGTAGACTGAGATGACCGGCCCCTCGTAGGCCGGGTCGACCTGAATCCACGGGAGGAAGACGCCGGCGGCGACGACGAGCGACGGGAGGACCGGTGCGAGGCGTTCGCGGAGCGGGGTCGCCATGCCGGAGTCGACGCCGGGTTTCCGTATAGGCCTTCGCCCGAAGCGTCTTTTCCCCGCGGTTCCCTACTGCGGGCAATGACGCTCCCCGACCTCTCGGCGTTCGACGCGGTCGTCTACGACCTCGACGGGACGCTCGTCGATCTCCGCGTCGACTGGAACGACACCGCCCGCGATGCCGCGGCCGTCCTGCGGGACGCCGGCGTCGACGCCGACTCGCTCGACCTCTGGAAGATGCTCGACGCGGCCGACGACGCCGGCGTCCGCGACGAACTGGAGCGGGAAATCGCGGCGCACGAGCGGGAGGGTGCGTGGGTTTCCGACCGCCTCCCGCTCGCGGACCACCTCGCCGAGGACGGCGTCCCCTCCGGCGTCTGCTCGCTCAACGCCGAGGACGCCTGCCGGGTCGCGCTCGACGTGCACGACCTTTCGGACCACGTCGACGCCGTCGTCGGCCGCGACACCGTGGCGACGCAGAAGCCCGACCCGGAGCCGTTGCTCGCGACGCTCGAACGCATGGCGGTCGGCCCCGACTCGGCCGTGTTCGTCGGCGACTCGGCCCGCGACGAGGTGACGGCCGACCGCGCCGGCGTCGCCTTCAGATACGTCGACGGTGGTCCCTCCGGCGTCTGAACGGAGACTCGAGGAACTGGAACAGCTGGAACAGAGCAGAAGCGACGACAGGAGCTGACAGGCGGCACGACCGCTCCGCCGGGCGTCGTGCCGCGCTCCCGCGTCTCGCCCGGCGGCGATGCGCAACGCACGGGGACGCTGGCCGCGGAATGCGTGATAAACCTCGGCCTCCCGGCGCGGGCGTTAAGCCCGCTGAGTCCTACGCTCATCCATGGGATTTCCGGTTTCGTACTACTGTCCGCACTGCGGCGCGGTCGTCGAACTCGAACGCGACGGCTATCTGGCCGACAAGTCGGTGACGCCGTACCCCCTCGAAGGATGGACGTACGCCGACCCGACCGACGACTTCGAAGACGCCGAGGGCGTCCGGTTCGTCTGCGGCGAGGGAGAGAGCGAAGTTGAGGGCGAGGGAGAGGGTGGTGCGTCCCTGTCGTGGACCGGCGACGTGGTCGACGCCGACGACGTAGAGCGCCCCGGGCTGGCGTCGCCGTGCGGCCGCGAGTTTTACCTCTCGTTCGTCAGGTACGAAGACGGCCGCGAAGTCGAGGCGATTCCCGAGAGCGACTACGTCGTCATCGGCGGGCGGGGTCCCTCGGGGCCGGCCGGACCCGGCGGACCGAACGCGGGGCCGCGCGGTCCCGGCGGGTTCTGAGTCTTCGGCGCGACTCGCGCACCCGTGCGCACCGAGACGCGATGTCTTCGCGTCGTGCGAACGCGCGTCACTCCGTATTCAATAGCTCACGCGTCGACTATCCGCCATGGTTCCCATTCAGTCCTCGTTCGGTCTCGGCGACGCGCTGTTCTTCGTCCCGTTCGTCGCCCTCGCCGTCGTCATCTTCGCGTTCGCCGGCGCGGTGGTCTACCTCGAACACAGAAAAGAGATAGCGCTCATCGAGCGCGGGTACTACGACGACATCGGCCGCGACTCGCGGGCGTGGATTCTCGGCGGCGGCCTGCTCGTCCTCGCTATCGGCCTCGGGAGCGTCGTCTCGGCACTCCTCTCGGGGGGCGCGGTCGGCGACGGCGTGACCGCGGTGTTCGTCGGTCTCGCGGCGCTCGCGTACTACTTCTACAAGCGCCGCGCGGTCGGGACGACCGTCGCCTGACCCGCGAACACGGGTCGGGAGCTCAGCCCTTGATGTTGCAGACGGGGAACGTCCGTGCGACCTTGTCGCCGATGCCCAACTCGTCGGAGACGCGGACGACCTCGTCGACGTCCTTGTAGACGCCCGGCGCTTCTTCGGCGACTGTCGCGCCCGACTGGGCCTTCACGTATATCTTGTCCTGCTCGCGGAGTTCGTCCTGCACCGTCTCGCCCCAGTACTCCTGTTTCGCCTTCGTCCGGCTCATGAGCCGGCCCGCGCCGTGGGCCGTCGAGCCGAAGGTGAGGTCGAGCGACTGGTCGCCCCCGCGGAGGACGTAGCTTCCCGCGCCCATGCTCCCGGGGATGATGACCGGCTGGCCCACGTCGGCGTAGGCGGGCGGGAGTTCGGGCCGGCCCGCGGGGAACGCCCGCGTCGCGCCCTTCCGGTGGACGTAGAGTTCGCGCTCCTCCCGCTCGACGGCGTCGCCGTCTCGGACGGGTCGCCCCTCCGGGTCGACCCCGACCTCGTGGACCTCCTTCTTGGCGATGTTGTGGGCCACGTCGTACAGAAGGCGCATCTCCATGTCGCGCCAGTCGCGGTCGAACACGTCGGCGAACACCTCGCGCGTGCGGTGCATGATGAGCTGTCGGTTCACCCACGCGAAGTTGATGGCGGCGCACATCGCGCCGTAGTACTCCTCGGCGAGCTCGGAGCCGGCGGGCGCGGCCGCGAGCTCCTTGTCCGGTAGTTCGTCGAGCAGGTCCTTGTGTTCCTTCTCGATGCGCCGGAGGTAGTCGGTGCAGGTCTGGTGGCCGAGTCCGCGGGAGCCGCAGTGGATGAGCACGACGATTTGGTCGGCTTCGAGGCCGAACGACGCGGCCACGTCGTCGCGGTAGATGTCGGTGACGCGCTGGACTTCGAGGAAGTGGTTCCCGGAGCCGAGACTGCCGATTTGGTTGCGGCCGCGGTCCTTCGCCTTCTGGGAGACGAACTCGGGACGGGCGTCGTCGCGGAAGCCCTCGTCCTCGCAGTGGGCGAGGTCGTCCTCCGTGGCGTAGCCGGCGTCGACCGCCCAGCGCATCCCGCGGGCGAGGATGTCCTCGATGGTCTCGGCGTCGCCTTTGACGACGCCACCGCCACCGAGCCCCGAGGGAACGGCCTCGAACAGGGCGTCGACGAGTTCCTCCTCGTGTCCTTGGAGGTCCTCGTAGGTGAGGTTCGTCGTCATCATGCGGACGCCGCAGTTGATGTCGTAGCCGACCGCGCCGGGCGAGATACAGCCGTCCGTGGCGTCGGTCGCGCCGACGCCGCCGACCGGGAAGCCGTAGCCTTGGTGGCCGTCGGGCATGCAGATGGCGTGGTTGGCGATGCCCGGCAGGTGCGTCGCGTTCCGGAGCTGTTCGAGCGTCTTGTCGTCGCCGATGTGGTCGAGCAACGCCTCGGAGGCCAGCACCCGCGCGGGGGCGTTCATTTCGCCCTCTTGCGGAATCTCCCAGACGTGCTCGCGAACCCGTCGCAGTTCGATGTCGCCGAACTCGCGCGTATCCATACCCGGACAATCGACGCGCCGACTCAATAGGATTCCGTCACGCGCCCGCGGACCGCCCGGACGCGTCACCATCGCTCTCGGCGTCGTCCGCGTCGCGGTCGGACAGCGCGCGGTCGACAGAGAGCGGCCCGCCGCCGGTCACGAGTAGCGCCGACACGAGACCGAAAAGCGAGATGTGCGCCAGCACGGGGTCGTCCGGCAGGCCGAACAGCGTCGTCGTGAACAGCAGGAAGGCGACGGTGGTGGCCGCTCGGGTGAACGCGCCGGCGACGAGCAGAACGCCGACGAGCGCCTCGGTCAGCCCCGCGCCGACGACCCACAGTTCGGGCGCGACCGGGACGACCGCGGTGAGGTCGTACTTGGCGACGACCGCGAGCGCACCGCCGGGTTCCATGAGCTTCTGGGCGACGCCGAGGTAGACGAACGTGAGGCCGAGGCCGACCCGGAGAACCACGGGCACGTAGGATTCGAGGTGGCGAGTCCGCTCGACGAACGGGAGGGCGACCCGTCGGTAGAACGGGTCGACGCGGGAGTAGAACGTCCGGTCGTCGGCCGCCATCGAGGCGACGACGTGGTCGGCGCTGGGGCGACCCCCGCCGACGAGCGCGATAGCGAGGAAGCCGGGAACGTACTCGAACGCGAGCACGAGCGCCGGTTCGACCGCCAGCCCGACGAGGTAGGCCCCGAGGCCGACCGCGGCGACGAGGCGCGTCCCGAACCCGAACAGCAGGAGGAACCCGACCGTGATACCGAACAGTCGGACGAAGACGGGCGACGAGGACTGGACGACGGGCGAGAAGAAGTAGCCCGAAAAGCCCGCCCCGACGAGCGGGAGCCCAACCGCGAGGCGGAGGAGCCACGGGAGAAGCGACTCGTAGGACGCCATCGTTCGGCGGAACGCCCGAACGTCGTTCGGGAGCGGCCGGAACCGAAGGTAGGCCGCGCCGCCGAGCGCGACGCCGAGGCCGCCCGCGCCGAGGACGGCGAGATTGAACGGGTCCGTCAGCGCCGCCAACAGAAACGCCGCCACCTCGACGGGGTCGCTCCCTGTCGTCACGTACTTGACGTGCGCGCTCGCGTTCCCCGCCCCCGCCGCGAGGAGCGCGACGAGGCCGGCGAGTCGGGTCGCCCCGCGGACGTGCTGTGTCATGTCCCGAATTACGACCGACTGGATATAACGGCGCGGGATGAATACGACAGAAATCCGGCGAGAGAAGGTATACAACGATTGAATCGGAACGTCACACGTCGAAGACGACGTACGCCTCCCAGCCGCAGTCGGTCGCTTCCAGCCGCATCTCGGAGTAGGTGACGGCCTTCACGTCGCGGGCGTCCACGTCGGCGAAGGGGACGCCCCGCGCGGACGCCTCGACGACCCACTCGTCGCCCTCTCGGCGGACGGTCGCCTCGTGGGCCGCGGGGAGGACGCCGCGCACGTCGCGCTCGTAGATGAGTTGGTCGAGGTAGTCGAACAACAGCGCCTCGCGGCCCTCCGCGCGGACGGTGAAGGAAAAGCGGTCGCCCGTCTCGGCGGGGGCGTCGCACATCGAGGCGGTGAGCCCGTCGGCGACGGCGGCGAAGACGCCACCGAGGCTCTCGCCGTCGGCCTCGACGGCCACGTCGGCGGTGTGGTCGCGGAGCGTAAATCCCATACGGAAGGACGGACGCCGCCGACCCTCGTCCTTTCGGTCGACGGCGAGCGTGCGTCCGGGGGCCGCTGACCCGCGCGCTTCGTGTCGTCAGGCTATCGAGTCGGCCGGCGGCGACCGCGTCCGGGTGTCCGTACGGACGGTGGAGTTATATTCTCGCTCCGGTTACGACGGGATGTGAGCGTCAACGTGGAGATGCGGGTAGACGCCCCCGGCCAGCGCGAGTACGCCGAGGAGGCGTGGGACCTGAAAGAGCGGATTCGGGTCGAAGAAGGCCTCCTGAAACAGCGACGGGGCTTTTTCATGGACGCCTACCGCCGGTCGAACACGTATCTCCTCTACGAGAACGACGCGCTCGTCGCGTTCGCGTCCACGCGGCGCGACGGCTACATCCTCTTTCTCGCGGTCTCGCCCGACGCCCGCGGCGAGGGCTACGGCAAGCGCCTCGTCGCCGAGGTGGCGAAGGAACACCCGGTCGTGACCTGCCACGCCCGGACGACGAACACGAACGCGCTCGACTTCTACGAGGAGATGGGCTTCGAGGTCCGCCGCCGCATCGACAACTACTACGAGGACGGCGGGGCCGCGTTCTACCTCCGACTGGGCGAGGAAGCCGGCCTCAGAGAGAAGCTTTCGGAGTTCCTCCGCCGGTAGTCGACCGACTGCGACCGTTCGACGCCGATTCGAGAGCGGCCGCGCCCTCCTCGCTTCCCTTGCGCGTATCCTTAATTTTTATTCACTTCCTAGTATATATGGCTGATATGTACATCGGAGTGCTCACCGTCCCGCTCGGAGACGAACCCCTCGACGACGCGCTCGACTACCTGTCGGGTATCGGCGTCGACGGCGTCGAACTCGCCGTCGGCGGCTGGCCCGGCGAGGACCACGTCGACCGGAGCGCCCTCGTCGCGGACGAGAACGCGCAGGCCGACCTCCTCGATTCGGTCGAGAGCCGAGACCTGCAAATCAGCGCGCTCGCCACGCACAACAACCCGTTGCACCCGGACGAGGAGACGGCCGCCGAGGCCGACACCGAACTCCGCGAGGCAATCGAACTCGCGGACGCCCTCGACGTGAACACCGTCACCTGTTTCTCGGGGCTCCCCGCCGGCGGTCCGAACGACGAGGTGCCGAACTGGATTACCGCGCCGTGGCCGACCGAGCACGCCGACGCCCACGACTACCAGTGGGAGGTCGCCGTCGACTACTGGTCCGACCTCGCCGCGTTCGCCGACGACCACGGCGTCGACGTCGCCATCGAGATGCACCCGAACATGCTCGTCTACGAGCCGACCGGGATGCTGAAGCTCCGCGAGGCGACGAACGAGCGCATCGGCGCGAACTTCGACCCCTCGCATCTCTACTGGCAGGACATCTCCATCACCGACGCGATTCGGTTCCTCGGCGCGGAGGACGCTATCCACCACTTCCACGCGAAGGACACGAAGGTCTACGAGTCCGAGTCGCGCATCAAGGGCGTCCTCGACACGACCTCGTACGCGGACACCGCCAACCGCTCGTGGCTGTTCCGCTCTATCGGCTACGGCCACGACGAGGGCCACTGGAAGGACGTGGTCTCGACGCTCCGGATGGTCGGCTACGAGGGCGCGCTCTCCATCGAACACGAGGACGCGCTCACGTCGTCCACGGAGGGACTCGAAAAGGCCGTCGACGTGCTCTCGCGCGCCGTCTTCGAGACGCAACCCGGCGACGCCTACTGGGCGGAGTAATCCATGACTGAACCACTCACCGTCGGCGTCCTCGGCTACCGATTTATGGGGAAGGCGCACTCCAACGCGCTCGCCCGCCTGCCGATGTTCTTTCCCGACGCGCCCGACGTGGAGCGCTCCGTCATCGTCGGCCGCAACGAGGAGGCGCTTTCCGACGCCGCAGACCGCTTCGGCTTCGAATCGACGGCGACCGACTGGCGCGACGTGGTCGACGACGTGGACGTGTTCTACAACCTCGGGCCGAACCACCTCCACGCCGAGCCCTCTATCGCCGCGCTCGAAGCCGGTGCCAGCGTCTTCTGCGAGAAGCCGCTCGCGCCGACGCTCGACGAGGCCGAGGCGATGCGCGACGCCGCCCGCGCGGCAGACGGCGTCGCCGGCTGTGCGTTCAACTACCGTTTCGTGCCCGCCATCCGGTACGCGAAGGGGCTCATCGAGGACGGCGAACTCGGCGAGATTCGACACGTCCGCGGGCGCTACTTACAGGACTGGCTCGTCGACGCCGACGCGCCGTGGACGTGGCGCATGGACGAAGACGCCGCGGGGTCCGGCGCGCTCGGCGACCTCGGCGCGCACACCGTCGACCTCGTTCGGTTCCTCGTCGGCGACCGCGCCGGCGACATCGAACGCATCTCGGGCTACCTCCAGACGTTCGTCGACGAGCGACCCGTGCCCGGCACGGACGAGTACAAGCCCGTGACCGTCGACGACGCCTACACCGCGCAGGCCGAGTTCGAAAACGGCGCGGTCGGGAGCTTCGAGGCCTCGCGGTTCGCCGACGGCCACAAGAACGACCACACAATCGAGATTCACGGCTCCGAGGGGAGCCTGCAGTTCTCGCTCGAACGCCTCAACGAACTGGAGGTCAAAACCGGCGACGCCCGCGGCTACGAGACGGTGCTCGTCACCGACGAGACCGACCCCTACCTCGACCACTGGTGGCCGCCGGGCCACGTCCTCGGCTGGGAACACACCTTCGTCCACGAGAACTACGAGTTCCTGTCGGCGGTCGCCGAGGGCGGCGACTTTTCGCCCTCCTTCGAGGACGGCTACGAGGTGCAAGCGATTCTCGACGCCATCGAGCGCTCCGACGAGGCCGGCGAGTGGGTCAGCCTCGGCTGACGGCGTTGAAACGACAGAGAGTGACTCGACTGCGGGCGACTCGCCGCCCGCTCAGAACTCGATGACGCCCTCGTCGGTGATGACCTCGTCGATGAGGTCGACCGGCGTGGCGTCGTAGGCGGGGTTCTCCAGTTCGATGCCCTCGACGGGTTCGAGCATGACCTCGCTGGGCGAGCGAATCTCGTTTTCGAAACGGAAGCCGCCGTCGACGACCTTCGCGCCCGAGCCGACGACCGTGACCGGCACGCCGACCTCGTTGGCGGCGGCGACGAGCGGGAACGTCCCGATGCGGTTGTAGAGCGTCTCCTCGACGATGCAGTCCATGCCGATGATGACGCGGTCGCACTTCGGGAGGAACATCCCCGACGCGCTGTCGACCATCAGGTGCGGCTCGACGTCGTCGATGGCGGCGAGTTCGCGCGCGAACTTCCGGCCGAGGAACCGCGGGCGGGCCTCCGTCACGTAGGCGGTGAGTTCCGCGCCGTCGGCGACGGCGAGTTCGACGGCCTCCATGACCGTCGAGGAGTAGTCGTGCGTGAGGAACGTCTGGCCGTCCTCGATGGTCGCGGCCGCCTGTTGGGCCGCGTGGCGCTTGCCCGTCTCGACGGTCTCGACCACGCGGTCGATGGTCGCCACGGTGAGCTCCCGCGCCTCGTCGAGGTCGTCGGCCTCGCCTTGGACGTTGCGAAGCACGTCCTGCAGGGCGTTGTACAACGACGCGTGCGAGGGGTTCGCCCGCTTGAGCGCGCCGACGTTACGTTCGAGGTCGCGTTCGAACTCCTCGACGGTCGCGTAGTCGCGCTCGGTCAGCTCCGCGAGCGCCCGCGTGGCCTTGACGGCGACGACCGAGGAGCTGTGCGTCTGCATCTCGCGAATCTCCCCGATGGTCTCGTCTATCATACGAGAACGTCGCCGTATCGTGTGAAAGAGTTTCCGGGAGCGAGCGCCGGTGCGGTCGTCGTCGCGGGCGCGGTCCCGCGGTCGGTCCGCGGTCGGCCCATAGTCGGCCTCAGTCCTCCGCGTCGATGTCGGTGTCCAACTCGACCTCGGGGGGCGTCCCGCCGTCGCCCGCGTTGGTCCGCTTGGCGTAGACGAACAGGGCGACGGCGGTCACGAACCAGATGACCGCGCCGACGCGGACCGCGAACTCGGCGCGCGCGCCCCACGTCTGGAGTCCGGCGTTAATCGAGAGGACCGCGACGATGGGCGAGCCGACGAGAATCGTCGTGACGAACGTCATCTGCATGACCCACCCGTAATCGACGCCGTCCGGATTCGAGCGCTCGACTGGTTGCACGGGTAGCAGTTTCACGGCGACGGCTAATGCGTGCCGGTTCCCGGTCGCGGCGCGCGCTCGCCGGCCCGCGAGCCCGCGCTCAGCAGGCGGCGCTCGTCGAGGTCGGTTCGGTCGGAATCTCGTAGTCGACGAGGACGCTCGACGACCCGTCTTCGCGTTCGATGACGACGCGGTAGCGCTGGCCCGCCTCGCAGATGGGGCGGAGCGCGCTGTCGGAGCCGGACCCGTCGATGTGGGCGTACTCGCCCGCGGGGCCGACTGTCTCGCCGCCGGTCCACACGTCCTCCCACGCGATGCGGTTGTTGGCGTCGTCGACGACGAACACCTGACCGCCGTCTTCGATACTGCCGAACTCGTGGGTGATGTTGATGTACGCGCCGTTCGCGCCGTTGCCCGGGCCGTCGGGGTGGTAGGCGACGTCGAACGACACCTGCGGTTGCGGCTCGGTGAGCACGTCTTCGAACCCCATCACCATCACGCCGACCGTGGCGGCGAGGAGGACGACGATAACGACGAGAAGCGAGACGCCGACGACCGGCGAGAGTCCCCGGGTGGACCGGCGTTCGGAGGGCGATAAAGCGGGCATGCGTCGTTCGCACGGGCGCGTTCAGCTGAGTAAAGTGTTACTGCGGACGAACGCCGGGGCGACCCGCGCGGACGTCGCGGGTTGACGCGGGCCGACGCGGGCCCGCCGACCCGCGTTCGCGACGCAAGGGTAACCTGATAACGCGGACCCGCGAACGACCTCGCATGGTCACGGTACGGTCCATTCGGACGAAGGCTGGTAGCGAGCCCATCACGATGCTCACGGCGTACGACGCGCCGACCGCGAGCGTCGTCGACGAGGCGGGCATCGACGTCATCCTCGTCGGCGACAGCATGGGCAACACGGCGCTCGGCTACGACTCGACGCTCCCGGTGACCGTCGAGGACGTGGCGAGCCGGACCGCCGCGGTGGCGCGCGCGACCGACGACGCCCTCGTCGTCGCCGACATGCCGTTTCTCTCGGTCGGCGTGGACGAGGCGTCGAGCGTCGAACACTGCGGCCGGATGCTCAAGGAGGCCGACGCCGACGCGGTTAAACTGGAGTGCGGCCCCCACACCGTCGAGTTGACCGAACACCTCGTCCGGCTCGGCATCCCGGTGATGGCCCACCTCGGGCTGACGCCCCAGCGCGTCAAGGAGGTCGGCTACGGCAGGCAGGGAACCGACCGCGACGACGCGCGGGAGATTCTCGACCTCGCGACGGCCCACGCCGATGCGGGGGCGTTCTCGCTCGTTCTCGAACACGTCCCGGCGAACCTCGCAGAACAGGTCACGGCGGCCATCGACATCCCGACAATCGGTATCGGTGCGGGCCCCGACTGCGACGGGCAGGTGCTCGTCGTCGACGACGTCGTCGGCATGAGCGACCGCACCCCGCCCTTTGCGGCCCAGTTCGGCGACGTGAAATCGGAGATGGAGCGGGCGGTCGGCGCGTACCGGGACGCCGTCGAGACCGGCGAGTTCCCGGCCGACGAACACAGCCACGTCGAAGGCGACCTCGACGAACTGTACTGAGCGTCGCCCGCTCTCGCTCACTTTTGTCCCTCGCGCCCGGTTGCGGTTGCTCGTCACACGACCTACGCGACGCGGCGGTCGAGGAACGATTTCACGGCCTCGTTGAACGCCGCCGGGCGTTCGAGCATCGCCAGATGCGCGGCGTCTCCGACCGTCCCGAGTTCGCAGTCGGGCATCGTCTCCGCGAGGTACTCGTGGTACGACGGCGGCGTCAGGCGGTCGTACTCGCCGACGAGCGCGAGCGTCGGAACCGAAATCTCGCCCACCTCGTCGCGCACGTCGAAGGTGTGACACGACAGGAAGTCGCGGCGGGTGACGGCCTGTCCGGCGTCGTACATCGCTTCTTTCGAGCCCTCGACGAGTCGCTCGTCGTCGGCGTGGAACAGTTTGTCCTCGCCGTGGAGAAAGGAGACGGCGCGGTCGAAGTCGTCGTCGAGCCAGCTCAGCAGGTCCGAGAGCACGGCGAGTTTCGCGCCCGTGCCCGCGAGGACCAGCGCGTCGAGCTCGAGGTCGCGTTCGAGCGCGAGCGTCAGAGCGACCGCGCCGCCGAGCGAGTTGCCGACGAGGACGCTCGCGTCCGTCGCCTCGGCCACGGCGACCACGTCGTCGACGTAGGCCGACAGCGTCTCGTAACCGGCGTCGGCGTCCACGTCGTCGCTGTCGCCGTGGCCGCTCAGGTCGAGCGCGACCATCGGGTAGTCGCTCGCGAGGCGGAACTGACCCCGCCAGACACCGTGTGCGCCGCCGCTCCCGTGCACACAGAGAACCGTCGGTCCCTCTCCCCCCGCGTCGCGGTATCGATAGGCTGTCTCCCGTCCGTGGTGGTCCGCCGAAGCCCTTTCCATACCTCGAAACTGGTCGCCGCGAGCCAATAAAGCCCCACGCCGGCACCGAGTTTCGGCGGCGGGGCGAAACGGCCGACCGTGCGGCCCACTGCCGAGGCCACTAGTTTGACGTTACTCCGCCGCGAACTGTACGGTGAGGCGTGGCGACTGTGAACCGCAATTCAACCGAAACACGAGATATCGGTGTCGTCACCCGATTCACTGGGAAAAGACTTATATACCCAAAACGCTAACCTTGGGTTAGACTTACCATGAGCATGCAACAGTTCGCCGGCGGGAACGAGCGATTCATTCGCCGGTACGAATACGAAGACAGCTGGGTCATCGCGGCCGACGTGGGTCTCTCGGAAGAGGAGATCGACGTGGACATCGTCGGGTCGACGGCCATCGTCGTGGCCGACACCGGCGACCGCGTGACTGAGACGGAGTTCGAACTTCCCGCCGGCGGCGACGCCGACGTGTCGGTTCGAAACGGCGTGCTCACCATCATCCTCACCAAGTAAATGAACCTCATCGTCAAACCCCTCAAGCAGAAGGACGCCGGCCGCGGGCTCGCCGCTATCGACCGAGCCGCGGCCGCGGAACTCGACCTCGAAGGCGGGGATTTCATCCGCATCGACGGTCCGAACGACGGGACCGCCATCGCCCGCGTCTGGCCCGGCTACCCCGAAGACCAGGGCACGGGCATCATCCGTATCGACGGTCGCCTCCGCCAGCAGGCCGGCGTCGGCATCGACGAGCGCGTCGACGTGGAGAAAGCCGACGTGAAGCCCGCAAAGCGCGTCACCATCGCGCTCCCGCAGAGCCTCCGCATCGGCGGCAACATCGGGACCTACATCCGGGACAAGCTCTCGGGCCAGCCGGTCGCGCAGGGCCAGAGCGTCCAGCTCCCGCTCGGTTTCGGCTTCATGAGCGCGTCGAACCAGTCGGTCCCCATCAAAATCGCGTCGACGGACCCCGACGGGACCGTCGTCGTCACTGACAACACCGAGTTCCAGGTGAGCCAGAAGCCCGCCGAGCAGATTTCGGACGCCGCGCCGGGGGACGACAGCGGTCCCTCCGTCACCTACGAAGACATCGGCGGTCTCGACAAGGAGCTCGAGCAGGTCCGGGAGATGATCGAACTCCCGATGCGCCACCCCGAACTGTTCAAGCGCCTCGGCATCGAGCCGCCGAAAGGCGTCCTCCTGCACGGCCCGCCGGGCACGGGGAAGACCCTCATCGCGAAGGCCGTCGCCAACGAAATCGACGCCTCGTTCCACACCATCTCCGGCCCGGAGATTATGTCGAAGTACTACGGGGAGTCCGAAGAACAGCTCCGCGAAATCTTCGAGGAGGCCACGGAGAACTCGCCGGCCATCGTCTTCATCGACGAGCTCGACTCCATCGCGCCCAAGCGGAGCGAGGCCGGCGGTGACGTGGAACGCCGCGTCGTCGCCCAACTGCTGTCGCTCATGGACGGCCTCGACGAGCGCGGCGAGGTCGTCGTCATCGGCGCGACGAACCGCGTGGACGCCATCGACAACGCGCTCCGCCGCGGCGGCCGCTTCGACCGCGAAATCGAAATCGGCGTGCCGGACCGCGACGGCCGCAAAGAGATCATGCAGGTCCACACGCGGAACATGCCGCTGACCGACGATGTGGACCTCGACGAATACGCCGACAGCACCCACGGCTTCGTCGGAGCCGACCTCGAATCGCTGGCCAAGGAGTCGGCGATGCACGCCCTGCGGCGCATCCGGCCGCAACTCGACCTCGACGCCGAGGAGATAGACGCCGAGGTGCTCGAAGGCCTCAAAGTCACGGAAGACGACTTCAAGCAGGCGCTCAAGAGCATCGAACCCTCGGCGCTCCGCGAGGTGTTCGTCGAGGTCCCCGACGTGACGTGGGAGGACGTCGGCGGACTCGAGCCCACGAAAGAGCGCCTCCGCGAAACCATCCAGTGGCCCCTCGAATACCCCGAGGTGTTCCAGCAGATGGACATGGACGCCGCCAAGGGCGTCCTGATGTACGGCCCGCCGGGCACCGGAAAGACCCTGCTGGCGAAGGCCGTCGCCAACGAGGCGGAGTCGAACTTCATCTCCATCAAGGGCCCCGAACTCCTGAACAAGTTCGTCGGCGAGTCCGAAAAGGGCGTCCGCGAGGTGTTCAAGAAGGCCCGCGAGAACGCCCCGACGGTGGTGTTCTTCGACGAAATCGACTCCATCGCGACCGAGCGCGGCCGCGACTCGTCGAGTTCGGGCGTCACCGAGCGCGTCGTCTCCCAACTGCTCACCGAACTCGACGGCCTCGAAGCGCTCGAAGACGTGGTCGTCATCGCGACGACCAACCGGCCGGACCTCATCGACTCGGCGCTCCTGCGCCCCGGCCGCCTCGACCGCCACGTCCACGTGCCCGTCCCCGACGAGGGGGCCCGCCGCGCCATCCTCGAGGTGCACACCCGCAACAAGCCGCTCGCGGACGACGTGGACCTCGACAGAGTCGCGTCGAAGACCGACGGCTACGTCGGTGCCGACCTCGAAGCGCTCGCCCGCGAGGCGTCGATGAACGCCTCCCGCGAGTTCATCCGAAGCGTCGAGAAAGAAGAGATCGGCGAGAGCGTCGGGAACGTCCGCGTGACGATGGAGCACTTCGAGGACGCCCTCGACGAGGTCGGCGCGAGCGTCACCGACGACGTGCGCCGCCGCTACGACGAAATCGAAGAGCGCTTCCAGAAGAGCGAGGTCGAACGCGACCGCGAGACGGAAGTCGGTCGCACCTTCCAGTAAGCCTCCCGCGGCCGTCGCCCGGCCGTCACCCGACCATCACCCAACCGTCGCGCGACCTCCCGTGCGACCCCTTCGACCCCCGCGATGCAGACGATTTTTCGAACTCGACCCACCGAGCGGTGGCGCTGTCGGCCGGGGTCCCCGGCCGGTTCGCCGGTCAGTTCGCGGCGACTGTTCGACCGCCACCAGCGCGACACGGCACCGCGACCGTCACGTTCATATCACTCCCATCTGCTACGTAGTGGTACGCAGTCCTCAGGATACGAAATAATCAACGGGTTCTACGTTTATTTCACCGGAAATGCGGTGTGTCTCCCGTCGTTTGTAAAGAATGTACTCGGTCGGTAGTTGTCGATTCGGCGCGAGGAGCGAGGAGCGGCCGACCGACCGCTCAGTCGTCGAGGTCGGCGAGGATTTCGTCGGCGTGGCCGTCGGGCGAGACGCCCTCGTAGACCCGTTCGATGGTCCCGTCGGGACCGACGAGGTAGGAGTTTCGGAAGACTCCGTCGAACGTCTTGCCGAACATGTTCTTCTCGCCGTATGAGTCGTACGCCGAGGAGACGCTCCCGTCCTCGTCCGACAGGAGTGTGAACGGGAGGTCGTACTTCTCGGCGAACGAATCGAGGTCCGAGACGGGGTCGTCGCTGATACCGAGGACCGTCGCGTCGCGTTCCTCGAACTCGTCCCACGAGTCGCGGAAGCCGCAGGCCTCGGTGGTACAGCCCGGCGTGTCGGCGCGCGGATAGAAGTAGACCACGACGTGTTCGCCGCGGAAGTCGGACAGTGAAACGAGGTCGCCGCGCTGGTCGGGCAGTTCGAAGTCGGGGGCGTCGTCG
This sequence comes from Haloferax chudinovii, assembly GCF_042663345.1. Lineage (NCBI taxonomy): Archaea > Methanobacteriati > Methanobacteriota > Halobacteria > Halobacteriales > Haloferacaceae > Haloferax > Haloferax chudinovii. The sequence goes on from NZ_JBHTAB010000001.1 coordinate 454,668, forward strand.
CCGGGTTCGAGCATAGCCACCAGTTCAGGCGGCGGAGAGAAGGGTCTTTCTCAGTCGAGTCGCTCGGCCGCGCCGCGCTCGACCAGCGGGTCGGCGTTGGCCGCCGGGAGCGTCACCACGTCCTCGGTTGCGAGGTCGTACTCGCGCTCGTCGACGCCGAGGATGGTCCCCACGTCGGCGGTGATGCGCACCGTCTCGCGCTCGTCGGCGAGGCCGGAAAGCGGGTCGTCGTCGGACGGTTCCACCGCGTCGGTGTCGCCCGCGGACGGGGCCGCGGTCTCCGGGGCCGGTTCGTCCAGCGGAATCGCGGGCTCAGAGTCCACGGGGTCGGAGTCCGCAGGGTTGGAGTCCGCGGGGTCGGAGTCAACGGGGTCAGAATCAGCGGAGACAGCGGCGGCCTCGGCGGCCGACCGGTCGGTCCCCGTCTGCGGTGTCGGCTCCGCGTTCGAGGCGTCATCGACGGTCTCGCCGCCCATCGCGTCAGCGAGCACGTCGCCCGCGGCCGAGTCGCCGGTGGCGGCCTCGGGGGCGCTGGCGTCGGTTCCGGTGCCGGTCGGCACGGTCTCCGGGTCCGGCTCATCCGGCGGAATCGCGGGACTGGAACCGCCGACCGCGTCCGGAGCCGTGTCCGTCGCGGGGGCCGACTCGGCACCGGGCCCACCGGCGTTCGGTTCCGCGGTCGTCACGTCGGTCGCCGCAACGTCGTCCGGCGGGGAGTCGGCGGCCGACACGTCTTCGAGCGCGGAGAGCACCGTCCCGCGGTTCTCCTCGATGCGGGCGACGAGGTCGTCGAACAGCCGTTTTTCCTCGCGGGTCAGCCCGCCCGTCTCGGCGGACATCCCCGCGGCCGCGAAGCTCGCGGCCTTGACGACCTTGCCGACCCGGCGCTCGTAGATGGAGGTGACGACCTCCTCTGCGGTCTCGATTTCGTCCGTGAGCCGCCGAATCTCCGGCGAGTAGTGGGTGCCGAGCTGTTCGGCCTTCTGCTCGCGTGTCGCCTTCTGCTCGGCGATGAACTCCGCGACGTCCTCGTAAAACGACTCGCGGAGGTGCTGTAGGCTGTCTTTCTGTCGCTCCGTCCGAAGCACGCTCCTGAGGTCGTCTACGTTCATTCTGTCACCTTCTCGGCTCGACCGCGAGTCATGAGAAACACGCCGAGGCTCTCGTCTACCGACTGCACGCCGGAGTCGAGTGTAAAGCTATCGCCGTCGAACTCGACCGCGCCGGGGTCGGTCACGTTCACGGCGATGTCGCGGCCGCGGAAGCGGTCCGGCACCGCGTCGGAAAGGGGGTCGAAGCCGTCGATATCGTCGCGGCCGAGCGGTTCGACGACGAGTCCCGACCCGCCGTGGAGGCTCTTGGGGAGGCGAATCAGTCGCTTCGTGTCGGTCGTCACGGGTTCGTCTATCGGCGAGGTGTCGGCCTCGACGGTCTCGTGTGCGAGCGCCTCGACCAGCGTCCGGACGCCCGGGCCGCCGGCCTCGACGTTGCCCTCGCGGACGGCGTCGGGGTTGTTGCGGAACGCGCCGAGAATCGTCTCCGCGCGCCCGTCGCCGATGCCGTCGAGTTCTTTCAGCCGCGAGAGTGCGGCGTCTTCTTCCATCTCCAACAGCGCGTCCACGAAATCGAGGAGTCGCCGGTGCGTCCGCCGGCCCCACCCGCCTTCGGTTCGGAGGACGCGCTGGGTCGTCGTCCCATGTTGTCGCGTCTCGACGAGCGCGTCGAAATCGAGGTCGATGGCGCGGATGTAGTCGACCACCTCGCGGCGGGCCTCGCTGTCGAGGCCCCGGACCGACTCGTCGCGCACGTGGACGTGATAGCCGCGGCCGCCGGAGAACACCGCCTGCGTCTCCTCGAAGGCGAAGTCGTCTTCGAGGAGGGAAAGCAGGTCCAACAGGGCCTCCTTCCCGGCGTCGAGCATATCGGCGTAGCCCGTCGTCTCGGGGTCGATTCCCGGGAGGTGGTCCGCGTCGATGTCGAACACGAGGTCCGCCTCGCGCCAGCCCTTGTCGTCCATCGAGCCCGCGCCGGGGTCCGAAAAGCGGGCCGACGAGAAGTAGACGTGCCGGGGCGCGCTCCGGGCGAGGTAGTCCGAGAGGTCGCCGAGGTCGAGAAGCGACTGGTGGCGGTGCATCCGCGTGCCGCCGGCCGACCACGGGATGACGCCCCACTCTCGTTCGCCCGGTGCGGGCGGGAGCGGAACGTCGGTGCTCCGGTAGTAATCGCCGAAGCGACCTTCGAGGTACTCGCGAGTGCGCCCGTCCATACACCTCGGGTTCCGGTGGCGCGGGTAAAGCGATTACGTCTCCACGCGTCCGTGGTCGTTTCTCTCACCGTCAGCGCGTGCGTATGCTTATCGTTGTCGTTCGTGTATGAACCGATGTGACCGACATGGAGTACACCTACCTCGGCGACACCGGCCTCGAAGTCTCGCGGCTCTGTCTCGGCTGTATGAACTTCGGCTCCAGCGCGGAGTGGATGATGAACGACAGGCAGGCGAGCCTCGACCTCCTCGACAGCGCGCTCGACGCCGGCATCAACTTCCTCGACACGGCGAACGCCTACTCCCGCGGGGAGTCCGAGGAAATCGTCGGCGAGGCCATCGCCGAGCGCGACCGCGAAGAGCTCGCCATCGCGACGAAAGTCTACTTCCCGATGGGCGACGGGCCGAACAAGTCCGGGCTCTCGCGCAAGCACATCATCGACCAAGCGCACGCGAGCCTCGACCGCCTCGGCACCGACTACATCGACCTCTACCAGATTCACCGCTGGGACGACGGCGTCCCCATCGAGGAGACGCTGTCGGCGCTCGACTACCTCGTCGAGGAGGGCCTCGTCCGGTACGTCGGCGCGTCCACGATGTCGTCGTACCAGTTCACGAAGGCGCTGTACACGGCCGACGTGGAGAACCTCGAACGCTTCGCCTGCATGCAACCGGAGTACAACGCGGTCGACCGCCACGAGGAGGCGAACCTGCTTCCGGTCTGCGAGGGCGAGGGCGTCGGCGTCGTCCCGTGGTCGCCGCTTGCGGGCGGTTTCCTCACGGGCAAGTACGAGCGCGACGCCGAGGTGCCCGCGGACACGCGGGCGGAGTCCGACGAGTACACGTCGAACCGCTTTACCGACGAGAACTGGGCCGTGCTCGACGCGATTCGGTCGCTCGCCGAGGAGAAAGACGCCACGCCCGCGCAGGTGTCGCTCGCGTGGCTCCTCCACAAACCCGTCGTGGACGCGCCCATCATCGGGCCGCGCCGACTCGACCACCTCGAAGAGAACGTCGGCGCGCTCGACGTGGACCTGAGCGACGACGACGTCGAGCGAATCGAGGCTCCGAAGTCGCCGAGGTGGCCCGCGCCGGGCAAGGACTAAGCGCCCGACGGCCCATACTTCATATACAATAATTACATATATCGAACCGATTGAATTTCGAAGTGCGGTTAATAGTATCAAGTAGTTTACTACAACAGCGGTAGTGGCCAGCACCAAAACTATAAATAATCAGTAATTGTAGTGTACAAACTGTAATGGTTGATGCTGACTCACGCAAGGGCAAGCGTACTGGCGTCTCTCGACGCAGTTTTGTGAAAGCGGCCGGCGCATCGGGCGTCGCCGTCGGGTTGGCCGGATGCATTAGCACCGGCGGCGGTGACGGCAACGGCGGCGGTAACGGCGGCACGGACACCGCCACCGACACGCCGATTAACACCGAAGCGTCCACCGAGGACATCACGCTTCAGTGGGCCGCTGACACCCGGGTCGCGGAGGCGGAAGCGGAAGTCGTGCAGGCGCTCCGGGACGCCGGCCTCCCGGAGAACATCGACATCGACATCCTCGCCGGCTCGCAGGTGACGGACAACAGACAGGCCCAGTACCAGCAGTGGCTCTCCGGCGGTCGCTCGGAGCCGACGCTACTCATGATGGACAGCGGGTGGACGATTCCCTTCATCGCCCGCAACCAACTGCAGAACCTCTCGCAGTCGCTCCCTTCGGAGCTGACTTCGACCATCGAAGAGGAGTACTTCGAGGCCAGCGTCTCGACGGCGACGGGGCCGAACGGCGACCTCTACGGTCAGCCGCTGTTCCCCGACTTCCCGACGGTCCAGTACCGAAAGGACCTGCTCCGCAACGCGGGCTACACCGACGAGGACTTCTCGACGTGGGCGACCGAGTCGATGTCGTGGGAGGAGTTCTCGCGCGTCACGCGGGAGGCGCTCGACGCCAACTCCGACATCGAGAACGGCTTTACGTTCCAGGCGAACGTCTACGAGGGCCTGTCGTGCTGTGACTTCAACGAGTTCATGACCTCGTACGGCGGCGCGTACTTCGGCGGCCGCGAGAACCTGTTCGGCCCCATCGGCGACCGCCCCATCACGGTCGAAGAGGAGCCGGTTATCAACGCGATTCGGATGGTTCGGACGCTCATCCACGGCGAGGACGACGAGTACGCCCTCGACGGCATCACGGGCGGCGTCTCGCCGGAAGCGGTCCTCCAGTGGACGGAAGACCCGTCCCGACAGCCCTTCACGACCGGCAACGCGGTCATGCACCGCAACTGGCCGTACTCCATCGTCATCAACGGCGCGGAGCCCTCGGAGGAAAACGATCAGACCGGCTTCGGCGAGGACCTCGGCGTCATGCCGATTCCGTACGGCGTCACCGCCGACGAGGCCCAGTACGAGGGCACCGGCGGCCCCGTCGCCGCCCTCGGCGGCTGGCACATGACGATGAACCCGAACTCCTCGGACGAACAGAAGCAGGCCGCGGTGGAGGTGCTTCGGACGATGCAGACCGAGCAGTTCCAGCTCGACATGTTCCGCATCATCGGCTGGATTCCGCCGCGCCCGACCCTCCTCGAATCCGACCAGGCCGCCGAGGTGCCCATCATCGGCCGCTACCTCGACGCCCTGAAGGTCGCCGGCGAGAACGCCATTCCGCGCCCGGTCACCGTCGTCTGGCCCCAGCAGTCCGGCCGCATCTCACAGGAGGTCAACGCCGCGTTCGCCCAGGAGAAATCCCCCGAACAGGCGATGTCCGACCTCGCATCACAGCTCGAACAGATCGAACAGAACGCGTAGAGCAACGTCTTTACCGAGACGTAACCAATACACACGTTATCATTTGACATGGCCACCGAACAACAATCAGGGGAAGCGCTTTCCGACACCCGGAGGAGCGGCCCGTACGCCTCGGCCGTCAACTGGGTGGAGTCGCTTTCCGAGACGCAGTTCGCGTACCTGCTTTTGACGCCCGCGCTCGTCCTCTTGGGGGTAATCGCCGTCTATCCGCTGGTCTCGACGTTCAGCATGTCGCTGTTCGCCGACCAGTTGACGGGAAGCGCGCGGCTCGGCGAGTTCGTCGGACTGCAGAACTACGTGGACCTGTTCACCGGTGCGCGCAACTACGCGCTCCCGTCGCAGTTCCTCCCGACGTTCTCCTCGGAGTTCCCCTTCGTCACGAACATCTACGCCAGCGCGCTCACGGTGACGCTCATCTTCACCGTCTTCAGCGTGCTGTTCGAAACGCTCATCGGCTTCGGTCAGGCGCTCATCTTAGACCAGGACTTCCGCGGGCGGCGGTGGGTCCGGGTCGCCATCATCATCCCGTGGGCCGTCCCCATCGTCATTCAGGGGATGATTTGGTACCTGATGTTCCAACCGAACATCGGCTTCCTCGTCGGGACGAGCCAGAATCCGGCGCTGTTGAACCAACTCGGTCTCATCGGCACGACGCCGCTTCGGAACACCGCCGACGCGCTGTTCCTCATCATCGTGGCCGACGTGTGGAAGACCTCGGCGTTCATGGCGCTTCTCATCCTCGCGGGGATGCAGAGCATCGACCGGTCGCTGTACGACGTGGCGAAGGTCGCCGGCGCGTCGCGCTGGCAACAGTTCAAGCTCATCACCTTCCCGCTCATCCTGCCGACGGTGCTCGTGGCGATGCTGTTCCGCACCATCGACGCGATGCGCGTCTACGGCATCATCCAGACGATGGCCGGCTGTCAGACGGTCCCGTCGTTGTCGTGTCTCGTCGTCACGACGTTCAACACGCCGCTGTACGGGACGTCTGCGACCGTGGCGTTCGTCACCGCCGGCATCATCGCCGTCGTGGTCTCGGTGTACATCGTGAACTTCGCCAGCGAGGGTCTCTGAGATGTCTAACGAAACTCCGGGAGCCGGCATCGGCTCCGACGACGAGATGGAACGCGGGCCGCTCGGCCGCTGGGTCGACTCGGCCATCAAGAACCCCGACAGGGTCTACCGCGCGATGTTCTACGTCGCGATGCTGTTCTTCCTCGTCACGACGCTGTTCCCGTTCTACTGGCTTCTCGTGCTCGCGCTCACGCCGAACAACCTCATCGCCAACATGGGGCTCGTGCCGAAGGGGTTCAACCCCGAGGTGTTCATCGCGATGTTCGAGCGGGTGCCGTTCCACCTGTACATGTTCAACAGCTTCGTGCTGGGCATCACGACCACCGTGCTCGTGTTGCTCATCGCCAGCCTCGCGGGGTACGTCTTCGGCCGCCTCCGCTTCCCCGGCAAGGGCGTGTTGATGCTCGGCATCCTCGCTATCAGCTACTTCCCGCCGGCGGCGTTCCTCATCCCGCTTTTCGAGCTGTTCACCGGGAACACGGCGATTAGCATCGGGATGGTGACGATATCGACGCCGGACCTGTTCAACACGCCGGCACCGATGGTGTTCCCGTTCAGCGCGCTGTTCCTCCCGCTGTCGATATTCATCCTCACGACCTTCTACGGGCAGATTCCCGACGGGTTGGAGGACGCGGCGCGGGTGGAGGGAACGACCCGGCTGGGCGCGCTGTTCCGCGTCATCGTGCCGCTTTCGGCACCCGGCGTGGCGACCGCGGGCGTCCTCACGTTCATCAGCGTCTACAACGAGTTCTTCTTCTCGTTCCTGATGAACAACGGCGAGGCCGATTCGTGGGCACCTATCGTCGCGGGTATCCTGAAGTATCAGGGGCAGTTCGACACCCCGTACAACCTGATGGCCGCCGCCTCCATCGTGGGGGTCTTACCCGTGGCTATTCTTGTCATTATCGCGCAGGAGCGCATCGTGAGTGGACTGACCGCAGGAGCGCTGAAGGAGTAATCATGGGAGACGTAACACTCGAACACGTAAGCAAGTACTACGACGACGTAACGGCGGTCGACGACATGAACCTCGACATCGACGACGGAGAATTCATCTGTCTCGTCGGTCCGTCGGGATGCGGTAAGTCGACGACCATGGAGATGATAGCGGGCCTCACCATCCCCTCGGAGGGGAAGGTGTTCATCGGCGACCGCGAGGTGACGAACCTCCCGCCGAAGGACCGCGGGGTAGCGATGGTGTTCCAGAACATCGCGCTGTTCCCCCACATGGACGTCTACGATAACATCTCCTTCGGGCTCCGCCTCCGCAACTACGACAAGGAGGAAATCGAGCGCCGCGTCGAGCGCGCCGCCGAAATCGTCCAGCTACAGGGGATGCTCGAACGCATGCCCGACGAGATGTCCGGCGGCCAGCGCCAGCGCGTCGCCATCGCCCGCGCCATCGTCCGCAACCCCGGCGTCTTCCTGATGGACGAGCCGCTCGCGAACCTCGACGCGAAGCTCCGGGTCCACATGCGGACCGAACTCCAGCGCCTGCACAAGGAACTGGACACGACCATCATCTACGTCACCCACGACCAGGCGGAGGCGATGACGATGTCCGACCGCATCGCGGTCATCGATTCCGGTCAGCTCCAGCAGATAGACCCGCCGCTGGTCTGTTACAACGAGCCGTCTAACCTGTTCGTCGCGGGCTTCATCGGCTCGCCGTCGATGAACTTCCTCGACGGCGAGGTCACCGAAAACGGGTTCGTCTCGACCAATATCGACGTGGAGTTCGACCCCGCTGACCTCGGTGTCGAGCCGGGGACGGACATCACGATGGGCATCCGCCCCGAAGACGTGTACCTCGTCGGCGACGAGGCGCTCGTGTCGAACCCCAGCCGCCGCATCGAGGCCGTCACGGACGTGCTCGAACCGATGGGCGACGAGATATTCGTCTACCTGAAGCTCTCGGAGACGACCGAGACGAACCTCGAAGACACGAGCGGCGTCGCCAACGACCAACTGCTGATGAGCGTCGCCCCCGACACCGACGTCGAGGAAGACGAGGACGTGACCGTCGTGCTCGACCGCTCGCGCGTCCACCTCTTCGACACGGAGACGGGCGAGGCCGTCAGCCACGGCATCGAGACGCCCGTCCAGACGAGCGGCGCGCCCGGCACGGAAGCCGAGAGCGACGACTGACGCTCGGCCCGGCACGGAAGCCGAGAGCGACGACTGACGCTCGGCCCGGCACGGAAGCGGCGACGGTCGCACCGCGCACCGCCCGCGCCGGTCGGGCTCGCCGCCGGCCCGCCCGCGGCTCGCACAGCCCGCACAACGCTCACCGAACCCACCCCACAGCACACACTCACACCCATGGTCAACGAACTCGGCCTGTTCTACCTCGGCGGGATGACCGTCCTGTTTTTCTTCTGGGCCTACGGTATCGTCTCGTTCCTGCTCGATCTGAAGAACAAGTTCATCCCGAAGGGCAAGCAGTACCTCCGCGGGCGACGCCGGCTCAAGGAAGAACAGCGCCGCGAGGAAGAACGCAAGGAGCGAGAAGAACAGCTCTACTGAGTTGGTTTCGACCCGTGTTCCCCGCCGCACTCGGTTTCGACGCGCGCCGCGCGCCACACCGAGAACGCGCCTTGAACGGCGTCTCGCGGTCGGTCCCGCCAATTCAGCCCAAAGAACGTGAAACTTAACACCACCTGTAGTTAATCATTGAATCATGAGTACGGAATCATCGGTCCGAGTCGGCATCGTCGGACTCGGAAACATCGGACACCACCACGCAGACCGCCTCGCCGACCTCGGTGCGACCCTCGTCGGCGGCCTCGACATTCAGGCGGACGCCCGTCGCGGCTTCGCGGAGAAGTACGACGTGAACACCTACGAGGAAAAGACGGCGCTGTTCGAGAAGGTCGACGCGGTCGTCATCACCACACCGAACCGCTTCCACGAAGAGTACGCCGTCGCCGCGCTCGACGCGGGCCTCGACGTCCTGCTCGAAAAGCCGCTCGCGCACTCGCTGGAATCCGCCGAGCGAATCGCCGCGGCGGCCGCGGCGGCCGACGGCTTCTGCATGGTCGGCTTCAACAACCGCTTTGCCAACCCGGTCGAGGTCATCCGCCACCACTACGAGGAGGGCCGCTTCGGCGACGTCACCCACGTCGAGGCCAACTACGTCCGCCGCCGCGGCATCCCCGGCCGCGGGTCGTGGTTCACCTCCAAGGAGGTCGCGGGCGGCGGCTCGCTCATCGACATCGGCGTCCACGCCATCGACCTCGCGCTCTACTTCCTCGACTTCCCCGAGGTCGTCGAGGTCTCCGGCGTCACCCGCTCGGAGTTCGGCGACCGCGACGACTACACCTTCGTCGAGATGTGGGGCGAGGACGTGGGCCCGGAGGCCTTCGACGTGGACGACTCCGCGAGCGCCTTCATCCGCACCGACGAGGGGACGACTATCTCCCTCGAAGTCGCGTGGGCGACGAACCGCCCGACCAACGACGAGTTCTTCCTCCGCGGCACGGAGGGCGGCGTGCGCTTCGACCGCGCGAGCCACGACCTCCAGTTCTACGAGGACGGCGTCGGCGGCGGCAACCACCTCTCGACGACGGACGTGGAGACCCAGGACAACGACACCCACAAGACCGAACAGGAGGCGTTCCTCGCGGCCGTCGCCGAGGGCGAACACCCCGGCCGCAACACGGTCGAACAGGGCCTCGCCGTCCAGCGCGTCATCGACGCCATCTACCGCTCGTCGGAGACGGGCGAGGCGGTCCGACTCGACGCGGCCGAGACCGAGACGCCCCCGGCGAACTGACCACCGCGAACGCGAACTACTCACAACCCCACGCCTCACACCATGTCCGTCATCGACTCACTCACGCGCCCGGAACACACCGGCGAGAACCGCTGTCTGCCGTGTACCGCCGTCAACGTCGCCGCGGTCGTCGTCGTCGGTCTCGCGGTCAGCGTGCTCTCGCCGGTCGCCGGCCTCGTCGTCCTCGTCGGCGGCGCGCTCTCAGTGTACCTCCGGGGCTACGTCGTCCCCGGCACGCCCTCGTTCGCGCCGCAGTTGGTCGCGGCCGTCGGCCTCGCCGGCGTCTTCGACCACGGCGACGAGGGGTCGGCTCCCGACCGGCGCTCGGAATCGCTCGACGCCGACGTCGACCCCGACGCGATGCTGTCGGCGCTCCTGAACGCCGGCGTTCTCGTCGAAGAGGCAGACGGGCTGTTTCTCACTGACGACGCCCGCGAGGAGTGGGAGTCGACGATGGCGACGCTTCGGAAGACCACCGACGAGGAACTCGCCGAGGCGGTCGCCAACGCGGTCCCGTTCGACGCGACCGTCGACGCCGAGTTCGGCGGTATCTCGCTCGACGGTCCGTCGATGTCCGTGTGGATTTCCCGGTCGCAGGCCATCGCGGACGTGGCGACGCTCTACACGGTCGTCGAGCGCGGGGTCGACCCGACGGTCGCGCTCGCGGCCACGGAGCCGATGCGGATGTTCGTCGAGGTCTGCCCGGACTGCGGCGGCCCCGTCGAGGAGACGACGACCCGCAACTGCTGTGGCGGCACTGCGGGGCTGTACGACTCGCCGGAACACGAGGTGCTCGGCTGTGCGGACTGCGGCGCGGTCGTCTACGAGTTCCCCGACGAGTAGCCGTCGCTGGCCGGGACTGCGAGCGGAAAAGATACGAGCGAAAACTGACGACGCGGTTTCAGACGATTTCGTCGCGGTTCGGAACCTCGTCGCGGCCGAGCAGAATCTCCTGTCCTTCCACGTCTTCGAGCGCGGCGACCAGTCCGCCGACCTCGACGACGCCCTCCTCGGTCTCGATGTGGAGCGACGCGACCTCTTCTGTGTCCTCGAAGGCCGTCTCGATGACGCGCCCCTCGACCACGATGGGGTCGCCCGTCTCGATGTCGCGGCCGGAGACGGAGGCGTAGAAGTCGCCGTCTATCTCGCGGATGTCCTTGACTGCCCGGCGGATAGAGGCGTAGCGGCGGGGGAACGGCCGGCGCTTGCCGTTTGCGACGATGGTTTCGGCGGTGGTCCAGAGGACGGTGCCGAAGAAGCCGCTGACGAGGAAGCCGAGCGCGGAGCGGTTGAAGATAACGCCGTAGCGGTCGCGGTCGTCGCGGAGGGCGTCCTGCGTCGCGTAGATGGAGTACTCGCCGTCGGCGACCGCGAGGACGGGCGAGGTGATGCCGCGGCGGGCGCGGGCGATGGTCGCCACGTCGAGGTAGTTGAACTCGTCGGGGTCGGGCGCGCGGGAGGCGGGCGTGACGAGCAGGTCGATGCTGACGCCGCTGTCGATGGCCGCCGCGAGGTCGTCGCGGAACCGGCGGAGCAGGTCGGGCGTCAACGAGAGCACGAGTTCGTACTCCGCGGCCTCGACGATCTCCTCGATGTAGCGGAGGATGGTCGACCGCGACTTGACGAGCGAGACGGCCTCGGTGTCGCGGGCGGGGGCGGTGTAGCGCGCCTCCAGTTCCTCGATGAGTTCCTCCAGCGAGGTCTTGACGTTCGCGAAGGCGTCGTCGGGGTCGACGGCGACGATTTTCATCGGGCGCGACTCGCGGAGTTCGACGAGGCCGCGGTCCGACAGGCTCCGGACCGTGTCGTACACCCGCGGCTGGGGGATGCTGGTTCGGTCGGCGATTTCGCTCGCCGTCAACTGTCCGTGTTCGAGGACGGCCAGATACGCGTCTATCTCGTACTCGCCGAGGTTGAAGCGCTCACCGACTCGCTCCATGGTGAGCCGCAGTTCGTCAGCCATGGTCGTGTCGTGTACGGCATCACCTAAATCATTTACTAAAATCCGAGTAGCACGAAATTTCGAAAATAAGTGGCATAGCTGATAGCAGGTCGTCGGTCGACCGTCGCGGGACTGCGGGCGGGTCGGCGCTCACATGTACATCCGGTCTTCCGGGAAGTCGGCCTCGCTGTCGCGGAGGCGCTCGGCGAGTTCGGCGTAGTACTGCTGGACCTCGGCCGCAAAGGACTCCAGCGGCGAGGAGTCGACGCCGAGGTCGTACACGTCGTCGGCGGCGTCGACGAGTCTGATGGCCGCCTCCACGTCGGGGACCTGCGCGTGGACGGGCGTGACGTAGACGCCGACGCCGAGGGGCGACCCGATGCCGCGCTCGACGAGCGCCGCGTTGGTGCCGTCGAAGAACCCCCGGCCCATCGGCGGGATGTCGGTGTCGGCGAGCCGCGCCTCGCGGTAGTCGTCGGTGGCGATGTAGAACACGCGGTGTTCGTCCGGGCCGTGGGCCATCGGAATCCCCGAGAGCACGGCGAGTTCCTCGACGCGGTTGCGCTCGGTCCACTCCAGAATGGCGTTTCCGAACTGGGTGCCGTGGACCGCCGGGACGAACAGCTCGCCGACGAGCACGGTCACGTCGAGGTCGTCGCGGGAGAACAGCCGCGTGTGATGTCGGGGTCGACCGTCCTCGAAGGGCGTCACCGTCGGGAGGCCCTCGACGGTGAGGTGGCCGGTCTGTTCGAGGTCGAGGTGGTCGACGATGAAGTCGACGGCGGTCAGTCCGGCGAGTCCGAACGACGAAAAGCCGCAGAGGAGCGCTCGGCTGGGCGGCGTCTCGTGGGTGATGCGGAAGTCGGGACGGGCGGTCGTCGCGTCGGTCATACCGATACTGCGACGCCCCGACACTTAGCCGTTCACCGCGACCGAACCCCCGGAGTAACAACCCTTTTTTCGCCGCTCCCCGTTGCGAGTTCCATGCACGGAGCCGAGGGGGTTGCCGACGCGTCGGCCGCGGTCGGCGGGGGACCGACTGCGGGGAGCCACGTCGCGGTCGCCCCGCTCCAGTCGACGGCAATCGAGCCGCCGGCGTTCGTGCCGGACTACTTCCTGTTTCCGGGGTGGCGCATCGTCGTCGCCCTCGTCATCGTCGCCCTGTCGGTCGGGCTCTCGAAGTACATCGTCCGCCTGCTCGGCCGGCCGGTCGCCCGACAGTTCCGCCGCCAGAGCGTCGCCCAGACAGTTCTCCGAATCGTCCGGCTCACTATCGTCCTCCTCGGCGTCGGTCTCGGGGCGAACGTCCTCGGTCTCGAACTCGGCGACATCGTCCTCTCGGTGACGGTGTTTTCGGCGGTGCTCGGTATCGTTCTCGCGCCCATCGTCGGGAGCATCATCAACGGGGTGTTCGTCCTCTCGGACCAGCCGTTCGAAATCGGCGACATGATCGAACTCGACGACGGCACGAAGGGCTTCATCGACGAGATAACCCTGAGCTACACGAAGATATTCACCCTCGACAACACCTTTCTGGTGATGTCGAACTCGAACATCCGCGACCGCGACGTCATCAACTACTCCGCGGAGGACGAGCGGACCCGCCTGTCGCTCGACGTGCTCGTCACCTACGAGTCCGACATCGACGCCGCCCGCGACCTCGTCGAGCGCGCCGCCCGCGACTGCGACGCGGTGGTCGAAGGCGGTCCGGACATCCGCATCGGGAGCGCGCGCTACCCGGCGAAGCCGACCGCCTACATCAACTCCTACGCCGACAACGGCGTCCTCCTGCGCCTCCGCTACTGGGCGCTGAAACCGTACAAAATCGGCCGCATCCAGTCGGAGGTCCAGACGCGGCTCTGGACGCTCGTCGAGGAGTCCGAGGCGACCGTCGAGTTCGCCTACCCGCACACCCACCTGGTCTTCGACGAGACCAGCGGGAGCCTCCACGTCACCGGCGACGAGGCCGCGAACCGGCGTCACGCCACCGCGTCGCCGGCCCCGGGAGCGCCCGTCCAGTCGGTCTCTGACGGCGAGGGCGCTGAAGCCCCGGTCGATGCGACCGACACGACCGCTCCAACCGCCCCGGCCGACACGACCGACGCGACCGACTCGACGGATACCCCGAGCTCGACGGACGCGGAACCAACAGACAACGATTCGACAGACGCCACCGGCGGCGACTGACCGGGAAGCGACCGAGACAGTCGGCACTGGGGCGGCGTCGAAAGCGGAGCAACGAACCCGACCTCGAGCGTCGCCGGCTCAGCCGTCCGCGCGGACGGTGATGACCGTGCAGTCGAGCTTTTCGCGGAGGAACACGTCGATGTCGGGGTCGTCGAGGAACCGCCGGAGCATCCGCCGCCAGCGGCTCGCCTGTTTCGACCCGATGACGACGATGTCGGCCTCCTCGGCGGCGACCTCTTCGAGAATCGTCTCCTCGACGAGAAAGCCCCGGCGGACGACGTAGCGCGCGCGGACGAGCGGGCCGAACTCGGCTTCGACCGCCCGCTTGAGTTCGGTCCGCGTCACGCCGCGGTTCGACTGGTAGAGGTCGACGTGGAGGACCGTCAGTTCGGCGTCGCGCTCTCTCGCGACGCGGACGGCCTCGTCGAGCGTCGCCCGAGAGTGCTTCGAGAGGGGATACCGAACCGGGACCACGACCCGTGTCATACTCCGAAGCCACTCGCCGGGCGTGCGTGAACCTTTCCCTCTCGGACGGGTTCGCCGGCGGCCGCGTCTCGGTGTCGCCCCCGCTCCGCGCTCAGTCGTCGGCGCGGGTGGCCGACCGGCGCTCGATGCGCCCCTCGACGGCGGCGTCGAAGCCGACCTCGCGGGCGTACCGCGCCAGCGCGTCGTGTTGAATCTCGAACTCGCCGACGCGGTGGGCCTGCGTGATAGCCGGGAACTCCTGCGTGCTGTGGAGCAGGTAGTCGCTCGTGGCGATGGTGTAGCTCGCCGCCGGGTCGACTGGTTCACCGCCGACGAACGCCTCGACGACCTCGTCGCGGTCGTCGTCCCAGACGATGCGCGCGCCGCTGACGTGGGCGTGCCACCAGTCGGGTTCGCCGAAGCCCATCTCGGCCCCGCGGGCGGCTCCGAACGCCGCCAGGAGCTCCGTGCCGGTCACCTCGGCGACGACGAGGTGCTCCTCGAAGGGGACGAGGCTCACGAGGTCGGCGTGGGTCACGTCGGGACCGACGGGTGGGCCGGAGCGGATGCCGCCGCTGTTCTGGAGTCCCACGTCCGCGCCGGTCGCCCAGCGGTAGGCGTCGGCGATGGCGTTTCCGACGCGGCACTCGCCGGCCGCGACGGTCTCCTCGGCGCGGTCCATCGGGCGGTCGATGCGGCAGAGCACCTCGTCGAGGCCGGCGGCGTCGACGCGGCCCTCCAGCGCCGCGACGAGTTCCGCGTCGGGTCGGTACTCGGCGGTCCGGTGGCGGACCGTCTCGATTCTGTCGGCGGCGACGCGGACTTCCCAGACGACGTGGCCGTTCGCGCCGGGGCGGACGACTGGCACGCCGTCGACCGCGTCGTCGCGCTCGGCGTGGACGTGACCGCCGAGGACGAGGTCAACGTCGCACCGCGCGACGAGTTCGTCGTCGCCGCTCCCGAGGTGCGAGAGCGCGACGACGAGGTCCGCGCCGTCGGCTCTGAGCGCGTCGGCGGCGTCCGACGCGGCCGCGTAAGGGTCGGCGAAGTCGAGGTCGGTCGCCTCGGGGTTGATAGAGCCGGTCGCGGGGTCGGTGACGCCGAAGAACCCGAGCGTCAGGCTGTCTATCTCGCGGGTCGTCCGCGAGACGCTCCCCTCGGCGGCGGCGAACCGGCCGCCGCCCTCGCCGTAGACGTTGCTCGTGACCCACGTCGGCCGGCTCGCGGCGACGAGTTCGCGGGTCCGGCTCGGCCCGTAGTCGAAGTCGTGGTTACCGAACGTTTCGAGGTCGGCGTCCACGGCGTCGTAGAAGTCGAGCGCCTGCCCGCCGCGCTCGACGAGCGAGAGGACGCCCGGCGCGGTGTTGTCGCCGGTGCCGACCACGAGGGTGTCGTCGCCGTCGAGGGCGCGGACACAGCCCGCGAGGCGGCCGGCGCGCTCGGTGTCGTCGAAGACGTTCTCGATGTCGGAGTAGTGGAGGAGCCGAGGCATTCGCTTCTCGAATGTGGCGGCGCGGGCGGATAAGAAGCCGTCGGGACGACCCGCGCCGTCAGCGCGGACCGACCCGGATGAGACCGAAACGAAACGGTTGCCGCGGTTACTCGCCGTCTTCTCCTTCGAGTTCGAACGCGACTTCGACCTCGGCTTGGTACTCTCGTGTCTCGACGGACGCGAGTTCGACGCCGAGTTCCTTTACTTCGACCCAGTGGACGCCCGCGAGCGTCTCCTCCGCGCGGTTAATCGCGTCGTCGACAGCGGCGTCGAAACTCTCTGCACTCCGACCGACGAGGGTGATTTTCTTGTAAACCATCTCGTCGGACCCTTCGTCGTACTATCACAAATAATCGTCCCTGATTCGGCGGCGGGACGGTCGGGTGGTCAGGTGGTCGGGGCGGACGAGTCGGACGGAGCGACCCCCGGTGCGTCGTCTCGGGACTCAGTCGTCGGCCCGATACGGGCGCGCGGTCTCGGCCCGCGCCGCGACGAGCGTCCGCCCCCACGCCACGGCCGAGGGGTCGTCGCTCACGACCAGCGCCTCGGGTCCGCCCATGTGGTCGTAGACGGCGAGCGTGACCGAGGCCGTCGTCGGGCGGTTCATCACCACGACGCCGAACCCCGGTTCGTCGTCGACCGCGGACACGCGGACGCCCGCGTCGACCATCGCGTCGAGGTCGTCGGGATAGCGGTTCGAGAGCCAGTCGAGCGACTCCGCGGAGAGCACGAGCGTGGCGCTGTCCCCGAGCCGCACGAGCTGGTCGCTCCTCTCGGGCCAGAGACTGAACAGAAACGGGCCGTTGAAGCCGGTGACCTCCGTCACCTCGCCGAGGTCGAAATCGAGCGAGACCCGCCGTTCCATCGACGTGAGGTCGCCCGTACTGACGACCGCGTCGCGGAACAGCGAGGGCGGCGGGGCGACCGACTCGGGGAGGCGGTCGAGCACCGGTCCCGCGTCAATCACGTTCGCCATGGTCCGGAGCGCCTCGTTGTGCGTCTCCAGCGCGACGCGTCCCGCCGTCGTGGCGACGAACCCGCCGTCCGACCGTTCGACCAGACCGAGGTCGACGAGCCGCTCGACGCCGCGGTCGACGGTGGACCGAGAGACAGAGAGCGTGCGGACCAGTTCGGCTTTCGATAGCGACTCCGACGAGAGCGCCTGGAGAATCTGACTGCGGCGACCGACCGCCTCGAACGCGTCGGCGGCGTCCTCGTCGTCTTCGTCTCCGTCGCCGACCCAACTCGACATCGATGTGAACGTCTCAGTCCGTGTACAAATGTATATCGGGACTCGGCGAGATTCGGCCACGGTCGGCTGATTGGGTCGTCGTCGTGTTCGCTCCTGTCGTGTGTCAGCGGGCTTCTCTTTCGAGCCGGCGCTCCAACGCGCCGACCACGTCGGAGAGGTGTGCGGTGCCCCAGATGGCGACGATGACGCCGCCGACGGCGTCGAACACGAGGTCGAGGAGCGTGTCGTCGAGGCCGTACTGCGTCAGCACCGACCCGGTGCCGGCGAGCGCGGCGGCTCCGGAGATAGAGAACTCGATGACCTCCCAGAAGACGCCGAACGCGATGACGAAAAGCAGGATGAAGACGAACATGAACCGCGGCGGCAGGTAGATGTCCGCCGTGTGCTCGTCGACCGCGCGGACGGTCGCGTAGCCGGCCGCCGCGACGACCGACGACGACAGCGCGTGGGTGAGGTGGTCCCACCACCAGACGCCCGAGTAGAAGCTCGTCTCCGACCCCGGGAGACCGACCGTGCCGAGCGCGTGGAGAAACGCCGCGGAGGAGATCCAGAGCGTCAGCCCGGTGTCCATCGGGATGCGGTAGTCGCGTTCGAGTATCGCCGGGAGGTAGGTCACGCCGAGACCGACGAGGGCGTTGACGACGATACCGAGGTTCCCGCGGTCGAGGCCGATGAAGACGAGGCCGACGAGGACCACCTGCATCGCCCGCGAGAGCTGGGACTGCCGCCGCTCGTCGATGCGGAGGTACGAGCGAATCCTCACGGCGACTCACCGCCTTCCGACGCGCGGGAGTTCCCGTCCGTCTCCGCCGCTTCCGACAGCTCGGCGAGCTCTGCTACCTCCTCCGGGAGCCGCTCGCGCGAGTCGGCCCGGCGGCGGAAGTAGTACTCGAACAGCAACCCGGCGACGAGGCCGGCGACGGTGGCGGCGACGAAGTCCCACATCAGCCCCGCTTCGACGACGTGCTCGGGCCGCCCGTTCAACAGTAGGCGCGTCCCGAGGTAGAGGTCCGAGAGCCACTGGACGACCGCCCAGACGCCCGCGGCGGCCATCGTGGCGATGACGACGAAGAAGACGGCGAAGGAGTGGTTCATCCGAACCGGCGTGAACACGTCGAGTTCGACGGCGACGATGAGCGCGATGGCGGCCACCGCGAGGTACGTCGAGACGCGCCCGGTGAACGTCACGCCGCCGATGGTCTGACCCCGAACGAGGACGCGGGCGACGAGCGGGAGCGAGGCGAGCGCGACGACCTCCCACGGAAGCATCGCTCGCGGCTCGCGGAAGGCGATAGCCGGAACGACGGTGACCGCGGCGACGACGGCCGCGAACCCGCCCCAAACGAGGTCGCCGCCGGTGACGACGCTCCCGACGGCGACGGCGACGAGGAAGCCGACGAACAGCCACGCGAGCGCCGCGTTGAGCCGTCTGCTCCGGACGAATCGCGCCAACTCCGTCTCTGCGGCCTGCGACATGCTCGTCCGTTAGCGACGGGCTGAGAAAACGTTTGGGCGAAGACGCCCCGTTTCGATTACGTGTTCGTGCCGTGAACGACCTCGTAGTCGTTCCCACCACCGTTCGACACGCCGATGATTGCCCACTCGTATGGAAGGTCGATACCGCGAAGCCGCTCTCGAAGCGCGCTGATGTGGTCGTCCCACGTCACGAAACAGCGGAACCGATACGGTGTCTCGGTTCCGCCGTCTGCGAGCACCGGACGGCATTCGGTCGCTTCGCGCGAACTCAGTGCGGTCACGTGGACCGTACGCCACTTGCGTTCGGCCAGCATATCGGGTCCGTCGCCCGAGACGGAGTAGCCGAGCCGGCCGAATATCGACCGAGCCTCCTGAACAGGAGGCATCGAAGCCTGGGCCATGCACGTCTACGTACACCCGCACTCCTGATAAAGATTGCCACGGTATGACATACCACTAGATGACGAACGGTCGCGCCGGCCGCTCGACTACTCGTGAGCGGCGTCCCACTCCTCGGGTTTGCGGACGTTCCCGCAGTTGGTGCACTCGATGCGGGCCATCGTGTCCATCGCGGTGTCGAACGAGTCGCAGTTCCCGCAGAGGTAGCCCCATCGGTTCTCGGCGTCCTCGGTCGAATAGACGACGTAGAACGGTCCCTTCGAGCCGCGTTCGGCCTCGTCGGTGGCGACGAAGACGGTCTTCCCGCTCGATACGGTCTGGGTCTGGAGTTCGGCCATGCCACCGATTCGCTCGCGGGTGGCTTAAGAAATTGGTCCCTACGTCCGGAACGACTCGCCGCACCCGCAACTGCTCTCGGCGTTCGGGTTGTCGACGTGGAAGCCCGCGCCCTGCAGGCCGCCCTCGAACTCGAGGGTCGACCCGCCGATGTAGTTCATGCTCGCGGGGTCGACGAACACGCGGAGGCCGTGCTGTTCGACGACCGTGTCGTCGTCTTCGGGTTCATTGTCGAAGCGCATCCCGTAGGACAGCCCGGCGCACCCGCCCTGCTGGACGAACAGCCGGAGTCCGGCCACGTCGGTGTCCATCGACTCCCCTTCGAGGAGGGAGACGGCCTCGTCCGCGGCCGCGGGCGTGACCGTGACCGCCACATCGCCGCCGCCACTCGCGGATTCCGTGCTCATACGTCCCACTATACTGTGGGAACGGATAACTGTGGCGCAGGCGGAACCTCGCGCGCCGCCCCGGTAGGGTGCGACTCCGGGGAAAACACGGACAGAAACGGCTCGAACCGGTCGCTTCGCCCTACTCGTCGAACCGCTCGCGAACGCTCTGGGCGTGCGCGTCGAGCCCCTCCGCCTCGGCGAGCGTCGTAATCGTCTCCGAAAGCTCCGACAGCCCCTCGCGGTCGAGGCGCTGGACCGTCGTCGAGCGGACGAAGTGGTCCACGGAGAGCCCGCCCTGTCGCTTCGCGCCGCCGCCGGTCGGGAGGACGTGGTTCGTCCCGGAGGCGTAGTCGCCGGCCGCGACGGGCGTGTACGGGCCGAGGAAGACGCTCCCCGCGGAGTCGATGCGGTCCAACAGCGCCTCGTCGTCGTCGGCCTGAATCGTCAGGTGCTCGGCGGCGTACTCCTCGGCGAACAGCACCGCCTCGGACATCGACCGCGCGAGGAGGACGCCCGACGCGTCGCCTTCGAGCGCGGCCTCGATGGTCTCGGCTCGCTCGCGCTCGCCCGCCTGTCGCTCGACCTCCGCGACGACGTCCGCGGCGAGGGCGGCGTCGTCGGTGACGGCGACGACCGACGCGTTGGGGTCGTGTTCGGCCTGCGCGACGAGGTCGGCGGCGACGAACCGCGCGTCGGCCGTCTCGTCGGCCACGACGAGCACCTCGGAGGGGCCGGCGAGGAAGTCGATGTCCACGTCGCCGCGGACCTCGGCCTTCGCCGCGGTGACCCACTTGTTGCCCGGCCCGACGACCTTCTGGACGGCCTTCACCGTCTCCGTGCCGTAGGCGAGCGCGGCGATACCCTGCGCGCCGCCGACCGAGTAGACCGCGTCCGCGCCCGCGACGTGCATCGCGGCGAGCGTGACGGGGTTTATCGGCTCCGCCGGCGGCGTGGCGACCGCGACGTGTTCGACGCCCGCGACCTTCGCGGGGATGACGCCCATCAGGACGCTCGACGGGTAGGCGGCGGTGCCGCCGGGGGCGTAGACGCCCACCCGGTCGAGCGGCCGGTAGCGACGCCCGAGTTCGCGGGTGCCGTCGTCGCCGAACTCCTCGCGCCAGTCCGCAGGGACCTGCTTTTCGTGGAACTCGCGGACGTTCGCCGCGGCGGCCTCGATGGCCTCGCGCACGTCGTCGTCGATTTCGTCGTAGGCGCGCTCGGCGGCGTCGGTCACGTCGATGTTGCCGACTTGGACGCCGTCGAACTCGTTTGAGAACTCACGGACCGCCACGTCGCCCTCGCGGCGGACGCGCTCGACGATGTCGCGCACGTCGGAACGGACCTCCCCGACCCCGGCGTCCCGCTCGAAGAAGGCGCGGCGGGCGTCGGTGCCGAGGTCGGCCAGTTCGCGAACCTCGATGTTCATACCCCGGCTTTGCGGCCGGCGCGAAAAGTCGTTGCGGAACCGGTGGGGCGGTGACGGCGGCCGTCCGACCGCCGCGGGCGGTCGCCGAGTCGGACCCGACGGTGACTCGGCGTTCGGCCGCCCCCGCCCGGTCACCCGAGGAGCGTCGAGTACAGGAGCCAGCCGTTCAGACCCACGATAACGGCGATAACGACGCCGAGGACGCCGGTCGTGGTCGCCCGGTTGCGGAAGTTCCCCATCAGCGACGCCTCGTGGGTGAACCAGAGGAGCGGAATCAGGACGAACGGGAGCTCGAAGCTCAGCGCGACCTGCGAGGCGACGAGCACCGACGTGGGGTCGAAGCCCGCGGCGACGATGAGGAGACTCGGCACGAGCGTGACCGACCGCCGGAGCCAGACGTTGATGTTGAGGTCCAGAAAGCCGTCCATGACGGTCTGACCGGCCATCGTCGCCACGAGCGACGACGAGAGCCCGGCGGCGATGAGCGCGATGCCGAACGCGAGGCTCGCGTTCGCCCCGAAGACGCCGCTGAGAGTGACGTACGCCTCTTCGAGCGTCTCGATGCCCGTCCCCTGAAGCGCGGCGGCGGCGACGATGAGCATCGCGGCGTTCACGAACATCGCGCCGAAGAGCGCGACGACGGTGTCGAGGCGCTCCAGCTGGAAGTGGCGGCGGTGGACGGCCTCGGTGTCGCCGTCGGATTGGATGAGCCGGTTACGGCGGTCCTGGACGATGTACGGGTGGAGGTAGACGCTGTGCGGCATCACGGTCGCGCCGAGGATGCCGATGGCGACGTACAGCGCCGAGGCGTTCGGCACGGTCGGGACGAGGCCGGACGCGACGGTCGAAGCGGTCGGTCTCGCCAGCGCCATCTCGAAGACGAACGCGAGCGCGATGACGCCGACGAGCGACATGATGGTGAGTTCGACCCAGCGGAACCCCCGCTTGTGGGCGGTCCGAACGCCGAGCAGGGCGAACGAGCTCACCGCCGCGAGGACGGCCCCGGCCCACAGCGGTAGCGAGAAGACGAGGCTGAAGCCGATTGCGGCCCCGATGATTTCGGCCATGTCGGTGGCGACCATCGCCAGCTCCGCGGCGGCCCACAGGACCACGACGACGGGTCTCGAGAACCGCTCCCGGCAGAGTTGTGCCACGCCTTTTCCGGTGGCGATGCCGAGCTTGGCGGCGAGCACCTGAATCCCCATCGCCATGACGCTGGCGAGGACGATGACCCACAGCAGGGCGGGGCCGAACTTCGCGCCGCCCGAGATGTTAGTCGCCCAGTTACCGGGGTCCATGTAGGCGACGCTGATGATGAACCCGGGTCCGAGATACGAGAGAAGCTCGCGAAGCGAGGTGCGCATCGCTTACCACCACCCCGATTGTTCACACATGCAAACGTCTGAATTGTCCATGTCTAAATAATAGTTTCACCTACTCAGTAAAACTGCTGTCGATTGTTTCACACGCGAACCAGAGCCACGCCGTCAGTCGGGCGTGCGACGACGGCCCAGCGGTGACCGGAAAGAACCGTACGCGACCGGAACAAGAAACCGGGGAATACCGGTGCTCACCTCTCTCCGTGGCTGACGCGACCTACGCCACGTGGCGCTGTTCGGTGTACGTCAGCGTCCGGTCGTCGGTCTCGATGGTCGTCTGGACCGTAATCCAGCCGTCGGCCTGCCGGACTGCGAACGCCTCCGAGTACGACAGTTTGACGCGCTTTGTCGTCGTGTACGACTCGCCGGCCGCGAGGTCGCCGACCGCTTGGGACCCGCGCCACACCTCGTCGTCCGGGTCGGTGCCGTTGCCGACGAAGATGCGACTGTAGACGGTGACGCCGGAACTGCCGGCGTCCTGCTGGTTCGTTATCGTGCTCGTCACGTCGCGGCAGGTCCGCCCGCACTTCTCGATGTCGTCGACGGCGACGGCGAACGGCGGCACCGATTCCGTCGCGGCCGCGTCGCCGCCGCTGTCGGTGCGACCGGTGTCGTTGCCGCCGGTATCGTTGCCGCCGGTGTCGATGTTGTCGCTCCCACCGCTGTCACCGCTGTCATCATTGGGCGGCGCGGTCGTCCGCGTCGGGAACGCTCCGTCGGAGTCGTCGTCGGAGGTGGTGTCAGCGAACGGTCCGACTCCGGTCACGAACGCGGCCGAGAGACCGACCGTGAGGAGGACCAGAACTGTGGCGGCGACGAGGAGTGTGCGTCTCATAACTGAATGGGGAGTTCGTTTTGGACGGCTGTCGTTCAGCGCAGTTGCCGGCTACCGGCGGCTCGCACTTAGTTACGCACCCGAAACGTCGTTAGCGCGGTCGCTCAGCGAGTCCCCAAGCGACCCGTCGAGGGCTCCGCTCAGGAAATCGCTAACGGGGTCGTGAAACGTGGACACCGCGGCGGGCGTTTTGCGTCGATTTCGCGGAGTTTCGACGCGGCTCACACCGAATTGCCCCGGCCGGAGCCGTTACTGGTTCAACGCTTCGCGCATGGCGGCGAAGCCGGCTTCGGGGTCCACGTCCGCGCCCTGCGCCTCCAGCGCCTCCCCGAGGGCGGTCAGGAGGAACGAGACGTTCTCCGGCCGCGCCGAGTGGCCCATACAGCCGACGCGGAAGATGTCGCCCGCGAGCGCGCCGAGGCCGCCCGCGATTTCGAGGTCGTAGTGGTCGAGGACGTAGTCGATTGCCGCGCCCGCGTCGACGCCCTCGGGGACGAGCACCGCGTTGAGGCTGGGGAGCCAGTAGCCGTCTTCGGGGTTGAGACCGAGGCCCATCGCCTCGACGCCGGCTTTCAGCGCGCCCGCGACCCGGCGGTGGCGCGCCCACCGCTCCTCGATACCCTCTTCGGCGACCAGTCGGAGCGCCTCGCGGATGGCGTAGACGTTGGTGATGGGCGCGGTGTGGTGATACGAGCGGTCGTCGCCCCAGTAGCCCTCCAACAGCGACAGGTCGAGGTACCACGAGCGGGTCGGCTCCTCCCGCGAGAGCACCTTGTCCATCGCGCGGTCGTTGAGCGTCAGCGGGCTCGCGCCCGGCGGGCACGACAGGCACTTCTGCGGGCCGGAGTAGGCCACGTCGATGCCCCAGTCGTCGACTTCGAGTTCGACCCCGCCGAGCGAGGTGACGGTGTCGGCGACGACGAGCGCGTCGTGGTCGTGGGCGATGCTCGTCAGTTCGGGGACGCTCGGCTGTCGCACGCCCGTCGAGGTTTCGGCGTGGACGAACCCGAACACGTCCGGCTGATACTCGTCGAAGGCGTCCTGTACGTCCGCGGGGTCGAGCGGCTCGCCCCACGGCGCGTCCACGTGGACGACCTCGCCGCCGGCGCGCTCGGCCATCGACTCCATGCGCCCGCCGAAGTAGCCGTTCGTCGGGACGAGCATGGTGTCACCCGGTTCGACGAGGTTGCCGATGGCGGCCTCCATCGACGCCGAGCCGGTCCCCGAGACCGGAATCGTCCACTTGTTGTCGGTGCGGAACGTGTAGCGCATGAGCTCCTGCACCTCGTTCATGATGTCGATAAACGACGGGTCGAGGTGACCGACCAGCGGCGTGGACATCGCGCGGAGCACGCGCGGGTGAACGTCGCTCGGGCCGGGGCCCATCAGCGTGCGATTCGGCGGGGTGAGTTCGCCGACATCGGGTGCATCGGACATGGTCTGACTTGACGTGCCACGCAAACCGGCAAAAACGATGTGATTGCGGAACGTCGCGAGACGGATACCGCCCCGACCCGTGGGGGTCCGGCCGGCCGACAGCGCCGACGCGCTCACGCACCTCGACCGCGCCGACGCGGCCGCTCAGCCCGACAGCGCCTGCGCGACCTTCTCTATCGGGTGCGGCGGTCGCCGCGCCGCGTCGTCCCTGTCTTCGAGTTGCGTCCGACACGACGCCCCGGGGGCGACCACTTCGTCACCCGGGCTGTCGTCGACCTGCTCGAACAGGATGTCTCCCATGGCCTTCGAGAGGTCGTAGTGTTCGACCTCGTAGCCGAAGCTCCCGGCCATGCCGCAGCAGCTCGAATCGAGCGGGTCGACCTCGTAGCCGACCCGCCTGAGGACGCCCACCGCGTGGTGGTCCCTGTTCAGCGCCTTCTGGTTGCAGTGGCCGTGGTAGGTGAGCGAGCCGAGCGCGCCGCCGTCGGCGACCGCGGAGGCGACGGGTCCGGCCGCGCCGTCGCCGTCGGCCGAGCGCCCGTGAATCGGGAGCTCCTCGTCCAGTCGGTGGGTGTCGAGGAACTCCATGACGCCGTAGGCGGCCGCGGCGACCGGGGCGACCGCGTCGTCCGGCAGGAGGTCGGCGTACTCGTCTTGGAACATCACCGCGTCCGAGGGCTCGACGAAGACGACCGACCAGCCGGTTTCGACCGACGGGCGGAGCGTCTCGACGTTGTGACCGGCGCGCCGCCGCGCGAGGTCGAGGAAGCCGCCGGAGTAGGCGGCGCGGCCGCTCGGCTCGACGCCCTCCGCGAGCCGGACGTGGACGCCGGCGGCCTCCAGCACGCGAACCGCCGCTTTCCCGATTTCCGGCGTGACGTAGTTCGTGTAGGTGTCGGGAAACAGGAGGACGCGGTGGTCGGCCTCGCTCGCCGGGACGCGGGGCCGTCGCCCGTCCATCCACGATTCGAGCGTGTCGCGGGTGAACGACGGGAGCGACCGGCCGGAGGCGACGCCCGCGAGTCGCTCCATCGCGGCCCGCGCGCCCGGGAGCTCGGCCGCCCAGTTCGAGACGGGCGCGAGGGCGCTCCCGACGCCGGCCAGTCGGTCGATATTGGCGAACAGGCGCTCGCGGAGCGACGCGCCCGCCTCGGCGTGGTGGGCGTGTTTCACCTCGGCTTTGAGCTTCGCCAGGTCGACGCCGGTCGGACAGTCGTTCTGACAGCCCTTACAGCCGACGCAGAGGCCGAGGACCTCCTCTTGGAACCGGTCGGAGTGAATCTCGTCGTCCGAGAGGTCGCCGCTGATGGCCGCGCGGAGCATGTTGGCCCGGCCGCGGGTCGTCTCGGCCTCGTCCTTCGAGGCGCGGTAGGTCGGACACATCGTCTCCGAGCCGGTCTGCCGGCAGGTCCCACAGCCGTTACAGAGTTCGACGAGGTGCGAGAAGCCGCCCTCGTCGGAGAAATCGAGCGTCGTCGCCGGCTCGATGGACTGGTAGGCCGCACCGTACCGGAGGTTCTCGCGCATGTCCGCGCCGACGCCGCGGTCGCCGTCCGGGCCGAGGTCGTCGGGGCCATCGCGGTAGACGACGTTCCCGGGGTTCATGCGCCACTCGGGGTCGAAGGCGGTCTTCAGTTCCTTGAACGCACCCCAGAGTTCGGGGCCGTACATCTTGGGGTTCCACTCGGTTCGGGCCATCCCGTCGCCGTGCTCGCCCGAGAAGGCCCCGCGGTGGTCCAACACGAGGTCGGTCACGTCGTCGGTGATGGCGCGCATCGTCTCGATGCCCGCGGCGTCTTTCAGGTTCAGAATGGGGCGGATGTGGAGCGTCCCCGCGCCGGCGTGAGCGAAGTACGCGGCCGACGTGCCGTGGTCCGCAAGCACGTCCTCGAACGACTGGACGTATTCGGCCAACTCCTCGGGCGGGACGCTCGCGTCCTCGATGAACGGGTAGGGCTTCGGGTCGCCCGGCAACGACATGAGAAGCGGTATCGCCGCCTTGCGGAGCTTCCAGAGGTTCGCCTGCGCTTCGGGCGTGTACGCCTCGATGGCCTCGAACGCGCCGCCGCCGCCGTCGTTGGCGTCACCCCCCGCCGGTTCGTCGCCCGCCGCCGACTCGGCGTCGCCGTCCCGCAGGAAGTGGTCGTTCGCCTCGCGAATCACGGCCTCGAAGTCGTCGTGCAGTTCGGAGTCGAACTCCAGCATCAGCGTCGCCGCCGTCTCGTCGGGAATCCCCTCGACGTACTGGGCGTACTCGCTGGATTCGGCGGCCATCCGCAACACCTCGTCGTCCATGAGTTCGACCGCACTGGCGTCGAAGTCGAGCGCGTCGGGGACCGCGGCCATCGCCTCGACGAGGTCGTCGTAGGCGTAGAGGACGAGCGCCGTCTCCTCGGGGACCGTCACGAGCGACACGGTGGCCTCGACGACGACGCCGAGGGTGCCCTCCGCGCCGACGAACAGCTTCGAGAGGTTGACGACCGTCTCGCCGTCGTCGGTCTCGGAGACGACCTTGTGGAGGTTGTAGCCCGACACCGACCGCTTGAGGCTCGGATACCGCCGCTCGATTTCTTCCTCGTGGTCCTCGACGAGTCCGAGGACGGTCCGGTAGAGTGCGGCCTCGCGGTCGTCTTTCTCGACGATATGGTTCCACTCGTCGCTCCCGACGACCACGTCGCGGGTGTGGACGACCGACCCGTCCGCGAGGACGACCCGCAACTCCTCGGTGTAGGCGTCGGTGATACCGTAGCGGACCGAGTGCGCGCCCGTGGAGTTGTTGCCGATGCCACCGCCGACCGTCGCGCGGTTCGACGACGCCGGGTCCGGCGCGAACTTCAGGCCGTGGTCGGCGAGGCGGTCGTCGAGGTCGTCCTGCACCACGCCGGGTTGGACCCGCGCCCGCCGCGCGTCGGGGTCGACGCAGACGATTTCGTCCATGTACTTCGAGCAGTCGATGACGACACAGCCGGGGCCGACGGTCTGTCCCGCCAGCGACGACCCCGCCCCGCGCGGGAGCACCGGCACGTCGTGTTCGGCCGCCGTCCGCACCGCGGCGCGCACGTCGTCCTCGTCGCGGGGGACGACCACGCCCGCAGGGCGCGCCCGGTAAATCGACCCGTCGGTCGCGTACAACACCTGCGCGTACTCGTCGAACCGAACCTCGCCGGAGACGACCGCCCGGAGGTCGGCGGCGAGGTCGGCGTGTTCGGCTACGTCGACCACGTCGTAGTCGCGCGACTCCTGAAACTGCCGGAAGTCGCCCCGTTTCTCGCCGTCCGTTTCCGCCGCGATTCGTGTCGCCCGCGGAGGGCCGTCGCCAGACATTATCACATATAATCGTGCAAGATAGCAAAAACCTGTGTGTGGCTCGCTACGTTTGCCCGAAGCGGTAGTCACTCGCGAGCGGTCCGAGCCGTCGTCCGCGGGCCGAACGGGGGGCTGACCCGGGTGAGAACCCGTCTACTGCGGCGGGTTCCAGGGGTAGTTTCCGACCCCCGTCCGGAGTTCGCCGTCGGCAACCGCTTCGCCGGCGGAGTCGTCGGCGACCGACTCGGTCCGCACGCCGTGCCCGTGGGCCGCCAGCGCCACCGCGATGCGCCCGGCTATCTTCTCGGTCTGCCCCTCTTTGGTCCCGTACGCGACGGTATCGTCCCATACAGCTCACCACGTTCCTATTAGAACACACACATTATAACGGCATTCGACACCGCTCAGTCGCCGGGAATCCGACCGGGCGACGCCCGGAGGAGGAACTGTTTTGTCCGTCGCCGCACCACTCCAAAATACAACTCATGAATACCTCGATGGGAACCTATCTGGTGACGCAGTCGGACCGCTCCGGTGGTCGGTCGACGCCCGACGTGGTTCGGGCCGCCGTCGACGGCGGCGTCGACGTCGTTCAACTCCGCGAGAAGCGCGCGAGCGCCCGCGACCGCTACGAAGTCGGCCGCGAGGTTCGCGCCGTGACGGCCGACGCGGGCGTCCCGCTCGTCGTCAACGACCGGGTCGACATCGCGGCCGCAATCGACGCCGACGGCGTCCACCTCGGCGACGACGACGTGCCCGTCTCGGTCGCGCGCGAGCAACTCGGCGACGACGCCGTCGTCGGCCGGTCGGTCTCGACCGTCGCGGGCGCGAGAGCCGCCGAGGAGGCCGGCGCGGACTACCTCGGCGTGGGCGCGGTGTTCGCCACCGACACGAAGGAGACCGACCCCGAGCAGTCCGAAATCGGGACCGACCGGGTGTCGGCCATCGCGGACGCCGTCTCGATTCCGTTCGTCGGCATCGGCGGCGTCACGCCCGACAACGCCGCCGACGTGGTCGCCGCGGGGGCCGACGGCGTCGCGGTCGTCTCGGCCATCACCGCCGCGGACGACCCCGCCGACGCGACTCGCCACCTCGCCGACTCGGTCGCCGCCGGGAGGGGCCGTCGATGAGCGGACGCGACGACGCCGACGGGGCGGGTGGGGCGAACGGTTCGGGTGACCCGGAGGGCTCGGACGACGCGACCGGCGCGGGCGGCGTCTCCGCCGTGGCGCTGGACGAGGCGCTCGCCGCCGTCGCGGGCGAGCAACCGCTCATCAACTCGGTCACGAACGACGTGACGGTCAACGACGTGGCGAACGTCACGCTCTACTGGGGCGGCCTGCCCGTCATGTCCGACGACGAGCGCGAGGTCGGCGACATGGTCGGCATCGCCGACGGCTGTCTGCTCAACATGGGGACCGTCAGCGAGTCGGGCGAGGCGACCATGCTGACCGCCGGTCGCGCCGCAAACGAGGCCGGCGTCCCCCTCGTCGTCGACCCCGTCGGCGTCGGCGCGACCCCGACGAGAGACCGGGTCGCGGACCGCCTCGTCACCGACCTCGACGTGGACGTGCTCAACGGCAACTACGGCGAAATCTCCGCACTCGCCGGCGACGACGCCGAGGTCCGCGGGGTCGAGTCGGTCGGCGAGTACGCCGAAATCGCCGCCGCGGCCGTCGAGTGCGCCCGGAAGACCGGCGCGGTCGTCGTCGCCTCCGGCGAGACCGACATCGTCGCCACCGAGGAGGCCGCCTTCGAGGTCGATGCCGGCCACTCGATGATGGGCGCGGTCGTCGGCACCGGCTGTATGCTCGGCGCGACGCTCGCGGTGTTTGCGGCCGCCATCGACGACCCGCTTGCGGCGGCGCTCACCGGAACCGCGGCCTACGGGGTCGCGGGCGAACTCGCCGCCGAGGGCGCGTTCGGCGACTACCGCGGCCCGGCCAGCTACAAAACCGCCTTCCTCGACGCGGTCGCCGGGCTCGCCGAGGCCTCGACGCCCGACATCGCCGACCGCATCGACCGCATCGAGGTGCGATAGATGCCGGGAACTGCGCCCGACCCGCAGACGCCGCCGTACGCCCTCACCATCGCCTCCAGCGACTCCGGCGGCGGCGCGGGCATCCAGGCCGACCTGAAGACGATGACCCGACTCGGCGTCTACGGCGGGTCGGTCGTCGTGGCCGCGACCGCCCAGAACACCCGCGGCGTCGAGGGCTCGCACGTCCTCCCCGCCGAGTCGATTCGCGCCCAGTACGAGGCGGTCGCCGACGACTTCGATATCGCGGCCGTGAAACTCGGGATGCTGGCGACGGCCGAGGCCGTCGAGACGGTCGCCGACTGCCTCGCCGACTACGACGGCCCGGTCGTCCTCGACCCCGTGATGGTCGCCACCTCCGGCGACCGACTGCTGGCCGAGGACGCCGTCGACGCCTACGACGCCCTGTTCGCGCGGGCGACGCTCGCCACGCCGAACGCCGACGAGGCCGAGGCGCTGTCGGGGGTGTTCCCCGACTCCCCGACGGCCGTCTCCGAGGCCGCCGACTGGTTCTTCGACCGCGGCGCGGACGCCGTGCTCCTGAAGGGCGGCCACATCGCCACCGACGGCGACACCGTCGTCGACACGCTCGTCACGCCGACCGAGACGACGACGTTCGTCAACCCGCGCATCGACGCGACGGCGACCCACGGCTCCGGGTGTACCCTTTCGAGCGCCGTCGCCGCCCGCCTCGCCCGCGGCGACGACCTCGCCGACGCGGTCCGCCGCGGCATCGAGTTTACGCGCGCGACCCTCGCCGAACCGGCCGACGTGGGCGAGGGTGCGGGGAGCGTGAACCACCTCGTCGGCGTCGGCGATGGCTGGACGCCCGACGAGTCGTAAGCGACGACCGACGGCGGGGACTCCGACGGCCGCCACCCCCCTTTTTCCGGCCACGTGTCGTATCGCGAACATGGTCGACACCCCATCATCGAACGCGCTCCGGCGGCGGTTCGACAACGGCGGCGTCGCGCTCGGCGTCCTCGACAACACCTACAGCCCGACGCTCGTGGAGTTCTACGGCGAACTCGGTCTCGACTTCGTCTGGCTCGACCTCGAACACGGCGGGCCGAGCCCGCTCGACTCGGGCGCGATGGAAGACCTCCTCCGCGCGGCGGAACGAACCGGCATCGAGCCGCTGGTTCGACTCCCGACGACGGACCCGGAGTTCGTCCGGAAGGCCCTCGACCTCGGCGTCAGGAACGTCTTCCTCCCGCGCGTGGAGTCGGCCGATGAGGTCCGCGCGGCGGTTCGGTCGGCCCGCTTTATTTACGGCGACGGCCCCGGTGACCGCGGTCTCGCGTCGCCGCGCGCCCGTCGGTGGGGACTCGCCGACGACTACGTCGCGGGCGAAGACCGCGAGACCCTCGTCGGTGTGACCATCGAGACCGCCGAGTCGCTTTCGGACCTCGACGCGATTCTCGACGTCCCCGAACTGGGCTTCGTCTTCATCGGGCCGTTCGACCTCTCGGTGGCGCTCGGCCACCCCGGCGAGAGAGACCACCCCGACGTGCAGGACGCAGTCGAGCGAATCCGCTCGGCCGCGGTCGATGCGGGCGTCCCCGTCGGCGGCCTCGGCTTCGGCATGGACGACGTGAACCAGAAGGCCGAAGACGGCTATCAGCTCATCAACCTCGGCAGTACCACCGGCGCGCTCAAGGGCGTCGTCGACGGCTGGCTCGACGACGCGACGGTCGACCGCGAGCAGTAGCGCCCGCGGCTATCGAGTCGCGTCCGTCCCCGAGTCGGACAGCCGCATCGCCACGCTGTACATCTCGCCCGCGGACTCCGATTCGACCGCGTCAGCGACGCGCTCGGCCTCGGCGGCGAGCCACCCGCCCATCGGGTTGGGGATTTCGGCCGCCAGCGACGTCGCCACCGACGCGTGCGCCTCGACGTGGCTTTCGGACCACGGCACCGGGTCCAGCAGGGTCAGCTCGCGGTCGAAGCGCCAGCCGTGTCCCGAAAACAGCGCCCCGAGCGCGTCGGCCGGATAGAACGTCAGCGCGGGTCGACCGCGGGCCAACTGGCTCGCCGCGTTTTCGAGCGCGAACAGCCCCCGAACCGCGGCGTCGTCGGGGAGCGGTTCGTAGTCGTCGACGACGAGGTGACAGCCGGGGGCGGCGACCCGTGTTAGCTCGCCCGCGACGGCGGCGAGCGACGCGGGACCGATGAGATTGAACAGCCCGTGGGCGGTGACGATATCGACCGAATCGTCGGCGAGCGGGAGGCTCCGAACGTCGGCCTCCAGCACCGCGGTTCTCGCTCGGTCCGTCGGCGACGGGGCCACGCGGTCAGAGACGAGTTCCGCGTGTTCGGGGTCGTCGGTGACGGCGTAGACGCGCTTCGCGCCCGCGTCGAGGAGTCCCGCGGTGGCGTTGCCGGTCCCCGCGCCGGCCTCCAGACAGACCGCGCCGCGGACCGGTCGGTCGTCGAGGGCGGCCGTGACGGTCGTTGGAACGTCCATTGGCGGCGGGTGGAAATCGAGGCGCGGCCGTTTCGCCTCGTCAGTGGTGCAGTTGCTCCGGAACCGGGCTCTCGTCGTGGCGGACGCGCTCGATGAGCGACCGCTGGGCCGTCTCGTCCATGCCGTTGTACCGCGTCGCGGCGTCGAGGACCATCGCCACGAGCTTCGGGTCGCCCGGCGTGACGACGCTCGTGAGGCCCTGCGCGGCCGCGAAGTCGAAGCGTTCGGCGATTTCGTCCGGGCTGTCGACCGGCTCGTACCAGTTGGCGAACGGTCGGTCCGCTTCCGGGAGTTCGTCGGTGTCGGGCCACGGCCCGCGGGCGAACGCCTTGATGCCGAGCGTCCCGATGCCGGCCTTCTCGGCCGCCTCGAAGACGCCCGCGTAGTCGTGTTCGTCGTCGCCCTTGCCGACGACGACGGGGTTCAGCGGGAACATCAGCGTTTCGAGGTCGTCGATGCGGTCGATGGCGTCGCGGATGAGCCCGGGGTTGCCGTGGCTCGTCAGCCCGATGTGGCCGATTTTCCCCTCGTCTTTCGCCTCGCGGAAGGCCGCCAGCGCCCCGTCGTCGGCCGTGATTTCGTCCAGTTCGGACTCGTATTCGAGGCCGTGGACCTGATAGAGGTCGATGTAGTCGACGCCGAGGCGGTCGAACGACCGGTCGAGCTTCCGTTTCGCGCCCTCGTAGCCCCGCTCTTGGGTCTTACAGCCGAGGAAGATGTCCTCGCGGTGCTGGCGGAGCTTCGGCCCCAGTTTGAGCTCCGCGTCGCCGTAGGTCGGGGCCACGTCGAAGTGGGTGACGCCCTTCGAGAGGACGTGTTCGACCATCTGGTTCGCGCCCTCCTGTTCGAGCCAGTTGAGCGCGATAGCGCCGAACGTCGCGATGCTACTCTCGTGGCCGGTGTCACCGAGTGCGCGGGTCTGCATACGTCGACTGTCACCGCCGACGGGCAAAAACGTGTGTCTCGCCGACTCGACTGCCGGGTCCGCGCGAGCGGCGATGACGCCGCCGCGACCCGGTAACACTCGCGTCAGCGGATACTCAAGTCCTTCCGGCCCGTAAGACCATCCATGGCAGACATCACGCCGACACCCGGCATCCACCACGTCACCTGCATCGCGGGCGACCCCCAGCAGAACCTCGACTACTGGGTCGAGACGCTCGGACTCCGCCTCGCCAAGCGCTCCATCAATCAGGACGACCCCAGCACGTACCACTTCTTCTTCACGGACGCGGGGGGGACGCCCGGCACGAGCATGACGTTCTTCCCGTGGGAGAACCTCTCGCGCGGGAAGGTCGGCACCGGGCAGGTCTCGCGGACCGCGTTCCGCGTGCCCGAGGGAAGTCTCGACTACTGGGAGGACCGATTCGACGAGTACGGCGTCGACTACGACGCGAGAGTCGAGCGGTTCGGCGAGACGGTCCTCCCCTTCAGCGACCCCGACGGCCTCCCGGTCGAACTGGTCGAAGTCGAGGTTCCCGACGACGACCCGACCGTCCCGTGGACCGAGTTCGTCCCCGGAGACGTTGCGATTCGCGGCTTCCACTCCGTGACGCTCTGGCTGTCCGACCCCCAACCCACCGAAGACCTCCTCGAAACGATGGGCCTCGAGCGCGTCGGCACCGAGGAAGCGCAGGGCGACACCCCCGGCGACGAGCGGACGCGGTTCGCCGCGACCGGCACCGTCGGGACGTACGTGGACGTGTTGCCGACAATCGAGAGCGGTCGACAGGGCCACGGCACGGTCCACCACGTCGCCTTTCAGACGCCGACCGACGAGGACCAAGCGGCGATGCGCAAGGCCGTCCAGTCGAAGGGCCTGCGCCCGACCGCCCAGATTAACCGCCACTGGTTCCGGTCGGTCTACTTCCGCGAGTTCGGCGGCGTGCTGTTCGAACTCGCCACGAGCGAACCGGGCTACACCGCCGACGAACCCCTCGACGACCTCGGCGGCCGCCTCGTCCTCCCCGGCGAGTTCGAAGGCCGGCGCGAGCAGATCGAAGCCGGCCTGACCGACGTGACGGTCCCGCGGGCCGAGTCGGCCGAAGCCGACGACTGAGCCTCGATACCGTCCCGCTTCGGGTCCGTTCTCCACTCGTCGGCCTCCTCGTTTTGCCCCGTGTTAACACCACCTGAGCAGCTGCGACGAGTGTCGCAATCACAAGTACCATCATCGCCCGCGACGCAGTGGTCCGTATTCAGGTGGATGACGTGACGGAAAAACGCGAATACACGGACGACTATCCGGACAAGACGCTGTACATCCCCGGTCCGACCGAGGTGCGCGAGGACGTCATCGCGGAGATGTGCCAGCCGATGTTCGGCCACCGCATGGACCGCATGACCGACCTCTATACGACCATCGTCGAGGACACGAAGGAGTTCCTCGGTACGGACAACGACGTGATGATTCTCACGGGGTCGGGCACCGAAATCTGGGAGTCGTCGACGCTCAACCTCGTCGACGAGAACATCCTCGTGCCGACCTGCGGGAGCTTCAGCGAGCGCCACGCGAACGTCGCGGAGCGCCTCGGCAAGAACGTCGACCGCATCGAATACGAGTGGGGACAGGCCATCAAGCCCGAGGACATCCGCGAGGCGCTGGAATCCAGCGACAAGCAGTACGACGTGGTCGCCACCGTGATGAACGAGAGTTCGACCGGCGTCCGCAACCCCATCGAGGAGATCGGCGACGTGGTCGCCGAGTACCCCGACACCTACTTCGTCGTCGACGCGGTGTCCGCCCTCGGCGGCGACTACGTCGATATCGACGAGCACAACATCGACGTCATCTTCGCCTCGTCGCAGAAGGCGTTCGCCATGCCGCCGGGGCTCGCCATCTGCACCGTCAGCGAGGACGCCTACGAGCGCGAACTGTCGAAGGACTCCGCATCGTGGTACGGCGGTTTCCAGCGCGCCCTCGACTACTACGACCGCAAGGGCCAGACCCACTCCACGCCCGCGATTCCCATCATGCTCGCGTACCGCAAGCAGATGAAGTACATGCTCGACGAGGGTCACGAGGGGCGCGACGAGCGCCACCGCGAGATGGCCGAGTACACCCGCGAGTGGGCCCACGAGCACTTCGACATGTTCCCCGAGGAGGGCTACGAGTCCCAGACGGTCGCCTGCATCGAGAACACGCAGGGCATCGACGTCGCCGCCACCATCGAGGAGGTCAACGAGACGTACGACATGGCCTTTTCGAACGGCTACGGCTCCGCGCTCGGCGAGAAGACGTTCCGCATCGGCCACATGGGCGAACACGACGTGGAGTCCATCAGGGCGCTGACCGACGCCATCGAAGACGTCGCGGACCTGTAGGCCGCGACTCGCTCCGCCCCGACGCCTCGCGTTCTATTCGACCGACTCCGTCCCCGTGCCCTCCGACGGAGCGGGCTTTTTGTCGTCGCGGGCGTATCGGCGAGTCACGCAGATGCCGCATCTCCAGTTCGACCTCGACTTCGAGGTCACGGCGCGCGAGGCGGACCGATTCGCCAGCGAGATAGCCGAGTTGTACGCCGAGCGGATGGACGCCGACACCGACTACGCCGCCGTCAGCGTCCGCGACGCCCGGGCGATTCACCTCGGCCGGGCGACCGGGGACAAGACCGCCGTGTTGCAGGCCGACATCCGGGCGGGCCGGTCGGCGGACCGGAAGCGCGACCTCGCCCTCGCGGTCATCGAGGCCGTCGCCGAGCGGTTCGGCGTGCCGGAGTCGAACCAGAAGGTCGTCTTCACCGAACACGAGGGGAGCCAGCTGATGGGCTACGACCGCGTCGGCGACGACTGGTCCGAATCGGCCTGACCGGGGGCGGTCCGGAGTTCGACCGAGAAGACGGACCCGCAGGGGTTGTTGTCCTCGACCCACACGTCGCCGCCGTACGTCTCGACCAGCGACCGCACGAGGTACAGTCCGAGGCCGGTTCCCCGACTCCCCAGTCCCTTTTCGTCCTTCGCGAAGATTGCCTCTTTCCGCTCGTCGGGCACGCCGCGCCCGTCGTCGGCGATTCGGACGACGACGCGGTCGCCCCCCTCGGTCCCGGAGACGGAGACCTCGATAGTCGGCTCGTCCCCGTCGGTGTGCTGGGCGGCGTTCGTGAGGAGGTTCCGGAAGACGGACCCGAGCATGTCGTCGGCGAGCACCGCGACCGCCGGAACCTCGGCGTCGACCGTCACGCTCGCGTTCGGAGCCATCTCTCGGAGCGACGCGAGCTCGGCTTCGAGGACGGGCCGGAGCGAGACCGGTTCGTTTTCGACGCCCCGACTGCGCATCATCTCCGCCACGTCCCGCGCCGTCTTCGTCAGTTCGACCGCGTGATTGGCGCGCTTCCGGACGATGTCGACGTACTCCCGCGCCTCGTCGTCGGTGACGCGCTCTCCGAGCAACTCCGCGTAGGCGGTCACCAGTTGGAGGTCGTTGCGGACGTCGTGGCGGACGACCTGATTCAGCACCGCGAGCTCGTCGCGTTGCGTTTCGAGGAGGCGGTTCTGCTCGCGGAGCTCCGACTCGTAGCGCTTCCGCGTCGTGATGTCGCGGGCGACGCTCAGCACGACTGTCCTCCCGCGGTAGGTCACGAGGCTCGAACTGATTTCGACGGGTATCTCCCGACCGTCTTTCGCCCGGTGGACCGTCTCGAACACCTGTGTGCCGTCCGACGGCATCTGGGAGATGAGCGCCGATGCCTCGTCGTCGCTGAGGCCCGCGTCGATGTCGTGGACCGTCATCGAGAGGAGTTCGTCCCGCGAGTAGCCGAGCAGTTCCACCGCGGTCTCGTTCACCGCGAGGATGCGGCTGTCGATGTCGATGACCCAGACGGTGTCGTTCATTCCGTCGATGAGTTCTTGGTACTCCTCGCGGGCGCGCTTCAGCTTCCGCTCTCGCTCCCGTCGGTCGGTGATGTCTCTCGACACGGCGATGACGCCGACGACCTCGCCGGCCACCTGAAACGGCGCGAAGCGGTAGCTCAGCGTCCGCGATTCGCCGTCCGGCGTGACGAGTTCGGTCTCGCCTTCGAGCGAGTCGACCTCCGCGTCCAAGAGCCGCTGATACGGGTCGCCCGGACGTTCCTCGCGGACCGTCTCGACGAGTAGGCTCCGCTCGCCTTCGAGTTCGGCTGGCGTCATCCCGTAGAAGTCGGCCAGGTAGTCGCTCGCGAGGAGGAACCGTCCCTCGCGGTCGTACAGACACGCGCCCTCGAGCATCTGCTCGAAGACGCGCTCGTAGACGAGCGAGGAGTCGACCGACCGCCAGTCGGTCGCCGCGACTGCCCGTTCGACCCGGACGGCCAACTCCTCGTAGTCATCCGGTTCCCGAACACGGACGTAATCGGTGACGCCCGCGTCGAGCGCCTCGCTCGCGGTCAACTCGTACGTCGCGTCGGCGACGACGAGAAACGGGAGCTTCGGTTCTCGACTGCGAACCGCCGCGAGGAACTCGAGCGCGTCTCTCCCCTCCCCGTCGACCGACGAGACGACGCAGTCGAAGCCGACGCCTGAGCCGGCGTCCCGCAGTCGCTCTCTCGCCGCGGTCGCGGTCCGAACCGTCTCGACTTCGAACCGCGTCTCTCGCCCCCGGACGCCCTCGGTGACCGCCGTCGCAACGTCCGGGTCGGCGACGACGAGGAGCGGTACCGAACCGTCACCATCGCTCATCACCTAGATAACTCTCGACCATCGGGTAAAGGTCGTGTGGCGCTCAGCGCCGTTCCGAGATGACTACCCGGTTGTAACACCCAGTAGCAACACTTTTGTGACGACCGCCGAGACCACGACGCCATGAACGAACCCAGACTCGACGTATCGGCGGTGACAGGCGGCGACTGGCGGGAGTATCTCTCGGAGATGGGGCCGTCGTGGGTCGCGGGCGCGGTCGCGGCGGGACCGGCGACGATGGCGACCGTGCTCACGGCGGGGGCGACGTTCGGCTACGCGATGCTGTGGGTCGTGGTGCTCTCTGCGGTGCTCGGGGCGTCGGCGCAGTACCTCTCGATGCGACTCGGACTGCTCACGCAGGACGGCCTCGTCTCCGTCGTGGAACGCGAATTGGGCGACGGCTGGGCGTGGGTGCTCGTCGCCGACGCGGTGCTGGCCGCGGGGCTGGCTCAGTTGGTCATCATGAAGGGCCTCGCGGACGTGACCGCGACGATAACCGGCGTCGACGCCCGCCTCTGGGGGGTCGCGTGGGCGGTCGTCCTCGCCGGCGGCCTCGCCGGGCGCGGCTACCGCTTCGTCGAACTCCTCGCGAAGGGACTCGTCGCGGCCGTCGTCGTCGCGTTCCTCGCCTCGCTGGTTTTCGTCCCCGTCGACCCGGCGGCCGCGGTCGGCGGGCTCGTCCCGCGAATCCCGGCCGGCGTCGACGGCGCGCTCGTCGCGGCCGGCATCCTCGGCGGCGCGGTCCACATCACGCTCATCACGATGCACTCGTACACGATGCGCGCCCGCGGCTGGACGACCCGCGACTACGGGCTGGCGACGTTCGACGTGGGCGCGTCGATGCTCGTCGCCTTCGGCGTCTACAGCCTCGCCATCTTCCTCGTCGCCGCGAGCGTCCTCCACGGCCCCGAGGTGGCCGCGAGCGACCTCTCGGCGGTTGCGGCCGCGCAGGCGCTCGGCCCGATTGCGGGCGCGAACGCGAAGTGGCTGTTCCTCCTCGGCCTCCTCGGCGCGGCCGTCTCCACGCTCGGCGGCAACACCGTCGTCCCGCCGTACGTCGTCGCCGACAAGCTCGGCTGGGGGACGGACCTCTCGGACGACCGGTACCGAACGCTCCTCGCGGGCGTGGCGCTGTTCTCCGGCGTCGGCGCGTTCCTCGGCGGGGCCTTTTTCCCGCTTCTCGTGTTGGTGCTGGCGTTCGGCCTCGTCGGCACGCCGTTTGCCATCGCCGTCGTGCTCGTCTTACTCAACGGCGACGCGGTCGCGGAGCCGAACTCGACGCTCGCGAACCTCGGCGGCGTCGTCCTGTTCGCGGTCACGACCGTCCTCGCCGCGAACTTCGTCCGCTCGCGGGCGCTTTCGGACCTCGGCGACCCGCTTTCGGCGTTCGTCGTCGTCTTCGCCGCGGCCATGGCGGCGGCAACGCTCGGCCTGCTCGGCAAGTTCGTCCGCGAGACGATTGCGCGACCGACCGCGGCCTGAGCGGCCCGGCCTGGGGCCGCGAGCCTACTCGCTGTAGCGGCCCGACGCCCGGTCGTACTTAGAGACCATCGCGATGACGGCAGTCCCGAGCCCGCCCGTCGCGGCCCAGAACTGCCACGGGAGCGACCCCGAGGACCCGCCGCTCGGGACGTAGGGGTACGACAGCGACCCCGCCTCGACGATGTCCGCCGACCCGGGCATGAGACCGGAGCCCGGTTCGTTCGGAATCGCGCCCTCCTCGGCCGGCCCGCCGGGGTCGCCGCAGACGACCCGACCGACCATTCCGAGTTGCTTGTGCGGGCTACAGAAGTAGTCGTAGGTCCCCTCGACTTCGAAGGTGTACGAGAAGCTGGTTCCGGTCTCCTCCAAGAGGCCGCTGTCGAAACCGGACGCGCCCTCCGGGATGCGCTGTTCGGCCTGATTCGACTCGGCGTAGGCCGTCGCGGAGTGGTCGCCGCTTTCGAGGACCCACTCGACGGTGTCGCCGGGGTCGACGTGCAGACCGACGGGGTCGAAATAGTACTCCCCGTCTTCTGTCACCATCTGGATAGTATGGGTGGTCGAACCGCCGCCGCCCGCGCCGCCACCGGCGTCTGTACTGCCGCCGGACTCGGCGGTCGAGTTCTCGTTCGACGCCCCGCTGACGCCCGTCGACGCCCCGAGGACGACGACCCCACCCGCAATATTTTTCATGAACGTTCGTCTGTTCATAATGGTGTCTGAGTTCGTATTACCGCTGATACTGCCTACTACCTGACCGTTCGTCTACTATCTTGTAGTTCTGTTGGTTCTCGAACATCCCGAAACAGAAAAACAAATAACCGCTCGTCTGAACGCTTACGTGGCATCGTCGCTCCCGCGAACCCAGGGTCGCCCCCTCGGTCGCGGGAGCGTCAA
This sequence comes from Haloferax chudinovii, assembly GCF_042663345.1. Lineage (NCBI taxonomy): Archaea > Methanobacteriati > Methanobacteriota > Halobacteria > Halobacteriales > Haloferacaceae > Haloferax > Haloferax chudinovii. Next base: position 495,452 of record NZ_JBHTAB010000001.1, read on the forward strand.
TACGGCATTAACGATTAGGTAAAACCATTGGTACATTCATGAAATTCGTGGTGAATCCGACCCGACGTTCGGCGGTGAGAACCGATGCGGCGTGAGACCGCAGTCATCCTGCTCCTCATCGCGGTCGTACTACTCCCGATGTGGTACGTCGCGCTGACGAGCGGGACCGACGGCGGCGGTATCGGCGTCGGCACCGGCGCGGAGCCGGTCGCCGTCAACACTTCGGGCGACCTCCAGCCCGCGAGCGGCTATCTCCCCGGCCCGGTCGAAGTCGGCGTCAATCAGGCCGGCGTCGTCGCGTGGGTCGCGCTTCTCGGGATGGTCGGCGTGATGGTCGGGACGAAGCGGTTCCTCGACCGCATCAGCCACCTCGGCGACTCCGTCGTCGCCGACGGCGGCCGCGCGACCGTCTCCGTCCCGCCGTACATGGAAACGGAGTCCCGGCGCATCCTCGACTACGTCCCGGCCGTGTCGTCGCGGACGGGACTACTCGTCGTGGCGCTCCTTTCGTGGGTGGACGTGTCGTTCGCCGCCCTCCTCGCGCTGGAGGGACTCGGCTCGGCGCGGACGCAGTTCCTCGGCACCTACGCCGGGATGCTGTTCCTCTCGCTCGCGCTGACCGTCCTCGCGTACACGGCGTACTTCGTCCCGAGCATCACCGTCGCAGAGACCAGAGACCACTGACCATCCGCACAGACATGAGCAACCGCACCACCGACACCGACGCCCAGACCGACACCGACACAGACGCCCCGGACATCCCGCAGACCGACGACGAACTGACGCGGCGAAACATGGCAAAGCTCCTCGCCGGTATCGGCGGCGCGGCCGCCATCGGAAGCTTCGGCGTCGACTACGCCGCGGGACTCCCCGGCAGTCTCGACACCGGAAGCGAGACGCTCTACGTCGAGGGCACGCGCCTCGTCGACAGGGACGGCAACCCCCTGACCGCCGCCGACGCGCTCTCGACCGACGAGTTCGACAAGATGGACGTCTTCCCGGAGAAGGAAGGCGGCGGCGCGCTCGTCACCAAGCGCGCGACCACGCTCCTGCTTCGCTTCCCCGAAGACGAGTACGAAGCGCCCACGAACATCGAGGGGACGGCCAAGGGCTACGTGGCCTACTCGAAGGTCTGCACCCACGAGGGCTGTCTCGTCGCGGGCGAACAGGGCTCCGAGCTCCGGTGTCCCTGTCACGGTAGTCTCTACGACCCCACGAAGGGTGGGTCCGTGACCGGCGGCCCGGCGTCGCGGTCCCTCCCGCAACTTCCCCTCGGCATCGCCGACGACGAGGACGGAACGCTCCTCCTCGCGACGGGACCGTTCGAGGGACCGATTGGGACGGAGGAGTGAGATGACGGGGACAGCACCAGACGACGGCTCCGCCGACGACCGACCGGACGTCCGGCCGGACGGCGGCGAGGCGGACGGCGACCTGCCGGGAACCGACCTGACGGTCCGAACCCACGAGGCCTACCCGAGAAACGCCCTGTTCGACTGGCTGGACCAGCGGCTCGAACTAGACCACACGCTCCTCGGCAAGGCGTTCCCGGAGGACGACTACGGCTCGTTCCTCCTCGGCGAAATCGCGCTTTTCACCTTCGTCATCCTCGGCCTGACGGGGACGTTCCTCGGCCTCCTGTACAATCCGGCGGTCAACAGCGTCACCTACGAGGGCAACGCGCTCCAGTACGCCGGCACGGAGGTGCCCGCGGCGTTCGCGAGCGTCCTGCACATCACCTACGACACCACCTTCGGGATGTTCGCGCGCATGATGCACCACTGGGCGGCGTACCTCTTCATCGCCGCCATTGCCCTGCACATGTTCCGCGTCTTCTTCACGGGCGCGTACCGCAACCCCCACGAGCCGAACTGGTTCATCGGGAGCACGCTCCTCCTTTTCGCCCTCGTGGAGGGCTTTTTCGGCTACGCGCTCCCTTACGACAACTTCAGCAAGACCGCGACGACCATCGGCTTCCAGATGACCGGCACGATTCCGGGCGTCGGGTCGTTCCTGCAGTCGCTCGTCTTCGGCGGGGCGTTCCCGGCGGGGGCTGACCAGGTCATCCCGCGAATGTTTTTCCTCCACGTCTTTCTCATCCCGGCCGCGTTGGTTGGCGCTATCGCCCTCCACATGGCCGTGTTGATGCGGCAGAAACACACCGAACACGCGCCGAGTTCCCGCGGCGAGGGCCGCCCCGACGACGATGACGACAGCCTCGTCGTCGGGATGCCGCTTTTCCCCCAGCAGTTCCTCGTCTCGACTATCGTCTTCCTCCTGACGGCCGCGACCGTCGCCTTCCTCGCCGGCTTCTTCCCGGTCCAGCGTATCGCCGCCATCGGTCCGGCGACGCCCACGTCGACTCCCTCGCACGTCGGCCCGGACTGGTTCTTCATGTGGGTGTTCGGCTCGCTGAAGATGATGCCCTCGTGGCTCGGCGAGTGGGGCCGGTTCGCCGGCGGCGTCGTCGTCCCCTCGCTCATCATCGGCGTGATGATGATTTGGCCGCTCCTCGACAACCCCGAACACCCGGTCCACTTCACCGCCGACCCGCTCGACCGGCCCCTCCAGACGGCCCTCGGCGTCGCGGCCGTCATGCTCATCATCGTCCTCTCTATCGACGGGATGCGGGCCACCGTCGCCGCCGTTCTCGGCGTCTCCGACGCCGTTCTCTACCCGTGGCTCGTCGCGCTGACCGTTGGGATGCCGATTTTCGACTTCGCCGTCGTCTACTGGCTCCTCAAACGCCGTAAACGCCGCAAGCGCCGAACCGGAACCGCCGGCTGACCGCACAGGCTCGCGACCCACCGAACCCGACTTCGACTATGGACGTTCCACTCTCGCCTCGCGCGTTCCGCCTCCTCGACGGCGGCTCGAAACTCGTCGGCCTCGTGGCGATAGCCGCCGCGCTCAACGGAGCCGCGGCCCCGCACTCCCTCGCCGTCGGACTCGTCGGCTTCGTCGTCGGCGTCGGGACCGCGTTCCTCTCGCCCCGCGAGGCCCCATCCGACGACCGCAGAGACGACACCGCCTCCGCGGCCGACCCCGACGACGGCCTCCCCCGACGACCGCTCACGAGTCTCGCGACGCGCCTGTGGCGCAGTCGGCTGGCCCGTCTGGGCGGCGCGCTCTGGCTCTCGGCGTTCGGCGTTGCGGCCGCCGGCGTCGCCCTTCGAGCCGCCGGCTCGTACCGCCTCGCGGCGACGCTGTTCGGGGTCTCCGGGCCGCTCGGACTGGTCGGCATCCTCGGCATCGCCGCCGGCGGTGGGTGGCTCGCGCTCGCCTCGCGTCGGGACTGACCGCGATACCGCGTTCGGCGGTGACTCGCGGGCGAATCAGGCGACTTATCTTCGACCTCGACAAGCGACAGAGACGCGACAGTGCCCTCCGATCCATCCGACGCCGACGTTCCCGACGACCCGAGCCCCAACGCCGACGCCGACGCCGCCTCCGCCCCCGACACTGACGCCGACGCCGCCCCTCCCCCCGATGCTGACGCTGACATCTCCGCCGACGAACGCGAGGCGCTGTTGACTGTCGGCCACGGCGCGGTCGTCGGCTCGGGCGGACAGTCGCTCCAGCGCGCCCTGACGACGGCGACCGAGTACGTCCTCGCACAGGGGTTCGGTCCGGTCGTCTACGGCGTCTACGCGTTCGCGTGGCGAATCGCCCAACTGTTGTTCCGCCTCGTCAACTTCGGGTCGGTCGGGACGCTCCAGCGGTACCTCTCCGCGTACGACGACGACCCCGCTCGACAGGGGCGGGTGGTGGGGCTGGCGTATCTGACGACGCTCGTCGTCGGCCTCGGACTCGCCGGTGGGTTGGTGCTCACGAGCGGGTGGCTCAACGACGCGACGGTGTCACATCCCGCCTTCCCGCCGACGATACACCTGTTCGCGGCGCTGGTCGTCCTCGTCGGACTGGTGCGGATTCACGCCGGCGTCCTCAGGGCGGTGCAGTCGGCCCGCGGCGAGGTACTTTTCAACCGCGTCCTCCGCCCGGCGGTCAAACTGGGTGGTGCCGTGGCCGCGATGGCGCTCGGGTACTCGCTGGTCGGCGTCGCCGCCGCGTTCGTCGTCGGCATGGCCGGACTCGTGGTGCTGGGCGTCCCGATGGTCGTCTCGGCGAGCGGCATCCGCCCGTCCGTCGGCGGCCTGCGCTCCGAGGCCCGGCGGTTCTACAACCACTCGGCCCCCATCGCGCTGAGCAGTCTCGGCAAGGTGTTTCAGAACCGCATCGACGTGATGCTCGTGGGGTTCCTCCTGACCGCGAAGGCGGCGGGCGTCTACAACGTGGTGCTCGTGTTGGTGTCGCTGGCGTGGATTCCGCTCCTCTCGTTTAACATGCTCCTGCCGCCGGTCGCGTCGGGGCTCTACGCCGACGACGAGATGGAGACGCTCAACGCGGTGTACACGGCGGTGACGCGGCTCATCGTCACCTGCGTCGTTCCGATTCTCGCCGTGCTCGCGGTGTACGGGCGGTCGGTTCTCACCGTGTTCGGCCCGAACTTCGCGGCTGGCTACGTCCCGCTCGTCGTCTACCTCGGCGGCGTCTTAGTCGGGAGCGCCGTCGGCGCGACGGGGTGGCTACTCATGATGACCGACCACCAGTACGCCCGGATGGCGCTCGACTGGCTCTTGGCCGTCCTGAACACGCTCCTCACGTTCGCGTTCGTCCGGGCGTTCGGCCTCGCCGGCGCGGCGCTCGGTACGGCCGTCGCCATCGCCGTCCAGAACACGATTCAGGTCGTGCTCTTGCGCCGCTTCGAGGGGCTGTGGCCCTTCGACGCGACGTTTCTCAAGCCCCTCGGCGCGGGCGTCGCGGCGGCCGGCGTCATGCTCCTCGTCCGCGCGACGCTCGCCGGCCCCGGCGGACTCGTCGCCGCCGCCGGCGCGACGCTGGGCGCGGTGACGTACGTCGTCGCGCTCGTCGCCCTCGGCGTCAACGACCGCGACAGACTCGTGGTGACGGCGTTGGCCGCACGGTACCGTCGGGCGATACTCGCGGCCCTCGGCGAGCGGCGGCCCGGGACGTTCGGGGACCGATAGCGGTCGCTCGCGGGGTTTCGGATTCGCCGCATTCGCCAGTCGGACTGGCGACCGACGAGCGTCGAAGAAATCTCTTTCCGGGAGAGGATGTCGCCCAGAACACTAACGGCCGGTGTCATCCCGAGGCGGCGTGCCGCGTCGACCGGGAAACCCTCGTGCCGGGCGGTCCGTCTTTCGGGCGCGGACGTTCCGAAGTACGCCGGCGCTAGCCGGCCAGTAGGTATTGCGCACCCGGGTTCGCCGTGCTGTCATCGCTCCCGAAGCGGGAACACTCGGCCGGGGACTTGAGGTACGCACTCGCCTCTAGCGCGCCGGGGGTAAAACGAGTTCCGACCGGCGGGCGTCGTAGTCGCTCAGGGACTCCGAGATGCTCGACTCGCGGGGGTGGCCTTCGGCGGCCGCTTCGACCACCTTCGGCACCCACGGCTACAGCGCGTACTCGTCTTCGCGCAGTTGGACGTACTTGCCCTTGCGGTACTTCACTTTCGTCCGCTGGTACTGCGTGGCGAGCTTCGCGGCGCTGAACCCGGCGGTGAGCCTCGAGGCGCTGAACGCCTTGTAGCCCTCGTCCTTTTCGAGGAGCTTCCGGGCCGCCTTGAACGTCTTGTCCCACTGGGCGGGGCCGTAGTCGTGGACGATTTCGGCCATGGCGACGTTGCGGAGAATCTCGTCGCCGATGGCGTCCTTCCAGCGGTCGTTGTAGTCGCTCAGGTCGCCCTCGGCGGCGAGCTCGCCGGCGATGGCTCCCGTGCGGACGGCGACGTGGTCGCCGCCCTCGTGGAACGCGGAGGTCGCGCCCATCGCGCCGCCCGTGACGGCGATGCCGGCCGACGCGGGCGAGTCGATGGGGCGCGTCGAGGAGATGGCGTACGTCTCTGTCCCCTTCGTCTTCCCGCGGTCCTCGACGAGCGGGAAGTCCTCCTCGACGTCGTACTCGTCTCCGTACTCCTGTTCGAGGAGGCGGCGGACGTACTCGCGGCCCTGCGGGATGCGCTCGTCGTCCTCGCGGAGGAGCGTGTACGCATCGCGGTCGTCGACCTCGTCGATGTCGAGACCGATGGGCATCGTGAGGCCGACTCGGCAGACGTTGTCGTCGTTCGGGAATACCCACGGATACGCCGTGTGACCGGGCATGTAACCCCACCAGAACTTGATAGCGCCGTCGACCTCGTCGAACAGTTCCGGGGGGAACTCGCGGTGTTCCTGATAGGCGATGTGGTTCGCCTCGGTCGACGACAGGCGGTCCGTGATGGGGAACGGAAGCAGGTCGTCGAGCACCTTGTTCGTGACCGTCCGCTGAGGGCCGTCGGCGAGGACGACGAACGCCGCGCCCACGTCCTCGCCGTTGGCGAGGCGGACGACGTGGCGGGGGTCGTCGCCGGCGGCGTCGAGGTCGGTCTCCACGTCGCGGACGGAGGCCTTCACGCGGTACTCCGCGCCGGCGTCCTCGGCGCGGCCGCGGAGCCAGTCGTCGAACTTCGCGCGGTGGAAGGTGTAGCCGAACTCGTCGTACGAGGAGTCGATGCCGGTGCTCCGAAGCGTCAGCGACTCGTTCGGCCCGATGAACTCCGCGCGGTCGAGGATGTCGAGCACGACGTCGTCGGGGAACTCGTCGGGGTGGATGCCCATGATGTCCACCCAGTAGTCGAGGATACCGGCCGCGTCCGTCGAATCGGGGCCGAGGCCCGGTCTGTCTGCTCGGGGGACGCCCTTTTCGAGGACCAGAGCGGAGGCCCCGGCCGAGGCCGCGGCGTGTGCCGCCGACGTGCCGGCCGGACCGCCGCCGATGATGGCGACATCTACGCGTTCCATACCGCTACAGCACTTCGCTCGGCTATTAAACCCCCTGAAGCGCCGCGGCGTCCGACGGTTTCGAGACCGCGCGTCTCACCTCCCTTCGGGGCGTTTTCCACCGGCGCGTCGCGCTCGCGCCCGACGCGCCGCCGCTCGGTACCTTCCTCGGAGCCGACGGTCCCACGAGCGATATGACCCCCCGGAGCCGACGGTCCCACGAGCGATGTGACCCCCCGGAGCCGACGGTCCCACGAGCGATATGACCCCCCGGAGCCGACGGTCCCACGAGCGATGTGACCCCCCGGAGCCGACGGTCCCACGAGCGACGTGACTCCCCGGAGTTGACGGTCCCGCGGACGACCTGACGCGGGTTCTTCTCGCCTAATTCTGTGATTCGATAACTCATGTATCGTCAGACAGCGTTACTGCGCCCGGTTTTCTCCGAAAACATCAACTGAATACAGCAGTTGATAACCGGAGACGGAGGTTTATAGCGGAGACCGCGGTAGCTCCGAGTCAATGACCGCAGACGAGCCGGACGAGCCGAGAGAGCCCGTCGTGTTCCGCGACGAGACGGGCGACCTCGTGTTCGTCGACGGCGGCCCCGCCCCACAGGGCTATGCGCCCGTTGCGTGGAAACTCGGCGAAGACGGCTCCCGGTTTGTCGTCGACCCGACGGTCGATGCGGTCGCGGTCACCCGGACGATTTCGAAACGTCGCTCGCGGGGGCGCGAGCCCATCGAGTGAGCGGCCTTCCGCGTCCGAATCGGACAGATTCATCACCGCCTTCGAGAATCATCGAGCATGTCCGACCCAGACATCGCGGTGCTTCGGCAGAAGATTCACGGCCTGTCTGCCGAGGCGTACGCCGAAACGCTCCGCGAGCGCCTCCCCGACCGCGAGGTCGCCCTCGCGACGACGCCCGAAGAGGAGCGCGACCTCCTCTCCCGCGCCCGAGTCGCGACCGGCTTCGAGGTGGACGAAACGGACCTCGACGCCGCCCAGAACCTCGACCTGTTCGCCTGCGTGTTCGCCGGCACCGGCCACCTCCCCATCGAGGCGTTCGAGGCCCGCGACGTCGCCGTCACCAACGCCTCCGGCGTCCACGGCCCGAACATCGCCGAGCAGGTCCTCGGAAGCCTCCTCTACTTCGCCCGTCGCTTCCACGTCGCGGAGCGACAGACGGAGGCGAACGTCTGGCAGTCGTACCCGACGGTCGAACTGCAGGGGTCGACGGTCGCCGTCGTCGGCCTCGGAGCGCTCGGCGAGGCCGTCGTGGACCGACTCGAACCGTTCGGCGTCGAGACCGCCGGCGTGCGCTACTCGCCGGAGAAGGGCGGCCCGACCGACGAGGTCGTCGGCTTCGACGACGAGCAGGGCCTCCACGACGCCTTCGCCCGCGCCGACTACGTCGTCATCGCGTGCCCGCTGACGGACGCCACCCGCGGCCTCGTCGACGCCGACGCGTTCGCGTCGATGGCCCCCGACACCGTCCTCGTCAACGTCGGCCGCGGCCCGGTCGTCGACACCGACGCGCTCGTCTCCCAACTCCGGAGCAACGGCATCCGCGGGGCGGCCCTCGACGTGACCGACCCCGAACCGCTCCCCGCGGACCACCCGCTTTGGGATTTCGAGAACGTCCTCATCACGCCCCACAACGCCGGCCACACCCCGAAGTACTGGGAACGCATGGCCGACATCATCGCGGAAAACCTCGACAAACTGGACGCCGGCGACGACGACCTGCGGAACCGCGTGGTCTAAGCCGAGTCGAACCGGCGGCCCCGCGGGCGCGGAGTCAGCGACGCCGCGACCGGGTTCGGCATCTAAACTGTCACTTCGGTGGGGACTGTCGGTTGCGCCGTGCAGTTCTCATCGTGGCGGTGGAACCGAATCATCGCCTAGTGGTCGATAGACGTGTTGCTGTCCGTCCCGTTCGGCTTGTGCGTCTACGGGTTCACCGAACAGCCGCGAAACGTGATTCTGCTGGTCCCGACCGGAACGGCGCTCGGAATCGGGATACTCGCCCTGTACCGAGCGTCCGGACTCGGCCTGTTCTGACGACGGACGACGGCGTCCGCGTCGCGGGAACTGCCGCGGGAGACGCCGCGGCGACTCGCCGTTATTCGTCGCGCGTGAGCGCCGGGTTCGTCACCGCGCCGTTCGCGGCGGAGCCGAAGTCGCGGGCGTACTTCGCCAGCACGCCGGAGGTGTACGCCGGCGGCTTGGGTTCCCAGTCTTCCCTCCGGGCGTCGAGTTCCTCGTCGGTGAGGTCCACGGAGAGTTCGCGGTTCGGGATGTCGACGGTCACCTCGTCGCCGTCTTCGAGGAGGCCGATGGGGCCGCCCTCGGTCGCTTCGGGGGCGACGTGGCCGACCATCGGGCCGCGCGTCGCGCCGGAGAACCGACCGTCGGTGAGAAGCGCCACGTCGTCCTCGTGGCCCTGTCCGACGACGGCGGCGGTGACGCCGAGCATCTCGCGCATGCCGGGGCCGCCGCGCGGTCCCTCGTTGCGGATGGCGATGACGTCGCCCTCCTCGATGTGACCCTCCTGCACGTAGCGCATCGCGTCCTCCTCGTTCTCGAAGACGCGGGCGGGGCCGGTGTGGTGGAAGGCGTCGTCGCCGGTCACCTTCAGGACCGCGCCGTCGGGCGCGAGGTTGCCGGTGAGAATCTTGATTGCGCCCTCGTCCTGATACGGCTCGTCGACGGTGTAGAGGAAGTCCGCTTCGAGGCCGTCGTCGTCCGGCAGGTCGAGGTGGTCGAGCTCCTCGGCGATGGTGCGGCCGGTGACGGTCATCGCGTCGCCGTGGAACAGGCCCGCCTCGACGAGGCGGCGGATGACGACCGGGATACCGCCGATTTCGTGGAGGTCGTTCATGACGCGCGTGCCGCCGGGCTGGAGGTTGGCGATTTTCGGCGTGCGGCGGGAGATCTCGTCGAACTCCTCGATGTCGAGGTCGACGCCGGCCTCGGCGGCGAGCGCGAGCAGGTGGAGCACGGCGTTGGTCGACCCGCCGGTGGCGACCTGCAGGGTGATGGCGTTCTCGAAGGACTCCTTCGTGAGGATGTCGGAGGGGCGGCGGTCGTTTTCGACGCAGTCGAGGACGACCTCGCCGGCGCGGCGGGCGTTCTCGTAGCGCTCGTCGGACTCGGCGGGCGCGGAGGCCGACCCGAGCGGGGCCATCCCGAGCGCCTCGGAGATGGAGGCCATCGTGTTGGCGGTGAACATCCCGCCGCAGGAGCCCGCGCCGGGGCAGGCGTGGCGTTCGAGGTCGTCGAGTTCGTCGGCGCTCATGTCGCCTTCGGCGTAGGTGCCGACGCCCTCGAAGACGTTCTGGACGGTCACTTCGCGGCCCTCGTGCTGGCCGGGCATGATGGAGCCGCCGTAGAGGAACACCGACGGGAGGTCCGTCCGGATGGCGGCCATCATCATGCCGGGGAGGTTCTTGTCACAGCCGGCGACGGTGACGAGCGCGTCCATGCGCTCGCCGAAGGAGACGAGTTCGACGGAGTCGGCGATGACCTCGCGGGAGATGAGCGAGGCCTTCATCCCCTCGGTCCCCATGGAGATGGCGTCGGAGATGGTGACGGTCCCGAACTCGATGGGCATCCCGCCGGCGGCGTCGATGCCCTCGATTGCGGCGTCGGCCACGTCGTCGAGGTGGACGTTACAGGGGGTGATGTCGGCGGCGGGGTTCGGCACGCCGACCATCGGCGACGAGAAGTCCTCGTCGTCGAAACCCATGGCGCGGAACATCGCTCGGTGCGGGGCCTTGTCGGGACCCTCCGTGACCTCCGTGCTTCGGAGGCTCGGGTCCTTACCGCTGGAGAACACGTCGTCCGAGTCCTCCTCGCGAGGGGACTGCTGGCTCATACCTCATCGGAGCGTGTGCGCGAACTTAAATGGCCGCGACTGGGCAGACGTTGCAGTCGGATTCGACCGACGACCCTCGGTTTTTGGGGCGTTTTCCTACTCCGCGTCGCGCCGCGCCAGCCCGGTGAGATGCGGCGCTTCCGGGACGATTATCTCGGCGGTCCCGAGCCGGGCGGCGTTCTCGCTCCCCGGCAGACAGAACGTCGGCGTCTCGTCGACGACGCCCGCGGTCGCGCGGGTGCCGACGACCTTGGTGCCGATTTCGTCGTACGAGAGCCGCCGGAACAGTTCGCCGAAGCCGGGCAACGCCTTCCCGAACAACTGCGCCGTCGCCTCGACGGTCTGGTCGTCGGGCGTGACGCCCGTCCCGCCGGTCGTGACCGTCACGTCGACGTCGCCGCGGTCGGCCATCCGCGCGACCGCGGTCTGAATCTCGTCGTAGTCGTCGTCGACGACCCGCCGGACCGACACCGAGTGACCCGCCTCGCGGAGCAGTTCCGCTATCGCGTCGCCCGCGGGGTCGTCGTCGACCTCGCGGGTGGACGAAATCGTCAGCACCGCCGCTCGGAGCTCGTCGACGTCGTGGTGGTGATGGTCGTGGCCGTGATGATGGCCGTGGTCGTCGTGACCGTGATGATGGCCGTGGTCGTCGTCGCCGTCCCCCTCGCCGTCGCCGTGGTCGTGGTCGCTCACGGCCGCGGCTTCGTCGTCCGGCGATAAAATTCCCGCGTCGCCCCGGCGGTCGTCGGTTCGCGGCGGCCGGTCGGACGACTCACCGGCGACCGGCGCGGCTCACCCGTCGTCTGGAACGCCGTCGAGCGAGTCGAGCGTCAGTCGTTCCGCGTTCTCGCGGAGCGCCTCGAACTGCTCTGTGGCCCACTCGACGGCGGCTTCGGTGTCGTTGCGGGCGACCCCGCCGACGCCGGTGTCGGTGTAGACGACGACCCCCGCCTCCGATTCCGTCACCCAGAGGCCGAACCGGAACGGGGCCTCGCCCCGATAGAGCGTCACCGACTCGTGTCGGAGCTGGTCGGTGATGACCGCGTGCGAGTCCGGGGCGGCGGCGAGTCGGTCCAACAGCTCGTCGGCGATAATCATCTCGACGACCGTCCCACCCTCGGTGGCGGTCTCGTAGAAGGGTCGAAGCTGACCGACGAGCGCGACTGGGGCGACGCCGTAGACTCGCTCTGCGCTCTCGACGCTCGAAAACAGCTCCCGAATCGCGCTGTCCGGGATGTCCGGCGTCGACGTGTGAACCGACGCGCCCGCCAAAAACGCCGGGTCGAGCGGCGCGTCAGTCGGAAGCATCGAAAGGAGGTCCCGAGCCGCCTGGACGCCGCGGAGCGAGTCGAGACACTCGTCGTACGCGCCGAGCGCGCACCGACCGACGCAGGTCAGCCGATACCGGCCGTCGGCACGCTCGACGAAGCCGGCGTCGAGGAGGTCGCGGACGACGCGGTCAACCGTCGAACGCGAGGTGTCGAGGTCGGCGGCGAGTCCGCGCTTGTCTCGCGGTCGCTCCGCGAGCGCCCGGACGAACGACGACCGCCTCACGAGGAGGCGCGAAAGCTGTGCTGAAGTCTCGTCTCCGTTCACGTGCCTGATACTCCTTCCAACGAGTTGGAGCCCTGTCGACCGCCCCTGTTCGGGTCGCCGGTAGCTGTCGGCGAACGTGACTGTCGAACTAGACTATGTTGGGAACCCTGTGTCGTATATATCTTCGCACCGATATGATTTGAATCCATAATGTTTCGTCGAATGTCGATTAAGAGGAAAGACGATTGGCGTAAACCCACACTTTAGTTCCTGCCCATCCTCGGTCGGGTCGAGATGAAAGCGGTCCAATTCACGGAACACGGCGACCGAGACGTCCTCGAATACGGCGACTTCCCGGACCCGGAAGTCGGTCCCGACGAGGTCCTCGTCGACGTGAAGGCGGCCTCGCTCAACCACCTCGACATCTGGACGCGGCGGGGGCTTCCGGGCGTCGAGTTAGAGATGCCGCACATCCCCGGAAGCGACATGGCCGGCGTCGTCACCGAGGTCGGCGAGCGGGTGAGCCGGTTCGAGGTGGGCGACCGCGTCGCGCTCATCGCGGGCGTCGCCGGCGGCGGCGACGAGTTCTCCCGGAAGGGCGACCCGACGCTCGCGCCGGACTTCCACATCATCGGCGAGCACGTCCGCGGCGTCCACGCCGAGTTCGCGGCGGTTCCCGAGGAGAACCTCGTGCCCGTCCCCGAGGGCGTGCCGTGGGAGGTCGCCGGCTCCGCATCGCTCGTCTTCCAGACCGCGTGGCGGATGCTCGTCGACCGCGGCGAACTCCGACCCGGCGAGAAGGTGCTCGTCCTCGGCGCGTCCGGCGGCGTCGGCCACGCGGCCGTCCAAATCGCCGACTACGCGGGCGCGGAAGTGTACGCCACCGCCTCCACCGACGAGAAACTGAAGTACGCCGAGGAATGCGGCGCGGACCACGTCATCAACTACGAGGAGGAGGACTTCTCGAAGGAGATTCGAACGCTCACGGACGGCCGCGGCGTCGACATGGTCGTCGACCACATCGGCGAGGCCACCTACAAGCAGTCGCTCAAGAGCCTCGTCAAGGGCGGCCGCGTCGTCACCTGCGGGGCGACCACCGGCCCCGACCCGGGCGCGGGCCTCAACTACATCTTCTGGAATCAGCTCTCAGTCATCGGCTCGACGATGGCGACGCCCGGCGAGGCCGACGAGGTGCTCGACCTCGTCTGGGACGGCACCTTCGAACCCCGCATCCGCGAGACGCTCCCGATGAGCGAAATCGACCGCGCGCACGAGCTCATCGAGGAGCGACAGGGCTTTGGCAAGGTGGTCGTAATCCCCGATAGTGAGCTCTGACACCACGGCTCGGAACGACGCCACCGCCGAGTCCGACACGTACGTCCACCGACCGGACGGCGTCGCGGTCGGCGGCGACGGCTCGGAGCCGGAAGCGACCGGCTTCGGGAGCCGTGGCTGGGTGCTCGTCGGCGTCGTCGCGCTCTGTTTCCTCGTCGTCCCCGGTGCGGTGTACCTCGTGCCGTCGCTCCCGGCGATGGCCGGCCTGCCGTACCTCGCGGCCATGCTGGCCCTGCCGATGCTCCCGGCGCTCGCGCTCGGCCTCGTCGCCGTCTGGTCGATGACCGCGGCGACCCGCGGCGACGACTGAACCGCCCGTAACCGCACCTTCGACCCGCCGAAACCGCTCTCCCGAAGCGAGCGAGACGCGACGTTTTCACGACCGAGTTCTCGCGCGCGAGCCGCGCTCTCGCCTGCCGGTATCGACTCCCGTCCCCGATTCTCGACGGTGGAATTGCGTGTCGATATAAATGGTTCCGACAAGGCTTATGCCCATCCATGGTTGACATTCACACGCACAGATGTTCGAACGCTTCTCCAGCAGTTACTTCCTCGGCCGGTTGTACGTCGAACCGTACGACGGGGCCGAGGCGGCGATTCACCGAACGGAACACGAGCGACTCAACGAGTGCGTCTACACGGACGGCCGCGGCGTCGAGCGAGTCGACTACCCGCTCGTGATGAAACTCGACACGGCCCACTTCCCGGTCGTCGGCGACGACGGCGTCCCCTCGGGGACGCTCGCGCTCCCCCGAGACGCCGTGGACTCCGATTCGCTTCCGGACGACAGGCCGGTGCTTCTCGCCGACGCCCCGCGAGCCGCCGAGTTGCTCCGGTACGCCGGTTACGACCCCGACGACCTCGCGCCCGGTGGTCCCGACGGCGACGTCCCGGACCGCCCCGACGACAGGCTGGCCTAAGCGGTTCTCGCGGCGTCGCGGCGGGCGGAACGGTCCCGCTCGCCTCGCGTCCGAACGCTCAAGTGGTCGGCCCGCACGCGTCCGTGTATGCTGGATGAGTTGTTGGGCCGAGCCGAACTCAAAGCGCGTATCGCCGAGTTGGAAGACGAACGCGACGCGTTAGCCGGGCGTCTGGAGGGCGAGTCCGAGCGCCGAACGGAGGCGGCCCGCGCGCGACAGGAGGCCGAGGCGGAGGTCAACCGCCTCGAAGACCGCATCACCGAACTCGAAGACCACGTGGAGCGCCTCTCGGGCGACGACGACTCCCTCGACTTCCGCGGGACCGAGGACCTCCGCGGCGACCGCCTCCGCGAGGTGCTGTCGCGCCTCGATTCGTTTTCGACCGACGCGGAGGGCGCGCTCACCGCCGCCGTCTCCGACGACCGCTCTCTCCCCGCGGCCGTCGACGCCGCCTTCGGCGACCGCGCCTCGCTCGTCCGCCGGGCCGCGCCCTGCGTCGCGCTCACCGACGACGCCGGAGTGGTGAGCGTCGCACTCTCCCCGCCCCGCCAGCCCGACGGCTTCGACGCCTGGAGCGACGGTTTCGACCTCCCTCCGGCGTGGTTCCACCCGACCGAGACCACTGTAGTCGCGCTCGTCCGCGGCGACCTATTCGCCCTCGGTCACTACGAGCACGGCGACCTCGAATTCGTCGAGGGCTTCGAGAGCGACGTGAAGTCCGCCCACTCCAAAGGCGGGTTCTCACAGGGCCGCTTCGAGCGCATCCGCGAGGGGCAAATCGACGACCACCTCGACCGCTGTCACGAGGCGCTCGACGAGTTCATCGACGGCGACGCCGACGCGGGCGCGGAAACGGCCGGCGACGACGCGGAGCTCGTCGTACTCGGCGAGCGGACCGTCCTCGGCGAGTTTCGCGACCGCGCCGCGCTGACCGCGACCGTCGACGCCAGCGGCGACCCCGAGGCGGCGCTCGCCGAGGCCTCCAGAGAGTTCTGGACGACACGGCTCTACCGACTCTGAATCGGCGGCGACGCCGCGGTGCGCTCCCAACCGTCCCGAATAGTCGTAGCCGACTCGGCGACGCGACCCGGCAGTCGACGCCGAATCGCCCCACCTTTTAGGGTGGCACGTAGTGACACCCAGTATGAACGACCCACAGCGAGTCGTCGTCCTCGCACACGAGAAGTTCCCCGACCGCGCGAAGACCGCCACGGGCGTCCTGAAGTACGCCGACTACGACGTGGTTGCCGTCCTCGACCGCGACAACCCCGGCACCTCCGCCGCCGACCACCGCCGCGACCTCCCCGACGTGCCCGTCGTCGCCTCGATGGCCGACGCGCCCGACGCCGACGCTCTCCTCGTCGGCATCTCGCCCATCGGCGGCGCGTTCGACGAGACGTGGCGCGACGACGTTCGCACCGCCCTCGCACGCGGCTGTGACCTCATCTCCGGGCTCCACTACTTCCTCGCCGAAGACGAGGAGTTCGCCCGCCTCGCCGACGAACACGGCTGTGACATCAACGACGTTCGCAAGCCTCACGACGACCTCGGCGTCGCGCAGGGCAAGGCCGCCGACGTGGACGCCGAGGTCGTCCTCACCGTCGGCACCGACTGCTCGGTCGGCAAGATGACCGCGACGCTCGAACTCGTCGAGGCCGCCCGCGAGCGGGGCATCGACGCGGGCTTCATCCCGACCGGCCAGACCGGCATCATGATCGCCGGCTGGGGCAACCCCGTCGACCGCGTCGTCAGCGACTTCACCGCCGGCGCGGTCGAGGAGATGATTCTGGAGCAGGGCGACGAACACGACGTGCTGTTCGTCGAAGGGCAGGGGAGCATCGTCCACCCGGCGTACTCCGCGGTCACCTGCGGCATCCTCCACGGGTCGATGGCCGACAAGCTCGTGCTCTGTCACGAGGCCACCCGCGAGGCGATTCACGGCTACGAGGAGTTCGCGCTCCCCGACCTCTCGGAGTACGTCTCGTTGTACGAGAACCTCGCCGCCCCGGTCCACGAGGCCGACGTGGTCGCCGGGATGCTCAACACCTCCCACGTCGACGACGACGTGGAAGCGGCCGAGGCCATCGACGCCTTCGCGGACGAACTCGGCGTCCCCGCGGTCGACCCCGTCCGCTTCGGCTCGGCCGACCTCATAGACGAGGTGTTCTAGATGCTCGCGACCGAGTTCGAGCGCGTCTCGATGCCGCTCGCGGAGCCGTTCGGCATCGCTCGCGGCGTCCAGACCGACGCCGAGAACGTCGTCGTCCGCATCGAGGACGAAGGCGGCATGACGGGCGTCGGCGCGGCCGCCCCGTCGTCACACTACGGCGAGACCGCCGACACCGTCGAAGCGGTCTTGCCCGACCTGCTGTCCGTGGTCGAGGAGGTCGGCGACGCCCACGCCATCGACCGCATCGAGCGCGAGATGGCAGAGACGGTCCGCCGCAACCCGGCCGCGCGGACCGCCGTGAGCATCGCCCTCCACGACCTCGCGGCCAAGCGCCTCGGCGTCCCGCTGTACCGCCTCTGGGGGCTCGACCCCTCGCGGACGCCCGCCTCGTCGTACACCGTCGGCCTCGACGACCTCGACACGATGCGCGAGAAGACCGCGGAGGCCTACGAGGCCGGCTACGACGTGCTCAAGGTCAAACTCGGCACCGACCGCGACCGGGCCGTCATCGAGGCCGTCCGCGACGAGGCCCCCAGCGCGACCATCCGGGTCGACGCCAACGAGGCATGGACGCCCCGCGAGGCCGTCGAGATGACCGAGTTCCTCGCCGACCACGGCGTCGAGTTCGTCGAACAACCCGTCCCCGCCGAGGACCGCGAGGGCCTGAAGTTCGTCTACGACCGCGGCGCGCTTCCCATCGCGGCCGACGAGTCCTGCGTCACCGCCGACGACATCCCGCGCATCGCCGACCGCGTCGACATCGCGAACCTCAAACTGATGAAGTGCGGCGGCCTCACGGAGGCGAAACGCGCCATCCACGCCGCCCGCGCCCACGGGCTGGAGGTCATGCTCGGCTGTATGATAGAGACGAACGCCGCCATCGCGGCGGGCTGTCACCTCGCGCCGCTTCTCGACTACGCCGACCTCGACGGCTCGCTCCTCCTCGCTGACGACCCCTACGAGGGCGTCTCGATGCCGAACGGCCGCATCGACCTCGAAGCGCTCGACCGACCGGGAACCGGCGCACAGCGTCGGTGACGCGGACGCGGTAACGCGGCGACGCCGTCGCGGGACCTCCGCACCCGTCAGGACTCCCAGTCGAGGTCGTCTTCGCGGGTCTCCGACCGGAGCACGAACGGCCCGATAGAGAGCGTCCGTTTTGCGACCGTCGAGATTCGGAGGACCGCGGCCGCGAGCACCGCAAAGGGCGCGAGCGAGACGGCCACCACGAACGCCACGGCGAGAAGCAGGTTCGACACGCCGAGCGTCGCGCCCGTAATCGTGGTCGGGTCGTCGAGAAAGAGAACCGCGGCGATGCTCGCCACCAGCGCGGGGACGGCCGCGTAGAACATCGTCCGCGAGAGGTCGACGAGTTCCCACCGGAAGTACAGCGTCTTGACGTGCTCGCGGGCGGGGCCGAACAGTTCGAGCGCGTCGCGAAGCTCCGACAGCGCCGTCTTCGTCTCCGCCGAGAACTCGGCGTCGTGGACGCGGCGGAGCCGCGCCGCCTGATAGATTTTCCACGAGTAGTTGAGGTCCAGCGCCGCCGACAGCACCGCGAACGTCCCGAACTGCCGGCCCTCCAGCCGCTCGGCGACTGCGTCGGCGTTGGACTCGACCTCCGCGGCGAACTCGCGGACCCGGGTCGTCGGGTCGTCATCGGTATCGCCCGCGTCGCCGTCCGTACCCGCGTCGCCGTTCGCGTCCGCGTCTCCATCCGCATCGAGCGTGTCTTCGACCACCCGCGCCCGCGACGCGATGCCCTCGGCCAGCGCGCGCAGGAACGCCGAGGGCTCCGGCGGCGCGACCGGCGCGTCCAGCAGGTCGGCGACGTCCTCGCGGAAGTTCATCGACCCCTCCATCCGGTCGCGCTGGTCGCCCAGCGGCCCGAGTTCGCGCGAGAGCACGAGCTGGTTGATGGTGACGACGAGCGTGACGCCCGTGATAATCGCGGTGAGAAGGCCCTGCGCGAGCGTCTCGATTGGGTCCGACGATTCGACGGCGACCCGGAGCGGGGTCGGGTCCAGTTGGCCGAGGACGACGACGCTACAGAAGACGACGACGAGCGGGACCGCGGCGACGGCGCGGCGGTCCGCGTCGAGGAGGGCGCGGAGCTTCGCGCGGCTCGTCGTCCCGCGCTCCCGCATCGTGTCGTCGGGCTCGCCCGCCGACGGCCCGCTGGTGTTCGACATGACCGAAGCTATCGAGCGGCGGGGTCAAGTGCGTACTGGCGGTCGGTCGCGGAGACGGCGGAGGCGACTGGGTCAGCCGAGCACCTCAGGGCAAGGCGTCGGTTCGGAGCGGGCGGGCGGGTGCGTTTAGGAGGACGAGGAGTCGTCTTTGTTTTTCAGCTCTTCGAGTTCGGCTTCGATCTCCTCGTCGGCCACGTCGGTCTCGACGTCCACGTCGGCGTCGCTCGCGCCCTCGCTCGATGACGATGACCCGGAGGACTTGCCCATCTCAGCTTTGAGCGTCTCCAGTTCGGTGTCGACCTCGGCGCTGGTGCGACCGGCTTCGAGTTCGCGCTCGATGGAGTCTTTGTCCGACAGCGCGTCGTCGAACGCGCCGGAGTCCATCAGTTCATCCATCGCGGCCGAACGGGCCTCCATATCGTCGGTGCGCTCTTCGGCGCGTTCGAGCGCGCGCCCCACGTCGGCCATCTCGTCGCCGACGCCGGTCATCGCCTCGGAGACGCGACTCGACGCCTCGGCGGCCTCGTAGCGGGCCTTCATCGTCTCCTTTTTGGTGCGGAACTCCTCGATGCGACTCTGGAGTTCGTCCTTCTTGTTGACGAGCTGGTCCTGCGTCTCCTGCAGGCTGGCGATTTGGGTCTCCAGCTCCTCGATTTGGTTCATCTTGGCCTGCTTCTTTTCGAGCGCCTTGCGGGCGAGGTCCTCGCGGTCCTGCTGGACGGCCTCGCGGGCCTGGTCGTTGTGCTTTTCGACGTTCTCTTCGAGGCGGCGCTTCTGTATCTCCAGTCGCTTCTTCTGGGTGGTCAGGTCGGCGATACCCTGTTTGACCTGCTGTAGCTCGTCGCGCATCTTCTCGTAGGAGTAGTCGAGCGTCTCGGTCGGGTCCTCCGCACGGTTGAGGAGGGCGTTTATCTTCGACCGGATGACGTACGACGTGCGAGAGAGAATTCCCATACCCAATTACTACGCGACGTTCGGCTTAAAACCTCACCAGCGCAACCTGTCTCTATGACCGAGACGATTCTCGTCCCCGGGGGGCGCGACGTGCGGGCGACTCTCGACCGCGCCCGCGGGGACAGCACCGACGACGCGGACGGTACCGACGACGCGGCGGCCCGCGGCGACGCGATTGTCGTCGCCTGCCCACCCCACCCCCAACACCAAGGACACCGCGGCGACGCCCGCCTCGTCGCCGTCGGCGACGCGCTCACCGCCCGCGGTGTGGACTGCCTCCGCTTCGATTACGGCCCGTGGGACGAGGGCTACGGCGAGCGCGCCGATACGCTCCGGGCGGTCGAGTGGGCCGCGGAGCGCTACGACCGAGTGGGTCTGTTCGGCTTCTCGTTCGGCGGCGCGATGGCGCTTCTCGCGGCCGCGGAGGGCGCGGACGCGGACGCCGTCTCCGCGCTCGGTCCCGCCGGGCGACTCGCCGACGACCTCGACGCGGTCGCCGCCTTCGACCGCATCCCCGTCCCCGTACAGGTCGTCTACGGCACCCGCGACGACGTCGCCGACTGGGAACCCGTCGTCGAGCGCGCCCGCGAGTATCACCAACCCGTCGTCGAGTTCGCCGCCGACCATTTCTTCGTCGGACAGGAGGCGAAAGTCGCGGCCGCCGTCGCCGACTTCCTCGTGTCGAACCTCGGCGTCGAGTGAGAACGGAAGTGAGCGACGGAGTCGCCTCCGACGCCACCGACCCGCGACGAAACGACCCGCGACGAAACAACCCGCGACCGTTCGACCGAACGACAGACCGGAAACCATTCGACCGAACGACATTTTTGGCTCGGCTCCGAAGCCGGGTGTATGGTCCCCCGCAAGCGACTCGTTGCCGTCGTCGCCCTCCTCGTCGTCGGCGTCGCGCTGAGCCAGTCGTTCGCCGTCGCCACCTCGACCTCGTCGCTCGAATCGACGTACGAAGCCGAAAAAGTGACTGTCGACTCGCCACCCGGTCTCGTCGCCTCCTACGACCCCGACGTGGTCGACCTCGCCGCGACGGTGAACGAGACGCCCCAACTCCGAGAGCCGGTCGCCACCGCCGCCCGGACCGGCCGGTACGACGGCGACATCGAACCCGAGGCGTACATGACCCTCTCGGACGTGAACGAAGACGCCGAGTTCGCCGTCTACGACGGCCGGTACTACCGCCTCTCGTTGAACGTCTCTGGCGACCCGGTCCGCGCGACCATCGAACTCGACCCGACGGACTGGGAGACCGTCGCCGCCGCGGCGTCGACGCCCGCCGCGAACGCCAGCGCCGACGTGCGCGAGGCCATCGACGGCGGCACCGTCACCAACAGCACCTTCGTCGTGCCGGGGCTCTACGAGCGCGGCGACGCACACTACCTCGTCCACCCGGCGAACGAGGGCGAGATTCTCGGGAACTTCCTCGCCCTTATCGGCGGCTTCCTGTTCAACCCCATCGGCTGGGCGTACACCGTCGCGGGTCTCGGGCTCCTCGGAGCGCTCCGGATTCGACGCCGCGCCCGCCCGCTGGACCGCCGAACCGCCTTACTGGTCGTCCCCGGCACGCTCGCCGCCATGTGGCTGGGGACGACGCTCACCAACACGGGGTCGCTCGGCATGCGCTACGTTCTCGTTCCCGGCATCGGCGTCGTGGCCGCCTTCGGCCTGTTCGCCGGCTTCTGCATCCGCCGCGGGTCGTGGAAGTCGCTCGTCGGCTGGAGCGTCGCGCTCGTCGCGGTCGTCGTCGCGGCCGACGCCGTCGCAATCGGCCTCGTCGGCACGATTTTCGGCGCGCTCGGACTCGTCGTCGGCTGGTTCGGGAGCCTGTTGCTCGTCCCCTACGGCTACGCGCTCGCGAGCGATTCGGAGGACGAGCGTGAGGAGAAACCGGGTGCGGTGACGGCCGCGGAGTTGGGTGAGGCGTGATGCGGCTCTCGGGTCTTGATTCGTGAACGTGGAGAAGTAGGTGTCGTCAGTCTCTCAGTTGTACTCCCGCCACCGATAGCCGCATTCCTGACATTTGAAGAATCGCGTCGGCGGTTCGTCGGCCGACCCGGTCTGCTTGATGGTGTACCACGCTTTCGTGTGGCCGCAGTCGTCGCAGTGAACGTCTTTCGCGGTCGGTTTGCCTTCGAACTCCGCGCCCTCTTCGGTTTCGATGAGTTCGTCGTCCGACTGCGCCTCGGTGGAGACGAACTCCGCCGCGAGCTCCTCGTCGCGCTCGGCGGTCCCCCCGCAGTCGTCGTTCGTGCAGGTCATCGCGCCGTTCTGGCTCACCATCATCGAACCGCACTCGTCGCAGAACTGCATACCCGCCGGTAGCGGACCGAGAGCAAAGAAGCTGTCACTCCGCGCTGTCGCGGGAGAACTCGGGCCGCCTCACCGCGCGACGCTCGTCAGTCGTCGGTCTCGACCATCGGGCAGTTCCGCACCCGGAAGTGGTCGCTGTCTTCGAGTTCGACGATGGTCGTCCCCTCGTGGTGGCACACGAGTTTCGGCGGCTCGCCGAAGTGCTCACAGCGCTGGCAGAACTCGGTCTTGGGAACGACGTGGTCCGCGCCGCCCTCGGTGGCGTCGACCGGGGTGGCCTCGGCTCCGACGCCGACGCCCTCCGCCTCCACGTCGTCGCCGCCTTCGACGAGCGACGTCCACACGTCTTCGCGGTCGAGTTCGCCGACCTCGACCGACTCGAAGAGCTCGGTCACGTCGTCGCGCTGGTCGGTGACGCGCGAGCGGTTGCGGCGCTCGGCCACGCGCCCCGCGAGGTCCGAAAGCGGGGCCGAATCGGCGTCGTCGTTGCGTTCGCCGCGGTCCGCCTCCGGGGTGTTCTCGGCGTCGGACGCGCCGTCTGTCGAGTCGTCGCGCTCGGGTCGGTCACCGCGGTCGTCGAAGCTATATGTGTGGTCTCTCGCCGCGTCGTCCGTGGGGTCGTTGTCGTCGGTCATCGTCTTCGTGGGGTCTCAGTCGTCGCCGTGTTCGCTCCCCGCCGCGGCACCGGCGCCCCGCTGGGTGGACTCCTCCTCTCGGGCGGTGGGGGACCGGTCGCGCTCGTCGATAGGGGTGTCGTCCGCGTCCGAACCGGCGTCCGAACCGGCGTCGGCGTCCCGCTCGTCGGGGATGGCCTCGTCGAGGAGGTCTTCGATCTCGTCGGTCGCGTCGGACGAGTCAGCCGCCTCCAGCGCGGGAAGCCGGCCGGTGTGGAGCGTCGCCGTTCCGAAGAACCCGGGCGACGACGACAGTTCGCGGAAGGGGGTCCGACACGACGGACAGCGGGGTTCTGCGAGCAGGTCGAGGTGGACGGTCGCGTCGCACTCTTCGCACCGCGCTTTCTTCTCGCCGGCCGCGTTCGCCGAACGGAGGAGTTCGGCGAGCGCCGTCCGTTCGAGGTCGGCGGCCTCGAGGTCCGCCGCCCGCCCGCGGAGGTCGAGGAGCGTCCGCGCGACCGTCCGGAGGTTCTCGTCGAGCGTCGCCGTCGTCTCGTCGAGGTAGCTGAGAATCTCCTCGAAGTTCTCGAACCCGGCGTCGAGTCGGTCGTCGAGGTCGGCCACGCGGTTGCGAACCGCGTGCACGTCGTCGGCTATCCGGTCGAGTTCGCCGTCCAACTCGGGGTGCGCGTGGTCGCGCGGCGCCTTCTCGTCGGTCTCGCGTTTGACCTGGACGACGCGCGTCCGCACGTCGGCTATCTTCTCGTCGAGTTCATCTTCGAGTGCTTCGACGCGACCCTCGACCCCGTCGAGGCGGTCGGGAACCGATGCGCTCCCGTCGATTGATTCGCCCGCGTCGATCACGGCGAGCCGGTAGGTCCCGAGGGCCCGCGCGAGTACCGTCTCCCGGTCGACGCCCTCCTCGTCGGCGCGTGCTTTGACCCACGTGCGGAGGTCGTCTGAGAGCGACAGCCCGTCTTCCCCTTCCATCTTCGTGTCCAGTTTGTCTACGGAGCCTTAAGAACTGTCCCCGAATCGGAGACAGGTCGTCGCACGGCCCCGCGCCGGTTCGCTCAGCGAATCTTCCGCACGTCACTCACGTCGAGGCCGCTTTCGTTAATCTCGGTCTCGAACTGCACGATGTTCTCGCTCTCCAGTCGGGCGAGCACGCCGCGGAACTCCTGGACGACCATGGTCCGCGCGCGCTTCGACCCCCCGGACTCCCACTCGAAAAGTAGCGACCCACCGGTCGCACCCTTGAGGACGCCGAGTTCGGTCTTCGAGAGCGCTTCGGTGCTCGCGAGCACGAGGATGAGCCCGCCCCACTGGTAGGAGGCCTTCTCCAGGCCCTTGATGACCATCGCGATGTCCGACCACGTCATCTCGTCGGACTGGCTCGCCACGAGGTCGGTCAGGGAGTCGATGACGACGAGGTTCCCGGGGGCGTGTTCGCTCAGGGTGCTCCCCAGCGCGCCCAACACGGACTCGCGGTCGTGTCGGTGGCCGAGGTCCTCCAGCTTCGTCGGCTGGCCGAGATACCACTCGCGGGGAATCGGGCTGAGCTGGAAGTACTCCGGCGAGAGGTCGTGGAACTCGATGTGTTCGACCGCGGACTCGACGACCTCGTCGTCCATCGTGTAGCCCATCTCGCGGCGCAGGTACTCCTCGCCGGCGGTAAACGAGACGTAATGAACCTCCGGCGGCGGCGTCGCGGTGTCCGCGAGCGAGCCGTAGTGGAGGTCGAACAGCTCCGCGTCGGTGTGCGAGAGGGCGTTCATCGTCGCGCTCGTGTAGAGGAACTCCCGAGCGCCCGCGCCGGACTCGCCCGCGAGGAGCACGACGTTCCCCGGGGGTGCGCCGCCGCCGATGATACTGTCGAGGCGGGGGACGCCGAAGGGGATTTGAGACATACCGAAGCCGACTCGGTCGCGTCGGTTAGGCGTTTCGGGGAGCGCGGTGAGGCCGTCGCGGTCGCCGCGTACCACCCGCCCCGAGACGCTCACACCCATTCACTCGACGCGCGCGCCGCGGTTCCGCCCGCGGGCGACCGAGACGGAGCCGTCGATATCGGCGTCGGCCAGCGCCGCCCGGCCCGCCTCGACCGCTTCGTCGACGTGGTCGGCGTCGGTCACGCCGTAGACGCACGGTCCCCACGACGACTGGCCCGCGCCGTAGACCACGGGCGACTCCGACAGCGACGAGACGAGCGCGCCGACCGGCGGCCGGTAGACGCCGCCCTGCTCGTCGGCGTACCACGTCCCGTTGAGTCGGCCGACGGACTCGACGGCCTCCCCGAAGCGCTCGGCGGACCCCTCGGCGAGCGCCGGGAGGAGCCGCCGGGTGACGATGCCGGCGATTCGGTCACCGGTCTGCGCGTCCGCGCGCTCGACGACGGAGCGCATGCTCGACTCCTCGGCCGCGCCGTTGCGGCCGGGGTCCGCGTCGGGGACGACGAGCAGGAACCGCCAGCTGACGGGAACCTCGTGTCTGGCGGCGACCGCCGGCACCGACCACGAGCCGTCTTCCGGGCGGTCGGTGGTGAAGCGCGCGGTCGGGTGGCCCGCGTCGAGGACGGCCCCGCCGGCTTCGAACGTGGCGACGCCCACCCCGGAGCGGCCGCCGCGGCCCATCTCGGGGGCGAGTCGGCGCACGTCGGCCTCGCGGTCGGTGGCGGCCGCGACCGCCCGCAACACCGCGAGCGCGAGCTGTGTCCCGCTCCCGAGGCCGGCGTGTCGCGGCAGGGAGCGCTCGACCGAGAGGTCGACACCCTCGACGCCGAGGAGTTCGACCGCCTGTTCAGCGTACTCGCGGGCGGCGGGATGCCGGCACTGAACGTCGGCCCCGGGCTCGGCGGCGACGACCACCCGCGGCTCGTCGAGCGCGACGCCAACGCCGCCGTAGAGCCGGTCGCGGGCGAGGCTCAGATTGAGGAAGCCGAAGTGGATGCGCGCGCCGGTCGAGACCCGAACCATGTCACCGGCTATCGACGGGGACGCCAAAAGGGGGTTTCGACCATGGCAACGCGGGCCGGAGTTGCCCGCCGCAGTCGGTCGGTTTCGGCGCTCGCGGCGGGCGGCGACCGGTATCGACTCAGCGCACGCGACAGACATCTCAGCATCGTTCGTCGAGAGAGACGACATCTGCAACAGCCAGAATGACCGAGATGAACTCGACATTTGCACACCTAAAATAGTGCAAGAAAATCTGCGTGTCGAGACGGTCAGGAACTCCTGACCGGCTCAGACGAGTTCTTCGGCGACCACGTCGACCGCGAGCAGGTTCGGGTCGATGGCGAGGTCGGCCTGCCCCTTGGCGAACTCCGGAAGCGTGTCGTAGGCGTAGGTCACGACGCGCACGCCGGGGTTCAGCTCTTTCGCCACCGCGATGGCCGTCGCGTCGTCCATGTCGGTGAGCACGAGCAGGTCGGCGTCTTCGATGCCGGCCTCGCCGAGCGAGTCGGCGGAGGCGATGCCCGTGACGCGGACGACCGTCGCGCCCTCGTCCTCGAGCGCTTCGCCGAGTCCGTCGGGGTCCGCCCCCGCGACGACTGCGGTCGTCATTCGTACTCGATGGTCGCCGGCGGTTTGTGGGTCACGTCGTAGACGACGCGGGCGACGTTCTCGTTCGTCCCGGTGATACGTGACTGGATGCGCTGGAGGGTGTCCCACGGCAGTTCCTGCGCGCGGGCGGTCATGCCGTCGCGCGACTCCACGGAGCGCACGGAGACGATCCAGCCGTGGACGCGGTTGTCACCCTTGACGCCGGTGCCCTTGCCGATGACGGCGGCGAACGCCTGCCACGGCTCGTGCTTTTCGGTCTCGTCTTCGACGACGTGACACGCGTCACGGGCGACTTGCACCTTCTCGGGGGTGACTTCGCCGAGGACGCGGACCGCCAGCCCCGGCCCCGGGAACGGCATCCGCTCGGCGATGATGGATTCGAGGCCGAGCGCGCGGGCGACCTCGCGGACCTCGTCCTTGTAGAGGTCGCGGACGGGTTCGACGATGCCCTCGAAGTCCACCACGTCCGGCAGACCGCCGACGTTGTGGTGGGACTTGATGTTGCCCTCGGACTCGATGCGGTCGGGGTAGATGGTCCCCTGCACGAGGTACTGCGCGTCGGTCTCTTTGGCCTCGCGCTCGAACTCGCGGATGAACTGCTCGCCGATGACCTTGCGCTTTTCCTCGGGGTCGACGACGCCTTCGAGCGCGTCGAAAAAGCGGTCGCGAGCGTCGACGACGCGGAGGCTCTCCATGAACGAGAAGGTGTCCGCAATCTGTTCGGTCTCGCCTTTGCGCATCAGGCCGGTGTCGACGTAGACCGGGGTGAGCTGTTCGCCGACGGCCTCGTAGGCGAGCGTCGCGGCGACCGAGGAGTCCACGCCGCCCGAGAGGGCGATGATTGCGTGCTCGTCGCCGATTTGGTCGCGAATCGATTCGGTCGCGTCTTCGATGAATTCGTCTACGTGTACCATTATGCTGTCACCTCTTCGTTACCGAGTTCGCGCGCGTCGAGCTCGCCGAGAACCGCGCGGAGGAAGCCGAGGAACGGCGGGCTCGCGCGGTCGGGTCGAGAGCGGAACTCGGGGTGGAACTGCGTCCCGAAGAAGAACGGGTGGTCGGTCAGTTCGAGAATCTCCATGCGGTTTTCGGCGCGGCCGGAGAAGCGAAGTCCCTCGGACTCGAGCTCGTCGATGAGTTCGGGGTTCACCTCGTAGCGGTGGCGGTGGCGCTCCGTACAGGAGGTACCGCCGTACACCGCCTCTGCGAGCGTGCCGGCGTCGATGTCGGTGTCGTGCGCGCCGAGGCGCATCGTACCGCCCATCTCGTCGACCTCGTACTGCTCGGGCAGGAGGTCGATGACGGGGTAGGGCGTGTCGGGGTCGAGTTCGGCCGAGTGGGCCTCGTCGTGGCCGAGGACGTTCCGGGCCTGCTCGACGACGGCCATCTGGAAGCCGAGGCAGAGACCGAGGAAGGGGACGTCGTTCTCGCGGGCGTAGCGGATGGCCTCGATTTTGCCGCCGGTTCCGCGGGAGCCGAAGCCGCCGGGGACGACGACGCCGTCGGCGTCCTTCAGGCGCTCTTCGTGCTTGTCGAGCATCTCGTCGGAGTCGACCCAGAGGATGTTCACGTCGACGCCGCACTCGATGCCCGCGTGCTTGAGCGCCTCGTGGATGGACATGTAGGCGTCTTCGAGGGCGTACTTGCCGACGAGCGCGATGTCGACCGAGCCGGTTCGGTCGGCCGTGACGAGCTCGCGCCAGCGGTTGTCGCGGTCTTCTTTCGGCATCGCCTCGTCGGCGATGCCGAGCCGCTCCATGACGTACTCGTCGAGGCCCTCCTCTTCGACCATCAGCGGGACGTGGTAGATGTCCGGCACGTCGGGGTTGGAGAACACCGCGGCGTCCGGCACGTCGCAGAACTGCGCGATTTTGCTCTTCGTCGCCGGCTCGAGTTTGTCGTCGGCGCGGCCGACGAGGATGTCCGGCTGGAGACCGATGCTTCGGAGTTCCTTGACGGAGTGCTGGGTGGGCTTCGTCTTCTGCTCGCCGTTTTTCGAGTAGGGGACGAGCGTGACGTGGGTGAAAAGCACGTCGCCGTCTTCCTCCTCGGAGGCGAACTGACGGAGCGATTCGAGGAACGGCATCGACTCGATGTCGCCGACGGTGCCGCCGACCTCGACGAGACACACGTCGGTCCCCTCGGCCGCCTCGCGGATGCGGCGCTTGATGTCCTCCGTGACGTGCGGGATAATCTGGACCGTCTTCCCGAGGTAGTCGCCGTCGCGCTCCTTCTGGATGACGTGCTGGTAGGTCTTGCCCGTCGTGATGTTGTGGTCGGCGGTCATGTCGACGCCCAGGAACCGCTCGTAGTTCCCGAGGTCGAGGTCGACTTCCGCGCCGTCTTTCAGCACGTACACCTCCCCGTGCTCGTAGGGGTTCATCGTCCCGGCGTCGACGTTCAGGTACGGGTCTATCTTGACCGCGGTGACGTCGAACCCGGCGTTCTTCAGGAGTCGGCCGGTGCTCGCGGCCGTGATACCCTTCCCGAGGCCGGACATGACACCCCCGGTTACGAAAATGAACTTGCGCCCCATCTCTGGGTCGTATTCGTCCGTCGGCATACTGACCGTGTGCGAGCGTACTTCAAAACCATTTCGGAGGGAACACCGTGTGCCAGAGCACCGCACGCACCCGAATCCGAGAGAATCGCGCGACCGCGACGCGGCGGTGACGCCGACTCGACGGCGCGCGCCCGGTCAGTCCAGCCTTTTAATGACCCGCGCCGGGTTGCCGCCGACGACCACCGAGTCGGGCACGTCCTTCGTGACGACCGCGCCCGAGGCGACCACCGCGCCGTCGCCGATGGTGACGCCGGGATTGACGACCGCGCGGCCGCCGAGCCACGCGTTGTCGCCGATTGTCACCGGCTCGCCCGACTCGAGTCCGTTGATTCGCTCCGCGGCGTCGAGCGGGTGGGTCGCCGTGTAGACGTGGACGCCCGGCCCGAGCTGGCAGTTGTCGCCGATGGTGATGGGACAGACGTCGAGGAAGACGCAGTCGAAGTTGGCGAAGAACCGCTCGCCGACGCGGACGTTGTAGCCGTAGTCACAGCGGAACGGCGGCTCGATTTCGAACGACTCGCCGACCTCCCCGAACAGCTCTCGAATCAGTTCCTCGCGGCGCTCGGTCCGGGTCTCGTCGGTGTCGTTGAACAGGCGGGTGAGTCGGCGCGCGCGTTTCCGCTCCGCGACGAGTTCCGGGTCGCTCGCGTCGTACGGGTCGCCCGCGAGCATCTTCTCCTTCTCGGAGGGCATACCCGCGATAACTGGCGGGCGGGTGGTAAGTGTACCCACGACTTCCGCAACCGCAGGGTTTGACCCCCCGGTCGCAATCGTCCGTCCGTGACAGAGTTCCCGCGACTCGGCTTCGGGACGTACAAACTCGAAGACCGCGACGACGAGGACGTGGCCGCCATCGACGCCCTCGATTCGACCCACCGCATCGTCGAGTTCGAGGAAGCGCCGTGGAACCGCGCCTGAGCTGACCCGGCCCGCTCCCGGCCGACGGCGGCGCTGAAAATCCCCATTTTTCCACCGCTCGGCCGCTCAGTCTCTCGTATTCGTCGTCACGCATACCCCGACAGACTGGGACGTTCGTCCCGTCATAACCCGGGTGAACATATATGATGGACTCGCCCGTACTGTCAAATATGGCAACGGTGGTGGTGGTGTGCCCACACTGCGGACAGCACGTAGAATCGAGATACGAGGGCGACGCCGACTTCGACGGCGTCAGACAGCGGCTGAAAAGCGAGTACCGCATCGCGCGGCAGACCTGTCCGGTGTGTTCGAACCCATACGACCTCCGTCGGGCCTAATCGGTCCCGACGGCGCGGCGACGGAATCCTCGGCGGGTGGCCGAGGGGGTCGGCGTCGCGTTCGCGTTCGCGTTAGCCCGTGTTTTTCATCCCGGCGGCGATGCCTTTGACGGTGAGCCGCAGGGTCTGTTCTTCCTCGTCGGTCCGGTGGGTCTGCGACAGCAGGTGCGTCTGCAGTAGGTTCAGCGGGTCGACGTAGGGGTTGCGGCGGCGGAGGCTCTCTTCGAGCCACTCGCGCTTCAGGAGGCTACTGCGCTCGCTGATGTCGAGCATCAGCTCCGCGGCGTCCTCGTACTCGTCGGTGAGGCGGGTGAAGAACTCCTCGCGGAGCTCCTCGTCGGCGAGGTTCGCGTACTCGGTGGCGATTTCGAGGTCGGTGCGCGCCAGCGCCATCGCGGCGTTGTCGAACGTGCTTCGGAAGAACGCCCACTCGTCGTACATCTCGCGGAGGTCGTCCATGTCGCCGCCGTCTTCGAGGAAGGCGTTGACGCCGGCGGCCAGCGAGTACCAGCCGGGAAGGATACACCGCGACTGGGTCCACGAGAACACCCACGGGATGGCACGGAGGTCCTCGACGCTCCGCTCGTCGGACCGGGAGGCCGGGCGAGAGCCGAGGTTGAGTTCCTCGATGACGGTGATGGGCGTCGCCTGCTCGAAGTAGGAGACGAAGCCGTCGGATTCGAGGAGGTTCCGGTACTCCTCGCGCGCGGCGGCCGCCATCGTGTCCATGGCGTCGACCCAGCGGTCGGGAACCTCCTCTTCGGGCGTCCGAATCGCCTGCAGGCGGGCGCGAATCTGGGCGTTGAGCATCTGTTCGAGGTTCCGCTCCGCGATGCGCGGGTTGGCGTACTTCTCGGCGATGGCCTCACCCTGCTCGGTGAACTTAATCTGCCCCGTGACGGTCTCGTTCGGGAGCGCGAGCATGGCCTCGTTCATGGGGCCGCCGCCGCGGGAGATGGAGCCGCCGCGGCCGTGGAACAGCCGCATCGTCACGTCGAAGTCGTCGCAGATGTCGGCGAGGCGGCGCTGGTTCTTGTAGAGGTCCCAGTTGGCCGCGAGGAAGCCGTTTTCCTTGTTGGAGTCGGAGTAGCCCAGCATGATTTCCTGGACGTCGTTCCGGGCGGCGAGCGCCGTCCCGTAGGCCTCGTTTTCGAACAGCGTGCCCATGATGCGGCGCGCGCCGTTGAGCGCCGATTCGGTTTCGAGGAGCGGGACCACGTCGATGCCGCAGTGGTCGGGCAGAGAGACGACACCCGCTTGGTCGGCGAGGAACAGCACTTCGAGGACGTGTGACGGCTCTTCGGTCATCGAGATGCAGTAGGTGTCGATGGCGCCGACGCCGTACTCGCGCTGCCACTCGCCGAGCCTGCGGAAGCGGCGGAGGACGCGCTCTGCCGTCTCCGACACGTCGCCCGGCTCTTCGAGGTCGATGACCGGCTCCTCCTGTAGAATCGCGTCCGTGAGCAGTTCGACGCGCTCGTCCTCGGAGCTACCGTCGTAGTCGAGACCCTCGTGGGCCAGCGCCTCGTGGACGGCCTCGGTGTGGTTCTCCTGGTGGTCGCGGAGGTCGAGGCTGGCGAGGGTGAAGCCGAACGTATCGACCTGCCGCATCAGGGGCTCGACGTACACGTCGGCGACCTGCGCCGCGCCGGTCCGGCGGAGGCTGGCGTCGATGACTTCGAGGTCCGCCATGAGTTCGCTCACGTCGGCGTAACCGTTCGGGCGAACGTCCTCGACGCGGCGGATTCGCTCGCGCATCAGCTTGAGTTTCTGGCGGTACGGCTCGTTGGGGTAGCGCTCGTCGGCCTCCTCGGCGACGACGGGGAGGAGGTCGCGGTCGGCCTTCAGCGAGCGTTCGAGCTCGTGGCCCGGGTCGATTCGTGTCGCGTCCTGACTCAGCACACCGGAGAGACGCTTGAGCGAGTCGCTGTACTTTTCCAGGGCGACGCTACGCTGGCGTTCGAGCGTGTCTTCCGTCACCTCGGGCGTGACGAAGGGGTTGCCGTCGCGGTCGGAGCCGGCCCACGAGCGGAACTCGAACAGCTTCGGCACGTCGAGGCCGGGATACTCGGCGCGGAGCTCCTCTTCGAGTTCCTCGTACACCTCGCCGACCACGTCGAAAAGCGTGTTTTCGAGGTACCACTGGACGTTGCGGGCCTCGTCGGTCGGCTCCGGGCGTCGGTCGCGGACCTGCGAGGTCTGCCAGAGGCTCGTCACTTCGGCGACGACGTGCCGCCACTCCTGGTCGTGTTCGAGGTCGGTGAGGCGGCGCTCGTCGAGCGTCTCCAGCCGGTTGGCGATGGAGCGGAGCTTCGATTTCACCGTCTTCCGACGGGCCTCGGTCGGGTGGGCCGTAAAGGTCGGCTCGATGAGCACGTCTTCGAGGACGCGTCCCAGAAGCTCCTCGTCGACCTCCTCGTCGTCCAGCGCGTCGAGCGTGTCGAGGATGCCGTCTTCGAGCGTCCCCTCCTGAGACGCCTCGCGAATGACGCGGACCCGCTCGCGCTCCTCGGCGAGGTTGATGAGTTCGAAGTAGGTCGTGAACGCGCGAGCGACGACGCTCTCGCGCTCCGGTTCGAGGTCGCCGACCACGTCGTAGAGTCGCTCGCGCGACCCGGACTCGCCTTTCCGGTAGGCGATGGCCGCCTGTCGAAGCTCTTCGACCGTCTCGAACGACGCCGTCGACGTCTGCGCTTCGAGCACGTCCCCGAGCAGTGCCCCCAGCTCGCGGACATCTTGCCGCACGTCTCTGGTGTGCAATCGCATCCTACTCGAATACGAGTACCACATTCTAAAAGCCCACGAGTAACGCCGAAAATTTGCCCGGAGGTGAGACCTAAACGAACGTTTCTAATGGTTCGTCCAGTTTCTTCGGCCGCGGGGTCGGCGGGCCGAACCCCTCGCGGGCGGCCGTTTCGTGGGGCGTACTACCACGGCTGATTCGTCACGCTTTTACTGACCGGGTCGAAGGTGGATGTATGAGCGATAGCGACAAGTACCCCGCCGATTCGGGTCGCCGTCGGTTCGTCAAGGGCGTCGTCGGGGGAGCGGCGCTCGCGGGCGTGGGAACGACAGGCGCGGCCGCCATCAACACCGCAACGTCGTCCACCGGTTCCGGTGGTGGGCCGACGCAGGCGTACGCCATCGAGAACACCGGCGGTCCCGCACCGCGCGGCATGCCGCAGATTCCGATCGAGATCGACGACGAGGGCTACATCAGAGGCGTCTGGCCCGAGGTCCAGACCATCACCCAGAACGGTGTGGAAGTCGAACTCGCCATCAACGAGGACTACCAGGGCACGGGCGTCACCTACTCGCAGGACTGGTTCCAGTACTGCGGCGTCCAGACCTACGACGGGTTGGGCCCGAACTTCGAGTCGGACAACTACTTCCGCTCCGACAACGGGGCCTACGACTGGCAGTCCGAGACCTACAGCGCCGGCGACCGCCTGAACGTCAACGACTTCGACGAGTACGAGACGTGGGGCAACGGCATCGGACAGGCCGGTCTCGGGATGCCCGCGACCGGGACGTGGCGCTCGCAGGACACCGAAGACACGATGCCGATTCAGGTGGTCCGCTCGACGCGCATCGAGGAGGCGGCACAGGACAACGAGTGGCTCTCCGCCTCGACGGATCAGGGCGTCATCGCGTGGCTCAACAAGTGTACGCACTTCTGCTGTGTCCCCGGCTACAAGCAGTCGGCCAGCTCCGCCACGTTCGGCGGCGAAGACGGCGTCTACTGCCAGTGCCACCAGTCTACTTACGACCCCTTCACCATCGTCGAGACGCTCTTTACGGCACTGCCGCGCCCGAGCGAGTAACTTCGGCACTCGCCTTCTCGCTCGCGGCCGACCGCGACGCGTCTCCCCGCTCCGTTCTATCCCGTTCCGTTGTTCCATCTCGTTTCGTTCCGTTGTTCTATCTGGTCCAGTTCCATCCGTGCCGTCGTACCCCGTCCCGCGTGCTGACAGACCGGCCGCTCTCGGGTCGTCCATCAGGGCTCGAGAACCAACCACCGACCGGGCGACGTTGCTCCGGGGCGACGACTCCGCGCTAGCCGCCGCTGACCGGCGGGAACAGCGCGAGTTCGTCGCCGGCGGCGGTCGCCTCGCCGAGCGCGGCCGCCTCGCCGTTCCGGAGGACGTTGATGTGGTCGTACAGTTCGCCGTCGTCGCCGAACACCCGCGATTCGAGCGCCGGGTGCGCCCCGACGAGGGCGTCGAGCGCGTCGCCGACGGTCGCGTCGCCGCCGACGTCGACTCGAACGGTGCGCGCGCCGGTGACTTCCGCGAGGTCGGCGAACAGCTTCCACTCCATACTCCCGTCTCGTCGCCCGGCGCTCATGAGGATTGCGCCCCGGACGACCGCGAGCCGTCGGAGCCGCCGGTGTCGGCTCCGTCGTCGTCGCCGCCGTCGGTGCGGCCAGTGTCGGTCGTCGCCCGGCGTTCGACCTTCCGGAGCACCTCCGGCCGGCCGACGACGTAGAGCGTGTCGCCGGCCGCCAGTTCGCGTCCCCGGCCGGGAATCGCGTCCACGGGACGGTTCGAAGACCGGATGGCGACGACCGTGGTGTCGATCTCTGAGACCGTCACGCCGTCGAGGTCGGCACCGGACGCGACGGTCGTGACAGCCATCGTCTCGTCGGCGTTCCGCAGGAGCGACGCGAACTCGCGGTCGACGTGGGGGTCCGCGGGGAGCGTCACGAGTCGGTACTGCTCGCCGCTCGTCAGGCTGTCGGCGTCCTCCTCGTCGAGGGCGACGGTCGCCACGTCGTCGGCGACGCCGCGGAGTTCGCCGAAGGCGACGCGAGTCGGTGCGGTCGGCGCGGTCGGCGCGTCGGTGCCGCCGTCGGACAGCGAGCCGGTATCGGGCTCGCCGGCGGGGGTCGGCGTCTCGGTCGATTCGACGGCGGCGGTCGCCTCGGACGGTTCAGATGCGTCCACGGAGCCGCCGTCGGATGGTTCGTCCTCCTCGTCGCCCGCGTCCGGCTTCGGAACCGACCAGACCTGCACGGGGTCGCCGGCGGCCGCGCCGGAGCCGGGGTCGCCGCGAATCGCGACCGCGACGGTGCCGGGCGCGAGCGTCGGCCCGAGGCCGGCCGCGCGACTGCCGAGCGCGAGGTACGACACCTCGCTCCCGCCGGCCTCGAACTCCACGTCGACGTGGCCGACGCCGTGGTCGTCCTTGATGCGCGTCGCGAGTCGGTCGCGGAGTTCGGCCTCGCTGAGCCGCCGGGGGAACAACAGCGTCTTCCCGCTCAGCTGGGTCTTGACGCTCTCGGCGACCGGGTCGTACCCCTCGATGTCGCCGATGTCATCGGGGAGCGTCACCGACATGACGCGGCCGACGGTCCGGACGAGTCGGCTCACGTCGGCGTCGAGTTCCTTCGCGCCCGCGACGGCGAACACGTCGGTCGCGAGCCGGTCGCCGGCGACCCGGCCGACCGGCGCGATGAGCGCCCCGCCGGCGAGCGACGCGACGTTGAAAAGCACGGTGTCGAGTTGGAACACCTCGGTCTCGGTGCCGGTGGTGAACGCGCCGAACAGGCCGATAGTGTTCAGATAGAGCGCGACGACCGCGCCGCCGAACAGCACCGCCAGCGCCCGCGGGATTATCTCGCGGGTGTACCAGCGGTAGAGAAGCGAGGCGACCGCCGACACGACGAACGCGCCGACAACGAGGCCGACGAGCCGGAGCGCCTGCGGGACGAGCGAGTCGTCGGCCGGCGGAATCGACACCTGTCCGGCGACGGCCGCCGACTGCCCGACCGCCGCGAACAGGTCGGCGGCGGGGGCGGCGGAGGTGAGCCCTACCGACATCACGCCACCGCCTCCTCGAAGCGGGTCAGGTCGCTCCTCGACCCGACCGCGTAGAGCGTGTCGCCGGCGGACACTTCTTGGTCGCCTCGCGGCGCAACCGTCCAGTTCCCGCCGTGGCGGACCGCGAGGACGGCCACGCCGTAGGCGTCGCGGACCCCCACCGTTCCGAGACTCACACCGTCGAGCGGGCTCTCGGACCGAACCGAGAGCCGCGAGAAGCGCTTGCCGGCCCGGCGGAGCAGGGAGACGAGTTCGAACTCCCGGCGGACGCCGCGGGAGGTGACGACGAAGCGCTCCACGTCGCTCTTGAGGAGCGGTTCGACCTTGCCTCGGTCGACCGCGAGCGTGATACGACCCTCGCCGCCGACGGCCGTGGGGGCGCGCGGCGCGGCCTTCGGGGCGTCCGCGTCGTCGTCATCGTCGGGTTCGCTCGGGACCTCGGCGACGGAATCGACCCCGGCGACGGTCGCCGAGACGGTGCCGCCGTCGGCGACGACGACCACGTCGTCGCCCTGTGCGAGCCCCGTCGGCACGAGCGCCGTCACCGACACCGCGCGCTTGCCCGCCGGGAGTCGCTTCGAGAGGCCGCCGAGCGGGGCCGCGGCGGTGACGGTGGCGCGGGCCCGCTCGTCGAGTCTGACCTCGACGGCGGCGAGGTCGAACTCGTTTTGCAGGCGGTCGGCGAACCGCGATTCGAGTTCCACGAGCGGGATGTCGGCCGGGAACGTCCACTCACCGTTTCGGATGCCGGTGCGGATGTCCAGCGGGACCGGCGGGTACCCCTCGATGTCGCCGACCTCGCCGGTGACGGTGACGCCGACCTGCCCGCGGCCGCCGACGAGTTCGACCACGTCCGTCGACAGCGACCGCTCGGTGAGCTTTCGAAGCGACATCTTCCGCGGGATGTCGTTGGCGAAGGCGTCGCCGCGGTTGTGCGCGTACAACGACCCCATCAGGACGACCAACAGCGCGACCGTCAGCCTGACCTGGTTTTCCGACTGCGTGATGCTCGGGTCGGCCAGCGCCATGAGGCCGCCGCTCGCGCCCGCGATGGCGACGCTGAGGACGACGACGCCGAGCCCCGGAACGGTGACGCCGGTGACGTAGCGGAAGCCGAAGCCGAGGAGCCACGCGACGGCGGCCGGCACGAGCCCCGTGAGGATGCCGAAGTACAGCCCGTAGACGACTTCGACGGGGAGTGAAGCCATGGGCCGGTACACTCGCCGACGGGATAAAGACGTGACGGCGCACCCGTGACGGGCCGATACCCGACCGCTTTTGCCCTCTGACGCCAGAACTGCGAGAGACATGGCTTCCGTCCGCGAGTGGGTCGGTGCCCGCGCGACCATCGGGACGGTGTTCGTCGCCGCCGTCCTCTCGGTCGCCATCGGCGTCCTGAACATCAGCGTCCCGGTGAGCGGCGGCGTGCTGGCCCCGTACATCCCGGAGGCGGTCCGCATCACCGCCGGGTTCACCGGGACGCTGACGGGCTTTCTGCTCCTCGCGAGCGTCTTCGGGCTCCGCCGCCGCTACCGCGCCGCGTGGTACTCGGCCGCGATACTGCTCCCGGTGACGGCCGGGCAGGGACTCGTCCAGTCGCCCGAGCGGGCGGCCCCGCTCGTCGGCCTCTCGCTTATCAGCCTCGCGCTCTTGGGGTTCAACTACGGGGCGTTCGACCGCGACCTCGACCTGACGGCGACACAGCTGTCGGCGCTCCTCGCCATCGCGGGGGCACAGACGTACACGACCGCCGGCGCGTGGGCGCTCAGAGAGCAGTTCAACGGCATCGAGACGCTGTTCGACGCGTTCTACTTCGGCGTCGTCACCGGGAGCACGGTCGGTTACGGCGACATCTACCCGCAGACCGCAATCGCCAGGCTGTTCGGGATATCGGCGCTCCTCATCACGGTGGCGACGTTCGCCGTGGCGCTCGGTGTCCTGCTCACGCCCGCAATCGAAGCGCGACTCACCAAAGCACTCGGACGCATGACCGAATCACAACTCGATATTCTGGAGAACCACGTTCTCGTCCTCGGCTACGGGGAACTGACCGAACCGATTCTCGAAGAGCTCGGCGACCGCGCCCGCGTCGTCATCGTCACGCCCGACGAGGCCCGCGCCAAGCGCCTCACCGACCGCGGCTACGCCGTGGTCACAGACGACCCGAGCGACGAGGAGGCCCTCCAGCGGACCCGCGTCGACGCCGCCCGCTCCGTCGTCGTCGCCACCAACAACGACGCCGAAGACGCGCTGGCCATCCTGACGGCGCGACAGCTCAACCCCGACATCCACATCGTCGCGGCGGCGACTCAGCGGGAAAACGAGCGGAAACTGCGCCGCGCCGGGGCCAACACCGTCATCAGCCCGGCGGCGCTCGGCGGCCACTTCCTCGCCGAGTCCGCCATCGGCGGGAGCGGCCTCGAAACCATCGAGGAGCGACTGCTCGACGAACGGCCGGCCGACCCGCCCGACGCCGAGACAACCGAGGCGGACGGGCCGGGCGAGGCAGACGAATCCGGACCGGACGGCCGGAACTGACGGTACGGGCGAGGCAGACGAACCGGTCGTAACCGGCCATCGACGCCGATTGCTCCGCGTTTCTCGCTCCGCTTAGTGCCCGCGGTCGAACACCGCCACGTCGCAGTCTATCTCGCGGATGCGCTCGAACGTCGGCGGCGAGATGAACCGCGAGGCGGGCGAGCGGTCGCCGCTGGAGCCGAGCACCACGAGGTCGTAGGTGGCGGCGTTGGAGGCGATGAAGCCGGTCACGTCGGCGCGGGCGACCCGCGTCTCGATGTTCCCGTCGGCCGTCTCGACCAAGTTGGCGAGCTTCGACTCCGCGGGGCGGCGCTCGACCTCCGAGGTGATGCAGGTCGTGACGCTCACACTCCCCGTTTTCCCGGCGAGGCGGGTCGCGAAGTCTATCATCGCGTGGGCGGCGTCGCCCGGCCGCGAGACGAGCACGAGGATGCGCCGCCAGCGGTAGGTCTCGCCGGTCGAGCGGAACGCCACGGTGTCGTACGACCCGCCGAACAGCCCGCGGATGTAGTCCGAAAGCAGGCCGCGGTCCTCCTCGTAGGGCGTCACCACGAGGTCCGAGTTGGTGTTGGCCGCGGCCTCGGTGGTCGCCGTCAGCGGGTCGCCGCGCGCGACGGCGATTTCGACCGGCACGCCCAACTGAGTCCGCAGTTTGTGAGCGCAGGATTCGAGGCGGGCGACCGACGCGTCGGCGTCGGCGTCGAGGTCGCCGTCTGCGTCCGCATCGGCGTCCGAGTTCGAGTTCGCGTCGGTCTCGTCGGTCGCCTCCGGCGGGAGCACGTCGAGGAGGACGACTTTCCCGGCGCTGTGGGCGGCGGCGAGTCGAGCGGCGAAAAAGGCCGTCTGGGTCGCCGTCTCGCCGCGCATCGGGACGAGGACGTGGTCGTCGCCGCGGACGGTCCCGTAGAGGTACTCCGCGCGGCGCTCGTAGAACTGCTCGCGCCAGACGGTGAAGGCGACGGCGATGACGAAGCTGGCGAAGAAGATGCTCACCACGTACTCCTCGGGGTTCACGTCGCCCGTCACGAGCGTCAACAGCGCCGTCGAAAACGCGGAGGGTGCCTCCACGTCCAGCGCCCACGTCGTGACGCCCGCGAGGAAGATGGCGAGCGCCGCCGCCGACGGGTGGACGACTGCGGTCCCGGTCGGGCCGTAGGCCCACCCGGCGAAGCCGACCGCGACGAGGCCGCAGAGCGCGCCGACCGTGAGGGCGACGACGAACTTCACGGGCGAGGCGTACCGCCCCTCGGGGTCCGAAAACAGGGTGTACGACCCCGACGCGAGCGGCGGGAACAGCAGGAACGACAGCGTGCTGACCGAGTTGGAGATGAGCGTCACCCCGGCGATGAGCACGGGGATAATGAGGAGAATCGAGAGGTGAAGCAGGTTGTTCGTGTTCTCTATCCAGCGTCCGAACGCCACCTTCTCGCGCCGCTCTATCCGGCGAATCCGGGCGCGAAGCGCTCCGGCGCGTGCGACCACTCGGGCCGCGAGGTGGCGGACGTCCACGGCGCTCGTCTACGCGAGTTCGGCGACGGCGTCGAGCGTGATGGAGATGGCGCGCTCGACGTTGTTCTTCGCCTTCTCGGGGAGTTCGTCGTCGGAGTCGGCCCCCTTCTGGGTGCCGGCGACGAGGTTGCCGTCGACCGTGCAGATAGCGCCGGCGCGGAGGCCCCGCCGTCGGGCGAGCGAGA
Source organism: Haloferax chudinovii (assembly GCF_042663345.1). Lineage (NCBI taxonomy): Archaea > Methanobacteriati > Methanobacteriota > Halobacteria > Halobacteriales > Haloferacaceae > Haloferax > Haloferax chudinovii. The sequence goes on from NZ_JBHTAB010000001.1 coordinate 535,647, forward strand.
ACACCGTCGCGGCCTCCATCTCGATGGCGAGCAGGCCGGCGGCGTTCCAGTCTTCGACGTACTCGTCGGACTCGTTGTAGAACGCGTCGTCGGAGACGATGGGGCCGACGTGGACGTCCTCGTCGTTGGCCTCGGCCGACTCGACGAGCGAGGTGAGCACGTCGTAGTCGGGGACGGCCGGGTAGACCTCGGACTCGTAGCGCTTCGAGGTCCCCTCCTCCTTGGCCGCGCCCGTGGCGACGATCATGTCGCCGATTTCGATGTCCGCTTGGAGCGCGCCGATGGTGCCGACGCGGATGAACGTCTCCACGCCGACGCGGGCGAGTTCCTCGATGGCGATGGCGGCCGAGGGACAGCCGATGCCGGTCGAGGAGATGGTGAGCGGGACGCCCTCGTACTCGGCGTTGACGACCTTGTACTCGCGGTTCTGCGCGATTTCCTCGACGTTCTCGCACTGCTTTGCGATGCGGTCGACGCGTCCGGGGTCGCCCGGGATGAGCGCGATGTCGTTCACGTCGCCTTCTTCGACGAGGAGGTGGGGCTGTTTCGCCATATACCGACCCACTCGGGTCGCGGGCAAAAACGACGCGGTTCGACCGGGGGTGGGGGCGACTCGGTCGACCGGCCGACTGCCCAGTCGACCGACCGCGCCGGCGTCACGCCAGCCCGCTGAAGACCACCGGTGCGAGGACCAGAAGCGTCGCGCCGAAGACGAGCGAGGAGCGGAGCCACTGCCCGCGGACCGCCGTCGCGCGCTCCTCGTAGATGCGCCGGCCGGCGCGCGGGAGGACGAACCGGGCGAACGCGACGTAGATGAACGCTACGACGACCGCGGTCGCGACGAGGTGCGAGGGGAGGTCGACGCCGGCGACTCCGAGGTCCGGCGCGAGGGCATCGGTCGCGAGGTAGGCGACCGCGTAGAGGACGCCCGCGAGCGCGCCGGCGACGTGGTGGACGACGTTGGCGTCGCCGAAGCTCACCTCGTCCGGCGAGGTCCGGCGGACGACCGCCGCGGCGACGTACGCCGGGGTGAAGCCGTCGTCCTGTCGCCACATCGGGATGGCCATCACGACCGCGGCGACGGCGCCGACGACCGCGCCGACCAGCAGTCGCCCGGCGACTGCGCCGAGACTCGACGCGGCGTCGAGGGCGGCGATGGCGGCCGGGAGGTGGTCCAACATCGTCCCGACGAATGGCTGGTGAGGATAAAACTGGTCGGGTCGGAGTCGAGCGGGGTGGAGGGCGGCGTGGTGGGCGGCATGACGGCGGCGTGGCGGGCGGCGGCTCAGCCCGCGACGAGGTCGTCCAGCCGCCGCCAACTGAGTTGCGTCCGCGCGCCGGGTTCGGCCGCGGTGAGCGCGCCGCAGGCGTTGGCGACCGCCAGCGCCCGCTCGTAGGCGGCCCCGTCGAGGCGAGCGGCGATGAACCCCGAGGCGAAGGCGTCGCCCGCGCCGGTCGTGTCAACCGCGTCGACGGGGTAGCCGGGGTGGACGTGTCGCTCGTCGCCGTCTCTGACCTCCGCGCCGCGCGGGCCGTGTTTGAGGACGAGCGTCGTCCGCGCGAGCGCCTCGGTCACGTCCGACATGGGTTCTGCGTCGGCGCTCCGGCCGCGTTCGACCGCCGCCTCGCCGAGCGCGGTGGCGGCCTCGCGGTCGTTGAGAAAGACGTAGTCCACCTCGCGGAGCGCGTCGGCGTAGCCCCGGTCGCCGACGCGCCGGCCGGGGTCGAAGCTGACCGTCGTTTCGGCCTCGTGGGCCCGTCTGGCGAGCGTCGCGGCCGTGTCGGGCGACTGGCTCGTCAGGTGGAGGTGGTCGGCGGCCGCGAGCGGGTCGGTCGGGAGGTCCGTCGCCTCGAACGCCTCGTTGGCACCGGGCGAGCCGAGGACGAACACCTCGCCCGCGGCGTCGACGACGATGTACTTGACTGTGGTCGGGCCGCGGTCGACGCTGACGACGTAGCGGCAGTCGACGCCCTTCGAGGCGAGCTCGGCGACGGCGGCGTGGCCGTGTTCGTCGTCGCCGACGCTCCCGAGGAGCGCGGCGGGCACGTCGAGGCTGACGAGGCCGCTGGCGACGTTGGCGGCGCTCCCGCCGCCCGCGCCGACCCGCGACTCGACGGTCGCCTCGCCGTCCGGCTCCGGCAGGGCGTCCACGCGGAGGGTGACGTCCCAGTTCACGTGGCCGGCGCAGATGACACGGGACATGCGTCCGCGTAGGTCGGTTCGCCGGTGGCATAACTCCCCCGGGTCGGGCGACCGGCGCGCCGAAAAGAGCAAACGCGGGGTGCGGGCGACCCCCCGAGCGGGGTCGCGGCCTCAGCCGGCGATGGCGAACAACAGGAGGTTGTGGACGCCGGGTCCGAGGCCGACGGCGGCGACGAGGCCCAACAGGAGCGACCCCTCGGTCGGGTCCTCGCGGACGTAGTCGGCGAGGAGGGCGACCACGAAGCCGGCAACGGCGAGTTTCACGAGGACGAACAGCCAGCCGACGCCGACGACCTCCGCGGTCGGGAGCGCCGCGGCGGCGTCGAGGATGACGCGCGACAGCGGCGTCCGCTCGCCGAAGCCGAGCACGTCGACGCCGACGGCGGTCGACAGCGCGTCGAGGGCGTGCCCGAAGACGGCGAGGAGGCCGAGCGACCCCGCGGCGGCCGCCTCGGGCGCGAGTCGCGTCACGACCCGCCACGTCAGGGGGCTGACGACGAGGGCGGTGACGAGGGCCACGCCGGGCCAGACGACCGAGAGCGTCCCGGCGGCGAGGCCGATAAACAGCGCGAAGCCGGCGAGGCCGGCGGCGACGAGCAGACCGGGAGCCGCGAGCGTCGGCGGCGAGGCGAGATCGGCCGCGTCGAGCGCGAGCCACGACGCGCCGGCGACGACGGCCACGGTGAGGTAGACCGCGGGCGTGCCGGCGAGCGGTTCGACCGCGGTCGGGAGCGCGTCGACGACGTAGAGCACGTGGAGCGCCGACCCCGATACCATCCACGGGACGAGCGCGAGGACGTGTCCGGGCGTGACCGTCGGGCGCGTGCGAGTCAGTCCGACGCCGACGCCGACGAGCCCCGCGACGAGGGCGACGAGGTAGGGAAGCGGCGGGAGCGCGAACCCCTCGGGGAGGATGGCCATGCAGGAGGCGCGGCGGGGCGGCGTGAAAGCCTTACGTTCTTTACTCTTGGGTCGCCTCCACCGGATATGAACCGAGCCGACCTCGCCGCCCGCATCGACCACACGGTCCTCGGACCCGAGACGACGATGGCCGACGTGGAGGCCGTCCTCGACGACGCCGACGAGTGGGGGCTGAACGCCTGCATCCCGCCGTGCTACGTCGCCGAGGCGAGCGAGTACGCCCCGGACGTGTTGCTGGCGACGGTCGTCGGCTTCCCCCACGGCCAGCACACGACGACGGCCAAACGCGAGGAGGCCGTCGACGCGTGGCAGGCCGGCGCGGACGAACTGGATATGGTCATCAACGTCGGTCGGCTCAAAGCCGGCGAGGACGAACTCGTGACCGAGGACATCTCCGAGGTCGTCGCGGCCGTCCCGATTCCCGTGAAGGTCATCATCGAGACGGCGGTTCTCACCGAAGAAGAGAAGCACCGCGCCTGCGAGGCGGCCGTCGAGGCCGACGCCGCCTTCGTCAAGACCGCCACCGGCTTCGCCGACGGCGGCGCGACCGTCGAAGACGTGGCGCTCATGGCCGAGTACCTGCCCGTCAAGGCCTCCGGCGGCGTCGGCTCCTACGACGAGGCGGTCGCCATGTTCGAAGCCGGTGCGGAGCGCATCGGCGCGTCGTCCGGCGTCGACATCGTCTCCGGCGCGCCCGAGGAGTAGGTCGGCTGTCTGGCGATTTCGCGGTCTCGCAGTCTCGCGGTCCCGCGGTCGTTGGTATATCGCGAACGGCACGGGGCCCAACATTGATTATCCGACTCCCGAGAACCCAGTACCATGCTCCGAGGCGGACCCGTCGTTCAAATCGGCGTCGTTCTCGTGTCAGTACTGGGGCTCTGGGTCGGGGCGCGGCTGTTGGTCGACGCCGCCGTTCGGTCGGCTCGGCGATTCGGGCTCTCGGAGCTCACCATCGGGCTGACAATCGTCGCAATCGGGACGTCGACGCCGGAGCTCTCGGTCGCGGTCGACGCCGCGTACAAGGGGCTGGGCGACATCGCGGTCGCCAACGTCCTCGGCTCGAACATCTACAACTTGGCGTTCGTGCTGGGCGTCATCTCGCTGGTCCGGGTGATCCCGGTCGCGGAGTCGCTCGTCTCCCGCGACGGCGTCGCACTGCTGGCGAGTACGGTCCTCGGTGGCGTCGTCCTGTTCGACCTCCGGGTCACGAGGCTCGAAGGCGCGGTCTTAGTCGGGGCGTTCGTCGCCTACACGGCGTTCCTGCTCCGGGGGTCCCAGACTGGGGCCGACGGACCGACCGACCACTCGACCGACCAGTCGCTCGGCGACGGCGGGGTGACCCGCCCGATAACCGGCCGAATCGATTTCCCCGGACGGGACGCCGTGTTCCTCGCGGGCGGGTTGGCGCTGGTGTTGGTGAGCGGCGACTACATGGTGCTCGCCGCCTCGGAGTTGGCCCGCGGGGCCGGCGTCTCCGAGTGGGTCATCGGCGGGACAATCGTCGCGGCGGGGACGTCGACGCCGGAGTTCGCCGTCTCGCTGGTCGCGCTCCGACAGCGGAGTCTCGGGGTCTCGGTGGGCAACGTCGTCGGGAGCAACATCCTCAACATCACGGGCATCGTCGGCGTCGCGGCTGTCGCCAGCCCGCTCGCGGTGAGCGCCTCGGCGCTCGGGACGTTCGCGTGGCTGGCCGCGGTCACCCTCCTGCTAGTCGCCGCGCTCTGGACCGGGAGAGCCCTCTCCCGGTTGGAAGGTGCCTTCTTCGCGACCTCCGAGGTCACGCGGTGGATACTGGGCCTTCTCTGAGGGTCGCAGTCTCCCGAGGCGGTCCTGTCGAACCTCCTAAACCGCTCCCTTACTCGGCTCGCAACGCGACGAGTCGTCGCGGGTCGTCGCCGCCGCCCGATTCGACGACGAACAGCGCGTCGTGGGCGGGCGTCGGCCCGGTCAGCGCGCGTCCCGAGAGGTCGTATCGCCAGCGCACGGCCCCGACGCGAGTGTCGTCGAGGCCGACGCCACCCCCCGCGTCGTAGGCGACGACCCCGCCGTCGTCGCTCGTATCCGAGGCGAAGACGGTGTCGCCGGCACCGGCGGGCGGGGCGAAGAAGTCGTCGCCGGCCTGCCACGCGGGAGAGCCGGCGCGCCTGTCGAAGGCGTCGAGACCGGCCCCGTCGGTCGAAAAGACGCGCCGGGGACCGACGACGAGCGAACCGTGCGGGGAGGGCCCCTCGCGGTGCCAGTCCACGGCACCGGCGCGGAGGCCGCCTCTGAGCCGGGCGACGCCCGCGCCGAAGAACCCCGCGAACACGTCGTCCGACCCGGCGACCGCGAGCGCTTGCACCCCGCCGGGGAGTTTGGTTCGCCACCGCCCGGTCGCGCCGCGCTCGACGCCCTCGTCTTGGAACGTGACCACCTCACCGCCTTCCGTGCCCGCGACGACGGTGTCGTACCGGGCCGCGAGGGCCCGAACCGGGCCGAACACCTCCTCGCGCCACTCGACGGTCCCGTCGCTGGCGCGGACGCGGGAGAGGTTCCCTGCGGTGTCGGAGGCGTAGAGGTGGTCGCGGTCCGGTTCGGGTCGGACGACGGGTGCCCAGACGCTCGACTCGGTCGTCGCGTGCCACGCTTCCTCGCCGTCGTGGGTGTACGCGAACACGCCGGTTCTGGCCCCGACGTGGCCGACGTAGACGCGCTCCGAGTCGACCGTCACAGACGAGCGGAACCCGCTCTGTGGGCCGCTTTCGACCGACCATAGCTCGGTGCCGTCGGCGACGGAAAACGCCCGGAGACGCTCGCTTGTCGCGAGGTACACCGTCTCGTCGAACGCGACCGGGCGCGCCAGTTCGATACCGCTCACCTCGACGCCCCACGACTCGCTCGGCTTCGAGACCGGACCGGTCGCGCGGGGGTTGTAGCCCGTCCCCTCGGGGGAGAAGTACGGGTGCGGCCAGTCGGCGCGGCCGTCGCCCGTGGACCCCTCGTCGCCGCCGACACAGCCCGCGAGACCGGCGACTGCGCCGGTTCCGATGGCTCCGAGGAACGCCCGTCTCGATAGCCCCGTGTCGGGTCGCGTCACGACTCCGACCCTCCAGCGTCTGCGGTCGTCCCCGCAGTCGCGGTTGTTCCCGCGGACGCGGTCGCCCCCGCGGTCGACTCGTCGGCGTCGGCGTCACCGACGACAGACAGGCTGAACAGGCCGTCGTCGCGGACGAGCGGGCAGAACACCCGGCGGTCGGTCGCGGCCAGCGAGTGGCCGACGTTGCGGCCGAGCGACATCGACCAGCGCTCCCGGTCGCCGAAGGGGCCGCCGCCGTCGGTCCGGTTCAGAGCGACGAGTTCGCCGCGTCCCGTGCCGACGTAGACCGTGTCGCCGACGATGCTCGCGGCGGAGACGGTCTCGTCCGGGTTGTAGCGCCACCGCTCCGCGCCGGTCGCGCTGTCGAGCGCCCGGAGCGACCCGCGGACGGCGTAGAGGCGCTCGCCGTCGAACGCGAGGCGCTCGTGGACGCCGCGGTCGTCCTCCCAGACCACGTCGCCGTTCCGCCGTTCGAGCGCGGCGATGCGGTCCCAGCCGGCGATGTACACCCGCTCGTCGCCGACGACCGGCGCGACGGCTTCGACCGTCTCGGTCGGGACCTGCCAGCGGGCACGTCCGTCAGTTCCGAGGCAGTAGAGCCGCTGTCCCTCGGTGACCACGAAAATCGAGTGGAGGTTGACCGCGAGGGGACGCCGGACCGCGCCGAACAGCGACCGCGTCCACCTGACCTCGGCGGCGTCGATGTCGACCGCGCAGACGCGCTCGTCGTCGAGGCCGAGAAACAGCGTCTCGCGGTCGTTGGAGAACGCCGGCGGCGTCCGCGGGCGGCCGGGGAGTTCGATGGTTCGGAACTCCCGACCGGTCCGGGCGCGGTAGAGCGCGAGTCGGTTCGGACCGTGGACCGTCACACCGAGCGAGTAGACGACGCCGTCGAGGACGACCGGCGCGGTCCAGCTCTCGCCCTGTGCGGCCCACAACTCCTCGCCGGCGGCCGGGTCGATTGCTCGCACCGGGTCGCCGGGCGTGTAGCCCACCCCGTCGGCGGCGACGGGCTCGGTGGAATCCATCGCGAAGTCGGGTTCGTACTCGATAGTCGGCTCAGCGATGGCGGTGCCCTCGCGGAGAAACGCGGTGTTGGCGTCGTCGTGGGCGTAGGTCGGCCAGCCGCGGTCGAAGCGGACCCCCTCGGGGAAGTCGTCGTCCGCCTGTCCGCCGTCACTTCCGAGGCATCCGGCAAGGCCGGCGACCGCGCCCGCCCCGAGCAGGCGAAGCGCGCCGCGGCGGGTGTTGGTGCCGGCGGGGGAAGGCGAACTGCGAGCGGCGGACGAAGCGACACCGTCGGTCGCGGCCGAGTCGTGGGCGGAGGGCGACTCGGGGTGTGTCCTGCGGGAACGCATCGACCACAACTGCACAACACCGTGACAATTGACATCCTCCCCGCGCTAAAGCGCGAGGATTCCTCCGTTGGGGGTTCGGCTATGCCGATTCCACGGAGGCAACTTTCGGGTTTGTGCGCACTTCTTTGGGACTTTCGTGAGGGTGTGGTTTCCCCGACCAGTTGTGGTCGTCCCACTCGAATCGCACGGGCCGTGCCATCGGCCTGACTTCCGTATCGCTGTTTTCTCGAAGGAACGTCTCTGATGCCGTGAGGTCGGCGTGCCCCTCGAATCCGCACGGACACGTCAGCGTGTCCCCGTGGCGAACCGTCTCCTCGTGGTCACCACACTCAGGACACGTCTGACTCGTCCACGCTTCCGACTCGGCTTCGAGGCTGATGCCGTACTCCTCACAGACACACGCGAGACGGTGGATGAACTTCTTGAACGCCCAGAAGTTGTGCGTTTTCTCGTTCACCCTGGCCGACCAGTGCGTTTTCAGCACCTCGGTCAAGTCGCCTACGTACACCGTCGCCACGCCCTCGTCGTACAGTCGTCCAACGAGGTCGCGCACCAGCGCGTTCCGTGCGTGGTCACGGCGTTTCGTCCGCTGTCGGTACAGCTGTCGAATCCGATTCGAGGAGTAGCGTCCCTCTCGGAGTCGTCCGGAAGACTCCGTCTTCCGTGATTCCGAGAGACTCCATCTCTCGGGCAATTTCGACTGTAGGCGGGCGATTTCGTCAGTCGTCTTGCGGAACCGTCCGAACAACTCCCGACCGTCGTAGAGGTACTGGTTCCCAGTAGTCGTGGAACACGCGACGAGATTGTTTGCGCCAACGTCGAGGGCGGCTTCGTGAGAAGCCAGTGGTGAATCCAGTCGAGAATCAGGTACGGTGACTGGTTGGAAAGCCCTGAACGTGTCGCTCTCCTCGTCGTACTCAAGTTCCAGACGACCCTGTTTGCCGTCCCACTTCGGGTTGCCTCGGACTTCGAGGCGGAGTCGTTCGTGGTAGCCGACTCCGTAGTCGTCTTTCAGTTCTTGGCCGACAGGGATTTCGAGACGACTACGCTTCCCCCACTCAATCGTGTACTGGTTGCATCGGATGTAGATCCGGAGTTCGCGTCCGTCCTCTTCGTTGCCCCAGTACGATGGTGGGTTGGCGTACTCGCCTTTCTCCTTGAGGGCAAAGAACGACCGCCACGCTTCGCTGTTCTTGCGCGTGACCTGTTGGACGGTCGCGCTTCCGACGACGCCGTTGTACTGTCCACGGTACTCGGAGGTGTCCCACACGTTGCCGTCACCGAAGTAGTTCTGACGACGTTCGTAGGTGAGTTCGTTCCACAGGGAGGCGGAGGCGTCAAGGAGCCGTAGAAGGCACTCTTTGTCGTTCTCGGTCTGTGGAACCACCTCGAAGGTGTTGACGCGCTTCATTCGTCGCCACCCTCCTGTTCAGCGATGTACTGTTCGACAGCACCCTTCGAGTCACTACCCGCGGTACCGACGTAATAGGAACGAGTCCACTTCACGTGGTCGTCGTACCGCTGGTTATACTTCCGCGCCGAGATGCCCTTGACCCAGTTGACGATGAGGGACGGGGCGTTCTTGGGCGGACTCCCGATGAACAGGTGGACGTGGTCGGGCATGACCTCGGACTCGGCCAGTTCGAGGCCTTTGTCCTCACAGATTTCCGCGAAGATGGTTTCGAGACGTTCTTTCGTCTTCTCCGTCAGGTGCGAGCGCCTGTATTTCGGCACGAACACTATGTGGTAGTAGAGTTCGTATTTCGCGTGACGGGTACTCTTCACCATCTATGCATACTATCACGGTCGGACGGCTTAAAATTGCGTTGGAACCCCGTCTATGTCATCGACGGCGGTTGAATACTGTTGGTCGGCTTCATCCCCGCCCTGAAAGGCGAGGCTTTCGCCTCGAATTTTCCATAATCGCGCCGAGCGTCGTGCCGACGAGTCCGTTGAGCGCACCGTCGGCCGTGTTCGTGCGTGCGGAGGCAACGGCGAGGTGCACGAGGTGCGGAGCGAGACGCTCGCGGAGCGCGTAGGCGAGTCCCGTGAGGCGCTATCACGGGACGCGGACGCCGGCAGTCTCGGGGGAGACCGCGGCGTTTTTGCCCGCTGACCCGGTATGTGGGGTAACCGAATGGCCCGATACCACATCGAGACATACGGCTGTACCTCGAACCGCGGCGAGAGCCGCACCATCGAGAGCGCGCTCCGCGACGCCGGGCACTACCGCGTCGACGGGCCCGAGGAGGCCGATGTCGCCATCATGAACACCTGTACGGTCGTGGAGAAGACGGAGCGGAACATGCTCCGTCGGGCCAAAGAGCTGGAGGCGGAGACGGCGGACCTCATCATCACGGGCTGTATGGCGCTCGCACAGGGCAACGACTTCCGCGAGGAGGGCATCGACGCCCAGATTCTCCACTGGGACGACGTGCCGACCGCCGTCACAAACGGCGAGTGTCCGACCCCCGGCCCCGGCGTCGAGCCCGTCTTGGACGGCGTCGTCGGCATCCTGCCCATCGCCCGCGGCTGTATGTCGAACTGCTCGTACTGCATCACGAAGTTCGCTACCGGTCGGGTCGATTCGCCCTCGGTCGACGAGAACGTCGAGAAGGCGCGAGCGCTCGTCCACGCCGGCGCGAAGGAACTCCGCATCACGGGGCAGGACACCGGCGTCTACGGCTGGGACGAGGGCGACCGAAAGCTCCCCGAGCTACTGGACCGCATCTGCACCGAAATCGACGGCGAGTTCCGCGTCCGCGTCGGCATGGCCAACCCCGGCGGCGTCCACGGCATCCGCGAGGAACTCGCCGACGTGTTCGCCGAACACGACAAGCTCTACAACTTCATCCACGCGCCGGTGCAGTCGGGCTCCGACGAGGTGCTCGAACACATGCGCCGCCAGCACCGCGTCGACAAGTTCCGCGACATCGTGGAGACGTTCGACCGTGAACTGGCGTACTGGACGCTCTCGACGGACTTCATCGTCGGCTACCCGACCGAGACCGACGAGGACCACGAGCGGTCGATGGAACTGCTCCGCGAGATTCGCCCCGAGAAGGTCAACGTCACGCGCTTCTCGAAGCGCCCCGGCACCGACGCCGCGGACCTGAAGGGGCTCGGCGGGACGCTCAAAAAGGAGCGCTCCAAGGAGATGTCCGAGGCGAAGATGGACATCGTCGCCGCCGCCTACGACGAGATGGTCGGCACGGAGCGCGACGTGCTCGTCGTCGAGGAGGGCACCGGCGACTCCGTGAAGTGCCGCGACGAGGCCTACCGCCAGATTATCGTCCAGAACGCCACCGAACACGGTCTCGAACCCGGCGACTTCGCCCGCGTGAAGGTGACCGCCCACCAGACCGTCTACGCCTTCGCCGAGCCGGTCGACGCACAGCCCGAACCGCGGGAGCCGACGGTCGCCTGACCCCGGCTCCGCGGCGGCTCGCATCGCTGTTTGTGGCCGAGGCGGGCAACAAGATTGATAGCGACGCGCCAGATTACAGCACCCGTGTCAGACGACAGTCAATCGGCGGCCCGAGCGTTCGCGAGAGACGCGCTGGAGACGGTCGCCATCGTCGCCGCGGTCGGCGCGATGCTCTTCGCGGTGAGCGGCGTGTGGCCCCCGATGGTCGCCGTCGAAAGCGGGAGCATGCAACCGACCCTCGAACGCGGCGACCTCGTCGTCGTGACCGCGGAGAGTCGCTACGACGGCCCCGCGGCCGACGAGTACGGCATTGTCACGGCCAACGCGAGCGAGGGCTACGGGCGGCTCGGCGGGCCGGGTGACGTCGTCGTCTACGACGCGCCGTCGCGCGACGGTTCGCCCATCATCCACCGCGCGGTCTTCCGGGTCGAGGACGGCGAGAACTGGTACGACCGGGCCGACGACTCGTACGTGGACGGCGCGGATTCCTGTGCCGAACTCCTGCACTGCCCCGCGCCGCACGCCGGCTACGTCACCCGCGGCGACGACAACGACTACTACGACCAGGCGAGGGGCATCGCCTCGCCCGTCCGACCCGACTGGGTCCGGGCGAAAGGCCAGTTCCACGTGCCGTATCTCGGTGAGCTACGGCTGGAAGTCCAGAAACTGCTTTGAGGGAATCCCGGCGCGTCAGCGGGCGTCGCCGCCGTCGGGCGAGAACATGGTGTAGCGGTCCGTCTCGTCGTCTTCCTTCCACTCGCCGAGCTCCCGCGGGTCGATGTGGACGAACACGTCGTCGACATCGTCGATGTTCCGAATCGCCTGCACGATCCACGTCTCGATGTCGTGGGCCTCGGTAATCGTCATGTCGCCTTCGACCTCGATGTGCAGGCTCACGTCGATTTCGGGGCCGACGTAGTGGGCGACCACGTCGTGCGCGCCGTGAACGTCCGGGTGCGACAGCGCGGTCTGGACGATGAGCGCCCGGAGGTACTCCGGCGGGGCGGCCCCGACGAGGTAGTTCACGTTGTCGCGGACGATTTCGTAGCCGGTGTAGACGATGCCGATGGAGACGACCATCGCGGCCAGCGGGTCCAAGATGGGGTAGCCGAACTGGCCGCCGACCACGCCGACGAGCGCCGCGCCGGCGGTGAGGATGTCGTTTCGGTTGTCGACGCCGGCGGCGACGAGCGCGGGCGAGTTCTGCTCGCGGCCGACGGAGTAGCAGTAGCGGTAGAGAACGTACTTGGCCGCCGCCGCGATGACGAGGACGACGACGCCGAGCGTCCCCGCGGCCCCGCCGTAGGTCCCCGCGAGGATAGTGGTCGTGCTCTGCCACAGAATCGCCCCGCCGGCGGCGAAGATGCCGACCGCGACGAAAAGCGAGACGAACGGCTCGATGCGCTCGTGGCCGTGGGGGTGTTCCCAGTCCGGCGGCTTCGTCGTCAGGTAGAGACCGCCGAGGATGATGGTGCTGTAGACCGCGTCTGAGAGGCTGTTGACCGCCTCGGACCCGAGGGCCAGACTCCCGGTCGTCCACCACACGCCGCCCTTCCCGACGACGAGAAGCACGTTCGCCGCGAGGACGACGAATCCGACCCGACGGATGGCCCGTTTCCGCTCCATTACTGTGACTTTCGGGAGTGGGGTTCAAATGCGCTTCGGGCCGAAGCGGCCTATTAGACGCACTCGACGTGAGTTTTAGAGTCAGTCTAATTCGAAGCGAACCGCGTCGTCGTCGCCGTCGACGACCGCGCCGTCGAGCCCGGCGAACGCCTCGTGAAGCTCGTCGTAGGAGTCGTCGAGCGCCTGCACGAGCACTTTCGTGTCGGAGATGACCGGCATGAAGTTCGTGTCGCCGTTCCACCGCGGGACGACGTGTGTGTGGAGGTGGTCGTCGATGGAGCCGCCGGCGGCCGACCCGCCGAGGTTCTCGCCCGCGTTACAGCCGTCGGGGTCGAAGGCGGCGTCTAACGCCGCGAGCGTCTTCGACTTGAGCCGGGCGTGGTCGAGGAGTTCCGCGTCCGAGAGGGCGGCGAACTCGCCGGTGTGGCGCGAGGGGATGACCATGACGTGACCCGGCGCGTAGGGGTAGTTGTTCAGGATGACGAACGAGTGCGGAGAGCGGGCGACGATTTTGCTCTCTCGGTCGTCGTCGCGCTCGGGGAGCGCACAGAAGGGACAGCGGTCGTCGTCCGGGTCGTCGCTGTCGGCGTCTTGGTCGTCGTCGCGGGCGACCCACTCGATGCGCCACGGGGCGAACAGCTGGTCCATGGCGGCCCAACGGGACCGGACGGGCAAGCCGTTTCGGTCTCGGGCGGTCGGTGCCGGCTCCGACCGCATCCGACCCGACTACCGCGTGAGGTTCTCGTAGCCGTCTTCGGTGACGATGATGGTGTCTTCGGCCTGTCCGACCAGCGCGCCGTCTTCCTCTTTCAGGACGGGGTAGCCGCGGAGGATGCCCTGCTGTTCGAGCCGGCGGATGGCCATCTCGGAGCGACCGCCCTCGAACCAGCGGGCCGCGAAGGGGAGCAGTTTGTACTTCTCGCGCACCTCGTCGAGCAGTTTGCGCGACATGCGGTCGCGGACCGAGCGGTCGTTGACGAGGCTGTAAATCTCGTTTTTCGACCCCTCGCTGACCTTGCCGGTGCCGTCGGTGGCGAACGGCTCGATAGCGACCACGTCGCCGACTTCGAGTTCGACGCCGCGCTCTGCGCCGCGGTTCGGGATGGTCGGGTCAGTGTGGGCGTCCCACTGCTCGACGCCGTGGCCCGAGAGGTTGAGGACGGGCGTGTAGCCGTACCCGCGAATCACGTCCTCGATTTCCGCGCCGATTTTCCCGGTGTGCGCGCCCGCTTCGACCATGTCGAGGGCGGCGTCGAGCGCCTCCTCTGCGGACTCGACGAGCTCGTCGTTGCCCGAGAGGTCGACGGTCACGGCGGAGTCGGCGATGTAGCCGTCGACGTGGACGCCGACGTCGAGACAGACCATGTCCTCGCCGAACACGGTGTCGTCGTCGCGGCCGGGGCTGGCGTGCGACGCCTCCTCGTTGACGCTGATGTTGACCGGGAAGGCACAGCCGTCGGCGAGTTCGCGGATGCGCGCTTCGGCGTGTTCGGCGACTTCGAGGTGGGTGACGCCGGGTTCGACCATCTCGGCCGACTCGTCTATCACCGTGCGGAGGACCTCCCCTGCCTCTCGATACTTCTCGACCGTCTCGTCGTCGAGGGGTCCGATGCTCATGGCCGCGACTTCGCGGCCGCGTCGGAAAGCGATTGCGGGATAGCCGGCGACCGAAAGCGAGCCGTCGCTCCCGGCTCGCTCGGTGTGCGAGAGTGTGACTTCCGTGTCTATATAGCACAACAGTTCGAAACTAGCAACCCTTTCTTAGGTAGACGTGTTCAGAAACAGGAGAGAACGTTTCCAATGAGTGTCCCATCCTTCCACCCCGACGTCGCCGACCAACACCTTCGAGTCGACATCGACCACTGGGACGACGTGTACGTCGTCGGCGACGTACACGGGTGTCTGCCGGCGCTCGAACGCCTCGTCGACCGGCTCGATCCGTCCGAGGACGACCTCGTCGTCTTCGTCGGCGACCTCGTGCGGAAGGGTCCCGACAGCAAGGGCGTCGTGGACTACGTCCGCGAGCGCGACAACTTCCTGACCGTCCGCGGCAACAACGAGGAGAAACTCATCCGCGGCACGAAGGAGATAGACGCGCTGACCGACGACGACCTCGAATGGATTTCTGACCTCCCGGTCGCCATCACGTGGGACGGGGCCATCGTCGTTCACGGCGGCGTCCACCCCGAGAAGCCGCTCGACGAACACGACGTCGACGCCCTCGAAAACACCCGGGCGATGAACCCCGGCGACAGCTACGACGGCCCCTTTTGGTTCGAACACTACGAAGGCCCCGAGCGCGTCTTCTTCGGCCACACGGTCATGGCCCACCCGGCCGTGTTCAAGCACGCGATGGGCCTCGACACGGGCGCGGTCTACGGCGGCGCGCTGACGGCGTACGACCTCCACGCCGACGAACTCGTCGCCGTCGACTCCGAGGTCACCCACGAGTCGCGAAAGGACTCGAAGGTTCTCGAACCGCGCCAGCCCGCGCTGGTCTGACCCCCGCCGCGGCGAAGGTGGGAGCGACGGCCGAGGCGGCGGACTCAAGGCCGCCGGCGAACCATCTCCACTCAGCACATGTCCGACGACGACCCTCGCGGCGGCGACTCGCAGGGCCGGCACGCCGGTCAGTCGACCGCGCCGGTCCGCGCCCGCGAGCGCGATGAAGACGCGTCGGAGCCGGCCGACGCCGACCTCACCGACCCCGCGCTGTATCTCAACCGCGAACTCAGCGAACTCGCCTTCCACGAGCGCGTCCTCCACGAGGCGATAGACGACCGCAACCCGCTTTTCGAGCGCGTCAACTTCCTCTCGATTCTCACCTCGAACCTCGACGAGTTCTTCATGAAGCGCGTCGGCGGCCTGAAACAGCAGATGGCCGCGGACGTGAGCGAACGCTCTCCCGACGGCCGGACCCCGAACCGGCAGTGGTCGCTCGTTCTCGACCGCGCCCGCGACCTGCTCGACCGGCAGTCCGCCTGCTTCCACGACCTCGTCCGGCCCGCGCTCGCCGACGCCGGCATCGAAATCGTCGGCTACGATGACCTCGCGCCCGACGAGCGGGCGGCCCTCCGCGACTACTTCGAGGCCTCGGTCCTGCCGACGCTCACGCCCCTGACGTTCGAGCCGGCCCATCCGTTCCCGTTCATCTCGAACCTCTCGCTGTCGCTCGCGGTCCGCACGACGGAGGGCGACGACGAGCCGACGAAGCTCTCGCGGGTCAAGGTCCCCGGCAACCGCCCGCGACTCGTCAACGTGGACGAGCGCGTCGGCGACGCGGACGGGACGGCGGAGTCCGCCGCCTCCGCGCCCGTCAGGTTCGTCCCGCTCGTGGCCGTCATCGAGCGCAACATCGACCTGTTGTTCACGAACGTCGAGGTCGTCGACACCTCCGCGTTCAGGGTGACGCGGAACGCCGAAGTCCGCCGCAACGAGGAGGTCGCAGAGGGGCTCATCACGATGATAGAGGACGTGCTCCGCCAGCGCCGGTTCGCCACGGTGGTCCGCTTGGAGGTCGAGTCGGGGACGCCCGAGGCCGTCCGCGACCTGCTCGCGGAACAGCTCGGCGTGGACGACCCCGAGGTGTTCGAGCGCGACCTGCCGCTGGACTACGGGGCGCTCACGTCGCTTTTCGACCTCGACCGCCCGGCGCTCGAAGTCGCGCCGTGGACGCCCCAGCCCCACCCGCGGTTCGCCGGTCGCTCGGCCGACGACCCCGAGTCGGTGTTCGGCGAAATCGACCGGAAGGACGTGCTCGTCCACCATCCGTACCACTCGTTTACGGGCACCGTCGGAACGTTCCTCGCGGCCGCCGCGGCCGACCCCGACGTGCTGGCAATCAAGGCCACAATCTACCGGACCGCGCCGGACTCCGAGGTCATCGAGACGCTCATCGAGGCCGCGAACAACGGCAAGCAGGTCGCGGTGATGGTCGAACTCAAAGCGCGGTTCGACGAGGAGAACAACCTCCGATGGGTCCGCCGCCTCGAAGAGGAGGGCATCCACGTCGCCTACGGCACCGTCGGGCTGAAGACGCACACGAAGACCGCGCTCGTCGTCCGCGAGGACGGCGACGAGGTGCGACTGTACTCACACGTCGCCACCGGCAACTACCACTCCCAGACCGCGAAGCTCTACACCGACCTCGGACTGTTCACCGCCGACCCGGACATCGGCCACGACCTCGTGCGCCTGTTCAACTTCTTCACCGGCCACTCGCGGGCCGAGACCTACCGGAAACTGCTGGTCGCGCCGACGAACCTCCGCGAGGAGATGACCCGACTCGTCCGCCGGGAGGCCGACCACGCCCGCGCCGGCCGCGACGCCCGCATCGTCGCCAAGATGAACTCCCTCGAAGACCCCGAGATGGTCCGCGAACTGTACGAGGCGTCGATGGCCGGCGTCGACATCGACCTCGTGGTCCGCGGCATCTGTCGGCTCAGACCCGGCATCGACGGGCTCTCGGAGAACGTCTCGGTGTCGAGCGTCGTCGGCCGCTTCCTCGAACACTCACGACTCTTCTACTTCGAAAACGACGGCGACCCCGACTACTACGTCGGCTCCGCGGACTGGATGACCCGCAATCTCGACCGGCGAGTCGAGGCCGTCGCGCCGGTCGAGGACCCCGACCACCGCGCCGAACTCGACGCCGTGCTCGACGCGCTCCTGTCGGACAACCGCCGGCGCTGGGTGATGGACGCCGACGGTCGGTACGAACAGCGTCGCCCCCGCGACGGCGAGCGGGTCCGAGAGGCCCACCGAGAGCTGATGGACCGGGCGCTCGGCGAGGCGTACCGGGCGGGCGACAACTGAAGCACAACCGAGTCCGAGTCAGGCGCTCGGTTGCACCCGCGCGAGCACGTCGCCGCGAGCGAAGTCGTCGCCCTCGCCGACGAGCCGCTCCGCGACCGTCCCCGTCGTCGGCGCGGCCACGTCGATGCTCACCTTCTCGACCTGTATCTCGCAGAGCGTCTCGCCCTCGTCGACCGCCGACCCCTCGCGGACGAACCAGTTGGCGAGGTAGCCCTCGGCCACGTCGTCGGCGTCGTCGGGCCACGAGTCCGCCGAGTTCACGTCGACGGCGTCGGTCATCGCCCGCCTCCGCGGCTGTCCCCGTCTCCGGCTCTCTCCCTGCGTCCGCCCCCGCCACCGTTTGCGCCGAGCGTCCCGGTCATTCGTGGAGTTCGCGGACGGCCGCCGCGATGTCGTCGGTACCGGGGTTGACCTCGTCTTCGAGCGAGCGGGCGTAGGGAATCGGCACGTCCGGGATGGCGAGGCGCTTGACTGCCGAGAGGTCGTCCAGCGCGCCCTCGGCGGCCCGCGCGACGATTTCGCCCGTCACGCCGAACGACTGGTAGTCCTCGTCGACGACGAGGAGTTTCCCGGTCTTGCGGACCGAGTCGAGCACCGTCTCGGTGTCGAGCGGCACGAGCGTCCGGAGGTCGATGACCTCGGCGTCGATGCCGTCGTCGTCGAGCTGTTCTGCGGCCTCCATCGCCCGGTGGACGTGTAGACCGAGGGTGACGACGGTCACGTCGTCGCCGGGGCGCTTCACGTCGGCCTCGCCGAACGGAATCGCGTAGTCCTCCTCGGGGACGCCGGTCTTCGGGCCCGAGGGCGACGGCATCCAGCCGAGGCCCATCAGGCGCTTGTGGAACATGTAGACGACCGGGTCGTCGTCGCGGATGGCGCTGTGCATCAGCCCCTTGGCGTCGTAGGCCGTCGAGGGGACGACGACTTTCATCCCCGGCAGGTGGGCGAAGGTGCCGTAGAGCGTCTGGGAGTGCTGGCCGGCGTCGTTGTAGGTGCCGCCGACGGCCGTGGTCAGCACCATCGGCACCGAAACGGAGCCGCCGCTCATGTAGGTGTTCTTCGCCATGTTGTTGTAGATCTGGTCCATGGCGACGCCGAAGAAGTCGACGAACATCAGCTCGGCAATCGGTCGCATCCCCGCCTGTGCGGCCCCGACGGCCGCACCGAGGTAGGCCGTCTCGCTGATGGGCACGTCCATCACGCGGTCGCGGCCGAACTCGTCTAAGAGGCCGGTCGTACTGGAGAAGATGCCGCCGTAGTCGGCGACGTCCTCACCCATGTAGAACACCTCCTCGTTCTCGCGCATCTCCCACGCGATGGCCTCGACCATCGCTCGGCTCATGGTCAGTTCGCGGTCCGTCTCGGTCGCCTCCGTGTAGTCTCGTGATTCGGTCGCCATCAGTTGTCACCTCCCGTCTCGCCGTCGTCGCCCGGCACGTCTGCCGCGGCCCCGCCGTCCGTCGCCGCCTGCGCCGGCGGGTTCGTGAACACGTTCTCGTACGCCTCCGCCGGCTCGGGTTCGGGCTGTTCTTTCGCCCACGAAATCGCCGCCTCGACCCGCTCGTGAGCGCGCTCTCGAATCTCCTCGATGTCGTCGTCGGTCACGCCGTGCGAGCGGAGGTCCTCGGCGAGTCGCTCGATGGAGTCGCGCTGTTTCGCGCGGTCGATGTCGGCCTCGGGGCGATACCCTTCCGCGTCGCCCATGAAGTGGCCCATCCGGCGGTGGACCTGTACCTCGATGAGCGTCGGCCCGTTGCCGTCGCGGGCGCGCATCACGGCCTCGTCCGCGGCCTCGTAGACCGCCATCGCGTCGTCGGAGTCGACGCGAACGCCGGGCATGTCGAAACCGTCGGCGCGCTGTGCGCCGTTCTGTACGTCCGTTACGCGGTCTTTGGGCATGCTGATGGCCCAGTCGTTGTCCTCGACGACGAAGACGACCGGGAAGTCGCGGACCGCCGCGAGGTTCAGCGATTCGAGGAAGCCACCTTGGTCGATAGCCCCCTCGCCGAGGAAGGCGACGGCCACGGCGTCCGTGTTCCGCTTTTTCGCGGCCATCGCCGCGCCGACCGCCGGCGGACAGCCCTGCGCGATGATGCCCGAACACGCGAAGTTCACGTCGGGGTCGAACAGATGCATGTGGCCGCCTTTCCCGCGGGACAGCCCCGTCTTCCGCCCGAAAATCTCGGCCGTCATGCGCTCGAGGTCGACGCCCTTCGCGATGGCGATGTGGTGCGGTCGGTGCGGCGCGGTCACCGTGTCGTCGTCACGGAGGTGGATGCAGACGCCCGCGCCCGACGCCTCATGGCCCGCCGCGAGGTGTAGTTCGCCGGGAATCGGTCCCGCCGAGATGTCGAACGCCGGCTGTTTCCCCACGAGGTACTCGTCTACCAGTCGCTCCTCGTAGTGCCGAGCGGTCACCATCTGCTCGTACATCGTCCGTAGGTCGGTAACACTCACCATGGTTGGCGTACGGGTGTACTCCCGATTGTATATTAACATTAATTGTGTACTTCATGACCATCAGAACGAGCGGACTGCGAATTCACGCGAAGCGACGGGTCGAGGCAGGCCTAAGCCGCAGTCCGTCGTATCGTCTCGTATGAGCGACACGACGCCGAATCTCGTCTCGATACCCGTCGGCGACGCGGTGCTGGAGGGCGACCTCCGGATTCCGGCGGACGCGTCGGGGCTCGTGGTGTTCGCCCACGGGAGCGGAAGCAGTCGGAAGAGCCCGCGAAACAACTTCGTCGCCGAGGTCATCCGCGACCGCGGGGTCGCGACGCTCCTTTTCGACCTGCTCACGGAGGCGGAAGACGAGCAGTACGCGACGCGGTTCGACATCCCGCTTCTGACCGAGCGACTGCTCGGCGCGACCGACTGGCTCCGCGGCCGCGACGACACCGCCGGGCTCGACTACGGCTACTTCGGGTCGAGCACCGGCGCGGCGGCGGCGCTTCTCGCGGCGGCCGACCTCGGCGACGACGCCGGCGCGGTCGTCTCTCGCGGCGGGCGCGTCGACCTCGCGGAGTCCCGGCTCGGCGACGTGACGGCACCGACGCTGTTCGTCGTCGGCGGTGCCGACGAACCGGTCTTGCGTCTGAACCGCGAGGCGTTCGCGGAACTCGACTGCGAGAAGTCGCTGGAGGTCGTCGCCGGTGCGGGTCACCTGTTCGAGGGACCGGGCGAGTTGGACGCCGTGGCCGACCTCGCCGCCGACTGGTTCGAGGCGCACCTCGGCTGAGGGCGTTGTTCGCGGGAGTCGAAGTCGCGGCCGCAGAGGTTGCAACGGTGGTGTCTGTTGGCCATGTGCATAGCTACGGCCGCTCGCAAAATGAAGTTACTCGCGCGAGCCTCGCCCGGCTGGCGCGGGTTCAGACCCCGTCGACGAGCCGTTCGAGCTGTTCCGGCGGGACCGCGCCGCGGGCCGCATAGCCGTCGTAGGCGAACGTCGGCACGCCGGTCACGCCGTGGCGCTGTGCCTCGGCGAACTGCTCGCGCACCTCCGCGAACAGCGCGTCGTCCGACAGCGCCGAGCGGATTTCGTCGCCGTCGACGCCCGCGTCCTCGGCGAGTTCGACGAGCAGGTCCTCGTCGCCGATGTCCTTGTCCGCCTGCCAGAGCGCGTCGAAGATTGCCACGTCGAATTCGAGCCACGTGTCGTTGTCGTAGTGCCCTTTCACGTGAAACGAGGCGACCTGTGCCGGCAGGGAGTCGATGTCGGTCGCGATGTCGAGGTCCATCTCGACGCCGTACTTGTCCTGCAGACGGCGGACGCCTTCCTTGGCCTGCTCGTAGTAGTCCTCGTCTTTCCCGTCGTCGACGGAGAAGTCGATGCTCCCGTCGGGACGGCGCTTGTGGCTTCGCAGGTCGAAGGGGTGCCAGTCGATGTCGAGTTCCTCGTCGCGGGTCGCCTGATACTGCCTGAGGGACTCGCGGCCGAGGTAACAGAACGGACAGACGTAGTCCGAGTAGACGGTGATGTGGTCCGGCTCCGCGTCGGGTTCGCTCATACACGCTCGTATCTGTTCTGGTTACAAAAGCGGATTGCTCTGTCGTGTGCGGTCGGCGCGACGTCGCGGCGGCGGCTCGGACCGGGCCTCACACACCGGGGGTCGATTCGAGCATCCGGCGGAGCGCCACTTCCAGCTCCTCGAACTCCGAGAGTTCGAGTTCGTCGGTGGTGACGATGGCGTCGGCGACGCTCCGGGTGATTGTCGGCGGTGATTCGGTCACGCTGGTAGATAGCACGCCGCAGTATTTGGCCATCTCGCCTCCCGGCGCTCGTCCGAGACGGGCCGGGAATCAGGCCAGTCGGAACCGCGTGTCGGTGAGCTCTTCCGAGACTTCCCAGAGCCGTGCGGCAGTCTCCGGGTCTCTGGCGCGGTCGCTCGGCTCCGCGATGCCGGGGGTTCCGCGCATGCCGAACAGCCCCTGCGGGCCGACGTACTCCCCGCTTTCGACGGCCGGCGACGTCGCGGCGTACAGGAGCGGGAGCGCGCCCATCTCGGCCGACTGGGCGAATATCGCGTTGCCGAGTTTGCTCATCCAGTACCGGAGCGTCGACCCGGACGCCTCGGGGCCGCGGAGCTGGAGGTTAGTGGCGGCGTAGCCGGGATGTGCGCCCACGCTCAGCACGTCGTCGATGCCCGCGGCGGTCAGCCGGCGGTCGAGTTCGAACGCGAAAAGCAGGTTCGAGAGCTTGCTCTGGGCGTAGGCGTCCCACTCGTCGTAGTCGCGTTCGCCCTGGAGGTCGTCGAACTCCATCCGACCGCGCTCGTGGAGGCCGCTCGACATCGTGACGAGCCGCGTCTCGCCGGGCGTGTCGCGGAGCGTCGGGAACAGGCGGGCGCTCAGGGCGAAGTGGCCGAGGTGATTCACCCCGAACTGGGTCTCGAAGCCCTGTGCGGTCTCTCGTCGGGGAATCGCCATCACGCCGGCGTTGTTGCAGAGGACGTGTAGCGACCCGTGTTCGGCGGCGAACTCGTCGGCGAACCGCCGGACTGAGTCGAGGTCGGCGAGGTCGAGCTCCGAGAGGGTCAGCGAGGCCGCAGACACCGACTCGCGGATGTCGGCCATCGCGTCCTCGCCGCGGTCGAGGCTCCGGCAGGCCATGACGACGTGCGCGCCCTTCTCGGCGAACGTGCGCGTCGCCTCGAAGCCGAGGCCGCTGTTCGCGCCGGTGACGACGACGGTCTTCCCCGAGAGGTCGGGAACGTCGGCCGCGGTCCAGTCACTCATGGGAGATGCAACGGCCCGAACCGAGTAAACCGTGGCGGCGCGGTCGGCGCGACCGAAACGCGGTCGCCGCCGGCCACGACGACCTCACTTCGACGCGGTGCTGGTCTGCATCCCGTCGGAGTTGTACGCCGAGCCGAACCCGTCGTCGTCGAGGAGGATGATGCCCGCCGACGACCCGGTGAGTTCGCCGAACTCCTCGATGGCGAGGTCGGCCGCGGTCTGGGCGTCACAGCCGCGTTCGAGGTGGCCGACCGCGCGGCGGGCGAGCGTCACGCGCGCGATGTCTTCGCCCGCTCCCGTGGTCGACGCACCGCCGGCCGGGGAGGCGTAGAAGCCCGAGCCGACCTGTGGCACGTCGCCGACGCGGCCGGCGAGGGCAAACCAGCGGCCGCCGGTCGAGGTCGCGGAGGCGAACGTCTCGCCGTCGGTGGCGACCGCCCCGACCGTGTCGTGGCCGGGAAGGCGAACATCGTGAGCCGAGCGGTCACTGCCTGCCGAGGTTCCCTCGGAAGTGTCGTTCGCCGGCAGGTAGCCGTCTCCCGCCTCGGCGGTCGGGTCGCTCGTGCTGTCGCCGAACCGGTCGGCGAGCCACGCGAGGTGTTCCGCCGGCGACCCGTCGGGGGCGTCCGCGTTCGCCCAGCGCTCGCGGGTCTCGTCTGTAAAGAGGTCGACGCCGGTCTCGACGCCGGCGTCGGCGGCGAACTCGACCGCCGGCTCGCCCGTCAGGAGGACGTGCGGCGTCTCTTCGAGGACCGCCCGCGCGACGGAGACGGCGTGTTCGACGCCTTCCATGCCGGCGGCCGCGCCGACCCGGCGGTCGCTCAGCATGACGCCCGCGTCGGTCCGGACGACGCCGTCGGACTGGACCGCGCCGCCGACGCCGGCGTTGAACCGGCGGTCGGATTCGAGGACGCGGACCGCGGTCTCGACCGCCGAAAGCGGGTCGGACTCGCTCGCGCCCGCGTCGGCCGCGTCGTCCATGAGGGCCTGTCTGGGCTCCGGTTCGCCGGGGATGCCGCCGGCACCGCCGTGGAGGATAATTCGCATACGCGACTGTCTCGCCGACCGCGAGTGTAAACGTATCGACCCCGGGTAGAGCGATACGTGCATCTCCCCCGTCGATAACGGCAGGACTTTTACACCGCATTAGAAAGCTCTGATTGTTCATGAGCTACGACCAGATTGAGGTTCCGGACGACGGCGAGAAAATCACGGTCGACGAGGAGACGGGCGAGCTCTCCGTCCCCGACAATCCGATTATTCCGATCATCCACGGCGACGGAATCGGAACGGACGTCGGCCCCGCCGCGCAGAAGGTCCTCGACGCCGCCGCCGAGGCGACCGGCCGCTCTGTCTCTTGGATGCGCGTCTACGCCGGTTCGTCCGCCCGCGACAAGTACGACGAGAACCTCCCCGAAGACACGGTAAGCGCCATCCGCAACCACCGCGTCGCCATCAAGGGCCCGCTCACGACGCCCGTCGGCGCGGGCTTCCGCTCGCTCAACGTCGCGCTCCGCAAGAAGCTCGACCTCTACGCGAACGTCCGGCCGACCTACCACCTCGACGGCGTCCCGTCGCCCGTCAAGAACCCCTCGGCGATGGACATGGTCACGTTCCGCGAGAACACCGAGGACGTGTACGCCGGCATCGAGTGGGAAGCCGGTACCGACGAGGTCCAGCAGGTCAAGGAGTTCGTCGAAGACGAGATGGGTGCCACGGGCGTCATCCACGACGGCCCCGTCGGAATCGGCATCAAGCCCATCACCGAGTTCGGGACGAAGCGCCTCGTCCGCGAGGCCATCGAGTACGCCCTCGAAAACGACCGCGACTCCGTCACCCTCGTCCACAAGGGTAACATCATGAAGTTCACCGAGGGCGCGTTCCGCGACTGGGGCTACGAACTCGCCGAAGAGGAGTTCGGCGACGTCACCATCACGGAAGACGAGCTCTGGGAGGAGTACGACGGCGAGCAGCCCGAGGACAAGATCGTCGTCAAGGACCGCATCGCCGACAACATGCTCCAGCAGCTTCTGACCCGCACCGCCGACTACGAAGTCATCGCCACGATGAACCTCAACGGCGACTACATGTCCGACGCCGCCGGCGCGCAGATCGGTGGCCTCGGCATCGCCCCCGGCGCGAACTTCGGCGAGGGCCTCTGTCTCGCAGAGCCCGTCCACGGCTCCGCGCCCAAGTACGCCGGCGAGGACAAGGTCAACCCGACCGCGATGATTCTCTCCGGCCGCCTCATGTTCGAGTACATGGGCTGGAAGGACGCCGGCAAACTCATCCGTGACGCCGTCGAGAAGACCATCTCGGACGGCGACGTGACCTACGACCTCGAACGCCAGATCGAGGGCGGCAACAAGCTCGCCACGAGCGAGTACGCCGACAAGGTCGTCGAGAACATTCAGGAACTCGCGTAAGCGAACACACGACTTCTCTCTCGCGGCACCGACGCCGCATCTCTTTCGCGCCGACTACAGTCGATTCGGGTCTCGCCAGCGCCGAATCCGGTTCCACAGCGGTCTGACGACGCCGAAGACGACCGCGCCGGCGGTGTCGGCGACGATGTCGACCGCCGTGTCTTCCAGATAGACCGACCGGGGCCACTCGACCCAGAAGCCGGTGAAGAGCCGTTCGTACACCTCGAACCACGTGCCGATGGCGGCGACGGCCATCGGGAGGACGACGAGGAGCGCGAGCCGCGAGTGGAGCAGGCGGGGGTTGAGGACGTAGAGAATCGCCGCGACGCCGAACCCTGAGGCGGCGTGGACGAAGATGTCCCACCACCAGATGCGCGTGTAGAGAAACAGCGCCATGCTCGTGAAGTGCGTCACGGTGACGACGCTCCCGAACACGGCGACGACGGCCATCTCTCGGGGCCGTTCTTCCCACCCGGCCAACACCGTCTCGTTCCAGGTTCGTCTCAGCATGCCCGGGTCGAATGGTGAAACGCGTCGGCTGGAGTGGCGGGGAGCTGTGTGCGGTTGCCTGCGAGCGGAAGCATAGACGAGAGATAGGCCATCATCGATATGTAGCTTTTCCCGACGGAACGACACGTCTGGGGTGAAATTAACCTCGTCGACGGCCGTACCGACGCCGGAGTCAGCGATTCGCCGGGCTGTCGTCGCCCGACTTCTCGCCGCCGTCCGAGCGGAGGTGGCCGATTCGGCGCGACGACTCGCCGGAAGCCGCGTCGGCTGGCGTCCGCGACCGGAGGATGCCTTCGACGAAGGCGAAAAAGCCGAGGCCGCCCGCCACGTCGACCACGAGGTCTATCGCGGTGTCTTCGGCGTAGTAGGCCATCGACCAGCCCCACCAGAAGTCCTTGAACAGGTACTCGTACACCTCGAAACCCGCGCCGATAGCGAGGACGATACCGGCGACGACCACGGGGGCGCGAACGCCCCGGAACGTCCGCGGAAACACGAGGAACAACACGCCTGCGACGCCGAAGCCCGAAAGCGAGTGGGTGAGCACGTCCCACCACCAGATGCGCGTGTAGACGTTGTACGCGAGCCCACCGAAGTGGAGCGCGCTGACGACCGCCGCCCAGCCGCCGACGAACGCCCACAGCCACGGCTCGCGTGCGAGGTTCGAGCGACTCATCGTCGGCCGTCGCTCGTCGTGATGGCCGGAGTGTTCGACGCGCTGGGCGTTGTCCATGGGGGAAGTACGCGTGGGGAGGGCATAGTTAGGGACTACCGTCATGCCGTTGGTGACACCACATTGATAAATGCTTTCTCCTCACACGTTCCGGCTGAAACGTATCGAACCCCGTTCGAGAGGCGCGGAGCCCCCGAACCGCATCTCACAGAGACTCTAGCGGGGGTGGCGGTTCGGGCTCGGCTCAGTCCAGCCACGGCGGGTTGGTCCGCGGCGGCGAGACCGCGTCGATGCCGACAACGGTCTCGTCACCGCGGTTCTCCGCGCCGTGGGATTCGCCGCCACACCTGTGCGCACGCTCCCGTTCGGCGCGCTCCCGAACGTTCAAATCCGACGCCGCGGAACAACGGCGTATGTACGCGGTCGTTGGGTGTACGGACTGCGCGAACATGTGGTTGCTTTCGGACCCCGACGGGTCGAAGACGGCGACGTGTCCGCGGTGCGGCAGGCGACACCAGACGAAGAAGCTCCGCCGCTTTTTCGAGTCCGACGACAGGGACGCCGCGCGGCAGGCGCGGTCGGCGCTGTTGGCGAAGAAACACGGCGACAGCGAGGCGTTCGCGCAGGTCGAACACGTCTCGGAGCTCGACCGGCGAGTCGAGGAGTCCGGCGTCGACGACCGCGAGTACCTCGAAGGCTCGGGACTCGACGCCGACGAGGTGTTCGCGGCGGGCGAAGCCGCCGCGCACGGCCGGAGCTCGCCGTCCGGGTCGGCCGACCGCCTGACGGTCGTCCGCGAGGCGGTCCGGGACGGCGACCGGCCGACCGAGGAGGAAATCGTCGCGACGGCGGCCGAGCGGGGCGTCCCCGAGGACCGCGCCCGCGACCTGCTCGACAAGCTCCGGCGGCGCGGCGAGGTGTCGGAGTCTCGGGGGCGACACCGACTGGTCTGAGCGCCGGTGTCGCCCTCGGAGACGGGCTCAGAGCGCGCCGAGCAACTTCGCGACGGTCAGCGCGGCGGCGACGACGCCGAGCGCCAACGTCACCAGCCTGAGCGCGAGCGCCACCCGCCGCGAGTCGTCGTACTCGTCGGGCGGTTCGGGGTCGATACCGCGTGTGGAGACGGGCATGGGAGGGGATGGGTTGTGGACACGCCCGCGGGTGTTCCCCGTCGGATACGTTTTCATCGTTTTCGCGGGGACGGAATAAACGCGAGCCACGGGTGCGGAGTGAAAGTGAACGAGGACAGAGAAGTGCGGCCCCGGTGGTACAGCGCGGGAAAACGCTGAGAAAAGCGATTCAGTCGTTTCTGGTCGTGGTGGAACTGAAGCCGGCTCGCGACACGCGTTACCGACCGAGTTCGGCGTGGGCGCTGGAGAGGTGCCGCGAGGCGAGCGCGGAGAGGAGCGAGAGTTCGCCCGCGAGGGAGCCGACGGCGATGCACTCGGCGAGGGCGTCGGCGTTGGAGCCGGCGGGGTCGCCGCCGCCGCTGACGCCGAGGATGTCGAGGCCCTCGGACTGCGTCGGGAGCTTCGTGCCGCCGCCGACGGTGCCGACTTCGAGGGAGGCGATAGAGACCGAGACGTAGAGGTCGCCGTCCTGCACCTCGGCGGTCGTGATGGCGTTCGCGCCCTCGACGACCTGCGCCTCGTCCTGCCCGGTGGCGAGGAACATCGCGGCGACGACGTTGGCGACGTGGGCGTTGAAGCCGAGGCTCGCGGCTTTCGCGGAGCCGACGAGGTTCTTGCGGGTGTTGAGTTCGGCGACCGCTTCGGGCGTGGTGTGCAGGCGCTTCTCGACGACCTCGCGCGGGATGCGAACGTCGGCGGTGACGCTCCGCCCGCGCCCCTCGACGGCGTTGATGGCGGCGGGCTTCTTGTCGGAACAGAGGTTGCCCGAGAGGGCGACGAGCGAGGCGGTCGTCTCGTCTTCGACGACGCCGCAGGCCGCCTCGGTGGCGATGGTTGCCATGTTCATCCCCATCGCGTCCTTGGTGTCGTAGCGGAACCGCAGGTAGACCGAGTTGCCGACGACGTACGGCGTCACGTCGAGGAGTTCGCCGTGGTTCGTCGTCTCCTCCGCGGCCGCTTTCAGCGCCGCGAAGTTGTCGCGGGTCCACGAGACGAGCGCCTCGGCCTCGGCCACGTCGGCGACGCGGAACACCGGTGCGCGGGTCATCCCGGACTTGAGGACCCGAGCGGTCGCGCCGCCGGCACCGTTGATGACCGAACAGCCGCGGTTGACCGAGGCGAGGAGCGCGCCCTCGGTGGTCGCGAGCGGGAGGTATTTCTCGCCGGCGACGGAGCCGCCGTCGACGCTGACGGGGCCGGCGACGCCCATCGGCACCTGAATCGCGCCGACCATGTTCTCGATGGCCGACTCGGCGGCCTCCGCGGGGAAGCCGTAGTTCCCGACCGCGTCGAGCGACGCGCCGGACTGCTCTTCGACGAGCGAGCGGCGCGCCTCGGCGGCGGTGTCGGCGTCGGCGTGCGCTTCGAGTTCGTGGAGGCGGAGTTCGCCCTCCCGAACGCGGTCGGCGAGGGACGCGGCGTCTGTCATGCCCCGACGTTTCCCGCGCCGGCCCTAACGCGTTCCGGTTCCTCCAACGCCCGCGGTCGACCCCCGTCCGAGGCCGTCCGGCTCCCTTTCGGCGACCCTCCGGCCACCGTTCGGCTACCATCCGGCCACCGTCTGGCTACCGTCCGGCCGCTCCGCCGCCTCCCGAACCGTTTTGCCCTCCCGCGTCGGGGTCGAACGTATGACCGCGGCAGCGGACCTCGTACTGACGAACGCGGAGGTACACACGCTCGGGTCGCCCGACGAGACGCACGAAGCCGTCGCCGTCCGCGACGGCGAGGTGGTCCGGGTCGGCCGCGCGTTCGACGTGGAACTGCTGGCCGGCGTCGAGACGCGGGTCGTCGACTGCGGCGGCCGCGTCGTCCTTCCCGGCTTCATCGACGCCCACACGCACCTCCCGATGGTCGGCCGGTCTATCGTCCACGCCGACCTCTCTGCGGCCGACTCCCCGGCGGAGGCGGTCGAACTGCTCCGCGAGCGGGCCGCCGAGGTCGAACGCGAAAACGGGGCTGATGGCGACGGGGCCGACGACAACGAGACCGGCGACGACGAGACCGACTGGGTGCTCGGCTACGGCTACGACGAGAGCACGTGGGACGAATCCAGATATCTCACCCGCGACGACCTCGACGCCGTCTCCGAGTCGCGCCCAGTGGTCGCCTTCCGCGAGGACCTCCACACCGCCGGCGTCAACTCGGTCGTCCTCGACCGCTACGCCGACGAACTACCCGACGAGGGCGTGCGGACCGCCGGAGACGACGATGGCGACGACGCCGACACCGCCGGCGAGCCGACGGGGGTCGTCGTCGAGGGCGCGGTCGACGTGCTCCGCGAGGCGACCGAGTCGGGCCGCGCGGAGATGGCGGAACTCGTCCGCGCGGCGCAGTCGTACGCGACCGCCCGCGGCGTCACCGGCGTCCACGACATGGTCCGCGGCTCCCGCGCGCCCGAGGTCTACCGCGACCTCGCCGACGCCGGTGAACTGGCCCTCCGCGTCCGAATCAACTACTGGTCCGACCACCTCGACGCGCTCCGCGAGGTCGGCCTGCGGACGAACCACGGCGGCGGGAGCCGCGGCGACCTCGTCACCGTCGGCGGGATAAAGACGTTCACCGACGGGAGCTTCGGCGGGCGGACCGCGAAGCTCACCGACCCCTACGCCGACGCCGCGGCGGACCCCGACGCGGCCGACGACGAGACAGGCCAGTGGGTCGTCGACCCCGAGGAACTCCGCGACCTCGTCGCCGACGCCGACGAGTCGGGCTATCAGCTCACCGCGCACGCCATCGGCGACGCGGCCATCGACGCGGTGCTCGACGCGTACGAGGAGACCGACGACCCCGGCGCGGCCCGCCACCGGGTCGAACACGTCGAACTCGCCTCCGACGAGGCCATCGAGCGGTTCGCCGAGTCGGGCGTCGTCGCCTCGGTCCAGCCGAACTTCCTGAAGTGGGCCGACGAGGGCGGCCTCTACGACGCCCGCCTCGGCGAGCGACGCCTGCGGACCAACCGCTACCGCGACCTGCTCGACGCGGGGGTCCCGCTCGCGTTCGGGAGCGACTGCATGCCGCTCGGACCGCTTTTCGGCGTCGACCTCGCCACCGACCACCCGAACCCCGACCAGTCGCTCACCGTCACCGAGGCGCTTCGGGCGTACACCTCCGGCGCGGCCTACGCCGGATTCGACGAGGACCGACTTGGGACTATCGCGGTCGAGAGCGCGGCCGACCTCGTCGTCCTCGACGAGTCGCCGTGGGAGACCGACTCGATTCGCGATATCGCGGTCTCGATGACCGTCGTGGACGGCCGCGTCGTCTTCGAACGCGACTGAACGAGTAACCGCCACCGACGACGGTGGGTTTTGAATAAAATTGTTCTTCGACCGAGTAGCGACTGCGTTCGACTTCTAACGACCAATCGAGTGCATGTACCACTGGACAATCGGCTGTGTAGAGAATCTTTACGCTTGAGTATGGGTTGTTGAAGAAAAATATTTTTCAATAAGGCCCTCTGATTGGACTTCTACCGTGGTGACCAATCGTGGTTGAATTACAGTCGGTCGGGTTCGAGTCGGAGCTCAGCCTGTTCAAATACGACACGCTCGAACAGCTTCCGGAGAGCCACCGCGACCTCGACGAGGCCGCCCGCTCCCGGCGAATCGCCGCCGCCCGCGAGGCGTTGGGCGACCGCGTCGTCGTCCTCGGACACAACTACCAGCGACGCGAAATCGTCGAGCACGCGGACTTCGTCGGCGACTCCTACGAACTCTCGAAGCGCGCCGCCGAGTCGGACGCCGACTACGTCGTCTTCGCCGGCGTGACGTTCATGGCCGAGAGCGCGGACATCATCACCGACGACGACCAGACGGTGATTCTCCCGTCGATGGAGGCGTCGTGCCCGATGGCCGGGATGGCCGAGGCCGTGCAGGTCGACTCCGCGTGGGAGACGCTCGTCGAGGAGTCCGGGGGCAAGGACATCGTCCCCGTGACGTACATGAACTCCTACGCCGACCTGAAGGCGTTTTGCGCCTCCCACGGCGGGCTCATCTGCACCTCCTCGAACGCCGCCGACGCCTTCGAGTGGGCGTTCGAGCGCGGCGACGCCGTGCTGTTCCTGCCCGACAAGCACCTCGGGCGCAACACGGCCGACGAACTCGGCATCGACGAGGTCGTCGAGTGGGACCCGTGGGCCGGCGACGTGGCCGAGTCGATGGGCGCTACCGGCGAAGCAGACCCCGAGATACCCGACCTCGGCGACGCCGAGGTCGTCCTCTGGGACGGCTACTGTCAGGTCCACGAGCGCTTCCGCGTCGACCACGTCGAGGCGGCGCAGGCCGACGGCGCGAAGGTCGTCGCCCACCCCGAGTGCCGCCCGAGCGTCGTCGCGGCCGCCGACGAAGTCGGTTCCACGAGCCACATCTGCGACGTCGTCGCGAACGCGGACCCCGGTGAGACGTGGGCCATCGGCACCGAGGTCCACCTCGCGCGACACCTCGCGCGCTGGCATCCCGAGGTCGACGTGCGCCCCCTCTGCGGCGATGCCTGCATGGACTGCAACGCCATGCGGCAGGTCGACCCCAACTACCTGACGTGGGTGCTCGAAGAGCTCGCCGCGGGCCGCGAACCCAACGTCGTCGAGGTCGCGCCCGAGGAGAAGGAACTCGCCGCGGTCGCGCTCGACCGCATGCTCGAACTATGAAGGCCGACGTGCTCGTCGTCGGCTCCGGCATCGCCGGCTGTGCCGCGGCCCTCGCCGCCGCCCGCGAGGGGGCCGACGTGCTCGTCGTCACGAAGGCGACCGAGCCCGAGGACGCCGCGTCCGACTGGGCGCAGGGCGGCATCGCCGTCACCCAGTCCGCGCCCGCGGAGTTCGCCGCCGACATCCGGCGGGCGAGCGACGACACCGCCGACCCCGAGGCGGTCGAGACGCTCGTCTCCGAGTCCCGCGCCGTCGTCGAGGACGTGCTGTTGGACACGCTCGGCGTCGAGTTCGACGCCAGCGCCGACGGGGCGAGCGTCGGCGACCCGGACGCCGGCGACGCCGACGACTTCGACCTCGCCCGCGAGGCGGGCCACTCCAGCCGCCGCATCCTCCACGTCGACGCCAGCACCGGCGCGCACGTCCTCCGGCCGTTCCTGAACCACCTCTCGGCCCGGGACGGCGTGCGCGTCGTCGACGGTGCGATGGCGCTCGACCTCCTGACCGAGGAGGGGACCGTCCGCGGCGCGACCGTCCTCGCGGACGGCGACGTCGAACCCGTCTTCGCCGGGGCGACCGTCCTCGCCACCGGCGGCATCGGCGACTGCTACGCCCGCTCGACCAACCCCGCGGGCGCGACCGGCGACGGCGTGGCGATGGCCGCGCTCGCCGGCGCAACCGTCTCGGATATGCAGTACGTCCAGTTCCACCCGACGGCGTACGACCCCGGGACTGACCCGCGGGCCGACGACGACGCGCGACCGTTCCTCGTCAGCGAGGCCGTTCGCGGCGAGGGCGCGACCCTGCGCGACGCCGACGGCCGCCGCTTCATGCCCGACGTGCACGAAGACGCCGAGCTCGCCCCCCGAGACGTGGTCGCCCGCGCCGTCTCCCGCGCCCGCGACCGGACCGGCCGCGTCGTCCTCGACGTGTCCGACCTCGACTTCCGCGAGGAGTTCCCCGACCTCGCGGCGCTCTGCGACGACCGCGGCGTCGACCCCGACGCCGGCATTCCGGTCGCCCCGAGCGAGCACTTCCTCTGCGGCGGCGTCGCCGTCGACGACCGCGGCAGGACCTCGCTGTCCCGCCTGTTCGCCGCCGGCGAGTGCGCCCGCACCGGCGTCCACGGCGCGAACCGGCTCGCCTCGACCAGCCTGCTCGAAGGGCTCGTCTGGGGCGTCCGCGCCGGCGGGACCGCGGCCGACCGCGGCCGCGGCGAGGCCGAGACCGTCGAGTACGCGCCGCCCCGCGACTCCGACCCGGCGCTCCCCGACGCCTTCGCCGACACGAAGTTCGACCGCCTCGGGCGGACGATGGACGAGTTCGTGGGCATCGAGCGCACGCCCGACGGCCTCGACACCGCGCGGGCGCGGCTTCGCCGCCTGAAAGGCGAGGTCGACGCCTACGCCCGCACCCGCGTCTCGCGGCCCGTCTACGAACTCCGGAACGCCTGCGTCTCGTCGCTCCTCGTCGCTCGCGCGGCCGCCGACGCGCCCTCGGCCGGTTGTCACTCGCTCGTCGACCCGGACGGACGTGAGGGAGGCGAGGGAGGCGAGGGAAGCGACGACGCCGAACAGGGGGTGACCCCGAGTGCTGACGACTGAGACGGTCGAGCGCTGGTTGGCCGAGGACGTCGGCCACCGCGACGTGACGAACGACGTGCCCGGCGACACCACCGGGCGACTCGTGGCCACAGAGCCGGCGGTCGCCGCCGGTCTCGACGCCGCCGTCGCCGTCTTCGACTCTCTCGGCGTCGCGGCCGAGAACGCCGTCGAAGTCGGCGACGCGGTCGAACCGGGCGACGAAGTCCTGCGGGTCGACGGCGACGCCCGGAACGTCCTGCGGGGCGAGCGCGTCGCCGCCAACGTCGTCGGCCACGCTTCCGGCGTCGCGACCACGACCCGCGAGGCGGTCGACGCCGCCCGCGAAGTGTCGGACTCGGTTCGGGTCGCCGCGACCCGCAAGACTACCCCCGGCCTCCGCGGCGTCGAAAAACGCGCCGTCGTCGCCGGCGGCGGCGACACCCATCGTCTCACGCTCTCGGGGATGGTGATGGTCAAGGACAACCACATCGCCGAACTCGGCTTGGAGGAGGCGGTCCGCCGCTTCGCCGAGCGCAAGTCGTTCGCGACGAAGCTCGAGGTCGAAGTCGAGACGCCCGAGATGGGCGAGCGCGCCGCGGCCGCCGGAGCCGACATCGTCCTGTTCGACAACCTCCCGCCCGAGGCGGTCCGCGAGGGCGTCACCCGGCTCCCCGACGGCGTGCTCTCGGAGGCCAGCGGCGGCATCACGCCCGAGACGCTCCCCGCCTACGCCGACACCGGCGTCGACGTGGTCTCGATGGGGTGGCTCACCCACAGCGCGCCGAGTTCCGACTTCTCGTTCCGGACCGGGTGAGTGGTGATTCCGACCGGAGCGAAGGGAAAACCCCTTACTTTCGGTCGTCGCACTCGCGGGCAATGGGCTTTTTCGACGACCTCCGCGACCGCATCGAGGCGACAGACAGCGTCGTCTCGGTCGGCCTCGACGCCGACATCGACCGCATCCCCGACCACCTCCTCGACAAGGACCTCCCGCGCTGGGCGTTCAACCGCCGCATCATCGACGCGACTCACGAGCACGCCGCGGCGTACAAGCCGAACGCGGCGTTCTACGAGGACGAGGACGGCTGGCGCGCCCTGCGCGAGACCATCGCCTACGCCCACGGCAAGGGCGTGCCGGTCCTGCTGGACGCCAAGCGCGCCGACATCGGCAACACGACCCGCAAGTACGCCGACCTGCTCGACGACGCCGACGCCATCACGGTCAACCCCTACATGGGCCGCGACTCCATCCAGCCGTTCCTCGCGCGGGCGGACAAGGGCGTGTTCGTCCTCTGCCGCACCTCGAACCCCGGCGGCTCAGACCTCCAGTCGCTCGAACTCGACTCGGGCGAACCCCTCTACGAGCGCGTCGCGGCGCTCTGCGACCTCTGGAACGAACACGGGAACGTCGGCCTCGTCGTCGGCGCGACCGGTCCCGAGGAACTGGAGCACCTCCGCGAGCAGGTGCCCGACCTGCCGTTTCTCGTCCCCGGCGTGGGAGCGCAGGGCGGCGACGCCGAGGCCGCGGTCGAGTTCGGCCTCGCGGACGGCGTCGGCCTCGTGAACTCCTCGCGCGGCATCATCTTCGCCGGCGAGGACGACGGCGAGGACTTCGACAAGGCCGCCGGACAGGCCGCAAAGCGCCTCAAAAAGCGGCTGAACCAGTACCGCTGAGGCGACGCCAGCAGTCGATTTTCCCGGCCGCCCCGTCCGGCGGTCGCGGCCCGGCGAGACGTTTACCACCGTGCGACCCTAACTGCGCCCGTGGACCGAGACCGACTCGTCATGGGGCTCGCGGCGGTGTTCGCGGGCATCACCATGCTCCTCGTCGTGTTGGCGTTCGCCTACCGACAGCTCCTGTTGCTGTTCGTCGCCCTCCCCTTCGGCGCGACGACGTACTTCATGTACGCCCACGTCAGCGGCCGCCTCAAAGAGCGGTTCCGCCGGACGCGCGTCCGTGCCGACGCCGGGCGCGGCGGGTTCGGCTTCCGGTCGGAGCGACGGCAGAGCGACCGACAGGCCACCGGCGGGTTCGGCGCTGGCCCCCGCGGCGACCCACAAGAGGGACCGCGCGCCGGGCGGTTCGGTCCAGACGGCGGGTTCGACGGCGAACGCCGCCGGCGACAGCGAACCCGCGGCGACGAGGCGAGCGTCCGCCCGCCGCGACGCGGTATGAGCCGACAGCAAGCCCTCGACACGCTCGACCTCGACGCCGACGCCTCTGAGGACGACGTGAAAGCGGCCTACCGCGAGCGGGTCAAAGAGACCCACCCGGACTCGAAGACCGGCGACGAGGAGGCGTTCAAGCGCGTCAACCGGGCCTACGAACGACTGAGCGACTGAGCACGTCTCGGTTTCGTTCGCATCTGACCGACACGCGTCTCGTCGGGCGCGTCCGCGTCGCTTCCGTCTCGATTGTGGTACAGTCTCATGGCAATTGCTACCGCGGAAAGCGTTTTCACCGTCGGTTTCCTACCCGAGTCTATGAGCGCGGATCGGGCTCTCTTGGATGAGGCCCTCGAGCGCGGTGAGGAAGAAGGCGGAAGCGTCGAGTTCAAAGAACGCCTCACCCGCGCCGTTCACCTGTCCGACGGCCGGATGGAGTCGCTCGCGGCTCAACTCAGACACCGAGTGCTCTCCGGCGACGGCGTGGCGACCTACGTGGTCGGCGTCACCGACGACGGCGGCATCGCCGGTATCCCGCCGGACGACTTCTCCGAGACCATGGACGTGCTGTCGCTTCTGGCCGAGGAGGCCGGGGCGCACATCGAAGACGTGGAGACGTGGGGCGTCGGCGATTCGGCCGAACGCGGCCTCGTCGGCGTCGCGACAATCCGCGAGGGCACGATGCTCGACGTCGACGACGACCACATCGTCGTCGGCACCGCGGGCCACGTCGACCACGGCAAATCGACGCTCGTCGGCTCGCTCGTGACCGGGCAGGCCGACAACGGCAACGGCGGCACGCGGTCGTTCCTCGACGTGCAACCCCACGAGGTCGAACGCGGCCTGTCTGCGGACCTCTCGTACGCCGTCTACGGCTTTGCCGACGACGGTCCGGTCCACATGCGTAACCCCCACCGGAAGTCCGACCGGGCGCAGGTCGTCCAAGAGGCCGACCGGCTCGTCTCGTTCGTCGACACCGTCGGCCACGAGCCGTGGCTTCGGACGACGATTCGCGGCCTCGTCGGTCAGCGCCTCGACTACGGTCTGCTCGTCGTCGCCGCCGACGACGGCCCGACGAGAACGACCCGCGAACACCTCGGCATCCTGCTCGCTATGGAGCTTCCGACGGTCGTCGCCATCACGAAGGTCGACGCCGTCTCCGACGAGCGCGCCGCCGAGGTCGAACGCGAGGTCGAGCGGCTCCTCCGCGACGTGGGCCGGACGCCCCTGAGCGTCGAGCGTCACGGCGTCGAGGCCGCGGTCGAAGAGATAAGCGAGTCGGTCGTCCCGCTGTTCCCGACGAGCGCAGTCACGATGGACGGCCTCGACGACCTCGACCGGCTGTTCGAGTCGCTCCCGAAGCGAAGCGCCGCCGAGGGCGAGTTCAAGATGTACATCGACCGGACCTACTCGGTCACGGGCGTCGGCGCGGTCGCCTCCGGCACGGTCAACTCCGGGGCGGTCGAGGCCGGCGACAAACTGCTCTTGGGGCCGATGTCCGACGGCGAGTTCCGCGAGGTCGAGGCCCGCTCCATCGAGATGCACTATCACCGGGTCGACCGGGCCAACGCCGGCCGCATCGTCGGCATCGCGCTCAAGGGCGTCCGCGAGTCCGAAATCGAGCGCGGGATGGTGCTCCTCCCGGCCGACGCGGAGCCGACCCCCGTCCGCGAGTTCGAAGCCGACGTGATGGTGCTCAACCACCCGACGCGGATTCAGGAGGGCTACGAGCCGGTCGTCCACCTCGAAACCGTCTCCGAGGCGGCCGTCTTCCACCCAGAGGGCGGGCGACTCCTCCCGGGCGACACCGGCACGACCCGCGTGGAGTTCAAATTCCGCTCGTACTTCGTCGAGGAGGGCCAGCGATTCGTCTTCCGCGAGGGGCGGTCCAAGGGCGTCGGCACCGTGACGAAGGTCGACTAGAATAGCACGGGCGGCGACTCAGGTTCGTCCCGCCGACGGTCAGGCCGCGTCTTCGACCGCGACCGCGACGTAGCCGTCCGTCCGTTTTTCCGCCGCGTCAAACAGCACCGCCCAGTCGAGGAGCCGCGCGACTCTGTCGCGCCAGCGCGACTCCCACCCATCGGGGTCGCGGTGGCGCTCCCAGTTCGGCACGGTCGGCTCGAACGCCTCGAACACCGCGTCCGCAGACGTCGGCTCGTCGCCGAGGGCGTCGAGCGCCTCGCGCGCGCCGAAGACGTTCCCCTCGAAGGCGATTCGCAGGTCGTCGGCGTCGGGGTGGTCGCGGACGCGCTCGAAGCCGCGACTCACCCCGCGGGCGAGCCCGAGCGACTGGCAGAACACGAGCCAGTCGCGGCCCTCGTCGGGCGTCACGTCGAGTCGCTCGGCGACGCGTCCGCAACAGTCGTCTTCCGACCCCGGAATCAGGGGCACGGCGCGGTGGGCGTCCCACAGTCGGTCGAGGGAGTCCGGCGCGGGCGGGACCGGCTTGCGCCTCACAGTCCGAACGAGTCGGCGAGCACGTCCTCGTCGGTCTCGCCGAGGGTGTACGTCGGCCCGTCGACCACGTCGACCGTGACCTGCGCGGGGCCGAACACGTCGGGGTCGACCGCGCCGAACTCCCAGTCGGCGTCCTCGAACAGTTGCTCGAACGGGACGCCGTAGTCCGACCCGGCCGTGGAAATCGCGCGGTCGAAGTCGTCGAAGTCCTCGCTGACGGTGACGTGGACGCGCCCGCCGTAGGCGACGGCGTCGTTCGTCCGGCCCATGGCGACGCTCTCGTCGTAGCTGACTGGGGCGAGCGGGGCGGAGCCGTTGATAGAGAGGACGTTCGTCGGGTCGTAGCCCGCCTCGAAGAGGTTGAACACGGCGAGTTCGGCGGCGCGAGCCGCGCCCGTGACGCTCCCGACGAGCGAGCCGGTCGCGTAGGTCGGCAGGAAGACGGCGCTCGGTTCGAGGCCGGTCGTCTCCGCGACGTGTTCCGCGACCTCGTCGGTCGGGAGGTCGATGCTCTCGACGGCGAGGACCGTCAGGTCGAACTCGTCGTAGTAGCCGAGGTGGTGGAACTCCTCTTCCTCGCCGACCAGCGCGCGTGCGGGGCCGGAGCCGAGGCCGTCGAAGTCGTCGAAGGTGAGCTCCCAGCCGGCCTTCTGCGAGCAGAGGAGAGCCAGTGCGGGGCGGTCGGTGGAGAGTTCGACGTGCGGGCGGGGCGTGCCGGCGACCTCGCCCATCCGCGTCTGTACCGTGGCGAGCCCCGCGGTCTGAATCTCCGCGAGGAGCATCCCCGCTTCGACACCGCCGTCGGCGTCGACGCCGAAGTCGATGACCGTCGCGCCCGAGTCGAGTTCGTAGCCCTCGATGCCGAGCTCCCCGGCGAAGTCGAGCGCCTCGTCGACCAGTTCGATGGCCATCCGATTGATGCTGTCCATGCGAGGCGATTGCGCGCCTTCGGCTAAAGGGTTTGTCAGTCCTCACCGCCCCGGGTCGCGTGGACGTGTCTCGTGTCTCGCATGGCGGACCCGCGCGACGGGTCGCCGCGGCCCGCGAAGCTACTCGCGGTCGCGTCTCGCTTCCCGCCCGAGGTGGGCTTC
This sequence comes from Haloferax chudinovii, assembly GCF_042663345.1. NCBI lineage: Archaea > Methanobacteriati > Methanobacteriota > Halobacteria > Halobacteriales > Haloferacaceae > Haloferax > Haloferax chudinovii. The sequence continues at coordinate 574,995 of NZ_JBHTAB010000001.1, forward strand.
GACGGCGTCGACCTTGTCGGCGGCCGTCTGGTCTTTCGTGCGCTTGTCGTCTACCTTCAGGAACGTGCTCACGCGGTCGCCGTCGACCGCCTTGTGGGCCGCGCCGACCGCCGCGAGCAGTTCGTCGATGTCGTCGGCCTCGATGACCGTCCCCATCGGGTTCGTCTCGTAGGCCACCTCGAAGTCGTCGAGGGCCGCGACGGCCTTGGCGACCTCGCCCGACATACTCCCTTCGACGACCGGTGCGACGCTCAGCATCGCGATGACTGTCATGACCGTACCCACGCGACACGCGGTAGTAAAACGGGGTGACCAGTCGGCGATTCGATGACCGAACCGACGAGGCTATGCCCTCGAACAGTCACAGACTCCACTATGTTCCAGAGCGAACTCACACGAATGGCGCTCGTCGCGGGGGCGAACGTCGCCGGCGGGGTCACTCTCGGGTCCGCTATCGGCGGGGCCGTCGGCTACGCGGCGGAGTGGACCGTGACGGGTGCCGTCTTGGGGCTGGCGGTCGCCGTCTTCGCCGCCCGCCGGTAGTCACTCTCGCCGAGCGTCGTCACCGCCGACCGGGCGCGCATCGCGCTTTTCTCGTCGGCCGACGTATCAGCGCTCATGAATCCGCGCGTCGAGAGAGCGGTCACGCTGGGCCGGGCCATCGCCTACGAGGTCCGGACCGAGCGGCTCACCTTCATGGCGGGCAGTATCGCCTACGGAGCGTTCGTCTCGCTGTTACCGCTGTTCCTGCTCGTCCTCGCGGCCGTCTCCGCCACCGGCGACAGCGGCCTCCGCGAGGGCGTCATCGCCGTCATCCAGTCCGTCTTGACTCCCGGCGCGAGCGACGTCATCGTCGCCGAACTGGAGTCGTCGACCCAACTTGCGAGCCTCTCCCTCGTCGGGGTGCTCGTGTTGGTGTGGGGGACGCTCCGCATCTTCCGCGGTCTCGACACCGCCTTCTCGGACATCTACGAGTCCGAGGCGGCCAACACCTTCGCCGACCAGCTTTCGGACGGCATCGTCGTGCTCGTCACCGTCGCGGTCGCCGTCGTCATCGTCGCGCTCCTCGAGTCCGTGCTCCCCGCGCTCGACGGGGCGCTCGGCTGGGTCGTCTACCGCGGCCTCCTCGTCGCCGTCCTCTTTCTGACGTTCTACCCGATGTACTACATCTTCCCCGACGAGGACGTGACCTATCTGGGGGTCGTCCCCGGCACGCTCGTCGCCGCCGTCGGGCTGACGACCTTCGAGTCGCTGTTCCGACTCTACGTCGAGTTCAGTAGCCGCGCTCCCGAATCGAGCGTCGTCGCCGGCATCCTCGTCCTCCTGACGTGGCTCTACTTCAGCGGGCTCGTCATCCTCCTCGGCGCGGCCGTCAACGCGGTGCTGTCGAACCGCTCGCGCGACGTGAACGTGCGTCCGCTGTTCGGCGGCGTCCCCCTCGACTCCCAGACCGACACCGTGACGCGCGGTGAGGTGACCGCGGCCATCGAGCGACTCGACCGCCTCATTGCGGCCGCTCCCGACGAGGACCTGACGCTCCGCGTCGGCGACGAGTCCGTCACGCTCCCCCGCCCAGAGCGGGTCGTCGCCGACACCGAGACGAGTCGGTTCCTGCCGGAGGGCCCCGTCAGACTAGAACTCAGATGGTCCTCGTGGCCTGACAGTCACGAGGAGTGACGACGGGCGTTATGTGGATGGCGTGCGTATGCGACACTATGGCAATAAAGACCCCCGCACGACCGACGGAGCCGGCGCGACCGCTCGACGACGAACGAGCGCGGTGGGAAGCCGTCGAGACGACCGCCGAGACTGCCTCTCGCGCGGTTCGACCGCCGACCGTCGTCGAACACCGGCGACTGCCCGAGAAAGACTTCGGCGAGGCCCGACTCGTCTGGCGGTGTGACGACTGCGGCGAACTCGGCTCGCTGACCGCGTTCCCGTCGTCGTGTCCCGACTGCGGCGCGGGCCGCGAGGCACTGTTCTACTCCACCGAGGACTGACTGCCTCGGTCGAGCGCGGTCCGCCATCGGCCGACCGCGACCGTTTTCCCGCCGGCCGACGACCGCCGGATATGTATCTCTCTCACCCCGTCCGTCGCATGCGCGACGACCCGCTCGACGACGCGGTCACGGAGCTCCGCGTCGAACCCGCGGCCGACGACGCCCGCGCCGCGCTCGAAACCCGCGTCGAGTCGCTCGGCGGAAGCATCGAACGCGAACTCCGGTTCGGCGGCGTCGTTGTCTCGCTCGCGGAGTCGGCCGTCTCCGACCTCTGCGAACTCGACGGCATCGAGCGCATCGAGACCGCCGACACGCTCGGCTACTGATTCTTCGCCCGCGCGTGTGAGAACGGGACGCCTCCCCGTTCTGGAAACTGTCAACTATTTAGTGTTCGCTCTACGGACGTGGCGTATGGTCTCTCTTTCCGCCCGCATCGCGCGAGTAGCCCCCGTCGTCTTCGCGTCTCTCAGCGCCCTCGCGGCGTTCCCGGCCGAATCGTGAGCGTGCTTGCCGACCTCGGGGGCGTTCCCCTGCTCGTCGCGTACCTGTTGCTCCTCGCGGGCACGGCCGTGCAGTACCGGCGCGGAAAGCTCCCCGCTACGCGGGCGGTCCTCCTCGTCGGGATGTGTCTCACGTGGCTCTCGTACGCCCTCTTGCAGGTGACCCAGTCCGGGACCGTGCCGACGGGCACGCCGCTCAACTACGCCCTCGACGCGCTCGCCGTGGTCGTCCTCGTCGTCGGCGTGGCCGCGATGGGCTGGTGGTGGCGGACGCGGGACGAAACGTGAGCGTTTCCGGGGACGCGTCGCTGAGTGGGTTGCGTTCGGAGAAGCGCGTCGGCTGGGAGTTCACCGAACACCGCGAGGTGAACGCAGGAACACCGGCGAGCCGGCGGTCGAGTCGGTGAGACGGGAGTTGAACACCACTCGCTCACTCGCGTTCGCTCGCTAGTTCAACTCCCACCGGGCCGCATTCACAACTCATAGTCCGAGCGACACGCACAGCGGTCGCTCGGAAGGTAGATTCGTTGTAGAAGTGCGTCGGCTGGGATTTGAACCCAGGTTGTGACCATGGCAAGGTCACGTGATACCACTACACTACCGACGCATGTGGTGGATGTGCGCTGGCTGGGATTTGAACCCAGGTTGTGACCATGGCAAGGTCACGTGATACCACTACACTACCAGCGCATTCCGCGTGTATCGTGGCGTGCTACTGCGTTACTCGATAGTGTCGGGTTGATAAATAAGACTTGCGAAACGGGGGAGAAATCGGGCGACGGCGCGCCACCTGCTACCACATAAAATTCGCCTTCACCGACCTGTCGCAGACCGTGTAATTATGTACCACGCGACGTTCGCCAATCCCCCGCAAACTTGGTCGTGGGACGCTCTATCACCCCAGAATGGATTCGCTACTCTTTTAGGTAGGCCCCCGGTAGAAACGCCACAGTCTAGACGAGACGAGGATGAATTCGGCATGACACTCAGCGTACTCGTGCCGTCCTCACTCGTCCGGGAAGCCGAAGACAAACGCGAGGCAACTCGCAAACTCGGCTACGTCGCCCGCGCGGCGGCGGTCTTCCGGGCGAACGAACTCGTCGTCTTCCCCGACGAAGACGGCGAGAACAAGTGGGGCGGCGAGTTCGTCGAAACCGTACTCCGGTACGCCGCGACGCCCCCCTACCTCCGCAAGGAGGTCTGGGGCAAGCGCGACGAACTCCGCTACGCTGGTATCCTGCCGCCCGTTCTCGTCGCGTCTACGACCGCGGACGACTCCGACGAGTCGCCCGCGTTGCGAGAAGGAATCGTGACCGAGGTCGGACCTGACGACCGCGTTCGGGTCAATTGCGGAATGCAACACCCGATCTCCCTGTTCGTCCCTCCCGGGATGAACCTCACAGAGGGAGAGCGCGTCGCTGTCAGGATCTCTTCGCGAGAACCGGTCCGTGCGCGGATCGTCGACGAGCCCCTTCCGGGCTTCGACGTATCCCGCATGGACCTCACGGAAGCACTCGGCAGGCCAGATGCGGGCGTGCGAATCGCCACGTCTCGCTATGGCGAACCGCTGTCGGTCCCCAGATTGGGCGACCTGACGGCCCGCATCACCGAGGCCGGCGGCATGACCGTCGTCTTCGGGTCGCCGGGCCGTGGGCTTCCGGACATGCTCGGGATGTCTCCCGAGGATGTTGCAGACGTCGAACCTTCCGTTGGTCCGGGGTTCGACCTCTGGCTCAATACGATTCCGCGACAGGGAAGCGAGGTCGTGCGAACGGAGGAAGCGATGTTCGCCTCCCTCGCCTCCCTGACACTCACGGAGTGAATCCATGCCACAACCAAGCAGACCACGAAAAGGCTCGATGGGCTTCAGCCCCCGCAAGCGTGTGACCAAAGAGGTCCCGCGTATCAAGTCGTGGCCAAGTGACGACGGTTCCCCTGCACTGCAGGGATTCGCTGGCTACAAGGCCGGTATGACCCACGTCATGATGGTCAACGACGAGGCCGACTCCCCCCGCGAAGGAATGGAGGAGTCCGTCCCGGTGACCGTCGTCGAGACGCCGCCGATGCGCGCCGTCGCCCTTCGCGCCTACGAGCAGACGCCGTACGGTATGAAGCCGCAGACCGAGGTCTGGACGGACGAGTTCCACGATGAACTCGACCGCGTCCTCGACCTGCCGGCAGAAGACACGTTCGACTCGGGCGCCGACGCGCTTCGCGAGGCCGTCGAGGCCGGCGAAGTCGATGACCTCCGCGTCATCACGCACACGGTGCCCGCCGAGCTCGCGAACGTGCCCAAGAAGAAGCCCGACGTGATGGAGACTCGCGTCGGCGGCGGCTCCATGGTGGAGCGCGCCGACTTCGCCCTCGACCTCGTTGCCGAGGGCGGCGAACACGAGATGTCCGACGTGTTCCGCGCCGGCGAGTACCTCGACGCCGCGGGTGTCACGAAGGGTAAGGGTACGCAGGGCCCCGTCAAGCGATGGGGCGTCCAGAAGCGTAAGGGCAAGCACGCCCGCCAGGGCTGGAGACGCCGTATTGGCAACCTCGGCCCCTGGAACCCGTCCCGTGTCCGCTCTACGGTTCCGCAGCTCGGTCAGACTGGGTATCACCAGCGCACCGAGCTCAACAAGCGCCTCATCGACCTCGGTGAGGGCGACGACGCCTCCGTCGAAGGTGGCTTCGTCAACTACGGCGAGGTCGACGGCTCCTACGCGCTCATCAAGGGCTCGCTCCCGGGCCCCAACAAGCGCCTCCTGCGGTTCCGCCCGGCCATCCGGCCGAACGACCAGCCGCGCCTCGACCCCGAGGTGCGCTACGTCTCTACCGCATCGAACCAGGGTTAAACCATGCAGGCAACTATCCGAGACCTGAACGGCGACGACGCGGGCAGTATCGACCTGCCCGAGGTCTTCGAGACGGCTTACCGTCCGGACCTCATCAAGCGTGCCGTCATCGCCGCGCAGGCAAACCGAAAACAGCCGTACGGTGCCGACCCCTACGCCGGACTTCGAACCCCGGCAGAGTCCATGGGCAGTGGCCGTGGGATGTCCCACGACCCACGCCAGAACGGCGTCGCCCGACGCGTCCCGCACGCCGTCTCCGGCCGTCGCGCTCACCCGCCGAAGGCCGAGAAGGACCAGGGGAAGGAGATCAACACGAAGGAGCGTAAGCTCGCCGTCCGCTCGGCGCTCGCCGCCACGGCGGACCCCGAGCTGGTCGCCGAGCGCGGTCACCGCTTCGACGACGACGCCGAGCTCCCCCTCGTCGTCTCCGACGACTTCGAGGACCTCGTCAAGACGAAGGAGGTCGTCGACCTCCTGCAGTCCCTCGGCGTCTACGACGACATCGAGCGCTCCGAGGACAACAAGAAGGTCAAGAGCGGCCAGGGCAAGCTCCGCGGTCGCAAGTACACCCGTCCGAAGTCCGTTCTCTTCGTGACGGCCGACGAGCCCTCGAAGGCGGCTCGCAACCTCGCCGGCGTCGACGTCGCCACCGCGGCGAACGTCTCCGCCGAGGACCTCGCACCCGGCACCCACGCCGGTCGCCTCACGCTGTTCACCGAGAGCGCGCTCGAGGAGGTCGCAGAACGATGAGCATCATCGAACATCCGCTGGTCACGGAGAAGGCGATGAACCAGATGGACTTCGACAACAAGCTCCAGTTCATCGTCCACATCGACTCGACCAAGTCCGACGTCAAGTCGGAAGTCGAGTCGCGCTACGACGTGACCGTCGAGAAGGTCAACACGCAGGTCACGATGAAAGGCAAAAAGAAAGCAACAGTTCGTCTCTCTGAAGACGACGACGCGCAGGAAGTCGCGTCGCGTATCGGGGTGTTCTAACCATGGGACGCCGAATTCAGGGTCAGCGTCGCGGTCGCGGTACGTCCACATTCCGGGCGCCGTCGCACCGCTACAAGGCCGAACTGTCGCACAAGAAGTCCGAAGACAAAGACACCATCTCGGGCACGGTCGTCGGCATCGAGCACGACCCCGCACGCAGTGCGCCCATCGCCCTCGTCGAGTTCGAGGACGAACAGCGCATGATTCTCGCGCCCGAGGGCATCTCCGTCGGCGAAGAGCTTCAGATCGGCGTCTCCGCCGAAATCAAGCCCGGCAACACCCTGCCGCTCGCCGAGATTCCCGAGGGTGTTCCCGTCTGTAACGTCGAGCACCAGCCCGGCGACGGCGGGAAGTTCGCCCGCGCCTCCGGCGTGAGCGCGCAGCTGCTCTCGCACGACCGCAAGGTCGCTATCGTGAAGCTCCCGTCGGGCGAGGTCAAGCGCCTCAACCCCAACTGCCGCGCCACCATCGGCGTCGTCGCCGGTGGCGGCCGCACGGAGAAGCCGTTCGTCAAGGCAGGCAAGAAGTACCACAAGATGAAAGCGCGCGGTATCAAGTGGCCGCGCGTGCGTGGTGTTGCTATGAACGCCGTCGACCACCCGTTCGGTGGCGGCGGCCGGCAGCACCCCGGTCAGCCGAAGTCCGTCTCGCGGAACGCTCCGCCGGGACGGAAGGTCGGTGACATCGCCTCCAAACGCACCGGTCGCGGTGGCAAGGGAGGGAAGTAACCATGAGTACGCAATACCGCACCGGCCGCGAAGGTGAGTTCACCTACCGCGGCTACACGCTCGACGAGCTGCAGGAGATGGAGCTCGACGAGGTCACGGAACTGCTCCCCGCTCGTCAGCGGCGAACCATCACCCGAGGCCTGTCGGCCGAGCACGAGAAACTGCTCGCGAAGGCTCAGGACAAGACGGAAGAGGAGACGGCCAACGCGCCCATTCGAACGCACCTGCGCGACATGCCGATTCTCCCCGAACTCGTCGGTCTCACCTTCGCCGTCTACACCGGTCAGGAGTTCGAGCGAACCCAGATTCAGCCCGAGATGATCGGCCACTACCTGGGCGAGTTCCAGCTGACCCGTAGCTCGGTCGAGCACGGTCAGGCCGGTATCGGCGCGACCCGGTCTTCGAAGTTCGTGCCCCTCAAGTAAACCATGGGAATCAACTACAGCGTCGAGGCCGACCCGGACACCACGGCCAAGGGTATGCTCCGGGACCGGCCCATCAGCATCAAGCACAGCAAGGCCATCTCCCGCGCCATCAAGGAGATGCCCGTCGCCGACGCAGAGGAGTACCTCGAAGCCGTCATCGACGGCGAGCGGTCGGTTCCGTTCAAGCAGCACAACTCCGGCGTCGGTCACCGAAGCGACATCGACGGCTGGGACGCGGGACGGTACCCCGAGAAGGCGTCCAAGGCGTTCCTCGAACTCCTCGAAAACGTTCGCAACAACGCGACCGAACAGGGGTTCGACGGACCGGCCATGGAAATCAAGCACGTCGCCGCCCACAAGGTCGGCGAGCGTCAGGGTCGCAAGCCCCGCGCCTTCGGTCGGGCGGACCCGTGGAACACCCCAATCTGTGACGTCGAACTCATCATCGAAGAGGTCGAAGAATAATGGCTGACGAACACCAATTCATCGAGAACGGACTGCAGCGGTCCCAGATCGACGAGTTCTTCGCGGAAGAGCTCGGCCGAGCGGGCTACGGCGGCATGGACGTCGCCAAGACGCCGATGGGCACCCAGATCGTGCTCAAGGCCGAAAAGCCCGGGATGGTCATCGGGAAAGGCGGGAAGAACATCCGTAAGGTCACCCGCGAACTCGAAGAGCGATTCAACCTCGACGACCCCCAGATCGACGTGCAGGAAGTCGACGAGCCGGACCTCAACGCCCGGATCGTCGCCGACCGCCTCGCCAACGCGCTCGAACGCGGCTGGTACTTCCGTAAGGCGGGCCACACGACAATCGACCGCATCATGGACGCCGGCGCACTCGGCGCTGAAATCGTCCTCTCCGGCAAGGTCACGGGTGCTCGCTCCCGCGTGGAGAAGTTCAACCGCGGCTACATCAAGCACAACGGCGAGCCCGCACAGGAGATCGTCGACGAGGGTCAGGGCGTCGCAGTCATGAAGCTCGGCACCATCGGCGTGACGGTCAAGATCATCCCGCCGGGTGCGAAGCTCCCCGACGACTTCGAAGTCGAGGAAGACGCGAATCCCGAGGCCGTCGAACAGATCGAAGAGACCGAGGGCGTCGAAGACCTCCTCGAAGAGGAGCCGGAAGACGTTCCGGACGTCTCCGAGGACGCTGACGCCGAGACGGACGCCGTCGACGAAGACGTCGTCGAGGAAGCGGCCGTCGAAGCGGTCGAAGAGGAAGTCGTCGACGACGACACCGACGACGAGGACGAAGCGGTCGAGGACGTCGTCGACGACGACGAGGAACTCGACGAAGACGTCGCCGAAGAGGCGGCCGACCTCGTCTCGGAGATGGAAGACGAAGACGACGACGAAACGGAGGAAGAATAAATGGCGATCCTCTACACCGAAGAGATTCGCGACATGACGCCCGCAGAGCGCACCGCCGAGCTCGAAGAGCTCGAGACGGAACTGCTCAACGCGAAGGCCGTGCAGGCCGCGGGTGGCGCGCCGGAGAACCCCGGCCGCGTCTCTGAACTGAAAAAGACCATCGCCCGAATCAAGACGATTCAGGGCGAAGAAGGCGACCTCGACGAAGAATAAAATGCCACTCACACCCGAGACCCTCACGCGACACGAACTCAACGGCCTCCACGTGGAGGTCGTCGACGCGGCGAACCCCGACCTCGTCGGGATAGCCGGTCGCATCGTCGTCGAGACGATGCACACGTTCATGCTCGACGACGGGTCTCGGGTGCGGCAGGTGCCGAAACGAGGGGCGACCTTCGAATTTGCGATTCCGCGCACAGATGAAGCCGCCGGCGCCGCGAAGGCGTCGGGGACCGCGTCCAAACTTCGGTCGGATACTACTGGCGGATTTGATGCCAGTCAGTCTGATCGGCTCGCCGACTCATCACCGGCGGCTTCCCGTTCCGGGAATTGCGAGGGCGTGGCCTACGTTACGGTGGATGGCGCACAACTGCTCTCACGACCCGCCCTGCGCACCGAAACTACAGGTGACTCGAAATGGCGATAGGACTTGACGTTCCAATGCCTCCGGAACCTGACGATTCCGAGGCTTACGACTACGAAAAATGTCCGTTCTACGGCTCGCTCTCCGTCCGGGGTCAAACCCTGGAGGGGACAGTCGTCTCGACGGACATGGCAAAGACCGTCATCGTCGAGCGGGAGTACGACGTATTCGTTCCGAAGTACGACCGCTACATGAAGCGACGTTCCCGCATCCCGGCACACGTGCCGGGCGTGCTCGACGACGTCGCTGTCGGTGACGAAGTAACGATTGCGGAGACCCGACCTCTCTCGAAGACGAAATCACACGTCGTCGTCGAGATTATGGGAGGTGACGAGTGATGGAAGCGCTCAAAGCGGACATCACCAAGGGTGTCGCCCGTGGCTCGCTGGTCACGTGCGCCGACAACACCGGCGCTCGTGAACTGAAGATTATCAGCGTCGCGGGTTACTCCGGCACGAAGAACCGCCACCCCAAGGCAGGCATCGGGAACAAGGTGACCGTCTCGGTCACCAAAGGTACCCCCGAGATGCGCCGCCAGGTGCTCGAAGCGGTCATCGTCCGCCAGCGGAAATCCATCCGCCGGCCCGATGGCACGCGTGTGAAGTTCGAGGACAACGCCGCCGTCATCATCGACGAGATGGAAGAGCCTCGCGGGACCGAAATCAAGGGCCCCGTCGCACGCGAAGTCGCCGAGCGCTTCGGGAGTATTGCATCGACGGCTACGATGATTGTATAGTATGACTCGACAACCGCGCAAACAGCGAACCCAGATTCGCGACGCGCCGCTCCACGAGCGGCAAAAGCAGGTCCGCGCACCGCTGTCGGCCGACCTCCGCGAGGAGTACGGTAACCGTAACGTCCGCGTCAACGCGGGCGACACGGTCGAGGTGCTCCGCGGCGACTTCGCCGGCGACGAAAGCGAAGTCACCGAGGTCGACCTCAGGGACGCCGTCATCTACGTCGACGGCGTCACCGTTGAGAAAGCCGACGGCGAGGAGGCCCCACGCCCCCTTCAGGCCAGTAACGTCCGCGTGACGGAACTGGACCTCGAAGACGACGTGCGCGAGGCCCGACTCAAGGAGGATAACGAATGACTCGACACCAGAAGCGACTGTCCGTACCGAAGTCCTGGCCGGTCGAGCGCAAGACAGGCACGTTCACGGTCAAGGCCGGAGCGGGTCCGCACGGCGAATCGGGGGTTCCCCTCCTCATCGTCCTGCGCGACGTGCTCGGCTACGTGGACTCGAAGAAGGAGGCCCAGTACGCCCTCAACCACCAGAGCATTCTGGTCAACGGCGACGTGGCCTCCGACGTCCGCCGTCCCATCGGGATGTTCGACATCCTGGCGTTCGTCCAGCGAGAGGAGTACTACCGCGTCTTCCCCGACGAGGGGGGCCGCCTGGCACTGACGCCCATCGACGCCGACTCGGCATCCAGCCGTCTCGGCAAGATTGTGAACAAGACGCAGGTCAGCGGTGGCGACTTCCAGCTGACGCTCCACGACGGGGCGACGCTCATCGTCGAGGACGCCTCGGAGTACAGCGGCAAGGACTCCATCGTCGTCGACAGCGAGACGAAGGACGTCGTCGCGCACTTCCCCTACGAGGAAGGCGCGCTCGTCACGGCCGTCAACGGGCAGCACGCCGGCGAGATCGGCGAGATCACCGAGATCATTGTCACGCCCGGAAGCGGGAACAACTCCGTTGTCGTCGAGACCGAAGACGGCGAGTTCGAGACGGTCGAACAGTACGTCGTCGTCATCGACGAGAACTTCACGGGGGATGACGAATGAGCGAGGCTGACTTCCACGCGATGCGCGACCCGCGCATCGAGAAGGTCGTCGTCCACATGGGCGTCGGCGAAGGTGGTCGCGAACTCGCCAAGGCCGAGGACATCCTCGAGGAGATTACCGGTCAGGAGAGCGTTCGCACCATCTCCGGCCGCGCCTCGCAGGACTTCGGCGTTCGCCGCGGCGAACCCGTCGGCGCGAAGGTCACCCTCCGCGGTGACACCGCCGTCGAGTTCCTCGAAACCGCACTCCCCATCGCGGACCTCTCGGTCTCGTCGTTCGACGAGACGGGCAACTTCGGCTTCGGCGTCGAAGAGCACACGGAGTTCCCGAGCCAGGAGTACGACCCGCAGATCGGTATCTACGGGCTGGACGTGACGGTCAACCTCGTCCGCCCCGGCTACCGAGTGAAAAAGCGCGACAAGCGTTCCCGCCAGATTCCGTCGTCCCACCGGATGACCGTCGAGGACGCCGTCGCGTTCATCGAGTCCACGTTCGACGTGGAGGTTGAAGAATGAGCGATAGCGAAACAGAACAGACGGGCGAGCACGCGTCCCGCCGCACCGGCCAGGAGAACGAGTGCCGGCGCTGCGGTCGAAAACAGGGACTTGTCAGCAAGTACGACATCAACCTGTGCCGCCAGTGCTTCCGAGAGATCGCCCGCGAGATGGGATTCAAGAAGTACCGATAAGCAATGGCTGACAACGACCCACTCAGTAGCGCGCTCTCCGGTGTGGATAACGCCGAGAGCGTCGGACACCTGTCCCACGAGATCCAGCCCGCCTCCAACATCATCGGCTCCGTCCTCGAGGTCTTCTACGACCGCGGGTACATCGACGGCTTCGAGTTCGTCGACGACGGCAAGGCCGGTCTGTTCGAGGTCGAACTAAAAGGCGCAATCAACGATTGTGGCGTCGTCAAGCCCCGGTATTCCGCCGGAGCCGACGACTTCGAGAAATGGGAGAAGCGATTCCTCCCCGCCCGTGACTACGGCGCGCTCATCGTCACGACGAGCCACGGCGTCATGAGCCACTACGAGGCCCGCGAGAAGGGCATCGGTGGCCAGATCATCGCCTACGTCTACTAGAACAATGAGCCGAATAGAAATCGAAATCCCGGACGAGGTATCCGCCGAGGTCAAGAACCTCGAGCTCACCATCGAGGGCCCCAACGGAAGCGTCACAAAGCGCCTCTGGTACCCGAACGTCTCGGTCTCCGCCGAAGACGACGCTATCGTCATCGAGAGCGACGTCGAGAACGCGAAGACCAACGCGACTATCGGTACCTTCGAGAGCCACGTGAACAACATGCTTCACGGCGCGACCGAGGGGTGGGAGTACAAGATGGAAGTCCACTACGCTCACTTCCCGATGCAGGTTAGCGTCGAAGGGAGCGACGTGGTCATCAAGAACTTCCTCGGCGAGAAGTCCCCGCGACGAGCGCAGATTCGCGGCGACACGGACGTACAGGTCGACGGCGAAGAACTCACCCTGACGGGCTCCAACAAGGAGAACGTCGGGCAGACCGCCGCCGACATCGAACAACTCACCCGCGTCAAGGACAAGGACACTCGCGTGTTCACCGACGGCGTGTACATCACCCAGAAACCGCAGACTGGTGATGCCTAATGTCGGAAGAAATCACCGAACTCGAAGACATCAGCGGCGTCGGCCCGTCGAAGGCCGACGCGCTCCGCGAAGCCGGCTTCGAGAGCGTCGACGACGTCCAGGCCGCGAGCCAGTCCGAACTGGCCGAGGTCGACGGCATCGGTAACGCGCTCGCCGCGCGTATCAAAGCCGACGTCGGTGGCCTCGAGGTCTCCGACGAGGCCGAGGCCGAAGTCGAAGACGAGTCCGAAGCCGAGCCTGAGGAAGAGGAAGCCGAAGACGTCGAGACGGAGCTTCAGCCCCGCGGTCACGCGGACAAGAAGCCCCAGCTCGACGACGAAACGGCGGAGGCCCTGGCGCAGAAGCGCCGCGAGGGCAAGCCGCAGTTCAACCGGCAGGACCACCACAAGAAGAAGCGCACGCCCACGTCGTGGCGTCGCCCCCGTGGTGGTCTCTCCAAACAGCGTATCGGCATCAAGGGCAAGGGCCCCAAGGTCGAGGCGGGCTACCGCACGCCGAAGGCCGCCCGCGGGCTTCACCCCTCGGGCTTCGAGGAGGTCCGCGTGTTCAACACGGACGACCTCGAAGGCATCGACGGCGATACGCAGGCAGTTCGCATCGCCTCCTCGGTCGGCGCGCGCAAGCGCGAGCGCATCGAGGAAGCGTGTGAGGACCGCGAGATCCGCGTCCTCAACCCCACCTACGTCGAAGTCGAGGTGGATAACTGATGACTGACCTCAAAGCGCAGAAGCGAATGGCGGCCGACGTCCTTGACGTCGGCAAGGGTCGAGTGTGGTTCGACCCCGAGGAACAGTCCGAAATCGCGGAGGCCATCACGCGCGAAGACATCCGTGAACTCGTCGACGAGGGCACGATTCGCGCCACGGACGCCAAGGGCAACTCGAAAGGTCGCGCACGCGAGCGCGCCGCCAAGCGTTCCTACGGTCACCGCAAGGGTGCCGGCTCCCGCAAGGGCCGTTCCGGCGCTCGACAGAACAAGAAAGACGCATGGGTCAGCCGAATCCGCGCCCAGCGCCGTCGCCTGAAGGAGCTTCGCGAGGACGGAACGCTCGACCGTTCCCAGTACCGCTCGCTCTACAACAAGGCGTCCGGTGGCGAGTTCGATAGCGTGGACCGGCTCGAAGCGTACATTCAGAACAACTACCAGGTGGAGATTCAATAATGGCGACCGGACCACGATACAAGGTTCCGATGCGGCGTCGCCGCGAAGTCCGGACCGATTACCATCAAAGGTTGCGCCTGCTGAAATCGGGCAAGCCCCGCCTCGTTGCTCGCATGAGCAACAAGCACGTCAGGGCGCAGCTGGTCACTCCGGGCCCGCAGGGCGACGAGACCCACGCTGCAGCGACCTCTGCCGACCTCGACGAGTACGGCTGGGAAGCCCCAACGGGCAACCTCCCGAGCGCGTACCTCACGGGGTATCTGGCAGGTAAGCGGGCGCTGGCCGCCGGCGTCGAGGAAGCGGTCCTCGACATCGGCCTCAACACGGCCACGCCCGGAAACAAGGTCTTCGCGGTGCAGGAGGGTGCTATCGACGCTGGCCTCGAAATCCCCCACAACGACGCAGTACTCGCTGACTGGGACCGCAACCGCGGTGTCCACATCGCCGAGTACGCGGAGCAGCTCGACGAGCCGCTCTACAGTGGAGACTTCGATGCCACGAACCTCCCCGACCACTTCGACGAAGTGCTCGGGAACCTTCAGGAGGACGAATGAGCAGAAATAACAACGGCTGGGAGCCGCGAACGCGGCTCGGCCGCATGGTGCAGAACGGCGACGTCACGTCGATGGACCAGGCGCTCGAGACGGGACTTCCGCTCAAGGAACCCCAGCTCGTCGACCAGCTCCTTCCCGGACTGGACGACGAGGTGCTCGACATCAACATGGTCCAGCGCATGACCGACTCCGGCCGCCGGGTGAAGTTCCGGTGTGTCGTCGCAGTCGGGAACCGTGACGGCTATCTCGGCTACGCTGAGGCCCGCGACGACCAGGTCGGCGGTGCCATCCAGAAAGCCATCGAGGTGGCGAAACTGAACATCATCAAGGTAGACCGCGGCTCGGGCTCGTGGGAAGACCGCGCAGGCGGCCTCAACTCCCTCTCGCGCAAGGCGGAGGGGAAGGCCGGCTCCGTGACGGTCCGCATCATCCCCGCCCCGCAGGGTCTCGGCCTCGCGGCCGCAGAGACCGTCCGGAACATCCTCGAACTCGCCGGTATCCAGGACGCCTGGACCAAGAGCGACGGGAACACCCGGACCACGGTCAACCTCGCGAAGGCGACCTACAACGCACTCAAGAACGCGTCGCAGTCCCGCACTCCGCGGCGCGCTCGCGAAGTCCGTCAGGAGGTGCGCGAATAATGCAGGCTATCGTTCAGCTTCGCGGTGAGGTCAACATCGCTCAGGACGTCCGCGACACGCTTTCGATGCTCAACATCCACCGCGTGAACCACGTGACGTTCGTGCCGGAGACCGACGCCTACCGCGGGATGATCTCGAAGGTCAACGACTTCGTCGCGCACGGCGAGCCGAGCGTCGACGTCGTCGAGACCCTCATCAGCACGCGCGCCGAGCCCGAACAGGGCGACGCCGACATCACCGACGAGTGGGTCTCCGAGAACACCGACTACGACGACGTGGCCGCGCTCGCGCAGGCCATCGTCGACGAGGAGACGACACTGCGAGCGCAGGGCGTCTCCCCCGTGCTTCGTCTGCACCCGCCGCGCGGCGGTCACCGCGGACAGAAGCACGTCACCAAGGAAGGTGGCCAGCTCGGTAAGCACAGCACCGAACAGATCGACGAGCTCCTGGAGGACATGCGATGACGTCCAAGAAGCGACGCCAACGCGGCTCCCGAACGCACAGCGGCGGTACCCACAAGAACCGGCGTGGCGCCGGTCACCGCGGCGGTCGCGGCCGCGCCGGACGCGACAAACACGAGTTCCACAACTACGAGCCGCTCGGCAAGCACGGCTTCAAGCGACCCGACGTCCTACAGGACGACGTCGCCGAAGTCAAGATTCAGAAGCTCGACGAGGACGCGGCGCTCCTCGCGGCCGACGGAGTCGCCGAGAAAGACGGTGACACCTACGTCGTCGACGCTCGCGACGTGGCCGAAGACGGCTGGGACGCGGACGTCGTGAAGGTGCTCGGTGGCGGGCAGGTCCGCAACGAACTGCACGTCGTCGCCGACGCCTTCACGGCTGGTGCCGTCGAACTCATCGAAGAGGCAGGCGGCGACGCCGAACTCTCCGAACGCGCTGAAGAAGCGGCCGAGGCCGAGGCCGAAGAATCGGCTGACGCCGACGAAGACGACGAGGAATAAATCATGGGATGGAAGGACGCCGCCGAACCAGTGCTTTCGCGGATGCCCGCAGTCGCCCGACCGGAGGGACACGTCCCGTTCCGCCGGAAACTCGGGTGGACCGGCGGCATCCTCGTCTTGTACTTCTTCCTGACGAACGTGACGCTGTTCGGCCTCGACGCCGCGACCGCGAACGACCTGTTCGGTCAGTTCCGGTCCATCTTGGCCGGCCAGCAGGGCTCGGTGCTCCAACTGGGCATCGGTCCCATCGTCACGGCGAGCATCGTCCTGCAACTGCTCGGCGGTGCTGACCTGCTCGGACTCGACACGGACAACAACCCGCGCGATCAGGTCCTCTATCAGGGTCTCCAGAAACTGCTCGTCGGGGTCATGATCGTCCTGACGGGGGTGCCGATGGTGTTCGCAGGGAACTTCCTGCCGGCCGACCAGGCCGTCGCGACGTCGCTCGGCATCGGGACGTTCGGCGTTCGGAGTCTCATCTTCGCGCAGATCGCCGTCGGCGGCGTCCTCATCCTGTTCATGGACGAAATCGTCAGCAAGTGGGGCGTCGGGTCCGGGGTCGGCCTGTTCATCATCGCCGGGGTCAGCCAACAGCTCGTCGGTGGGCTGTTCAGCTGGCAGGGTCTCGGCGGCACGTCGGGGCTGTTCCCGACGTGGATTGGCATCGTCACCGGTGCCGTCGAACTGCCGGCCTCGCCGACCGACCTGCTGTCGACGATATTCCTCGGTCAGGGACAGTTGCTCGCGCTCATCACGACGCTTCTCATCTTCGGCATCGTCGTCTACGCCGAGAGCGTCCGCGTCGAGATTCCCCTCTCGCACGCCCGCGTCAAGGGTGCTCGCGGTCGCTTCCCCGTGAAGCTCATCTACGCGAGCGTCCTGCCGATGATCCTCGTTCGCGCCCTGCAGGCGAACATGCAGTTCCTCGGGCGCATCCTCAACAACTCGTGGGTCGGCATGCCAGCGTGGCTCGGCCAGTACACGAGCGGACAGGTCACCGGCGGTCTGTTCTACTATCTCGCGCCCATCCAGTCGCGCTCCGACTGGATGTGGTTCCTCGGCCTCACGTCGGCCGACCCGCTCGACATCGCTATCCGCGTGCTCATCGACCTGATCTTCATGATCGTCGGTGGCGCGGTGTTCGCGATCTTCTGGGTCGAGACGACGGGCATGGGTCCGGAATCGACCGCGCAACAGATTCAGAACTCCGGGATGCAGATTCCCGGCTTCCGCCGTAACCCGCAGGTCATCGAGAAGGTCATGGAGCGGTACATCCCGCAGGTGACCGTCATCGGTGGCGCGCTCGTCGGCCTGCTCGCCGTCATGGCGAACATGCTCGGCACCATCGGTGCAGTCTCCGGGACGGGACTGCTCCTCACGGTCTCCATCACGTACAAACTGTACGAGGAGATCGCGGAGGAACAGCTCATGGAGATGCACCCCATGATGCGCAACATGTTCGGCTCCGAATAGCGAGCACCGACGCGCTCGACGGCCGCCGCGCGCCGCGGCGAACGTCACCGCCGTATCATTTCATTTCTACCGCGCTCGACCGGATAGCGGCGCGGCCGCCTCGACGGACGCCGCCCGCGCCGTCGGCAATCCGGTCACTTTTGACTCCCGGCGGGGGAAGACCGGGGTATGCACGAGGGGCGACTCGCGGTCGATATCGAGACGGCCAGCCCGAACGGCCCGCCGAGCGACTTCCGAGACACCGACGACTTCGAGTTGGTCGCGGTCGGGTTGGGCCACCGCGTCGGCGGCGTCACCGACGCCGACACCGAGGCCGAAGTCGAGGTGCTCCTCCGCGACGGCGACTGGTCGCTCGACCGCACCGCCGACCTCCTCCGGCGGGTCGTCGAGTGGTGCGAGGCCCGCGGGGGGCGCGTCGTCACGTACAACGGCGAGTACTTCGACGAACATCACCTCCGCGCGTGGGCCGACCGAGTCGCCGACGCCGGCGTCTGGGCGGACGCGCCGCGCCGAATCGACGCGCTGTTCGCCGACCACGTCGACCTCGGGGGGCTCGCCGCCGAGGCGTATCCCGGCGCGGTCCGACCGAACCGCGACATCCCGGCGCTGTGGAAGGCGTGCGAGGAGGCCGGCGTCGACCAGCCGACCGTCTGGTACGACGACTACGACCTCCCGGCGGGCTACCTCGAACGCCTCGGCGTCGAGGACGCCCACGTCAAGGGGGCGCACGTCGGCGAGGCGCTGGGCGAGGCGTACGTCGAAGGCGTCGTCGCGGGGCTCGACCACACGCGGACGCACGCCGAACTCGCCCGACTCCTCGTCGACTACGCCGCCGCCGACATCGAACCGCTGTTTTCGCTCCACGACGCGCTCCGCCGGGCCGGCGCGAGCGCGGACTGAGCCGTCTCACCCTCGCAGACTCGGGCCGAGGCCGTCAATTACACGGGAGAGCGTCCTGTCTCGCGGCAAACGTTTAGCCGCCGGCAGTCGTAGCCCGTGGTATGAACGACCTCGAACCGGCGGCCGCCGTCGAAGAGGCGCTCCGCGGTAACGGCATCAGCGTCGAGTCGGTCTCGCTCGACGACCCCGTCTCGCTGACCTATCTCACGGCGTTCCCGGACGTCGAACCCGACCACGGGGAAGTCGGCCGGGCGGTCACGGCCTTCCTCGACCTCGCCCAAGACGACGAGTTCGACCCGAGGACCGTCGAGGCGACGGTGCTCCGAAGCGAGGGCGACGTGCAGGCGACGTGGACGCTCGAAGCCGACTGGATTCGCGCGTACACCGACTACTCGCTGGACGACGAGGAGCTGTCCGAGCGCGTCCTCGACAGCCTCTACGAGGGGGGCGACGCGTGAGCGCGTGGCGACACCGCGGTGAGCCGCCGGCCGCCCGCGGCCCGCGTCGGCCCTCGCACTTCGAGTACTCGCGCGTCTCGTTGACGTTCGACAGCGAGGGGGCGAACTGCGCGGGCTGGCTCTACCGTCCCGACGGCGTCGAGTCGCCGCCGGTGGTCGTCATGGCCGGCGAGCTCGCGGCGGAGCGTCGCTTCGGGCTCCGCCCCTACGCCGAGCGACTGGCCGAGGCGGGCTACGCGGCGTTCCTCTTCGACTATCGCAACACCGGCGACTCCGACGGCGAGCCCCGGAACCTCGTCGCGCCCGACGCGCAGGTGGCCGACTGGCACGCCGCGCTCTCCGGCCTCCGCGAGCGCGACGAGGTGGACTCGCGCTCGCTCGTGCTCTGGGGCGCTGGCCTCTCCGGCGGCTACGCCCTCCGCGCGGCGGCCGAGGACGGCCGCGTCGCCGCCGTCGTCGCCCTGCACCCGATGCTCGACGGGAAGGCCGTCACGCGGGGGCGCGGCGTCAAAGGCACGCTCGCGGCGGTCGCCGCCGGCGTCCGCGACAGACTCCAGTCGCGATTCGTCGGCCCGTATCGCGTCCCCGTCGTCGGCGACGGCTCGTCGATGGCCGTCTTCGAGAACCCCGGCGTTCGCGCCGCCTACCGCGACCTCGTGCCGCCGGGGAGCGCGTGGCGCGACGAGACGCCCGCTCGGTTGTTCCTCTCGTTACTCCGCTACCGGGCGCTTCCCGACCCGGATGCGGTCACCTGCCCGACGCTCCTCGTTTCGGGGACGCGAGACGACCTCGCACCCGCCGACGCGGTGGCTGACCTCGCGGACGAGCTTCCGAACGCGACGCTGGTCGAACTCCCCGCGGGTCACTTCGACCACTACGACCGGGCGTTCGAACAGACGTTCGGCCACCTCCTGTCGTTCCTCCGAACGGTTCGCTGACGGGAGTCGTCAACCCGCTGAATCCTCGCGCGAACCATTATGTCCTCACCCGGCCTATACCATACAGAGATGTCCACATCCACCCGTCTCGTCTCGTTGTTCCTCGCCGTCGCGCTCGTCGCGGTGGCCGCATCCGCACCGGTGTTCGCACAGGAGTCGGAGACGCCGAGCGATGCCGACACACAACGGCTTCTCGAAGAGGGGGTCGCGCTGTACAACGCCAACATCGAAGAGTTAGACGTCTCGTTCGCCCGAAGTCTCGTCGCGGGGCGAACGGTGAACGTCTACATCGAAGACGGGGGAGAGACCCGGGTGTTCTCGGCGTCGGTGCGAGACGACATGCGAATCGAAGACCTGTCGACCGGCCCCGACAGCGAGGCGTCGACCCGCATCACGACGGACCGAGAGACGCTCGAAACCATCGCCGAGTCGTCCGAGCCGATGGCCGAGGTACGAAGCGCCCTCTCCGACGACCGCATCCGCGTCGCCGGCGAGCGAGGACACCCCGTCGACCAGGTCGTCTGGACCGTCGCTAACACGTTCAAGAGCTTCTTCCTCTGAACCCGGACCGAACCGAACGCCGTCCGACTCCGTCTTTTTCCGCGTCGTCGCGTCCGTGGGTCCGTAACCCACTTTGCCACCGTTCTCGTCTCTCCGTCGATGACGTTCACGCGCACGGTCGAACTCGACGGCCACATCATCGATTCGGGGATGATGCAACAGGCGATGGGTATCGTGATGGACCTCGACGGCGACTTCGACGTCGAGCAGTTCGACGTCGGGCG
Source organism: Haloferax chudinovii (assembly GCF_042663345.1). Classification (NCBI taxonomy): domain Archaea; kingdom Methanobacteriati; phylum Methanobacteriota; class Halobacteria; order Halobacteriales; family Haloferacaceae; genus Haloferax; species Haloferax chudinovii. The sequence goes on from NZ_JBHTAB010000001.1 coordinate 595,800, forward strand.
GCAGAAGGACGAGCCTTCCTACTGCCGGATGTCTGTGACCGCGGACGACCGCGAGACGCTTCAGGAGATACTGCACGAACTCCACCAAATCGGCGCGAACCTCACGGACCCCGTCGACGCCCGCGTCGAGGCCTCGCCGGCCGACCGGGTCGTCCCCGTGGGCTTTTACTCGACGACGAACCACCCGACCGACGTTCGGTACCGGGGTGAGTGGCTCCCGGTCGAGGACATCGAGATGGACTGCGCGATAGTCATCGAGGAGACCGAAAACGGCCCGCGCGCCTCCACGAAGGTTCTCAACGGCATCGAGGAGGGCGACCTCGTCGTCACCGACGAGGCGGGGATTCGCGTCAAGCCGCCGGAACGCCCCCGCGACGCCTCCGGCCCCTTCGGGTTCATGCAGGGCGGCGTCTCCTCGGAGCGCCCCTCGGAGTCGCTCATCGGCGAGGTCGCCGAGGCGCTCTGCGAGACCAAAGCTGACGGCGGGAACGTCCTCGTCGTCGCCGGGCCGGCGCTCATCCACTCCGGCGGCGGCGACGCCCTCGCCGAACTCGTCCGCGAGGGCTACGTGGACATGATTTCGGCCGGCAACGGCTTCGCCACTCACGACATCGAGCGCGGGCTGTACGGCACCTCGCTCGGGATGGACATGGAGACGATGGAACACCCGCGGAAGGGCCACAAACACCACATCTACACCATCAGCGAGGTCATTCGCGCCGGCGGCATCGCCGAGGCCGTCGAGGAGGGACTCATCGAATCGGGCGTGATGTACGAGTGCGTGAAACACGACGTGCCGTACGTCCTCGCGGGGTCGATTCGGGACGACGGCCCGCTACCGGACACCATCACCGACACCATCGAGGCGCAGAACGCCATCCGCGAGCAGGCCCACCGCGCCGACATGGTGCTGATGCTCTCGACGCTCCTGCACTCTGTCGCCGTCGGCAACTGCCTGCCCTCGACGGCCAAGACCGTCTGCGTGGACATCAACCCCGCGACCGTCACGCAACTGCTCGACCGCGGCTCCTCGCAGGCCATCGGGATGGTCACGGACATCGGGACGTTCGTGCCGACGCTCGCCGAGAAGGTGCTCGAAGCCGACGGCGAGAACTGACCGGGCCGCTCCCGCCTGTTCCGCCGCGGGCACCGTCTGACGGGTCAATTATCACCCTGTGTGGTCTCTCGTGTCCTGTATGCAACCCAACGCAGTGCGAGTGCTCCTCGCCGCGGTCATGGTTCTCCTCGCCGGGTGCGGGGGCGGCGTCGGCGGCGACGCCACGACCCCGACCGAACCGACGACCGCGACCGAACCCACGACGGACGCGACAGACGCGACGACGACCGCCGGCGGCGAGTCGGCCGACCAGAGCGGCGACGCCGCCGCCGAACGCTCCTCAGTTACGTTCAACGGAACGTGGGACCAGCAGTACCGGACCGGGCAGTACTACCGCTACGACATCGAGAGTCCGAGCATCGACGGCACCGCGACCTACGAGTGGGAGGTCGTCTCCGCGACCGACGACGAGGTGACGGTTCGGACGAAACTGGTCACGCCCAACGCGACGAGCGAGCAGACCGTGACCGCGCCGCCGGACGAGGTGTACGGCGAACTCGCCGGAACTCCGTCGGGGTCGGTCGCTACCCTCGGCTTCGATTCGCCGTACTACAGCGGGGTCGACGGCGAGACTCTCAGCGTCGGCGACCGCTGGGAGTCCTCGGGAGCCAACGGGACCGTGAGCTTCGAAGTCGAGGCGCTATCGACCTACGCCGGCCTCGAGTGTGCGGAGTTCGTCGTCCGGACGAACGGGAGCGTCTTCTGGGAGAGCTGTGTCACCCCTGAGAGTCCGTTGCCGGGCTACGTGGCGTTCTACGAGGAGGAAGGCGACGAGACGCCGGCGTTCGAGATGGAACTCGTCGAGTATCGAAGCGGGAACTGAATCGGCCGGGAGCGCCGTTTCGGGCGGTCAGACTTTTTCCAGCGGGACGACCGCCATCGGGATGTTCGAGTGCAACAGGACGTCCTGTGCCGTGCTCCCGAAGACGATTTTCGAGGTCGGATTGCGCTTTCGGACGCCGATGACGATTTCGTCGGCTCCCTGTTCGTCGGCGCACTGGAGGATGTCGTCGGCGGCGTCGTTACCGCGGATGTACTGGTGGGTCTCGACGTCCACGAGGTCGCCGAGTCGGGACGTCACGACGTTCAAGGCGTCCTCGCCGTCGCGGACGTCCTCGCTGTCGGTCTCGTCGCCGCCGCGGTGGGAGTTGACGACGTGGAGCACGTCCCCGGCGGTGATTCGCCGCGAGAGATAGTCGCAGACTTCGGCGCTCGTGTGGACCGAGTTCGTTCCAATAACGTATGTTGCCATGTCTCATATCGCCACGCCGTCGTATAAAAATCCACGCCCGACCACGCCCGTCAGGCCTGCTTCATCATCGCCAACACGTCGTCTCTCGTCATCGCGTTCCCGTGTTCGTCGTGGGCGTGTTCCTGAATCACTTTCACCACCTCGTTTCTGTTCTCGGAGGTCACGCTGAACCCGCACGAACACGTCGCCTGTTGCATCGCCTTCGACATAGCGAGAGAGATACGCGCTCCAGAGACAAAGCGTGTGTTCACACTCATCACGACACTCCCCCCGGCGGACGGGTTCCCGAGGCCGTGTCGTCGCGGGCGTGCCGGCCGCTCCCCGGACCCGTCGGGGACAAAACATTTACCCGCCCGTAAATGTCAGTCAGATATGGAAAGAAACGCCCTCCTCACCGCCGGGGCGGTCGGCGTCGTCGTCGTGGCGCTCGTCGCCGCCGCCGTCGTTCCGGGGGTCGTCGCGGACCCGACCGACGACGGCCCAGTCCGTCCCGGTCCGGTGGACGTCGCCGGCGTCTCCATCGCCGCCGGGCAGGCGACGGGGGAGACGGTCACCCTCGAAATCGAGACGCGAATCGACCACCGAGGCAACCCAACGGAGAACGTGAGCGTGCTCGTCCGCGCCGTCGACGCCGAGTCGGGACTGCTGACGACGACGCAGGAACTCGACGTGGGAACGCTCTCCAAAGCGGGTGAGACGGCGACGACGACCAACCTCACGGTGCCCCGCGAGGGCGGCTACGACGTCGAGGTCGTCCTCTACAGCGACGACGAGCGGGTCGACGAGGCGCGAAAGAGCGTTCGCGGCGTCTCGGCCATCAAGCCGCCGTACCTCCGGTCGACCACCTCGTTCACCGACAGCGAGGCGCTCCCGCCCGTCTCCTTCGCCATCGCCGAGACCGGCGAGGACCGGACGACACTCGACCTGACGGCGACGCTGACGAACGCCGGCGACGCCCCGGCCGAGGACCTCTCGGTGCTGTTCGTCCTCCGGCAGGCCGAGTCCAACATCGTCGCCTCCCGAACGACGGTCGACGCGGGGACCATCGAGACCGGCCGGACCGAGACGGTGGACGCGTCGGCGAGCGTCCCGAACGACTACAACTACTACATCGACGCCGTGTTGCTCCGCGACGGGGTCGTCATCGACACCGCCCGCGGCGCGGCGAACCTGAACCCAACGAGGACGATTAGCGTGAACCAGACCAGAGAGGACGTGGAACTCCGCGTCGAAGACTTCGAGAACGGCGACGGCGGCGACGCGCCGCAGGCAACCGACTACGAGCAGACCGAGACCTCCTCGTCGGCACCGGGCTTCGGCCCGCTCGTGGCGGTCGTGGGGCTTCTCGCGGCCGTCTTCGTCGCCCGGAGGTGGTCGAAATGAGCGACGAGGCGCGGACGGACGAAGACCGGTCTCCGACCGACGAGACGCGGGCGACCGACGACGCGGCGGGTGCGGACAGGCTCCGAGAGTCCACGGACTCGACCGACGACGAGGAAACCGAGAACCGCGAGTTCGCGGAGCGGATGCGCCGCTACCTCGACTACGCGGTGCTCGCGGGACTGCTGTTGCTCGCGCTCATCGCGGCGCTCCAGTTCTACTTCAACGCCAGCCAGACCATCACGACGTGGGTGAACCCCGAGTACCGCGCACCGTTCCAAGCGGCGTTCAACCTCGTGTTGCTCCTCGGGGCGGCGCTCGGCGTCTCCGTTCAGCTTCGCCGACTGACGAGCGACTGAGCGGTCCGCGTCACCTCTCACCACGCATACAGTTTTCAGTCCGCCGCCCAAGTTGTCGGCTATGAACTTCCTCTTCGTGTCGGCGGACGCCGCGCTCATCACCGACCTCGCGTGGCAGGTCCACAGGGAGGGCCACGACGTGCGGTACTACATCGAGGCCGAGCGCGACAGGGAAATCGGCGACGGCTTCGTCCCGAAGACCGACGACTGGCGCGCGGAGGTCGACTGGGCCGACGTCATCGTCTTCGACGACATCTGGGTCGGCTCCGACATCGGAACCGGCGCGCTGGCACAGGAACTCCGCGAGGAGGGACACGCCGTCGTCGGCGGGACGCCCAACACCGACCGCCTCGAAGAGGACCGCGGCTACGCGATGGACGTACTGGAGGCCCACGGCGTGAGCACGGTCGAACAGCGCGTCTTCAACGACTTCGACGAGGGAATCGAGTACGTCCGGCGGAACCGCGCCCCCTACGTCATCAAGCCGCTCGGCGAGGTGCAGAACGTCAAGCGCCTCCTCTACGTCGGCAACGAGGACGACGGGAGCGACGTGGTCGAAGTGCTCCGCGCGTACAAGCAGGCGTGGGGCCACCGGATGAAGGGCTTTCAGCTCCAGCGGAAGGTCGAAGGCGTCGAAATCGCCGTCTGCGGCTTCTTCAACGGGGAGACGTTCGTCGACCCGGTGAACTTCAACTTCGAGCACAAGAAGCTGTTTCCGGGCAACATCGGCCCCTCGACCGGCGAGATGGGCACCTCGATGTTCTGGGCCGGGCGGAACCGGCTGTTCGAGGAGACGCTGGGCCGACTCGAACCGTGGCTCGCCGAGGAGGGCTACGTCGGGAGTATCGACATCAACTGCATCGTCAACGAACACGGCATCTACCCGCTGGAGTTCACCCCCCGGTTCGGTTACCCGACGATTACGCTCCAAGAGGAGTCGTTCGAGTCGTCGACCGCGCAGTTCTTCTCCGACCTCGCCCACGGCAACGACCCCGAGCTATCGGTTCACGGCGGCTACCAAATCGCGGTCCGCATCGTCCTGCCGCCGTTCCCGTTCACCGACAAACAGACCTACGACGAGAACTCGCGGAACGCGGCGGTCGTCTTCGAGACCGACAGCCGCGAGGGCGTTCACATCGAGGACGCAAAGCTCGTCGACGGGCAGTGGCGCGCCGCCGGCGAGAGCGGTATCCCGCTCGTCGTCACCGGGACGGGCGAGACGATGCAGGAGGCGAGACGACAGGCGTACGACCGCGTCGACGACATCGTCATTCCGAACCTGTACTACCGCGACGACATCGGCGAGCGGTGGATCGCCGGCGACGGCGACCGACTGCTCGCGTGGGGCTACCTCGGCCCGGCCGGCGAGTAGTCGATTCCTCGGGGGTCGGTTCGTCGGGAGTCGATTAGTTGAGCGCCAGCCACGCGGCGAAGACGGCGAGGCCGCCGACGGCGGTGCTCAGCGCGGCGTGGACCCGGAGCCGGTCGAGAACCGCGTGAGCGTGGCCGTCTTCGACGGACAGCAGTTCGTGAATCTCGCTTCCGATTTCACAGCGCGGGAGGAAGTCCATGGCGACGTGGAGGAACACGCCGGAGGCGAAGCCGAAGACGAGGCCGCGGAAGGCGTCGGTCGCGGGGAGCGACACGGCGCTGGAGACGATGGCGGCGATGCCGAGGCCCGCCGCGGGGAGGAGCAACGGCGCGACCGACTTGCCCTGTCCCGAGAGCCGGCGGGCGGCGGCGTAGCCGGCCGGGCCCTTGTGCGAGACGATGGCGAGGCCGAGGCCGACGCCCACGTCGATGTTGCCGTAGACGATGCCGATAATCGCGCCCGCGGAGACGGCGTGCGCCGAGAGCTCGGTCACGGTGCGGTCCACGGGGAACTCCATGTGGGCGAAGCGGTGGCCGACGGTGTGGGCGGCGAAGCCCGCGAGGATGCCGAAGGCGATGCCGAAGCCGCCGAACTGGGGGTGGTGGCCGAGCGCCTGCGGGACCAGAAACACCGCGGCGCTCGTCACCATCGCGCCGCTGGCGAGGCCGTAGCCCCAGACGAGTCCCTCGGCGTGTTCGGTCCGGCTCCGCGCGCCGAGGGGCGCGGCGAGCGCCATCGCGCCGAAGGCGGCCCACGAGACGACGAGCAGGTTCCACGCCTCGACGCTCGCGGCGTACCCCGAGAGCGCGACGAGCGCCACGACGCTCCCCGCGCCGATGGCCGTCGAACGGTTCATATTATGAACGAAACGGTTCGGATTAATAAGAGGCGCGGTTCCGGCGGAACGCGGGGGTCGAATCGCTGAGGGACCTCACCGCGTCGCCCGCTTCCACGCCTTGAGGTCCGCGATGTCGCCGTCGAACTCGGCGGGGTCGGCGTCGGTCGCCGCCCAGACGAACAGGTCGGCCACCTCGTCGGGGTCGCGGCCCTGTCCGCCGGTGAGGTCGGTGGCGACGAGGCCGGGGTCGACGACCGTCACGGTCCGGTCGCAGTCGGCGGCGAACCCCCGGACGAGCGCCTCGGCGGCCGCCTTGGAGACGGCGTACGCGCCCATCCCCGGCTTCGCCTCGCGGGCGATAGAGCCGGAGGGGACGAGGATGCGCCCGTCGTCGGCCATGTGCGGGAGCGCCTCTTTGACCGCCGCGAAGACCCCGCGGACGTTCGTGCGGAGCGTGTCGTCGAACGCCGCGTAGGACTCCTCGGGCGTGCGCATCTCACCGGGGGTGCCGTGGGCGACGGCGGCGTTGGCGACGAGCACGTCGATGCGTCCGCCGGTGCGGGCCGCCGTCTCCATCAGGCGCTCCATGTCGAGTTCGTCGCGCACGTCGGCGCGGACGGCGCTGGCGGTCCCGCCGCCGGCCTCGATGTCGTCGACGACCGACTGGAGGGCGTCGGCGTCGCGGGCGCAGGCGACGACGGTCGCGCCGGCCTGACCGAGGGCGCGTGCGACCGCCGCGCCGATGCCGGAACTCGCGCCTGTGACCACCGCGGTGGTGTCGTTCATGCGGGGCCGTACGGATGGACCGAGCCTAAAGCTACCCCCCGACGGCGGTCGATTCGGTCAGTCGATTTATGTCCTCCACGTCCTTACGAACGGACATGAATTCTGTCTCGGCTCTCGACTCTCTCGCCGGGGAGTCCGTCGTCGTCGTCGGCGGCGGCTTCGGCGGCCTCTCGACGGCGTGCTACCTCGCGGACGCGGGTGCCGACGTGACGCTGTTGGAGAAGAACGAACAGCTCGGCGGCCGAGCCAGCACGCTCGAACGCGACGGCTTCCGGTTCGACATGGGGCCGTCGTGGTACCTCATGCCCGACGTGTTCGAGCGGTTCTTCGCCTACTTCGGCAAGCGCCCCGAGGACTACTACGGGCTGACTCGGCTCGACCCGCACTACCGAATCTTCTTCAAGGACGGCGACCGCGTGGACATGCTCCCCGACGTCGCGGCCAACAAGGCCACCTTCGAGTCGTACGAACCCGGCGCGGGCGACAGGCTCGACGACTACCTCCGGAAGGCCGAGCGGAACTACCGCATCGGGATGGAGCACTTCGTCTACACCGACCGCCCGGACCTCACCGACTACATCGACCTCGACGTGTTCCGGTACTCGTGGGGGCTGTCGCTCGTCGGCTCGATGCAGGACCACGTCGAGAACTACTTCGACCACCCGAAGCTCCAGCAGATAATGCAGTACACGCTGGTGTTCCTCGGCGGCGCGCCGAACAACACCCCGGCGCTCTACAACCTCATGAGCCACGTCGACTTCAACATGGGCGTCTACTACCCCGACGGCGGCCTCGGGGGCGTCGTCGACGCCATCGTCGACCTCGCCGAGGAGCTGGGCGTCGAGTTCCACACCGACTCGCCCGTGGCCGAAATCGCCGGTCGCCGCGGCGGGTTCGCCGTCCGCACCGAAGACGGCCGCGAGTTCCTCTGCGACCAAGTCGTCTCCGACGCGGACTACGCCCACACCGAACAGGAACTCCTCCCGGAGAAGAAGCGCCAGTACGACGCCGACTACTGGGACTCCCGGACGTACGCCCCCTCGGCGTTCCTGCTCTACCTCGGCGTCGAGGGCGACGTGGACGAACTCGCCCATCACACGCTCGTCTTGCCCACCGACTGGGACGACCACTTCGAGACGATATTCGACGACCCGGCGTGGCCAGACGACCCCGCGTACTACCTCTGTGTGCCGTCGAAGACCGACGACTCGGTCGCGCCGGAGGGCCACAGCAACCTGTTCGCGCTCGTCCCCATCGCCGCCGGGTTGGAGGACACGCCCGAACTCCGAGAGAACTACCGCGACCTCGTCCTCGCCGACATCGCCGACAACACCGGCGTCGACCTCCGGGACAGAATCGTCGTCGAGGAGTCGTTCTGCGTGAACGACTTCAAATCGCGCTACAACAGCACGCAGGGAACCGCCCTCGGCCTCGCCCACACGCTGTTCCAGACGGCGCTCCTCCGCCCGCCGCACGGCTCCGACGCGGTCGACGGCCTCTACTTCACCGGCTCGTTCACCACGCCGGGCATCGGCGTCCCGATGTGTCTCATCAGCGGCCAACTCACCGCCGAGGAGATGGCCGACGACGCGAGGTGAGCGCCGACATGGCCACACAGACCGAGGCCGGCGAGGGCGGCGAAGGCGGCGAGGCCGGCGCGCCCGGCGGTGGCGGACGAGGGGACGGCGGTCTGCGGGACCGACTCGTCTATCTCGCGGTCCTCTCGCGGCCCCGGTTCTGGCTCTACCTCGCCGGCCCCGTCGTCGTCGGCGTGGCGGCGGCCGCGAGCGCCCCCGCCGACCTGTTCGGCCTCGAACCGCTCGCCCTGTTCGCGTACTTTCTGGTCCCCGCGAACGTCTTTCTCTACGGCGTCAACGACGTGTTCGACGCCGACGTGGACGAGGCGAACCCGAAGAAAGACGACCGCGAGGCTCGCTGGCGCGGCGACCCAGTAAACACCGCCGTCGTCGCCGCGAGCGGCCTGCTCGGACTCGGCCTGTTCGCCGTCGTCCCGCGGGTCGCGTGGCCGTGGCTCGCCGCGCATTTCTTCCTCGCCGTCGAGTACAGCGCGCCGCCGCTTCGGTTCAAGACGACGCCGCTTTTCGACTCGGTGTCGAACGGCCTGTACGTCCTGCCGGGCGTCGCCGCCTACGCGGCCGTCTCGGGCTCGAATCCCCCGATACTCGCCGTCGCGGGCGCGTGGCTCTGGACGATGGGGATGCACACGTTCTCCGCGATTCCCGACATCGAACCCGACCGCGAGGCCGGGGTTCGGACGACCGCGACGGCCCTCGGCGAGCGCCGAACCTACTGGTACTGCGCCGCGACGTGGGGACTCGCCGCCGTCGCCTTCGCCGCGGTCGACCGCCGACTCGGCGCGCTCTTGGCGGCCTATCCGGCCGTCGTCCTCGGCATCGTCGCCGCCGGCGTCGACGTGGACCGGGCGTACTGGTGGTACCCCGTCATCAACACCGTCGTCGGCATGCTCATCACCCTCGGGGCGCTCTGGAGGCTCGTCTATGGGTGAACGCGAGTCCCCGGGGGTGCGCCCGTGAGCGTGAGCGACCTGCGAGCGCGCCTGCCGTCCACCCGCCGCGAGGCGGAAACCGCCCTCGACCGACTCGTGCGCGACAACCGGTTTACCATCTCGGTGTTCTTCCCGCTGAACGGCGCGGTGCTCCTCGTCGCCAGCGCGATGGGCTGGCTCCCCGCCCCGCTCGCGTTCAACGCGTCTCTCATCCTCCTCGGGACGGTCGTGATGCGCTCGCCGCTCGTCGTGGGCGTCCTCCCGCTCGTGACCCGGCGGGCCGCCCTCGGCGTCGGCGCGCTCACCGCCTACGCCTACACCGTCGAGTACACCGGCGTCACCACGGGCTGGCCCTACGGCTGGTTCCACTACGGCGTCGACCTCGGCCCGACGGTCGCCGGGGTTCCGGTCGGCTTGCCGGTGTTTTTCATCCCGCTCGTGATGAACGCCTACCTGCTGTGTCTGCTCCTGCTGGGCGACCGCGCCCGCAACGGGGCCGTCCGCCTCGGCGTCGTCATCGCGGCCGTGCTCGCCATGGACGTGGTGCTCGACCCCGGCGCGGTCGCGCTCGGCTTCTGGGAGTACGACCGCCTCGCCGACGACGCACTGTTGTTCTACGGCGTCCCGCTTTCGAACTACGCCGGCTGGGTCGTCAGCGCCACCGTCGCCGTCGTCGCGCTCGACTGGTCGTTCGACCGGGAGGCGCTTCTCGCCCGACTCGACCGCACGGAGTTCATGCTCGACGACCTCGTGAGCTTCGTCATCCTCTGGGGCGGCATCAACGCGTGGTTCGGCAACTGGGTACCCGTCGCGGTCGCCGCGCTGTTCGGCGTCGGACTGCTCAAGACGGATCGGTTCGACTCGCGGCTCCTGCGGCTTCCCCGGCGGTTGCCGTGGCGCTCCTGAGGCGCGAGGCAATCGCTCGCGGGAGTCGTTTCCACTTGGGCAGGCCGAAGCCGAGAAGAACCACTCGAAGCCGACGAGCGTGGCCGCGGCCACGGGGTCGGCCACGGGGTCGGTGAACGGGAGCCAACTGGACACCGTCCCGAAGCCGGCGGTGGCGTCGCTGACGAGGTTGCGTTCGACGGAGGCGTGTCGGGGGAGAAGCGAGAAGGACAACAGCTAAACCGTTTCACTCGGGGAGAAACTGCGCGCTCAGTCGGAGCCCCAGCGGTTCAGTGACCGGAGCCACCCGGAGACGCGCCCGCTCCGCCGACTGCGGCCGACCGGCGTCGAACCGGGGCCGAACTCCGCGTCGAGTTCCTCGTCGTCGGGGTAGGGAACGACGCTGACGGTCTTGAACACGGCCACGGGGTCGCGCCAGACTGCCCAGTACGCCGCGGTCTTCGCGAGGAGGGTGAGCTTCCGCCCGAAGCCGAGTTCGGGCGTCGTCGTGAGGGTGTCGTAGTCGAGCTTTCGAATCGACCGGTGGTGGTCGGCGTACAGCACCGCCGAGAGCAACACCGGGAACTGGCAGTCCGCGGGGAGGTACTCGATGCCGGCGACGCCGTTGCGGTACAGCGACTCCGTTCGGCGGAGTTCGTCGCGCATCACGTCGGCGACGCGCGCGTCGAAGTCGAGGTCGAGTAGCTGTTCCGTGTCGACGTCGTGGCGGTCCAGCGTCGTCTGTGGGAGGTAGACGCGGTCGCGCTCGACCACGTCTTCGCCCACGTCGCGGAGAAAGTTCGACATCTGAAACGCCTGTCCGAGCGCCGTCGCGTGCGGGAGCGCCGCCTCGGGGTCGTCGGGCCGCATGACGGCGGTCATCATTCGGCCGACCGCCGAGGCCGACCCGTCCATGTACGCCTCTAACTCCTCGTAGCTCTCGTAGCGGTCCTTCTCGATGTCCGACTCCATGGCATCGATGAAGACGTTCACGTCGTCGGCGTCGATGCCGTAGCGCGCTCTGAGTTCGGCGAACGCCGACAGGACGGGGTCGTCGGTCTCCGCCGAGCCGAGCGCCTCGGCGCGGAGGCGTTCGAGACGCTCGCGCTGTTGGGCCGGCGGCGCGGTCTCCTCGGCGTCGACGACCTCGTCGGCGACGCGGAAGAACGCGTACAGGACGTACGTGGCGTGTCTGACGCGCTCGGGAAGGAGCCGCGTCGCGAAGTAGAACGTCTTTCCCGTCCGCTGTTGGATGTCTTTTCCCGCCTCGACCTGTGATTCATTGAGCATCGTTTCGTGTGCGTGGCCGCGTCCGTCTCGGGACCAACTGAGCTGACCGATGGGGACGACCGTTAGTTCGGTCGCCGCCGACATAACGCTTCGTGCCGCCGTGAAATCAACCCGCGAACCCGCCGACTTCGCGGCGGTCTCGTTTCGGGCGTCTTCTGTCAGTTTTCGTTACCAGAACGTGTCGCTACAGTCGTAGACGACCCCGTGTTCCGGGCAGACGTACTTACAGTGGCGGTGGTCCATCGACGTGCCGCAGAGGGGGCAGGGTCTGCCCTTCGGGGATTCGATGGCGCACGCGTTCCGTCCGGCGTCGTCGTCCATACGAGTTTTCGTAGGACGCGACCGACATATCCCTTACTGCTGTCGGCGGAGTCCGCAGTCGGCTCGGCCTCGTTCGGCCCGGTGGCGAGGGGGGACTCGGCACGTCCGGACGCCACCCGAGTTTGGGACGGAACTGGAACACCGCTCATGTGCGGTCGTCGCCGAGTCGGCCCCGTCGCGTCGAACAGCACCCGCGAGAATAATACCGCGCTCGACCAATCAGTCGAACGAACAGTCGATGGAGAAGACGCGCTGGTATCTGCTCACGGGTCACGGGCGGCGGAGAACGAAAAAACCGAGGCGCGGACGCCGTCGGAAGCGAACGACCGGGCGCGGTCGTCCGATGAAACCACGTAGCGTACCACGCGGCGAGTGCGGGGCCTCGACCGCGCGACGCTGTCGCAACTGCGTCTACCCGTTGTCGGAGCGCGTTGAACCGCTCTGGTTGTGGGTGGTGGGTGGGGGAGCGTTCGTTCGGTGAGAGACCGACGCGAACGGGAGGGTCTCTGACAACGGTGATTACCAGTTCGTTATCACCTGTCAAAGCTGTACCGGTAGTTCGGGAACCGTATCACCGGAGACGAAGCGAGTCGAATTCAGCCGTGAGGCGGCGTGTCGCCGCTCGTGCAGTCGGTCACTCGTCGCCGTCGCCGAACTTCGCGTACGGACTGCGGTGGGTGTTCCGAATCAGGTCCTCGTCGGAGACGCGGAGGCCCAACTCGTCTAACTCCTCGCCGATTCGGCTGAGATCGTCGCCGTCGACGCCGATGGCCCGAACCATGACGTTCCGCTCGCCGGTCATCACCTCCTGTACCTCGACGACGCCGGGGACCGCGGCGGCGGCCTCGGCTAGTTCCTCGCGCTCCGGAATCGGCGCCGTACAGACGATGAGCGTGTACAGCTGGTAGCCCGCGCGCTCGTAGTCCACGTCGGCGTGATAGCCGCGGAGCACCCCATCGGCTTCGAGCCGCTGGATGCGGTTCCGGACGGTGCTCGCCGAGGCGTCGAGTTCGTCGGCGATGTCGGTCGACGACGTGCGGCGCGCCTCCGCCTGCAACGTGTACAGTATCTGTCTGTCCAGCGCGTCGAGTTCTCGACCCGTCATTCGTCTGTCCGTCTGTCGCCCGTACCATTAACTCTCTCGGCCAGCAGTATCGGAACCACGGTTCAAATCGACTAATATTCGGCTTCCGATAAACTACTACATATAGCCTCGGACGGCCGGTGCTTTCTAACGGGTCGAGCGCCAACGGGCGTACCACCGACACAGATGAACCCAACAGAGATCGGCATACGCCTCGTCGCGGGGGCGCTACTCATCCTCACGAACGGTTTCTTCGTCGCTATCGAGTTCGCACTGACCCGCGCGCGGCAGTTCACCGAGTCCGAATTCATCGACGGGGATTCTCGACTCGAACGGGCCTGGGAGATGACCCAAGAGCTCGAACTGTATCTCACGACCTGTCAGGTCGGAATCACGGCGTCCAGCATCGCCGTCGGTATCGTCGCCGAGCCCGCGCTGGCGGCGCTGTTCGAACCGCTACTCGAACCGATTTTCGCCGGGACGACGCTCGCGACCGTCGGGGCCGGCGCGCTCATCGCCTACCTAATTATCAATCTCCTGCACCTCACCCACGGAGAGCAGACGCCGACGTACCTCGGCGTCGAGCGCTCCCGCATGGTCTGTCGCTACGGCGCGACGCCGCTCCACTGGTTCTACGTCGCCATCTCGCCCATCATCAAGTTCGGCGACTGGGTCGCCAAGTGGACGCTCAAACTCTTCGGCATCGAGATGTCGGGCGCGTGGCTCGAAACCGAGACCGACGTCATCGAGTCCCGCGGCCAACTCCGCGAGCGCCTGCACTCCCTGCTCGAAGAGGGCGAACTCCCCGAGGAGCGCCGCGACGAGGTGCTCAACGCGCTCGACGTGGACGAGCTCTCCATCAGCGAGATTATGATTCCCAGTACCGACATCGTCGCGCTCTCGACGGCGGCGACGCCCGGCGAGAACTTCGACCGGATTCGGAACACCCCACACACCCGCTTCCCGCTCGTCGGCGACTCGCTCACCGACTTCCGCGGCGTCGTCTACGCGCCCTCTATCATCGACAACTTCGAGGCGCTCCGGGCCGGCGAGCGCTCGTTCGAGGAAATCGCCGCGCCGACGATGACGCTCGCCGCCGACACGAACGTCAGCGACGCGTTCGACCAGTTCCAGGCCGAAGACCAGGAACTCGCGCTCGTCCTGCGAGACGGCGCGGTCGTCGGCCTGCTCACCGCGACCGACGCCCTCGAAGCGGTCATGGGCGAACTCGACGACCCGCTCGACTAACACGGCGGTCGTGGTTGCGGTCCCATGTGACAAGTCGGAGACTGACCGAAGAATCGGTCTCAACAGACTCGGTTGGGCCTTCGCTTCCGTCGACCCCCCGGGGGGTACGGGGGAATTGGAGGTCGACGGAAACACTCTTTTGAGTTCGGGCTGTACAGCGTTCTGTACCCGTGAATTCGGGACGGTTTCAGACGAACCCTTGTGGGGTTGAAGCTCCGCGAGAGCGGTCACGTAGCGGCTCCACTCGTTTCAGACGAACCCTTGTGGGGTTGAAGCGCTGAACACTCTGGCCTCGATGATGGCCTCGATGATGGTTTCAGACGAACCCTTGTGGGGTTGAAGCCGTCTCGGACGTACTCGACGCGCTGCTGGCGGGTGTTTCAGACGAACCCTTGTGGGGTTGAAGCGTCAGAAGAGGGTGCAGAGTGGCACCGTCAACACTGGTTTCAGACGAACCCTTGTGGGGTTGAAGCGCGCATCGCCTCGTCGACATCGCCCATCACGGCCACTGTTTCAGACGAACCCTTGTGGGGTTGAAGCCGGAACACGCGCCGGATCGGGAATGTGCCCGAAAGTGGTTTCAGACGAACCCTTGTGGGGTTGAAGCGCTCGCTGCTCGAAGAGAAGTTAGACACGCACTAGTTTCAGACGAACCCTTGTGGGGTTGAAGCCCCTAATGGTAGAAGGGACCGGAGGGATAGCGATAGTTTCAGACGAACCCTTGTGGGGTTGAAGCACTCGTAACCGTGGAGTAGGGCGCGTCCCGCCGGAGGTTTCAGACGAACCCTTGTGGGGTTGAAGCTACGACCAACAGAGCATGAGACGATGACCGAAAGTTTCAGACGAACCCTTGTGGGGTTGAAGCTCGTGAGTAGACACCGACGTACTGTGCGTCGATTTCAGTTTCAGACGAACCCTGGTGGGGTTGAAGCGGGGGGAGCCTGCCCCACCACAGGCACCTGAAACCGGTTTCAGACGAACCCTTGTGGGGTTGAAGCCTCGTCTTTGAGGTAGTTCGAGATGGACTGTCGACTCGTTTCAGACGAACCCTTGTGGGGTTGAAGCGAGCATCGTGATGTCGACATTACTCGCTGGCGGCCGGGTTTCAGACGAACCCTTGTGGGGTTGAAGCCTCGAAAGCGACCCTAACCTGATGACTCATACGAGTTTCAGACGAACCCTTGTGGGGTTGAAGCGATTCGTCAGCGCCAGTCATCGAGGGGGATGCGATTGGTTTCAGACGAACCCTTGTGGGGTTGAAGCCGCCTGCCGGCGAAGATGCTCAGTAGGCTCGACGGCGGTTTCAGACGAACCCTTGTGGGGTTGAAGCCGCGGCCTCGGCGCTGGCTACACGGACAGCATCGTGTTTCAGACGAACCCTTGTGGGGTTGAAGCGACTTTGGAGGTGGCGAGTTGCTAACAGTCATTGAGTTTCAGACGAACCCTTGTGGGGTTGAAGCGTACCACTACGATAACATCCGGATGGAGTACCCGTAGTTTCAGACGAACCCTTGTGGGGTTGAAGCCGGTGGTGACCACGACCGCGACGATCGCGACCAGGAGTTTCAGACGAACCCTTGTGGGGTTGAAGCCGAATGTGCCGAAACACGTCGGCTTCGCTACAATGTTTCAGACGAACCCTTGTGGGGTTGAAGCAGTACTGCCCGCGGAAGGACGAGGCCGACGACGAGTTTCAGACGAACCCTTGTGGGGTTGAAGCTCGCGTGCTGATACGTCTGTCCGAACGGCCACGCCTCGTTTCAGACGAACCCTTGTGGGGTTGAAGCACCGATGAGACGACGTCGGTCATGCCTGGCAACCCGGTTTCAGACGAACCCTTGTGGGGTTGAAGCGTTCGGGTCGGGGGAGACGGCGTCACCGGCTGGGTGTTTCAGACGAACCCTTGTGGGGTTGAAGCTTGGAACTCAACGAGACACTCGCGACGGGCATCCGGTTTCAGACGAACCCTTGTGGGGTTGAAGCTCACGAACCCGAGCCCGCTGTCGGACGACTACGGGTTTCAGACGAACCCTTGTGGGGTTGAAGCTGGTCCTCGACGACGTCATCAAAGAGCGCGGCGACGGCCGTTTCAGACGAACCCTTGTGGGGTTGAAGCGGTTGCGGACCGGCGATTGACTCGGTGAGATTCTGGGTTTCAGACGAACCCTTGTGGGGTTGAAGCACGTCGTCCGTGTCGTCGGCCTCGAGGACGTCACAGTTTCAGACGAACCCTTGTGGGGTTGAAGCACCATTAGACATCACCTTCAAACATCACGAACTCGTGTTTCAGACGAACCCTTGTGGGGTTGAAGCGTCCCGATGTCGAGTGTCGCACCAGCCGCACCAGCGTTTCAGACGAACCCTTGTGGGGTTGAAGCGACCACGAGCCAGCCGAAGTCATGAGCGAGATCGTAGTTTCAGACGAACCCTTGTGGGGTTGAAGCGCTCGCTGGCGTCCGCTCGAAGTTTGCGGGCCAGTTGTTTCAGACGAACCCTTGTGGGGTTGAAGCGTCGGCTCAGTCGCCCCGTCGATATTCGGGTACGGCGTTTCAGACGAACCCTTGTGGGGTTGAAGCCACGTCGTTTCTGCGGATTCAGACGTGTCCTCAAGTAGGGTTTCAGACGAACCCTTGTGGGGTTGAAGCAACGGAGGCGAGGCCTGATGGAGTGGATCATCGTCGTTTCAGACGAACCCTTGTGGGGTTGAAGCCTGACGCTCATCATCGCCGCGGTGGGCGTCTACCGTTTCAGACGAACCCTTGTGGGGTTGAAGCGCGTTCCGACTGAACCTCGGGGACGACCGGAAGCGGGTTTCAGACGAACCCTTGTGGGGTTGAAGCTTCGAGGCGAGTGACCCTCCACCGGCAGGTGTTGGTCGTTTCAGACGAACCCTTGTGGGGTTGAAGCCCGACGCGAGCGTAGGCTCGGGAGAGCTGATCGAGTTTCAGACGAACCCTTGTGGGGTTGAAGCACGCTCGATCTGTCGTGGGGTGACGCCGCGGATCTCGGTTTCAGACGAACCCTTGTGGGGTTGAAGCGCGTTGACCGAGACGGTCATCGCGTGGGTGAACGCGTTTCAGACGAACCCTTGTGGGGTTGAAGCAACGACCTGTCCGGGCGTCACTGTGCCCGTGGCAAGTTTCAGACGAACCCTTGTGGGGTTGAAGCGTCTGAAAATTGCTCTACGCGGCGTTAGGGGCTATTGTTTCAGACGAACCCTTGTGGGGTTGAAGCCTTCGAATCAGAATCAGTCATGTCCGTCCTGCCCGTTTCAGACGAACCCTTGTGGGGTTGAAGCATCGTGATGAAACTCGGCCCGTTCACCGGCTTCGGAGAGTTTCAGACAAACTTCTGTGGGGTTGAGTCTCGTTCGAGAGAACGGCCGTCACAACCGCCGGTGACGCGACAGCAGAGAGAACCATCGCTTCCAGTGGGAATCGGGAGATGGCGTCGCGACTCACGTTGTGGTTGTTTACGCGACTGAATCGAAGAATGCCCGGGGTGGGCTCCGAACCCACGATCTCCGCATGTCCCAGGTGCGAGGCCGGCATGACCTCGCGAGGGGCGGAGGCTTCCAAGGCGTTCCGCACCGATTGTGAAACCCTATGAGTGCGGCGCTATGTCCAGCTAAGCCACCCGGGCTCAACTTCCCGTTGTGTGCTGGTTGTATTTAAGCTTCTCATCTGCGGCGGCCACGGGCCGAGTCACCACGCCACTCGATTCGAGTCATCACCCGCGGATTTATGTCCCAACACCGGGTGCACACACGCATGAGCCAACCGGAGATCGTCCAGTCCGTCCTCGGAGAGGAAGACGTGGTAACGCGCGTCCACCTCGGGGGCGAGGACGAACTGTTTGTAACTCCGACGCGGACGCTCGTCTATCGGGCCGAAGGCCTCCTCTCGGACGAGTCCGTCGACGAATTCTCGCACGCCGCCGAACGACTGTCCGTCAAGGAGGGGCGACGAAAAGCGAAGATATCGCTCGACTACGGCCTCGACGGAAGCGAGACGTTCTCGCTGTCGGCGAAGCGACTCGACGACGCGCTCCAGCCCGTCGTCGAGGGCGTCCTCGCGGCCGCCGGCGTGACCGACGAAGACGGCGAGCGCCTGGTTCAGGCGTTCCGATTCAGCGAACTCACGTTCGTCATCACCGACGCACGCGTCGTCCGGCACATCGGAAGTGCGGTCTGGGACGAGGACTACGAGTCGTACCGCTTCGCCGACGTGACCGACCTCGAATTCGAGTCGGGAAGCGTCGCCACGACGGTCGTGCTCACCGTCGACGGCCGCCAAGAGCGGTTCAAGATTCCCAACGAGCAGGCGCGGCTCGTCCGCGAGAAACTCGCGCGGGCGCTGTGTGACTACCACGGCGTCGGTAGTCTCGAAGAGTTCCGCGTCCAGATGGAGAAAGCGCGGGCGACCGCCGAGTCCGCCGACACGGAGCGCGACAACACCGACTTCGGCGCGGGGCCCGACCCCCTGAGCGCGAACCCCGGCGAACTCTCCGACGAACCGTCGAACGCCACCCGCTCCGAGGGCGACGCGCCCGCCGAACCGAGCCAGCGGACCGCCCAGACCCAGTCCGTCGAGTCCGCGCCGGCGACCGGCGCGGTGGCGGAGGCGAAGGCGGCCGAGGCCGCGACGACTCAGTCGGCCACCGAATCGCCGGTCACCGAGCAGTCGGCCGGCAACGTCGCCGACGCCGGCGACCTCGGGTTCGAGGGGTCCGGCTTCGAATCGGCCGCCGACTCCGAGGCGGCCGGGGGCGACGGTTCGGACACCGACTACGCCGAACTCGCCGCCGAAATCGAGTCGCTCCGCGAGGTCGTCGAGGCCCAAAGCGAGCAGATTCGCTACCAGCAGGAGCTGGTCGAACAGCTCATCGAAGAACTCCGCCGCGGGCGGTAGCGCGGAACGTGGCCTCCGGGAACGCGGCCTCCGGCCCGGTCGCGACCGCCCGCGAGCGTCACTCCCGACCGAGCACTTTTCTGACACACGACGAGCCGAACGGCCCGAGTTCGCCGGACTCGAACCGCACGAAGTGGCCCGTCGAGACGGACGCGCCACAGCGGCGACAGTCGAAGTCGCCCTCGCGTTGGACGACCTGACTCTCGAACCGGACGAACGTGCCGCCGCGGTTGTGACGGATGCGGCCGCCGTCGCGCTCGATGATGCCGCGAAGCTCCGCCGCGTCGAGGATGTCGCGGGTGAGCGTCGGGTCCGTGGTGACCGTCTCGATGCGGTCGACAAGCTCTGCGAGAGAGAGTTCGTCGGCTTCGAGATGCGCGAGGAGGTCGAGCGCGAGTTCGACGCGCTCGTCGCGTGTGGGCTCGGTCACGGTTCGGGAGCCAATCGAATCGGAGCGGGCTAAAGCCCTCCGAAGCACAAAGCGTTTGGTCGCCGCGCGACGACGAACCGCAGAGCTTCCGTGCCCCGTCCGCGTCTCGCCGCCGGCCTCGCGCTCGCGGCCGTCGTCGCCGGTCTCCTGCTCGCGTCGCCAGCCACCGTCATCTCGCGCGCGGCGTGGGTCGCCGCGGACCCCGTGCGACTCGTCGTCGTCGTGAGCGCGCTCGCGGTCGTGCGCCCGCTTCTCGCGTGGCCGACGACGCTTCTCGCGCTCGTCGTCGGCTACGGCCTCGGACCCGCCGGCGTGCCGTTGGCGCTGGCGCTCATCGTCCTCACGAGCGTCCCGCCGTACCTCTTCGCGCGGCGCTACCGGGGCACCACCAGACTCGCCGCGGTCGGCGAGCGGACGGTCGAACAGACGGGGTCGGTGACGGGCGTGGCCGCGAGCCGTCTGTTGCCGATCCCCTCCGACGTGGTGTCGGTGGCGGCGGGCGTCGCCAACGTCCGACTCGGCGCGTTCGCGCTCGGGACCGCCGTCGGCGAACTCCCGTGGGCCGTCGCGGGCGTCATCGCCGGCGCGTCGGTCGAGACGCTCACGACGGAGTCACTGGCCGCGGCCGTCCGCCCGGAGTTCGTCGTCCTCGCCGCCGTCGCGGGCGTGTCGATGCTCGTGCCGACTGCGTACCGTCGCTACCGAGGCGAGTCGGGCGCGTAGGGGAACGCGAAAGAAAACCGAACCGAGCGTGCGGGTGGTGACCTATTCTAACAGCGACTCGCCGGTCATCGCGGCCGGCTGGTCGACGTCGACGAGTTCGAGGAGAGTCGGCGCGATGTCGCACAGCGAGCCACCCTCGCGGACGGTTCGGCCGCCCGAAAGCGGGTGGTCGGGGTCGACTTCGGCGTGCTCGCCCTCGGGGTCGTTCTCCGCGGCCGCCTCGTCGTCGCGGTCGGCCGCGAGGTAGACGAACGGGACGGGGTTGAACGTGTGGGCCGTGTGGGGGTCGTCTTCGGTGCCCATGTCGTCGGCGTTGCCGTGGTCGGCGGTGATACAGACGTGACCGCCGTGGGCGCGGACGCTCTCGACGAGCCGCCCGAGCTGTTCGTCGACGGCCTCGACCGCTTCGATGGCGGCCTCGTAGTCGCCGGTGTGGCCGACCATGTCGGGGTTGGCGTAGTTGAGCACCATCACGTTCGGGTCGTCGGACTCGATGATGCCGATGGCCGTGTCTGTGAGCTCCACCGCGGACATCTCGGGTTGGAGGTCGTAGGTCGGCACGTCGGGGCTCTCGACGATGTTCCGAATCTCGCCGTCGAACTCGACCTCGCGGCCGCCGTTGAGGAAGTAGGTGACGTGGGGGTACTTCTCCGATTCGGCCATGCGCAACTGCGTCATGTCCGCCCCGGCGAGCACCTCGCCGAGCGTGTCCTCGGGCTGTTCCGGCGGGGAGGCGACAGAGACGTCGAACGTCTTGTCGTACTGCGTCATCGTCGTCATGAGAATCTCCGGCGGCGTCGTCTCGAACTCCCAGACGGGCTCGATGTCGCAGAGCATCCGCACGAGCTGTCGCGCGCGGTCGGCGCGGAAGTTGAAGAAGACGACCGAGTCGCCGTCTTCGAGCGCGGGCGCGTCGTCGACGACGGTCGGCTCGACGAACTCGTCGGTGTCGCCGCGGTCGTACGACTCGGTGACGGCGTCGACGGCGGTGTCGGCGGTCCACTCCGCCTCGCGCTCGACGATGGCGTCGTAGGCGCGCTTGGTGCGCTCCCAGTTCTGGTCGCGGTCCATCGCGTAGTAGCGCCCGGAGACGGTGGCGACCCCGCCGGTTCCCTGCTCTTCGGCGACGGCTTCGAGGTCAGAGAGGTATTCCTCGCCGCCGGTGGGGCTGGTGTCGCGGCCGTCGGTAAAGGCGTGGGTGACGGCCTCGACGCCGCGGCCGGCGGCGAGTTCGATGAGCGCGTGGAGGTGCTGTTGGTCGGAGTGGACGCCGCCGTCGGAGACGAGACCCATGAGGTGGACGCGCCCGCCGTGTTCGTCGGCGTGGTCGTAGGCGGCCGTGATGGCCTCGTTCTCGAAGAACGAGCCGTCGTCGATGCTGTCGCCGATGCGGGTGTACGCCTGCTTGACGACCCGACCGGCCCCGATGTTGAGGTGGCCGACCTCGCTGTTGCCCATCTGGCCGTCCGGGAGGCCGACGCGCCGGCCGTCGACGATGAGCGTCCCGAACGCGCCCGCGTCGCGGTAGCGGTCGAAGTTCGGCGTGTCCGCCGCCTTGATGGCGTCGCGGCGGTCGTGGTCGCCGAGTCCCCACCCGTCGAGGATAATGAGTGCTGCGTCCATACGTCGCCGTTCGGCGCGCCGGGGTAACTTTCCTTTGCTCCCGACATGGGATGACAACGTATCGCGTACGGAGGGGGAGGGACCTCGAATCGCCGGCGGACGGCCGTCGGCCGCGACGCCCCCACCGTGACGCCCGCACCGTGACGCCCCCACCCCGACGGCCTTTTCTTTCGGCGCGCCGTCGAACTCGGCGATGGGTCTGCGCGATTTCGACCTCGACGCGGCGCTCGACGACTGGACGGAGTACTACCTCGGAAACGGCCCGAGCCTCGTCGTCTTCCTCGTCCTCAACGCCGCCGCGTTCCTCGTCGGGGTGAGCTTCTACGTCCACTCCGACCCCGCGCTCTCGGACCTGCCGACGTTTCTCTACCCGCTTTTCGGCGACTCGCCGACCGCCCTCGCGCTGATGACGCTTTCGGCCGCGACACTGCTTCCGAACCTCGGTCGCCGCGTCGCCGACGCGCCCGTCAACCGGCCGCTCGCGTACCTCCACACCCTCGCGTTCGTCTGGCTCGTCAAGTACGGCGTCTGGACGGTCGTCGCGCTCAACCTCCGGCCCGACCTCTACGTCGGCTTCTCCGGGGCCGCGCTCTGGGACTACTGGGGCATCATGCTCACCCACGCGGGCTTTCTCGCGCTCGCGCTCGTCGTCCCGCGCTACGGGGCGACCACGAAGGGCGCACTCGGGTTCGCCCTCGTCCTCGCGCTCGTCAACGACGTGTTCGACTACGGCCTCGGCTACTACCCGCCGTTGAAGTACGAGGCGGGGGCGCTCCTCGCGGGTATCACCGTCGCCCTCTCGTTCCTCGCGGTGGTGCTCGCGTCGCGGGCGTTCGACCACCTCTCGGACCCCCCGGAGACGGCCCCGTGAGCGCCCCGCGAGTCGCAATCGCTAATCGCACGACGGCGTTGAGACTCACATGAGTCAGGCTTTTCCCCACCGGCAGTCTATGACCTCGTAATGGACTCCGCGGTACTGCTCGACCTACTCGGGAACGAAAACCGCCGGCGCATCCTGCGGTTGCTCTCGCACAAACCGTGCTACGTCACCGAGATAAGCGAGTACCTCGGCGTCAGCCCCAAGGCCGTCATCGACCACCTCCGAAAGCTGGAGGACGCGGGGCTCATCGAGTCGCGCACCGACGACCAGCGGCGCAAGTACTTCCACATCTCGCGGAACCTCCGACTGGAGGTGAACGTCTCGCCGTACGGGTTCGGCGCGAAAAGCGCCTACCCACCGAGTCCGAGCCTCGACATGGCCGGGCGCTGTCCGCACGTGACGCTCGAAGTCGAGAACGCCGGCACCGACAACGTCTCGGAATTGGCGCGCGAACTCGGGAAACTGGAGGAACTCGACAACGAACTCTCCTTGGCCCAGCGGTGGGTGCAGGGCCGCATCACCGACGTGCTCGACCGCCTCAACGACCGCCTCGGCGTCGACGCCGACAGCCGCTTTTACGCGGAGATTCTGGCCGCGCTCGCCAACGGGTCGGACACCGTCCGCGGCGTCGCGAAGGACCTCAACGCAGACCCCGCGGTCGTCGACAGCGCGCTCCACCACCTCGCCGAGGGCGGCCTCGTCGCCCACAACGGGGACCGCTGGCGAATCGACTGACGGCTACAGCTCCTGTGTCAGGCCCGTCCGGAGGTCGCGGCCGAAGTAGTGACCGACCAGCCCCGCGAGCCCGCCGCTCGCCGCGCCGACGCCCGCGATGGCGACGCCGTAGTCCGCGAGCAACTGCACCGCGAAGGGCGCGAACACGGCGAACAGCGTCGAGAGGACGAACGCGAGGCCCGCGGCGATTGCGCCCGCGAGCACGACCTCCGTGTAGCGTCGCTTCGACCCGACGAGTCCGAGGAGGAAGCCGGCGGCGGCGATGCCGGCGAACCGGCCGATAAAGCCGACGATGGGAATCGCGCCGCCGACGAGGAGTCCGCCGACGGAGAGCAGGAGCGCCGCGAGGAACGCGCGCGGGGAGAACAGCCCGCCGAGGCGACCGCCGCCGGACGACGCCGACGCGCTGGTCTGCGTCGCGTCGTCGCGGTCGCGGGTCAATCCGGAGAGCACGTCGTCGACGGACTGCTCAGACTCTTTCTGGTCCGACCGTTGCATGCGTACAGGGTCGCGGGCGAGCCTGATGGCTCTTGTGCCGGTGAGTCAGCCGCGGTGACCGTTCGCGTCGCGTGACGGTGCGCCGCCCGTCTCGGAGCTACGCGTTGCGGCCGAGGATGACGTACAGGACGAGTCCCAAAAGCGGCGCGAGGAAGACGACGACGGCCCAGAGGAACGCCGGGTGACTGCTGTTTCGCTTCGCGTCGCGGTACGTCCACACCACCATCCCGAGGAACAGGAGGAAAAACAGCAGGCCGATTACGAGCGCACCCGCGCCGCCCGACTGGAGGAGTATCGTGGGGAGCATACGCGGGCTGACGTACGGTCGGCTAAAATGTCTTGTGCCAGTCATATCGTGGGAGATGACATCTCATTCGTTGCACCCGGCCGGTTCGGTTCAACTCCGGTCGTCGTACCGAGTAGCGAGCGACGCGAGTTACTCGGCGTTTTTGGTCCAGATTTTTGCCGTGAGTGGGTCGCCTCCGGCGACCCCGAGGAGGAAAAAGGTGGAATGGTGGGTTTGAAGTCTTCCCCCGCGGTATCCCGCGATATGAACGCAGGGGACCGCGTCCGCGTCACCCGCGCGGACGTCACGAACGAAGGCGTGCTCATGCCGTCTTCCACCGAGGACCACCTCGTCGTCAAGCTCGGCGGCGGGTACAACGTCGGCATCGCCCGCGAGGGAGCCGACGTGGACGTGCTCGAAACCGACGTGTACGACATCGAAGACGCACAGTCCGAGGGCGACGGCACCTCCGAAATCGAGTTCGACGACGACCTCCCGACCGTCTCGCTCATCTCCACCGGAGGGACCATCGCCTCGACGGTCGACTACCGCACGGGCGCGGTGACCGCGCAGTTCGACGCCGAGGACGTGCTCCGAGCCGTCCCCGACCTCGCGGGGCGGGCGAACTACCGCGGGCGCGTCGTCGCCAACATCCTCTCGGAGAACATGACGACCGACGTGTGGGTCGACCTCGCCGAGGCCATCGCCGAGGAAATCGAGGCCGGGGCCGACGGCGTCGTCGTCATGCACGGCACCGACACGATGCAGTTCTCCGCGTCGGCGATGTCGTTCATGCTCGACACGCCCGTGCCCATCGTCTTCACGGGCAGTCAGCGCTCGGCGGACCGGCCCTCCTCGGACAACGTGATGAACGCCGTCTGCGCCGTCGAGGCCGCGAAGGCCGACGCCGCCGAGGTCATGGTCTGCATGCACGCCTCGGAGTCCGACGACGTCTGCGCGCTCCACGAGGGGACGCGCGTCCGAAAGAGCCACACCTCTCGGCGCGACGCGTTCGAGACCGTCGGCGCGAAGCCGCTCGGCGAGGTCGACTACGAGGCCGAGGAGGTCACGTTCCGCCGCGACTACGCCCCCCGCGGCGAGGCCGACCTCGCGCTCCACGCCGACCTCGAAGCCGACGTGGAACTCGTGAAGTTCACGCCGGGGATGGACCCCGCGGCGCTCGACTACCTCGACGGGAAGGCCGGCGTCGTCATCGAGGGGACGGGCCTCGGCCACGTCCACACCGACCTCATCCCGCGGTTCGAGGAGCTCGTCGACGACGGCACGGTCGTCGCCATGACCTCGCAGTGTCTCGAAGGCCGCGTCTGCGACCGCGTCTACGACACCGGCCGCGACCTGCTCGACGCCGGCGTCGTCGAGGCGGGCGACACGCTCCCCGGCACGGCGAAGGTGAAGTTGCTGTGGGCGCTCGCCAACGTCGCCGACCCGACGGGCGCGATGGGTCGGAACCTCGAAGGCGAACTGACCCAGCGCTCGGTCCCGTGGGAGTGAGCTGATGGAGATTCGACCCGCGCGGCCCGAGGACTACGACGCGGTCGCCGCGTTCACCCGCGACACGTGGGCCGACCGCGGGGTGTCGGACTACCTCCCCGACATCTACCACGACTGGATTACCCCCGGCGAGTTGGAGCGGGCGACCCTCCTCGTCGATATGGGCGAGGAGACGCCCTCCGACGACGTTGCCGCCATCGCGCAGGTCGTCATGCTCTCGGCGTACGAAGGCTGGGCGCAGGGCATGCGCGTCGCGCCCGACTACCGCGAGCAGGGGCTCGCGACCCGGCTCTCGCACGCGCTTCTCGACTGGGCGCGCGAGCGCGGGGCGCGCCGCGTCCGCAACATGGTCCACTCGTGGAACGTCCCGAGCCTCGGCACCACCCGCACGGCCGGGTTCGACCCCGGCGTCGAGTTCCGGTGGGCGATGCCCGACCCCGACCCGACCGCCGACCCGGAGACGGCCGTCGGCGACGACGCCGACGCCGCGTGGGCCTATTGGACCGGCTGTGAGGCCCGCACCGCGCTGTCGGGGCTCGCGCTCGACCCCGTCGAGTCGTGGGCGCTCTCCGAGCTGACCCGCGAGCGCCTCCACGACGCCGCGGACGACGGCCGACTGTTCGTCGTCGGCGACGACCGCGCGACCGGCTTCACCTATCGCAACCGGAGCTTCGCCCGCGAATCCGACGACGGGGACGAAGAGACGTGGGCCGAGTACGCGGTCGCCGCGTGGGACGACGCGCCGGCCTGTGGGTCGCTGTTGGACGCCGTCCGCCGCGACGCCGCTTCGGTCGGCGCGGACCGGACGCGCGTCCTGTTCCCCGAGCGCGTCGACTGGGTCTCCGACGCGTCGCTCGCCCGGAGCGACCTCGCCGAGGAGCCGACGTTCGTCATGGAAGCCGACGTCTCCTGACGGGCGCGCAGGTCGCCGTTTTCGACGACCGGCCGAACGCCGGTCAGTTCCAGTCGACGCCGCGGACTTCGAAGCGCGCCCCGCCGAGTTCCGAGTCCACCACGTCGAACTGCCAGCCGTGCAGGTCGGCGATTCGTCGCGCCGTCGGGAGATGCGGGGAGTCGTAGTCGACGCCGAGCAACTGGGTCACATCCGGGGTCGCCGCCGCGCGCTCTTCCGGGGACGGGTGGGGGCCGTCGTCGTCGATGTAGAACCCGTCGGCAGTCGTTCCCACGACGACGCTGAACGACGGGCCGGGCGACGCGTTCCGCTCGTAGCAGTTCGTGAGCACCGCGACCAGAAAGAGCCCGAACAGGTGGGTATCGGCCAAGAGCGACCCGTCGCCGACGACCCGAATCGAGCCGTCGTCGCCGCCGTCGAGCGACGCGACGGCCTGTGCTTGCGCGACGTGCTCGCGGAAGTCTACCGGCGCGAGGTCGAGCGTGCTCGGTTGTTCGGCGATGCCGATGCCCCACTCGACGAGCGATGCGATGCGCGAGAGGTTCTCGGAGAGCGCGACCGCGTCGTCGCCGCCGACTGCGGCGAGTCGTTCGGCCGACTTGGTGGCCGTTGCGAGCTGGGCTTTGAGTTCCGAGGCGAGCACGCTGACGAGCGCCGCGAGGTGCTCGTTTTTCTCGTTGACCTGCAGTTCCGTGAGCCGTCTGTCGGTGATATCGAGGTGGACGACGAGCGCGAAGGTCCCGTGTCTCGGCGTGTCTACCGCGACGACGCGGAGCGCGAACCACCGGAACACCGTTGGCGAGTGACACGGGTACTCGGCGGTGAAGAGGTCGCGGTCGCCGCGGAGTACCGCGCGGATGCCGTCGGCGACGACGCCCGCGAGTTCGTCGGTCTCACGGGCCGCATCGCACACCGTGAGATAGTTGACACCCGTCGAATCGGGGTCGCCGTCGTAGTCGTTCGCGTCGGCGAACGCCCGCCACGCCCGGTTCGTGTAGACGATGTCGCCACGCCTGTCGAGGAGCGCAATCGTCGCCGGAAACTCTTCGAACCCGCGTTCGATGAGCGAGACGTCGTCCATCACAGAGTATACGCTAGGAATCCGTTTGACAGTTTCTACCACCTCGGTCTGAAATGCGCGTCGCGTCGCTCGTGGCGCGAGGTATCTGAAAATCGGTGTTCGACCGCCGACGGTCGGGGTGCAATCGACCGGGGCGTCGAGAGTCGGAGGCCGGGTCGGTCGCGGTCGCGGTGGTCAGTCCGAGGGGGCGACTCGGGGCTTAGGCTCGTTTCCCTCCGCACCCGCCATGGCGAGCACGTCGTCGAAGAAGCCGAGCGAGTCGTGGGGACCGGGGTGGGCTTCGGGGTGGTACTGGCGCGTGATGACGCCCAGTTCCTCGCTGGCGAGGCCCTCCGCGGTGTCGTCGTTGACGTTGACCTGCGTCACGTCGAGTTCGTCGCCGGGGTCGGCGACGGTGTAGCCGTGGTTCTGGGTCGTCATGACGACCTTGCCGGTCTGGAGGTCGCGGACGGGCTGGTTGACGCCGCGGTGGCCGAAGGCCATCTTCTCGGTGGTACCGCCGAGCGCGCTGGCGACGATCTGCTGGCCGAGGCAGATGCCAGCCAGCGGGACATCGCCGGCGAACTCCTCGACGAGTTCGCGCGTCGCGGTGTAGTTCTCGGGGTCGCCGGGGCCGTTCGAGATGAAAAGCACGTCGGGGGCGAGCGCGGTCACGTCCTCGGCGTCCGCGTCGTAGGGGAGCACGTGGACCGTCGCGCCGCGGTCGACGAGGGAGTCCACGATGGAGCCCTTCGCGCCGCAGTCGACGAGCGCGACGGTGGTGTCGCCGTCGCCCTCGAACGTCGTCAGTTCGGTCGTGGTGACCTGCGCGCCGATATCGACGTGCTCGCTCATGCCCTTACACTGTGCGAGTTCCGCCTTCGCGTCCTCGGGCGTCACGTCCTCGCCGACGGCGATTCCGACCTTCATCGCGCCCTCCTCGCGGATGGACGTGACGAGGTCGCGCGTGTCGAGGTGGTCGACCGCCGGAACGTCCTCGTCTGCGAGCCAGTCGACGACCTCCTCCGTGAACTCGCGTGCGACGGCCGCCCGAGGGTGGACCCGGTCGGACTCGAATCGCTCGGCTCGGACGCCGTAGTTCCCGATGAGGGGGTACGAGAAGGTGAGAACTTGTTCTTCGTACGAAGGGTCGGTCAGACTCTCTTCGTATCCCGTATATGCGGTTGTGAACACCAGTTCACCGCGTGTGCGCCCCGGAACACGGCCACGCGCTTCGACCACGCGTCCGTCTTCCAGCGCCAGATAGGCGTCCGACATTACGAGAAACGAACGGAACACGGGTGCATAAGTGTTGCTTTCGAAGTCGAGTTACGAAATTCGTAATCGGTAAGTCGCTGGGGGGGACACGTGGTGTATGGACGAGCTTGACCGACGCATCCTCGATATCCTTCGACGGGACGCTCGGACCCCCAACACGGAGATTGCCGACGAGGTCGGGACCTCCGAGGGGACCGTCAGAAACCGCGTCGAGCGGTTGGTCGAGGAGGGCGTCATCGAGCGCTTTACGATTTCGACCCGCACGGGGAACCTGAAGGCGATGATAGAGGTGACCGTCGCGGTCGACGTCGACACCAACGACGTCTCCGAGCTGATGGCCGACTGGAAGGACGTGGACTTCGTCTGGCAGGTCTCCGGCGAGGAGGACATCGTCCTCGTCGTCGACGCCGCCGACACCCGCGCCGTCAACGACCTCATCACTCGCGCCCGCGAGCACGACGACGTGAAGAGCACCAAAACCCGCCTGATTCTCGACGAGCGACTCGGCTGACGGCGCGCCGCCGACCCGTGGTCCGCGATTCGCATCGAAGCTTAGTTGACCCCCGACTCCGACGGAAGTCACATGAGCAACGCAGCGGCCGACGAGGCTACTGAACTCCACAAGAACGCAGCGCAGGACGTCATCGCCGTCGACGCCGACGACAACGCGGAGGGGACGGTCAACCGACTCGACGCCCACACGGGCGACGGCATCCGCCACCGCGCGTTCACCTGCCTCGTGTTCAACGAGGAGGGACAGCTACTCCTCGCCCAGCGCGCCCCCGACAAGCGCCTGTGGGACACCTCCTGGGACGGCACCGTCGCCTCCCACCCCGTCGAGGGCCAGACCCAAGCGGAGGCCACCGAAGAGCGCCTCGAAGAGGAACTCGGCATCACGCCCGACCAGTACTCCGACCTCCGCGTCACGGACAAGTTCGAGTACAAGCGCTACTACGAGAACGCCGGCCTCGAATGGGAGGTCTGTGCCGTCCTGAAGGTCACGCTCGAAGACACCTCGCTCGACCCCGACGAAGACGAGATTGCGGGCATACTCTGGGCGGATTACGAGCACCTCCACGACCACCCCGAGTGGTACCGCCAACTGCGCCTCTGCCCGTGGTTCGAAATCGCCATGCGCCGTGACTTCGAGTAGGCTCTCGCTCGCATCCGACGCGCGGGATTCGATGCTCTCGCACGCCCGCGAGGGTGCCGCCCGCGACCCGCCCGCAGAGGTTTGTGGCGTCCTCGCCGGCGACCGCGACGCGCGCACCGTCACCGCCGTCCACCCCGTTTCGAACGTCGCAGACGAACCGCGCGTCGCCTACGAACTCGACCCCGAGGAGACGGTTTCGATTCTCGAAGCGGTCGAATCGTCCGGCGGCGACGCGGTCGGCTTCTACCACTCGCACCCCGAGTCCGACCCCGTGCCGAGCGCGACCGACCGAGCACAGGCCTCGTGGCCGGGGTACGTCTATCTCATCTGCTCGCCCGACGGCCGGCTGACCGCCCACGAGTGGACCGGTGACGAGTTCCGCGAACTCGCCGTCGCGGTCGAGTGACTCGGTCTTCGGCCAGTCGCCGTCGAGTGACCTAGCATCCCTCTGACCGGTCGCCGTCGCGCGACCCGCCGCCGGCGCGCTTCGGTGAGAATAACCGCCCCGAGTTCTCACACACCCGTATGCAACCCGACCGCTACGACGACCTCGACGGACAGGTCGCGCTCGTCACCGGCGCGAACCGAGGCATCGGCCGCCAGATAGCCGAGAACCTCCGCGACCGCGGCGCGACGGTGTACGCGGGGTCCCGAAGTGTCGCGAACGAGACGCCCGAGGGCACCGAGCGGGTCCTCCTCGACGTGACCCAAGAGGGCGACATCGAGGAGGTCGTCGACGGCGTCTTCGCCGACCAGAGCCGACTCGACATCCTCGTCAACAACGCCGGCGTCGGCGGCGAGGGCGAGGACATCGTCGCCGAGCCGACCGAGCGAATCGACCGCACCCTCGGCGTCAACCTCCGCGGGCCGATGCTCCTGTGCAAGCACGCGATTCCCCTCCTCCTCCAGTCCGACGGCGGCCGCGTCGTCAACGTCTCCTCCGGCATGGGCGCGCTCGGCGAGGAACAGTCCGGCGGGTCGCCCGCGTACCGAATCTCGAAGACCGGCCTCAACGGACTCACCGCCTATCTGGACGGCCAGTACGGCGACGACGGCCTCATCGCCAACTCGGTGTGTCCCGGCTGGGTCCGCACCGACATGGGCGGCGAGGAGGCCACCCGGCCCGTCGAGAAGGGTGCGGAGACGCCGACGTGGCTCGCCACGTTCAAGCCCGGCGCGCCCTCGGGGAAGTTCTGGCGCGACAAGGAAGTCATCGACTGGTAAGCGACCGACGCCTCGCCGCCGCGACCCTCACGTCACGCCGCCGCTCTGGCTCTCGAACGCCTCGTATTCTTTTTCGTCCAGAATCTCGCGCAGGTGTTCGACCGACCGGTACACGTCCTCGAAGCCGACGTAGGCCGGTGCGGGAGCCACGCGGACGACGTTCGGCCGGCGGAAGTCCACGACGACGCCCCGCTCTTTGAGCGCGAGGCTGATGCGGTACGCCTCGGGGTGTTCGACCGCGACGTGGCCGCCGCGGGCCGCGGGGTCTCGCGGGGTGCCGACCTCGCAGTCGGGCAGTCGCTCGTCCACGAGGTCGATGAGGTAGTCCGTGAGCGCCAGCGACTTCTCGCGGAGGGCGACCACGCCGCCGGCGTCCTCGACGATATCGAGCGCGCCGTCGAGGGGGGCCGCCGACAAAACCGGGACCGTCCCAGACTGGAACGCGCCGGCGGACTGCGCCGGTTCGTAGGTCATCGCCATGTCGAACTGCGTCTCCTTGTCGTTGCCCCACCAGCCGGCGAGCGCGGGCGTGACGCCGAAGTGCCGCTCGTTGACGTAGAGCCCGGCGATGGAGCCGGGCCCGGCGTTGAGGTACTTGTAGTGACACCAGACGGCGAAGTCGACGCCCACCTCGGAGAGCCGGTGCGGGACCGCGCCGACCGAGTGCGCGAGGTCGAACCCGGCCAGCGCGCCGGCCTCGTGAGCCGCCTCGGTGATGGTCTCGATATCGAACAGCTGGCCGCTCCGGTAGAGGACCGAGGGGAGAAACACCATCCCCACGTCGCCGTCGATGGCGTCGAGCACGTCCTCGGTCTCGATGGTCCGCCCGTCGCGGCTCTCGACCACGCGAAGCGCCTCGTCGGGGTCGCGGCCGGCCGCCCGGAGTTGCGCGCGAACCGCGTAGTGGTCCGTCGGGAAGTCGAGGTCGTCGACGACGATTCGCTCGCCGCGGGCGGGGTCGTAGAACGTCCCGACGAGCGCGTGGATGTTGACCGTCGTGGAGTTGGCGACGACGACCTCGTCGGGGGTCGCGCCGACGAGCGGGGCGAGTCGCTCGCCCAGTCGCTCGCCGTAGCTGAACCACTCGGGGTCGGCGTCGGTCCACCCGCGGATGGCGAGGTCGCGCCACTCGTCGACGACGCGGTCGAGCGCCGCTTCGGCGTCGACAGAGAGCGGGCCGAGCGAGTTGCCGTCCAGATACAGTTCGCCCTCGGGGACGAAAAAGCGGTCGCGGAGGTCCGAAAGCGGGTCCGCCGCGTCCATCTCGCGGGCGGCGTCGACGGTGAAGTCGCCGAGGTCGTCGGAGTCGTCGGGGTCGTCGGGGTCGCCGGAGTCGGTCATACGAGTCTCGAAGCGCCCGCGCGACAAGTAGGTGCGCGGCCCGCGCTGGAACCCGAGTATCGAGTCCGCTTATTCGGCGTCGGCCGCTGACGACTCTGCTTCGCGGGCGAGTCGGTCGTAGGCGGCCCACGAGGGGTCCACGTCGGGGTGTTCGATGCGCTCGCCGTCGACGACGACGCCCTCGCCCGCGACGACGGTGCCGGCGACGCCGACGGGGGTGCCGCGGGCGTCGAGCGCGGCGACCACGTCGTCCGTGACCGAGGGGTCCGTGGCGACGACGAGCGACCCGGCGGTGGTCGAGCGCCACGGGTCGATGCCGAGGGACTCGCAGGTCTCGCGGACGCCGGGACGAAGCGGGATACTCGACTCGTCGATTTCGAGTTGGACGCCCGCGCTCTCGGCGATTTCGTTGAGCGCGCCGTGGACGCCGCACTCAGTGGCGTCGTGCATGGCGTGGACGCCGCGGCCGCCGGCGGCCGAGACGGTCATCGCGTCGCGGACGGCGTCCGTCTCGTCGAGTCGGGCCTGCGCGGCCGCGAGCACGTCGGCGTCGAGGTCGGAAAAGGCGTCGGGAAAGAGGGTCGTCAGGAGGCCGGTCGCCTCGACGCCCGGCCCCTTCGTCACGAGCACGTCGTCACCGGGTTTCGCGCCGTCCGGGCGGACCACGTCCTCGTGGTCGCCGACGGCGAGGGCGGTCGCGCCGCCGACCCACGGGTACGAACAGCCGGCGTAGCGGGCGGTGTGACCGGTGACGATGCTGACGCCGAGGTCGTCGGCCTCGTCGTGCATCGCGCCCCAGAGTTCGGCGAACTGCTCGTCGGTCATTTCGGGCGGGAGCGTGAAGGAGACGGCGAGATGCGAGGGGTCCAGCCCCGAGACGGCGATGTCCGAGAGGACGATG
The DNA here is from genome assembly GCF_042663345.1 of Haloferax chudinovii. Classification (NCBI taxonomy): domain Archaea; kingdom Methanobacteriati; phylum Methanobacteriota; class Halobacteria; order Halobacteriales; family Haloferacaceae; genus Haloferax; species Haloferax chudinovii. Next base: position 629,726 of record NZ_JBHTAB010000001.1, read on the forward strand.
TCGATGGCGAACCGCCCCGCGCGCTCGAACCCGAGCGCGGGGAGCACGGAGACGGGGTCGGTCGCGATGGCGACGGCGGTGCCGTCGATGTCGAGGAGGCCGAAGTCGACGCCGTGGGTCGGGCCGAGCGCCACGTCGTCGCGGGGCGCGCCCAACCGCGGGTAGATGTACTCGTCGAAGAACTCGCGGTCGACCTTTCCGAGGTCGGTCATACGCGACCTCCGGGGGCCGCGAGTAAGAACGTACTCATCCGCCGCCGAGGCCGGGGCCGATTGTGGTCTCGGTCTCGGTCTCGGTCTCTGTCTCGGTCTCGGCGCGGGTCGCGCTCGACCGATTCGTCGTCGCGGCCGCTCGCCGGTCGAAAGGTGGGACGGTCCCCCGTCCCTGCTCATGAAGAGACGCGGAGACGGTACGAAGGGGCATGGAAAGTCCCACCACCGGACTGCTCCCGCGTCGGTTCGACCTGAACGCCGGACGTACAAGAACCTCGCTAAGTTCCCTCGATGGACCTATATAGCTCCACTGAGTCGGCGGAGAATACTGCCGGTTCGTCGGAATCGACCGCCGACAGTCAGACCGGGCGGTTGCCCGCTTCGTCGGGGGTGTTGTTCGGCGTCCGCCACGCGTCGTCGAGGTGTTCGACGACCGCGCGGGCGACGGCGACCGGCTCCTCGTGGTGGACCCAATGGGTGGCCTCGTCGAACGTCTTGAGGTGGCCGTCCTCGCAGAACGCGAGGCTCTCGCGCGCCATCTTCGGCCGGAGGAACCTGTCTTTGCTCCCCCAGACGACGAGCGTCGGCGGTTCGACCGTCTCGGCGCGGGGGCGCGGGCGCTCGCGGACGACCGCGCGGTACCAATCCACCATCGAGCCGTAGGCTCCGGGCACCGACCACGCGGCGCGGTAGTGGTCGAGGTCGGTCGACGAGAACGTGCCGGGGAGCGCCGAACCGGTCAGCGCCCGCTCCAGGACGGCCCAGTCGCCGACGGGCGTAACGAGTTCGGGAAGCTTCGGAAGCTGGAAGAACAGGACGTACCAGCTCCGGAGCTGTTGGGCCGGGTCGCGCCGGAGGTGGCGGGCGAACACCGCGGGGTGCGGGAGGTTCATCGCGGTGAGCGAGCGCACCCGGTCCGGGTGGTGGAGCGCGGTCCACCACGCCACCGCCCCGCCCCAGTCGTGGCCGACGACGTGCGCCTTCTCGTGGCCGAGCGCGTCCGCGACGCCGACCACGTCGCCGGCGAGTTCGTCGATGCTGTACCACTCGACGCCCGAGGGGCGGTCGCTCAGGTTGTAGCCGCGCTGGTCGAGCGCGACGACCCGATAGCCCGCCTCGGAGAGCGGACGGAGGTAGTCCGCCCACGCGTACCAACACTCCGGGAAGCCGTGGAGGAGCACGACGAGGTCGCCGTCTTCCGGCCCGGCTTCGACCGCGTGGAGCGTGACCTCGCCGACCTCGATACGACGGCTCGCCGCCTCGACGGGGAGTTCCACGTCGTCGCGCGACAGCCCCGATTGCTTCGCCATACTCACCGCTACGGCGGCGAGGGACAAATGTGCCGCGGCGGCGGGCGGCCGTCGTCTGCGAGAACGGAGTCGGTTCCGCGGGCGGCGGGGCGGGGCAGGGTACGGTGGATTTGACTACCCGAACAGGCGCTTTCTGATGCTTCGCGTGCGGCTCTGTTCGGCCATGAGGACCGAACACTCCACGTCGTCGACGACGTCCATGACGACGGTGCCGCGGACGAGTCGCGAGAGCAGGCCACGCTCCGTCGCGCCGATGACGAGGAGCGACGCCTCGGTCGCGTGGGACTCGATGGCCGTCTCGACGTCGCCGGTCTCGACGGTGAGCGTGGCGTCGCCGAGGCCGCGCTCGTCGGCCCACTCCCGGAGGAAGCGCTCGCCCTCTGTCTCGTCATCGGCGACGTGGAGGAGTTCGACCTCCGCGTCGCAGAACTCCCGGAGGACCGAGGCGATGGACGCCGAGAGGTCGGAGTCCGGGCCGCCGGCGGTCGGGACGAGCACGTGCGAGGGGTCGAAGCCGCGGTCCTTCAGCACCAACACGTCGTAGGGGAGCGCGTGGGTTATCTCCTCGAACGCGCTCTCGGCGCGGCCGGGCGACCCGTGGCTGTCGGGGCCCCAGCCCATGACGACGAGGTCGGCGTTGTAGGTCTCCGCCGCGTCGAACACCTCCTCGAACGACCGGTGGGAGAGGACGGTGTGGGTCTCGATGTCCACGTCGAGTTCGTCGGCGTCGACGCGGGCCTGTTCGAGCAGGCGGTCGGCTTCGTCGAAGTCGTACTCCTCGCGGGCCGATTCGAGGGGGGTCTGGTCCGGCACTTTGACGATGTGGACGCCGACGAGCGTCCCGCCGTTCGCCTTGGCGACCGACCCGGCCAGCGACACGAGGTCGCGCTCGCTTTCGGGGTTCGAAAGCGGGACCATGACGCGGTAGCCGCCGTCGGGTTGGACCGTCGAAGCCGCCGACACCGCGGCGTCGGGCAGTTCGCTGGACCGAGAGAGCACGTACCGCGAGAGGATGCCCCGCTTATCGGTGCGCTCGCGGGCGTAGAACAGGTACCAGACGATGCCGAAGACGACGAACAGCACCGACAGCCCGATTTCGATGGGGTCGAGGAAGGCGATGAGTCCGAAGGAGAACACCGCGCCGAGAATCGGCGTGAGCGGGTAGAAGGGCACGGTGAACTCGGGGTCGTACTCGGGCGCGTCGGACTCGCGCATGACGATGAGCGCGAGGTTGAGCAGGCCGTAGACGATGAGGTGGAGGGCGCTACCGGCCTTCGCCAGCACCTTGATGTCGTCGACAGCGACGAGCGAGAAGACGATGATGAAGCCCGTGACCGCGATAGAGCGGTAGGGCGTCGCGAACCGCGGGTGAATCTCGTTGAGCCACGCCGTGACGAGTTTGTCGCGGCCCATGGCGAAGTTGATGCGCGACGACGCGAGGATGGAGGCGTTCGCGCTCGACGCGGTGGCGAGGAGGCCGCCGAAAATGATGACACCGGAGCCGAGTGCGCCGAGGCCGAGTACGGACTCGAACGAGAGTTGCGCGACCTCGACGACGGGGTCGGCACCGGCGGCCGACAGCTCCTGCCACGGCTTGATCGACGCCATGATGATCATCAGGATGGCGTACATCGTCGTGACGATGACGACCGACCCGACGACCGCGAACGGGAGGTTGCGTCCGGGGTTCTTGATCTCCTCGGCGACGGTCGTGATTTTCGCGAAGCCGAGGAAGGAGACGAAGACGAGCGCCGTGCCGGGGAGCACCGCGCCGTAGCCGCCGAGTTCGCTCGGGGCGAACGGGCGGAGCGTCGTGAGGTCGGCTTCGAGGAAGCCGAGTATCGAGAAGGCGGTCAGGATGAGGACGAGCGTGATGACGATGACCACCTGGAGCGTACCGGTCTCCTTCGCGCCGACGTAGTTGACGCCGATGAACAGGAGGCCGGCGAGTATCGCGGCCACCTGCACCGCAGACAGGGAGACGACGCCGAGGTTCACCGCCGGTATCGACACGACGCTGACGAGGAAGTCGCCGAAGCCGATGACGTAGAACGCCGAGGCGAACGCCAGCCCCATCCAGTTTCCCATGCCCGCGATGGAGCCGAAAAGCGGGCCGAGGGCGTGGTTGACGTAGTAGTAGCTCCCGCCGGCTTTCGGCATCGCGGTGCCGAGTTCGGACGCCGACAGCGCCGTAAAAAGCGAGATAATGCCGCCGACGACGAACGAGAGCGCGACGGCCGGACCGGCGATGCCGTACGCCTCGCGCGGGAGGACGAAGATGCCCGCGCCGATCATCGTTCCGACGCCGATGGTGAGCGCGGCGACGGGACCGAGATCCTTCGCAAGTTCCTCGTCGGTCATGTTTCATCCCCGCCGTCGTCGTCCGTTCCCGCCGGCAAAACGACCACGGGGCGGTCGCTGTGCCGGACCAGTTGGTCGCGGACCGCGCCCGAAAACAGGTCCCACCACGAGCGACCGCCGCGCGGGATGAAGACGATAGCCGTCGCGTCGGCCTCGGCGGCGGCGTCGAGGATGGCGTCGCCGACATCGGTCGCAAACCGGAGGTCGGTGTGGAGGTCGATGCCGGCGTCGTCCGCGGCGCGGCGGGCGATGTCGAACAGTTCGTCCGCGACCGCCTCGCGCTGTTCGACGCTGGCTTTGTCCGGCGCGCCGCCCGCCTTCTCGATGACGTGAACGACGGAGGCCCGACCGCCGGCGGCGGCGATGCGGGGGAACGCGGCGGCGCAGGTGAGTTCGGCGTCGTCCGCGTTCGCGAGCGGGAGCAGAGGACGGGAGAACAGCGGCTCGACGTGTTCTGTCATGTGCCGAACCTGCGGGGTTGGGAGTGACGGAGGCGATTCCCCCCGGCGGAACGGGATTGTGCCGGGGTGCCGATGCCCGATTCACAACGTGACCGTCGGGAATTCATGTGCCGGGGTTGTGCGGCAACCGGCTTAGAAGTTCGCAAACCGGGGGAGGGTGTCGAGCGATTCGGTCCCGGCGGGACGCAGACCTCAGACGGCGGTGACCCACGCCCGGTACGCGTCGTCGCGGCCGTAGACCGCCTGAAAGACGCGGTCCGCGAAGCCGGCGAGGCGGTTGGCGTCCGAGCGGGCGGTGATGCGGACGTTCGTCCCGTCGGCCTCCTCGGGGCTCTCCAACTGGTCGATGCGGAACTCGGGGAACTCCGAGAGGAGCGTCTTGAGGCGGTCGAGTTCGCCTTCGGTCACGTCCATGTTGAACGTCTGGTCGGCGAACTGAATCCACGGACCGGGCCCCTCGCCGTCGAGGTCGTCGAGGCGCTCGGCCTCGATGGTGAGAAAGGCACTGCCGCGGTCGCGGTGCGCCGACACGGCGTCGGCGAAAAGCTTCCGGCGCTCGCGGGGGGTGTCGGCCTCGAATCGAGTCATGCGGGTCGATACACCCGCGCGGTACAAAAGCGACCCGCGTCGGGCCGGGCGTGGCGTCAGTCGGCCGGCGACCGAGACGGCCGCCGGCCATCAGAACAGCACGAGGACCGCGGCGAGCGCGAGCGCGCTGACGGTCAGCAGTTGCACGCCGAGGACGGCGAGCGGGGCCGCCCCCGTCTGCCGCATCGCGTCGAGTCGGACGTCGAGGCCGAGGCCGACGAACGCGAGCGCGAACAGGGCGTCGCTGGCGGTGCCGACGGCCGCGAGGGTCGCCTCCGAGAGCAGGCCGAGGTTGGCGACGGCGGCGACGGCGACGAAGCCGACGAGGAACCGCGGGACGCCGTCGAAGACGGCGCGCAGGCCGGTCGCGGCCTCCTCGGCCCGGCCGGCGTAGCGAACCGCGTAGGCGACGGCGACGAAGCCGAGCATGGAGTTGCGCGCGAGTTTGGTCACGGTCGCCCAACGGCCCGCCACTTCGGAGTGGGCGAAGCCGGCCGCGGTGACGGGGCCGGTGCTGAACATGCTCAGGCCGGCCCAGATGCCGAACTGGCGACCGGACAACGGAAGCAGGTCGCCGGCGATGGGGAACGCGGCGAGCGTGAGCGCGTCGAACAGGAGGACCGCGGCGACGACGTGGGCGAGCGACTCGCCGTCGGCGTCGATGGTGCCGGCGATGGCGGTGGCCGCGGAGACGCCGCAGACGCTCGCGCCCGCCGCGAGGAGCGACCCAGTCTTGTCGGCGAGGCCGAACACGCGGCCGGCGACGGCCTCGACGAGGAGGACGCCCGCGGCGACGGTGACGACGACGAGCGCGACCAGCACGGGGCCGGAGGCGACGAGTTCGTCGACGGCGATGCGAGCGCCGAGCAGGACGATACCCGTTTCGAGGAGGAGTTTCTGCGTGTCGATGCCGGGGCGCGCCCAGTCGGGGACGCCGACCGCGTTGGCGACGGCGGCCCCGAAGAAGACGCCGAGCAGGAGCGCGTTGACGCCGGGGACGAACCCGGCGACGAGGGTGGCCGCCCCCGCGAGGGCGACGAGGAGGCCGACGCCGGGGACGAGTCGCGCGAGCCGACCGACGCCGGCGTCCGTGGCGTCCGTGGCGTCCGTATCCGCCCCGGCGCTCACGGCCCGAGCGCCGCGAGGACGGTCACGACGACGAGTCCGAGAGCGGTCGCGCGCCAGCCGCGTTCGAGCGTACACCACAATCCGTACGCGCGCTCGGTGGTGGCCGCGCCGAGCGCGTCGCGCATGGGAGACGAATCGCGCATTTGCCGGAGTCACGAGGGCCGCGCCGTTGAACGTGTCGCTTCCGTCTGTGAAACCGGCAATAAAAACCTCGAAAACGCCGGTTGTCAACCTGAAACAGCGGTAGGACGATAAACAAGGAGCAACTTTTTCTTGTTCCTCTGACCGTCACCGTCGCAGAACTCAGTACGTATCTTCAACACTATATGCTCTCGCCGGATGGGGTCAGATATGGGAAAGCGCATCCTCCTGCTCGGAGCGCCTGGCGCAGGTAAGGGCACACAGTCGAAGCGACTCGCCGAGACCTACGGCGTCGAACACGTCACCACCGGCGACGCGCTGCGCGCGAACAAGGACATGGAGACCGAGTACGGGACGCCCCGTTCGTTCATGGAGAAGGGCGAGCTCGTCCCCGACGCGGTCGTCAACGAAATCGTCGAGGCCGCGCTGGCTGACGCGGATGGTTACGTCCTCGACGGCTACCCGCGGAACCTCTCGCAGGCGGAGTACCTCACCGAAATCACCGACCTCGACGCGGTCATCTACCTGCGGGTCGCCGAGTCCGAGCTCGTCGAGCGCCTCACCGGCCGCCGCGTCTGTGACGACTGCGGCACGAACTTCCACGTGAAGTTCAACCAGCCCGAAGAAGCGGGCGTCTGCGACGACTGCGGCGGCGAACTCGTCCAGCGCGACGACGACACCGAAGAGACCGTCCGCGAGCGCCTGTCGGTGTTCGAGGAGAACACCGAGCCGGTCATCGAACACTACCGCGACGAGGGCGTCCTCGTCGAGGTCGACGGCGAGCAGACTCCCGACGAGGTCTTCGAGGACATCCGGGACGTCGTCGACGACGCCTAAGCGCGGGTTCGACGCGCGAACCGCCTTATCGACGCAGTTCGGCGCGACGTTTTTCACCGACCGAGACGCGTCCGTCCGCATCGCCGACGGTGCGCTCGCTGTCGTCCGCAGAGTAAAACCTTGATAACAGCCGGTTGCTAAAGAGCCGGTAATGGCACGAATCGAATCTCGGGTGCGCGACCTCGTCGGCGAGGACGCCGACATGCGCGCCGCCGTCGAGACCGTCCTCGACCGGGCGGACGACGGTGAAGTCGAGTGGGCCGACGTTCGCGACGAGCTCACGAGCGGCCAGTGGGGTCGCCTCATCGAGAAGGGTATCCTCGTCGACGGCGACGAAGGGTTCCGGCTCGCCGACGTGGGGGAGACCCGCGCCGGCCTCGAAGACGACACGTCCGGCTCCGACGGCTCGTCGGCCGACATCGACACCGACGACTCCTCGTGGTCGAAGTACGACAAGGGTGCGGCCGTCGTCACGGTCGGCCTGTTCCTCGGCTACTCGGTCTCCGAGGTCCGCAACGTCATCGGCGGCGTGATGGACGTGGTGCTCGGCCCGCTCGCCGAGATGCTCCCGTTCTACGCCGTCGTGATGGTCCTCGCGCTCGCGACCGGTCTCTACTCCACGCTCCTGCAGGCGAACCTCATGAACATGGAGAAGATGGGCAAGTACCAAGACCGGATGAAGGACATCCAACAGCGGCAGAAGGACGCCAAGGAGCGCGGCGACGACGCGGAGCTCGAAAAGATTCAAGAAGAGCAGATGGAGGCGATGGGCGACCAGATGGGCATGTTCAAAGAGCAGTTCCGCCCGATGGTCTGGATCATGTTCCTCACCATCCCGGTGTTCCTCTGGATGTACTGGGCCATCGGCGTCGGCGGGAACGCCCAGCCTCACATCATCACCGGGAACATCGTGCTCCCGCTCGTCGGCACCACAGAGTGGACGCAGGGCGTTCTCGGTCCCATGCAGGCGTGGATTGTCTGGTACTTCCTCTGCTCGATGGGCTTCACCCAGATCATCCGCAAGTCGCTCAACATCGACATGTCGCCGTCGGCGTCGTAAGCCGGTTCGGTCGACAGCCGACCCGGTCGATTCGACTCGAATCGACCCGGCTCGAAGCAACTCGGGTTCTCTCTCCGTTTCCGACGCGCGCCGGCCGCGGCGCTCTCTCGTCTCGCCGCCGCGGAGGGTCTTCCGCCGCCGTGCGAAGCCTCCGCAGGGGCCGTCGGCAACGATAACACCTTTTAGCCGACCGCACACAGCATGGATATGTTACTGACCGTCTCCGGACCACCGGGCAGCGGAAAGAGTACGACCGCCGCCGCGCTCGCCGAGGCGTTCGACCTCGAACACATAAGCGGCGGGGACATCTTCCGCGAGCTCGCCGCCGAGCGCGACATGACCGCGGTCGAGTTCAACAAGCACGCCGAGGAAGACGACCAGATCGACCGCGACCTCGACCGCCGCCTCCGCGACATCGCCCTCGACCGCGACGACGTGCTCCTCGAATCCCGACTCGCCGGCTGGCTCGCCGGAGACGCCGCCGACCTCCGCTTCTGGCTCGACGCCCCCGTCGACGTCCGCGCCGAGCGCATCGCCGACCGCGAGGACAAAGCGCCCGACGTCGCCCGCGAGGAGACCACGACCCGCGAGGCGAGCGAGGTCAAGCGGTACGACGCGTACTACGACATCGACATCACGGACCTCTCTATCTACGATATCGCGCTCAACACCGCCCGCTGGGGGCCCGACGAGGTGACGGCCGTCTGCATCGCCGCGGTCGACTCCTACGACCCCGAGGCCGACGAGGGCAAATACCCGGTCGACGGCGTCCGCTACGACTTCTGACCATGCTCCGAGACCCGCCCGAACACCGGAGCGTCGACGACCTGCTCTCGTTCGGCGTCGTCAACCTCGACAAGCCGCCGGGGCCGTCGGCCCATCAGGTCACCGGCTGGGTCCGCGACATGGCCGACGTCGACCGCGCGGCCCACTCGGGGACGCTCGACCCGAAGGTGACCGGCTGTCTCCCCACACTCCTCGGCGACGCGACGCGCATGGCGCAGGTGTTCCTCGAAGGCTCGAAGGAGTACGTCTCCGTGCTCGAACTCCACGGGCCCGCCCCGGCCGATATCGACTCGACCGTCGCCGAGTTCGAATCGAAACTCTACCAGAAGCCCCCGCGGAAGTCCGCTGTCTCGCGTCGCCTCCGCGTCCGCGAAATCTACGACCTCGACCTCCTCGAAGTGACGGACAGACAGGCGCTGTTGCGCATCCGGTGTGAGTCGGGGACGTACGTCCGCAAGCTATGTCACGACCTCGGACTCGCGCTCGGCACCGGCGGCCATATGGGTCACCTCCGCCGGACCGCGACCGACCCCTTCGACGACGCGGACCTCGCGACGCTCCACGACCTCACCGACGCCCTCGCGTTCGCCGCGGAGGGCGACGAGTCGTGGCTCCGCGATGTGGTCTCGCCCGCCGAACGGGCGCTGTCGCACCTCCCGGCCGTGACCATCGCCAACAGCGCGGCCCGCGAGGTCGCCAACGGCGCACCCGTCTACGCCCCCGGCGTCTTCGACGTCGACGCCGACGCCTCCCGCGGCGACCTCGTCGCCTGTTTCACCGACGACGGTTCGGCGGTCTGTCTGGGCGAACTCGTCGGCGACGCCGACGCCGACGCCGGCGAGGTCGTCTCGCTGGAAGCCGTGTTGGTCTGAAGCCGGACTCTACTTTCTCCGGCGCTTTTGTTCCGCGTCCGCGAGCGTCTCCGCCTGCTCGTTGACCGAGGCGACCTCCCGCTTCGCGTCCGATTTGTCGAGGTCGTAGACGTAGCGCCACGAGGCCAGCGGGTAGCCGTGGGACTCCTCGGGGCGGTCCGCCGCCGGTTCGGACTCGCCACCGCGACGAATCGACCACCACCGGCCGGCCCCGACGCCCAACCCGAGGATGAGGAGCACCACGACGACGAACGGGAGCAGTCCGAGCGGGACGGTCTGGAGGGACGTGGACATGAGTTGTCATTACTCGCCGCGCGACAAAAGCGTATTCGCGGCGCAACTCCGGCGAGTCGGGAGCGTTCGAACCGCACGACTCCGATGGGATACAGTGCCACGCCAGTCCGTCGCGTCGCCGCGACGAAACGAAGGGCTTAACCGCGAGACACGCATCGCTTTGAATGCACCCCGGGACCGTGGGGTAGTGGTATCCTCTGCCGATGGGGTCGGTAGGACCTGAGTTCGACTCTCAGCGGTCCCACTTCTTACTTTCGTGGATTAAAATTACTGGTAGTACAAGCTCTCTCTGTACATTTTGCACTTAAAACCTATCTGCAAACAAGGCTCTGCTTAAAAGGCCTCTCTGAGGGGTGGTCTACGTGAGTCTCGCGCCCTCTCGGAAGGCGGGAGACACCGTCGAATCGACCGTCGTTCAGCACCACCCAGAGCTCCGGCACGTCCCCGACAGCCAGCACGAGCATCACGACGCTGTCGTCACGGAACTTCTGACGCCGAGTCGAGAGCTACCGTTCGTCGGAATCTGCCTCCTCGAAGTCGGCACCATCGTCGAAATCAAGAGCGCGATGGTCGTCTACGGCGAAGCCCAGCGCCGCGGGCGCTTCCTGCTTCGCCGCAGTCAGCATGAACACCTCCTCGACGAAGGCGGCGTCTACCTCTTCGCCGTCTGCGCGCCGACTCCCGACCGCGACATCATCGTCGCGAAGGTCGTCCCCGCGACGCTCGTCGATGAGTTCCAGTTCTCGTGGGTCGAGCGGGCGACACGCTCCGACTACGCCCAGATCACCTGGACGCAGGTCTTCGCCCCGAAGGAGGTCGAGTCGCGATGAGCGTTCGCGGCACCTACTTCACCGCGCTTGCGAACGAAGACGTCGTCCCCAGCGACGAAGCGCGAGTCTTCGCTATCGTCCGCGACGTTCCCGAGTGGGCCGACGACCTCGTCGACCGCGCGCTCCCGCACCTCGCGCCGCCCGAGTCTCTTGAGCTCGCGCGGAGTCGCGTCGAAGAGGCCGCCGACGCAGACGGCGTCGAGAACGCGCTCGCTGTTTCGTGGCAGTCCACGGACTTCGAGACGCGTTTCCGGAGCTACCTTCGGTCCACCGGCCCGCGCGAAGTCCTCGCAACGGTGCAGTCCGACGCCGACGAGCGCCCCGTCTGGCTCGTCTCGTGGCGTTCCGACGACCGCTACGACCATCGCCGCATCGTCCTCGAAGAACTTCACCAGCGGACGCAGGACGGCCCTTGTGACGACGGACGCCACGAGTGGAGTCGTGGGTCGGTCGTCGGGGTGCTGGTCTGTGACATCTGCGGCTACTCCTCGCAGTCGGTCACCGACTGGTTCGGTCAGGCGGTCCGCGTCGCCTACGGAGGTGACCGACGGTGAGCGACGACCTCGCCGGCGTCGTCGCGGAGTTCTCCGTCCTCGACGAGGCCGACCTCGTCACGTCGGATGACGAGGATCCCGTCGCGTCCGCAGTTGACAACGGATACGAACCCGGCTCGACCATCGACGACTCCGAAGACGTCGAGTTCGAGATGCCGGAGTTCGTCGCCGCCTGTCGGTACTGCCAGACGAGCTTCGATACCGAAGCGGACGCGCTCGAACACGAGTGGAACTGCGACCTGGAGCCGACCGGCGAGTGTCGCTTCTGTGGCGGCACGCACATCCGGAAGGATGTTCGCGAGGATCACTTCTACAGTTGCTCGGAAGCCGAGCAGCACGAGCGCCGACAGAAGCGCGGTGTCCGCGCGCGGACAATGCGCGGTCAGGACTCGAAGACCGCCGTCTCGGGGCTACGGAAGTTCCTCCTCCCACAACCGCACGAGTTCAGCGCCTATCTCAAGTGGGACGACTCTCTGTCGACGTACTTCGGACTCGTCTCGCTCTACAAGATGCACGATTTCGAGGAGTATGGGAACCTTCGCGCCGGCATCGAGTTCGGTGGCGAAGAGTGGAACGTCGAGTTCAGTTTCAAAGAGTCCGGTGTCGCGACGCCCGAAGACGATACCGATCTCGGTCGTTGGGACTGGCGGCTCGAAAAAGTTCCAGAGTTCCAAGTCTACGTCTACCCAGAAGCGTACCCAGAATACAGTGAAGCGGTTGATGACAATCGAAAACGTGCGTATTTCAAAGTAAGTCCCCGCTGGCCTGGCATCAAGTCAGAAAGCGGGAAGAACATCTCGAACCCGCACAACATCCTCGGCGTCGACGTCGAGACGAAGGGCAGTTACTTCGAGTTTGACCAGTACCCGAGCGTTCTGTACGAAGCGCTGCGAGAACTTCGCGAACGTCAGGACGAGTTCGGTTGGAACTCGTTTACTGAAATCGACTATCAGGCGCTCGCCCCTGAGGATGTCCACAACTCGTCCAATATTACCGACGCCGAGCTTTATGTTCGCGCGAAGAGGGGCGAGACCGGCAGAATGTACGCTTTCGACGGCACACTCCACCGAATCGCATTAATTCTCGGCGGCGAGCGTAGCGGCTACTCGAAGACTGTTCGCGACGACCGCGAGTGCGAAGGCTGGTATCACACGTCCACGGTCTGCGCCATGCGTGCCGCCCAGGTCGTCGGTGGTCACGAACTCCCGAAGGAGATCAAGCATTACCACGTCAAGAACCCGGATGCTGTCGCTGGAACGCCACTGGAGAACCCGAAGATCGGCGTCTCCTATCAAAACTCGCTGTACGACGACACGCTTCGGTTCAAGGACGTCGACCGCCTCCACAAGGAACTCGACGAGGCACTTCTGAACGTTCTGGATTGGTCGGACCTCCCCGTGACGCCCGACCACCAGAAGTTCGTCAAAGACGACTACTTCAAGGTCGAAGGCGAGGCCCGAATGGTCAAAGTCGTCGACAACCCGCTCCCACGAATCGCTGAACAGCAGGACGATGAGATTCGGAAGTTCGCCGTCGCTGGAAATATGAACGAGACAGACCTCGACGTCGTCGAGGAGCTCCTCACTGATGGTGGCGACCTTTCTCCAGCGGAGATCGCAGACAAGATCGGCAAAGCCACCAGCACGGTCTATGATTCCCTCGAGCGTCTCGGAAAGCTTGTTCTCCGTGAGTACGGTCACGTCGAACTCGCGTCGAAGCACATCGCCGAGGGAATCGTCGAACACATCGAGTCTGCGCGTCGGACTGTGGAGGCCACTCTCGAAGAGGCTGCTGACGACATCATCCGCGCCGATACGTACGGCGATGGGAACGGTCCGTGGGAGCGCTGGCTACGCAACTACGTCCGCGACCGGAAGGAACGCGACGATGGTCGCGAGCTTCTCGAACTCGCGCCGCAGGCGACGCGTGAGGAGGTCAAGCGTATCCTCCGAACAGGGGCTTCGAAGTGGGCCGAGGTGACCGGCAACGACTGGCGGCAGTTCGTTCGCGAGTTCGATGTCGTTGGTGAGGCCTACGATACCTCCGCGCCGTTGACGTACAGCTTCGGTCAGATGCGTCAGCTCATCGGCTGACGTCTGGTTTCGCGAGTGGCAACGCTGTTCTCCGAGGTTAGTACCGGCAAGAATGTCTGTGTTTTCAGGGCGTTAGGGACTGAATTTTTCTTGGCGCCGTCTCACCTCGACCAGCACCGCGACCGCCACCACTTCGAATTACGGGGGCCCCCGTAATTCTCCGTTAGATGTGTGATTAAAGAATCACAGAACCAGATTACCGGAGTCTTCGCTTCGCTCAGACTCCAGATGAAACACATGAAATGGGGGTCGCCGCGCCTACTCGGCGCGGCTTGCCCGCGCGAAAAATTTAGACGCTGACGTGCTCGGCGGCTTCTTCCTGCATTTCGCTCACGATTTGGTGCTGGTCGAACGGAATCCCCTCCACCTCCGGGTTCGTCGAGACCTCCCGTTCGTCGAGGACCTCCCACCCGCCGCCAGTGTAAGCGATGCTCTTCGCCGTCGAGCCCGTCACGAGAACGAGCGCGTAACACGTGTTTGGTTCGACTTCGCCGTAAACCGGGAAGTTCCCGAGAATCGAATCGCTCGAATCGAGACTGTCGACTTCTGCTCGACGCAGTGGGCGCGGTGGCAGGGAGTTTAGAATACCCATGGTCGCTTCTCTCAGCGAGACTACTTGAATTTCGTTAGCCGCATCTTCTCCTGTGCGTGTACGCTCGTTACTGCACTGACTGAGCGAGACTGTTCCAGACTAAGTGCTCGATGACCTGTGCATCCTTCCGTTTCACGTTTGTATAGAAACGTGCAACTGTGACGGACGCCACTCGCTCAAACACTCGAAAAGCGCCATCTCAGACGAACCACTGAACCCGCCCGATGACTTATCCTGCGTGCTTCTCTAGAGAAACGTGAACCTATGCGAACCGAACGGAACAAGGACGGGACGTGGAACGTCTGGATGAACCGCCCCGAATATAGAGAGCTCCCACGTCAAGCACACTCCGACCTCGCGGAAATCGCGCTCAGGCTGATGGGCGACTCTGGTCTTCGCGTCGCCGAAGTCCTCGACGTCACCCCGAACGATATCTCTCGACGCGCCGACGGCCGACACTACAAGCTCGAAGTGACCGCCGGGAAAGACACCACGGGCGAGCACGCACACGGGAAGCAACGTGAGACGTGGCTTCCCATCGACCTCGAAGCCCGAATCAATCGCTTCGTCCAGGACGACGACAACGACATCGGTCCAAGCGACCCTGTCGTCCAACGCTCGAAGCGAACTCTCCAGGGCTGGGTCGACCGCGCCGCCGACGCAGCTGCGGACGCGACCGGCGACGACGACTACCGACGGGTGTCCAGTCACGATTTGCGCCGCTGTTGGGCGCACCACCTGCTCGTCGAAGAAGGCGTGTCGCCGCGAATCGTGATGGCCCTCGGCGGCTGGTCCAGCTACGACGCTATCGAACCCTACCTTGCCGCGCCGTCAGAAGAGAACATCATCAAGTCGATGAGCGAGGTCTCGCTGTAGGTGCCAGAAGTCGAGTTGTGGAGTGTCGCCCGTCATCGGTCTCTCTCCAGTATCTCGACTCGAATCTCGTAGTACTCGCGCTCGGCCTCGAGGAGATCGCACTGCTCGTCGACGTCGACAGGATGCTCCACCGACACCAACAGCGACACCAACCAGACCGGGAAGCGCGACTTGCCCTGGAGCGACGCCAACGTATCCTCGATATCGGACAGGTGAGAGCGGCAGAACCCGAGCTTGATGCGACGACGAAGCCCGCGAATCATCGCACACCTCCGCAGGACCCCGCGAGCGGCGCGCCCGCCGGGCGTACACGCGATGAAACGCCGAAGGACCGCCGAAGCCGCCGACCCGACGAACCGCCACTTGCGTATCTCAAGTTAATATAAACACAAGGGTGTGGGGGGGTGGGAGGGTGTCCCGACACTCTACATGACATCGAGGTCCGCCTCCCGAACCACGTATTTCTTGATCTGCTTCGACTCGTCCTCGCTTACTCCGTAGTCCATCTTCAACAGAGCACGGTCGAAGTACTCACCACCCGACGCTTCACTGATGTACTCCTCAACGCGGCCCTCGTCGAGAATCTCCTTCGCCACCTGCACCGGCGACAGTTGTTCCGCCTCGGCTTCCTTCGACTCCGCCCGGACCTTCTCCAGCAGGTCGTCGATGAGGTCGTCAGTGAACTCGCCCTTCGTCGACTCGTACTCCTCTACGAGTTCGGGCGTCGGGAGCTGGAACTTCATCCACTTGTGCCGGCGGAGCACACCATCGTCGCCGATCATTCGATGGTACTTCTTGTACATCTTGCCCGTCTCGTTGTTCGTCTGGATGAACTTCCACCGGGCCTTGCTGATGCCGGCCGACTCGTCCTTTCCGACCATAACCCCGAGGTGATGGAACCGACGCTGAACGTGCGAGTCGATGAGATCGAAGTCCGGCGCGGTCATGATCGCGCCGTTGTTTCGGTGTCGCCACGTCTGCGTCAGCGCGTCGAGGACCTGATTGGCGACCGTGTACCAATTGCGGTTCCCAGCGGCCACACCCGCCTCTTCGAGCACGATAATCGCGCCTTCGGGGAGGTCACTCGCGGCGATTTCGAGGAACTCCTCGACGGAGTACGTCACTCGATGTGGTCCGAACGTCGGGTCAAGGGCTTCCGCGAGTCGGAGTGCCGCGTAAGACTTCCCGTCCCCCGTCTCCCCGGCTAAAAAGCACATCCAGTTCTCGTTGAACACGTTCATCCGCGGCCATATCTTGCGGCGGAGAATCAGGTTCTCGCGGACTCGGTCGGGCATCTCCGAGATGTGGCTGGAGAGATTCTTCGGGGGAGCGTGCGACTGCATCCGGTCGACGATCTCCGGCTCTGGCTGCGAACTCATACGACCTCACCCTCCGCGTCCTGAAGTTCGATAGACGGCTTGAACCCGAGTTTCGTCGCCGCGTCGTCGAGGACACCCGCGATGTCCATCAGCTGTCGCACGTCGAGGACGACCTGTTGGGTCGTCTGTTCTTCCCGCACTCCACGCATCGTCGAGCGGGTCTCCACGACCGTCTCGGTCGCGTCCTCCAGTTCGTCCAGACGTTCGAGACCCCGATACGGGATGTCCCTGACCTCGACAGGTTGGACGCCCTGTGTCTCGAAAATCGTCATCGCCTCGTCTTGCGATACCTCAACTTCCTGCCCGTCTATCTCGAAGACGTACTCTCGCCCGGCGGTCCAGCTCGGCGACAGTACCACCGACGACCACCACTCTTTGATGATGCCCTCGCTCCGAAGCGGGCGGAGCGCCCGGTAGTACTCCAGGACTCGGTTCTGGAAATCGCCACGGAGCGACCGCGGAACCATCGACATCCGCAACCGGGCGTCTTGGACCTCGGAACGCTTCTGGTGGCACCGAACCTGCGCGTCCTCAATGATGCGCTCACGGACCGTCTTCGACCGCGGATCATCCGATTTAGACATCACGATCACCGTCAGGAATCGTGAGAACAATCGAATCGGCGAGCGTGTGGACCACGAGCGGTTGCTTCTTTTCGAGTTCGAGCCATTCCGCCGCATAGCTTGTGAGGTTGATGTTCATCGAACTCCCCGATTGCTGGATATTCCGAACCTCGCTGTTGAGTGAGACCGAATCGAGGTCGCCTGATTCGATGTGTTGGGCGAGTTTCTTCAGTTCGAGCGACTTTCGGACACCCATCTGAGAGGTGCATTCGGCGATTACGGACTCCATTTGCCGTGTCTCACCGCCGCTTTGGATTGCCATAGCGGCCCTACTAGAGAATCTGCATTAAGTCTCCACACGAGGATAGCCACGGTGGATAGTCGTCCGAATATCCACCACAGACCCGCTCTAACACCCCATTCCTGATAGTATATTCCGGAGACATATCACCTCTGCAAAACAGGGCACGTGTATGTCTGCATGTGCAGGCCACCCCGCCGCTGGGTTCCGCCTGGGGCCGGGTGCCAACGTCGACGACGACCGCGCTATCGAAGTGACGGTCGAAGAACCGTTCACCAACCCAATCGAGGACTTCGTCCGCGACCGTGGCGGAGTCTCCGGTCAAGCACTCAACCGCGGCCTCGACGCCGCACAGCGTTTCGGCATCGAGCCCGAGCGAGAACACTTCGCAGAAGACGCGACGACCACCGCCCGCATCTCCGGCTCGATCATGATGGTCTCCCAGGCCATCATCGTCGCCGTCGTCGCGCTCATCGTTCTCGGGTCGCTCTACTCGACCGAAATAGTCGCTAATCCGACGTACAACAACACCTGGACGTCGATGTTCGACACGTTCGCTAACTACGGCGAGACGGCGTTCATCCTCATCGGCGTCGGTCTCATCGCCGCAGGTGCGAGCGTCGCACTCGGGTTCTTCGGTGGCATGGGCGGTGGTATGAACGGCGGCCGGTAGACCGGGACACCCCACCTACGCACCGATTTCTCACCGCTCACCACACCACTCAAGAGCCATGACTAACGCAATCATCACGTTCGCCGTCATCGCCGTCGTCGGTGTTATCGCTATCGCTACCTTCGGGACCTCCTACATCGAGAGTGCCGAAGACCGGGTGGCCACCGAAGGCATCGCCCTCGACGACGCCGGCCGCCTCGTCGACGCGGCAGACATCGCCGTCGACTTCGGCGCGAACGTCACCGTCACGCACAACGGTACGACCCTCTCCGAAGGTGTCGACTACCGTTTCAACGAATCGACCGGGGAATTGCGTCGGCTGGCAAACGCGACCGTCTCCAACGGGACGCAGGTCAACATCAGCTACCAGTTCGACGCACCCGACAAGACCACCCGCGACGTGAACCGCGGGCTCGGTGCGATTAGCATCCCAGTCCCGCTTCTCGCGCTCATCGCCGCCGCATTCGTCGTCTGGGGGTTCCTCGGATGATACTCGTCGCTCACCAGCTGGCACTCGGCCTCCTCGGGACGCTCGCCCTCTTCGGAGCGCTCGTTATCCGCGGCCACGACTCCGAGGCGATTTGGGCGCTACTTGGCCTCATCGTCTGGGGCGCTCTGGCGCTCACCAGCGGTAACGTCGCCGTGTTCAACGAATCAACCGGCGAGTTCGTCTCGCTCGGCTCGCCCACCATCCAGTTCGTGTGCCTCAGCGCGGCCGCCGTGAGTGCTATCGCACTCTATGGAGCCGTCTTCCACACTGCCACTAACGAGGGTGTTCGCGCATGATGGGACGCGACTCCCAGCCCGACCCCGGCGAACTCCAAGCTCGCGAACTCGACGAGCGCGCCGCCCAAGACCTCGAACGAACCGCGGTCAACCGCGGCGTCTCGAACGGCCCGGTCGTCGACCCCATGCACGACATGGAGCCCGAGGACCTCCTCGACCGTCTCCTCGAAGCCGACGTCGAGTCCAACGAGTACGAAGAACTCGTCTCGCTCATCCAGCCGTTCCTCTCGCCGAGCGAGATGCTCGCCGACCACGACGAGGAGTACTACGACGCCCGGTCTCGGCGGCTCCTCAACGAGAACCTCCGCGACCGCATCGTCCGCGGCCGCGAGTATCCCGACCTCTGCACTGGCGTCTTTCGGCAGGTTGCACAAGAGGTCAACGGCGACTCGTTCAGTGGCGTGCGGAGAGACCTCGCGGACCACGAGAAAGAGGCGATCCGCACGGTCATCGACGACGTTCGAACCGACCGCCAGTCGCTCGGCGACGGCCGCCTGCTCGAAGCAGTCACAGAGACACACGTCTCCAGCGAACGGCGCGACCCCGACAGCAACTCGCAGTCCGGTGGTCGAATCAGTAGCATCCTTCCGTGGTAATCCATGACTGACAAGAATCCCAAACCCGACAACACCGACCCGCTCGCACCGGACGAACCAGAACTGTTCGCGAACACTCGACAGAAGCTCGACGAGGAGTCAGAAGACCACAAAATCGCCCGGAAAGCCGGCGACGCCAGCGGTGGCCTGGTCTACAACTTCTTCCGCGGCTTGTGGGTCTTCTGGGTCTCGTTTTGGCTCAAAGTCCTGCGATTCGTCCCGAGGACGAACAAACTCGGCGACAAGGTCATCGACGCCGGCTACCAGCTCAAGCTCAAAACGACCGGAGCCGACACCATCACGCACGTCATCTACGGCGACGGCGTCATCGCGCCACGCGCATCGAGTTGGCACACGACCGAGAACGAGTTCCGAAGCGAGAACGACGAGCGCTTCAAAACCGACGAGCAGGGCATCCCGTACCGGATGCTCGGGAAGTACCCCGTCGCGTGGGCGCTCGGGAAGTACGCCGAGACCACCGACCCTATCGAGGCGTTCATGGGCGGCCAACGTCGCCGTGGGGAGTTCGAGCCAAGCGCCACGACCGATGGAGGGACTGATGTCGCAATCCACGCCGAAGTCGCCGATGACGAATACGACGGTCGCGTCATCTCCTTCCGCGACGGCTACCGTCTGTTCGGCTCGAAAGTGACTCAGGAGGACATGAGTCTCCAGGGGACGCGTGCGAAGCTCGCCGAACTCGACTGGTCCCGAAAAGAACAGCTCTACCTCGTCCTCGTCGGGCTCGGTGGTGTCGCACTCGGTCTCTTCGGACCCGCACTCGCCTCGAGCATCGCTGGGAGCGCATCCGGCACTGGCGGCGGTATCAACGTCCTCCCGTTCATGATTAACGCCGGCCTCGGAGGTGTGTTCTGATGTCCGCTGCAGACCGTGTTTTCAATGCCACGGTGTTCGCGTGCCTCCTCGTGTTCAATTCGGTCCAGCTCAACATCCTCAACGAACTGAACGCGTTTGATCAGTCTGCCGTCGAAGGATTATCACTCTCGTTCTGGCTGTTGGCCGGTCTCGTAATCTCATGGGGGTGCAGCGGGCTCTTGAGTCAGATTGTCACTGGGCTCAAGTCCGCAGGAGGCAAGCGAAACGGCTTCTGGTTCATTTTCGGAGCGACTGTTATTGCTTTCGCAATTACAGCATACCGAACCGCTCCGGAACTCTACACCGTTCTCAATGCAATTCAGTTCGGTTCCATCCTCGGTATTCTGGCCGGGTACCCCGCACTCAAAGCAACCCCACAGTGGGACGCCGCAGTGGACGCACTGAATCGGCGGGTCGAGAACGACGAGGAGGTGATCTAAATGCCGCTTCCCGGCGGAGGAGACGCCGAGGACCGCGAGGCAAAACGCCGCGCCGAGGAAGATATCCGAGACGCTCGCGACCGCGCACGGGACGACAACGACAGTTCCTCATCGTCGTCGGGGTCGTCCTCGTCGAACGACCGTGACAGGGACCGAGACCGAGATCGGGACCGGGACCGGGATAGACAAATCGTCGAACAGCGGAAATCCCAGCGTCGAGGCGACCGATACCAGACTGGACCGTCCGACTCATCGTCGTCCGGGTCGTCAGAGTCTGGGTCGTCATCGTCCGGAGGCTCCAGCAGTCGCTCATCGAGTGATCGTGACCGTGACCCGGTCAGCGACCGCGAGGCGGCCACACGGTACAAGCGCGACGTCCGCGAGACGAAACAGCAGAACGAGCGACGACAGCGCCAAGACGCGCCGATGGTCGGAGACGACTTCGGCTGGAACGACCGCGAACCCGTCACTCGCGCCGAAGCGGAGCGCCGGAACCGAATCCGAGACAAGAAGAAGCAGCTCAAGCAACGCGTCGTCGACCAGACGCCCGGCCTCGACAACACTCGGAACGTCCGGGTCCGACGCGACGGCGACAAGCTCGTCGCCTCGCTCACGACCGTCGGTCAACAAAGCGTCCGCGACTATCAGGTCGCCCAACAGCGAGACGCACGAGCACGCGAACAGCGACTTGCCGAGAAGCTCGGTCAGGAATCATCTGACAACGTGACTGACCGTGCACAGGGAATCGACGCTAAGCTCACCAAGGACGCCAGTGGCGACATCTCCACGGTCCAGCGGGAGCAGGCGCGTCGCGACATCGCTGACAACGTCGATGTCGACCCCGACCGAGTCAAGATTGTCGGGCAGACCGACGACGGCGGCTTCCGGGCGCGTATCGAGAAGCAACCCGAGCGGAAAGAGCAGTTCGGCGATATCGACTGGTCGTTCGGTCTCGGCGATCCCGACAAAGACGAGGTCGAGGGGGGCCTCCGAAACGCCGCCGACGACGTCGACAAGGCCACGAGAAAGGTCGTTGAGATCAACGACAAGTACGGCCCACCCGCAGCGGTTGGGGCCACCTACGACGCGGTTCGAGAGTACGTCCCCAAACCAGTCGACGACCTCATTGCCGGACCGGACGGTGAGACCATCGGCGAAGAGTTCGCCAGCGGCGCTGTCGAGGGGGGCGTCGAACTCGCCAACGTCCCACAGACCGCTGTCGGTCTCATGGAAATCGGTGAGACTGGGAAGTTCATCGTAACCGGCGACGAGGGCACAAAAGGCGCTACTGACGGTAGCTCTGAGGCGTTCGCGAAAGTGATGGCCGCAGGGGGGAAGGCAGGTCAAGAAGCCAAAGAAACGTTCTTCAAAGAACCCGGGCGGACTTCCGGCGCAGTCGTCGGGTCACTCGCCGTGTCTGCCGGGGGGCTCGCGGCGGCGGCGAAGGTCGGTGGGAAGACCGGCGCGGCCGCTCGGCTCGCCGTCCAGCCCGGTGAAGAGGCTGCGAGTTACGTTGCGACGCGCGCTCTCGGTCAGAGTGCACGAGGTCAGCGCATCCTCGACGCGATCCCCGGTGGTCGCGTCGACAACGAGGAGATTGTGATGGCCGCCGCGTCCAAAGCGAAGCCAGCCACATCGAAACTGGTCCGAGGTATCCGACGCACAAGATACGACGCCGTCCGTCGGTTCGAAGCAGAAGGCAAGCGCGCGAAACAGTTTCTCGCCGGTGAGCGCGGCCAACTCGAACTGTCCGGTCCGAGTGGGCGGCGGACCGTCGAGGTCGACGAATCGCCCGGTCGGATGTCGCCCGAACTCGACCGCGCCGACGCCCGCGAACAGGACCTCGACCAGACGCAGTACGAACTGCGTCGGTTTGCCCAGGAAGAGCGCGATGCCGAGCAAGTCCTCCTAGAGGACGCCGGACAGCCGACCTCGACGCCGACGCAAGCCACGCGCGCCGACCAGTTGACTGTCGACCCGGACGAACTCGAAGCTCGCCGTCTCGAAACCGAACAACGATTCCGCGAAGCCTACAGCGTCAGTGATCGCCCTCCGAGAAGCCGTCGCCAGCTCCGTGACGGCAGTCGCCTCAGCGGACAGGAGTGGCCGACTCGTGAAGCGAGACAGATGCGGCAACAGGCCGAAGCATCCAGTTTCGAAGCTGATGCGGCTCGAACCAGCCGGAGAGAAGTCACTGGGGCTGAAATCGCGACCGGAGAAGAACTCGCGCGCCAACAACAGCGGCAGTTCGAGCGCGCACAGGCAGACCTCGCACAACGTCTCGGTTCCGACACACGGGCCGAAAGTCGACAGGATACGTGGCAACCCACGGATGTCGGCCTCGACCAGCGATTCGAGACTGGCTTCGAGACCGAAACGGAGCGCGCGACCGAGTTCGAGAGTGAGCTCGGACGCGCCGGAACCGAATCCGAGAACGAGCCTGTCGAGATGTCCGTGGCGACCGAAGTCGAACGCGAGTTCGAACGTGCTCGCACGCGCTTCGAGACCGAGTTCGAACGGGAGCGAGAGCGCCAACAGTCCTTCGGGGATCAGAACCTCGGCAACGCTTTCGCGGTCGATATGAGCGCGTGGGAGAACAGTTGGAAGACTGGCATCGCAGACATCGACCAGCTCTGGAAAGAGCGCTTCGGAGGGCTCTGATGGCGACCTTCGGGTTCTACATCAAGGCGGCGCTGACGCTCTTCCTCTCGATCTTCGTGCAGGATATCCTCCAGACGGTGACCGACCCGATGCTCGGGCCTGCCTGTGGGCCATCGCGGGTCTCCCAGCCCGTCGTCGAGGGCGCGCAGAACTGCCTTTACGTCACGCAGGCCGTGACGTGGCTCGTTGCACTCGTTATCGTCGGTCTCTTCGTGACCGGCCTCACTCGTGGCGCGCTTCTCGGAGGTGTTAGCCCGTGAGTCCTCGGGTGCTGATCTTCGTCGCCGTCGGTATCGTCCAAATCGCCGGCCTCGTGTTGTTCCTCAACACCGCCGGAGCGGAGGTCTTCCACGTCGCGGAGAGTATGACGTTCCTCCAGTCGACATGGGTCTGGGGTCCGATTCAGAACTTAGAGACGCTGAGCTACTTCCTCATCGTCCCGATATTCATCGTCGATTATCTCGTGTACGCGGCCATCGCCGGCGTGACCCGAGAGAAACAGCAGGTCGCACAGTACCGGAGAGGTCGACTGTGAGGCGACGCAGTATCGTTCTGTTCGCGCTGTTCGCGTCGATGCTCGTTGTGAGTGCCGCGCCCGCGAGTGCCGCCGACGGCGACCTCGTCGTCGGGAGTGAGCACACGACCGGTTCCGACTTCACGAGTGGGACACTGACCAATGTGTCAGTCAGCGGATCGGGAGAGAGCGCATCCGTCGTGTTGGAGCCAACAGTCACCACACTGCTTGAGGACTGGGATGATGGCTCCCTTGCAGATTATAGCGGAGATACCGGCAGTGCATCAATATCCACTGTCTCGCACGATGGGCCAAACTCACTCCGGCTTGAGTCAAGTTACTCGAACGTTTACATTTATAATACATCCTCAGCCGTTGAACCTGGAGACACATTCTCAACATGGGTTCGGCCAGGGTCTGAGGGCGGACGACATGGATGGGTTGTCTTTGGCGACCCCACTGCTGATGGGAGTTCAGATTCGGCCAGGGATGGCTACCAAGCCTACATCGACGCCGATAACGAGATCCGCCTCCAGCGTGTTGATAATGGGTCGGTCACGCAACTGAAATCGGCAACCCCAACGATCAACGCCGACAATTGGTATCGACTCAAAGTCGACTGGGGAGCCGACGGGACAATCGTGATGAGTGTCTATGACGACACTGGCACTCTCATCGATACGATATCTGAGACAGATACGACGTTCCAGTCATCCAGCTTTGTCGGATATGGTATTTACAACGGATATGCCAATTACGACACTCTGCAGATATCAAATGAGTACACTGGAGGGTCATATCTCTCAGCAACCCATGGCGTGAGTGACCCGCCTGAGGGACGTGTGGACCTGACGCTCGACAACGCAACAGCGGATGTGACGTGGCAGGCTAACACGGCGGGCACCTGGACCAATGTCTCGTCAGCGACGTTCTCAACCGGCGGGACCAAAACCGCTGATCTGTCGTCGACGAGCGCCGATCAGTGGCGCGTCCGTGTCGACTTCGAGACAACAGGGGCGGACCCGACCGCAGAACTCGGACGGGACGCCGTCTACTTCCCCGTCTCGACGCCAACGCTTGACGCCACGTCAGCCTCACCGACCGGCGGCGAAGTGGTTCACAACAGCCAGCCGACGCTCTCCATCGACGTCTCCGACGATGATCTATCGACCGCACAGGGCGACCAGCTCACGCTCACGTGGCGCGTCAACGGTACCGTCGTCGACACGACAACTCGGTCCACAAATGGGGCCGCCTCTATCATCGCGCCCTCGCTTTCTGATGGGAACCACACGTGGAGCGTCACCGTCGACGACAGCTACGGCGAAACAGTCACTTCGACCTCGTTCTCGTTCGAAGTCGACCACTTCGAACCAACCATCACCAACCTCGAACCGCCAGACGACACCTCCCTCTCGACGCGCGACATCACGCTCTCTGCCAACCTCACCGATTCGGACTTCGCCTACGAGGGCGACGAACTCACGGCGGAGTTCATCGTCGACGGCAACGTCGTCGGGTCCGAGGTCCTCACCAGCAATGGCACCGCCTCGACGATGTTCTCGATGGACGGCGGGTCCGCATCGTGGTCCGTGCGCGTGAGCGACACCTACGGCAACACCGTCATCTCAGATAATCGGACGATTCGCTCGCCGTCGACGCTCACCATCCGCAACGTCTCGACTGGCGAGCCGATAACCGGGTCCGCGCAGGTGACTGCAAAACTCTACTCAGGCGAACTCATCTTCACGAAGAACACCTCCGACGGGACAATCGACCTGACCGGCGTCCCGGTCGAGCGCGGGTACATCATCGAGGTGACTGTCGACGGCTACGTCACCAGGACGGTCGCCATCGAATCGGTGTTCGAGCAGGGTGACGTCTATCTCCTGCCTGAGACCGCCGACGCGGTCTATCAAGAGATGACGCTGAACGACCAGACGGGCGATTTCGAGGCAAGCTCGACGGTGCTCTACATCGAGCGACCAATCGAGCGGAACGGTACTATCGAATGGCGCGTCGTGACTGGTGACTACTTCGGCGCAGACTCAGTGTTCAAAACGACGCTGGAGAAGGACCAACGATACCGACTCGTCATCGAGAACGACGACGGCGACCGTCGAGAGCTCGGTGCGTACATCGCCGCGGTCAACGGGACCGCCCCACTCGATGTCGGGACGATCCAGTGGCAGGCACCCAAGGGCGACTCCTACCAGTGGGATGCTGTCGTCGACGACGAGATGTCGGCACTCCGCGTCATGTTTTCGGACCCCGAAGACGAGACGACCGACTTCGATATCGTCGTCCACGAACGGGGCAACGCCTCGAACGTCCTCTTCGAATCGTCGGCGACGAATCTTTCGTCGTTCCAGCGAACGGAGCCACTCAGCCAGTCCGAACTCGAACAGGACTGGGCGGTGAACATCACCCTCGAACGGAACAGCCAAACGATCACCATCGACGAGCCCATCTCGTCTGCCGCGTCGATCCGCACGACCGTCCCTATCGACACTCGATGGGCGACGCTTGCCGGACTCGTCCTTCTCGTCGCACTCGCGGCCGCGTTCCCCTCGACGCTCTCACGCGTCGGCGCGGTTGCTGTCGTCTCCGTCGCTACGGGAATCACGTGGCTCGGCTGGGTCGACATCCCGATGAGTGTCATCGGGCTCTCCGGCGCGGTCGCGCTACTCGGGCTCGCCGCCTCCTTCAACTCCTACTCATGAAAGTCACAGTCCCAATGCTGTTCGTCATCTGTTTCGCCGTCGCTGGCGGCCTCATGGCCGGGTCTGGTTTCAACGACGCCGTTGGAATCGACAAAGCGACCGGTCTTCAGGACGATGCCGACCAGCTCTCCGAAGACGCATCGTCGTACCGTGCTGACCGCGGGGGCTCAGTCGAATCTTACCTCGGATTCACTACGCAGGCGACCGGGGCAATCGTCGGAGCGCTGAAATGGAGCCTCATGCTTCCGCTCGCTCTCCAGAACGTCGGGTTCCCTGCGTGGTTCGCCGGCCCCATCGGCGTTCCGATTCAGTTCGTGAACTACATCGGCGTCTGGCAAATCATCCGGGGGATGCGAATCTCATGAGCGCGCTCGACTGCTGGTTCCAGCCGGACGTCCACTCCTGTGTCGCCGACGGCCTCGGCAGTGCCTTCGGCCCGGGGTCCGAGAGCGTCCTCGCGATGTTCATCGTCGCGGGTGTTATCATCCCCATCTACGTCAAGACCGGCGACTACGTCCTCCCCGCGACGCTCCTCGTCCTCATCTCGGGATTCGCCGCGACGTTGCTTCCCGGTATCATCGCCTCCATCGCCTGGACGGTCATCTTCATGACCCTCGTCGTCTCGTTGTTCGCCGCGCTCTTCCAGACGGTGGTACAATGAGTCTCGGTGACCTACGCGATGGGATCTCTCTCGACGAGGACCTCGGCGAGAAGCAACTCGCCGCGCACGTCTTCATCATGGTCAACCTCATCTGCAACGGACTCATGACCGCACCTATCGCCCTCGACGCACCCGGCGTCTTCACGCGCGTCGGAGTCTACTTCGCGCTGGGGTTCAACGGCATGGTCCTCTTCACGCTCTTCGCCCGCGAGGTGCCGCGATGAGCCGCCTCTCGACCCTTCTGACGCCTTCGGTCCCGCTTCACGAACTCACTCACGCTGTCGCGGCCTACCCGTGGGCCGATGTCGACATCTCTCTCGACGGCACCAACTCGCGAGTGACGATGGACTGGGAAGACAGCGCACCCGTTTGGGCGATTCGGGTCGCGCATCTCGCACCGACACTCGTCGGGCTCGGCATCGCGATGCTCCTGGTCGTCGTCTTCGGCGTCCCGAATATCTCCGGTCTCGGCGGCCTTGCACTGCACGACCTCGGTCTACTCGTGATTCTCTTCGTCAACTGGGTCGTCTACGTCTTCCCGAGTTACGCCGACAGGCACCCGTTCGGTTAGTTTCCACCGAGGACCCCGGTTTTTCTGAGGACAGTGTCGATGGCGTTCGTGAGGTAGTCGAGTGCGAGGAATGCTCCGACGATTGCCGTTGCAACAACGGACGTCCAGAAAACAAATAACGCGATTTTGTCAGTGGTTTCTGAATACAGGATAGCACCGACAATCGCTGATGACTGTGGGCCAACCATCGGAAACGCTTTCGAGACGATACCTGCAGAGATACCGACAACGATTCCGATCCCGATGACGGAACTGAGTGCAAGCCAGTACAGAATCAACACTGAGAGGGCTATTCCCGTTACCTCATCGACGAGCGGAAGGTCGTGGAACCGATGATTCAGCCCCTTTCGCATCGATATTAGATAGAAGACACTCACCAATATAATTATATTGTATACTTACACGAGTTTCATTATGAGTAGACAAGTCAGAACAACACAACGACCGTCTGAAAAATACTGGTACACTTTGGCAGGCTACATTGCCCTTGGTGTTCTTGGTTTGATATATTTCGTTATTATGTACCAGCAGTATAGCGGTATGGAGGGCGGTTCATTTGGGATTGGATTCACTGCTGGTTTTGTACTGATTGGGATTTCTGCGTTAGGATTAGGAATCTATCCCGCGTTATTCAAGGACTCGATGGACCTCAGGAGTTCGCGGTCACGGTGGAAACCGAAGTGGTGGTTCTACATTGGTGGTGGATTTCTAACACCACTCCTCGGTTATCTCGTTACAGTGCAACTCGGATACGAATCTCTCGGACTTCTATTAGCGGTCGTAGCACACGCCTTCTCAGCAACTGTCACATCCTCTTTGTACCTCTATAGACGCCACAAATATGTTGGAATACCGTAGAGGCGTAGTAGCAGATTCTTCTTTGAGAAGATCACTCATGTAGTTCTACTTTCGCTCAAACCTTCACTTTCACTCTCCCCTCTTGGATTATCGCTTTTATATGCCCTCACGTCGGTCCCGAGTGCAATGGTCACCATCGAGTTGGAGAACGAAATCGACCGCTGGCAGTGGCGCTGTCCGCGAGGCCACACGACGTGGGAGCCCACGAATCATCATTTTTGGTGCTCGACCTGCGCGAAAATGTGGGGCGACGACGTTGAACCTGAGTTCGAACTCCTGAGAAACGAGAAGACCGGCGAAGTCGTCGAGCGCGACGATGTGGTTCTCGTCACGCCAGCGGGACCGTACGACGATATCGGAGGGGCGGTGTGAGCGTCGGTCACTCGTCGCGCCACGACCCCCAGACTTCGCGGTACTTCCCGAGTTCGCGGTACTCCTTCTTCCGCTCGAACACGTCGATACCGTACAGTGTCTCCTCGGTCTTGTCCCAATCGACGAGAACCCGGAAATCACCGACTCGGAGCTTGTACCCCGGGTGGTTCTTCAACCGGTCGAGAAAGTGCTCAGGGAAGTCTCCGATATCTTCGAGCTTGTTCAGAATGCGCTTTGCGTCCTGTTTTTCGAGTTGTTCGAGCGACGTCACCAGCGTCTCGGTGAGGACGATATCGTGGCCCATCCGCCGTCAGTCACTCCTCAGAGAGACCGAGGCGCTCTTTCGCGTCGGCCATCGACATCGTCCGACCGGCCGCAACGTCGCTGTAGCCGTCTGCGATGCCCTCCTGCGCGCCCGGCGTCAGAATCGGCTCGGTCGTGTCCCGGAGGACCTCGCGGACGAACTCCGAGCGGTTCGTGTAGTTCAACTCCTTCGACAACTCGTCGATCTCGTCGAGGAGACGACGCGGGACTTTCACGTTCAACTTCACCATGTCGTCGTTCTCACCAGTGTCAGTGCTCATACTGCGTGGTACGTGCGTGGTACTGATAGGCGTGACGGTCAGTCAGGGTTCGGGCAGATCGTCCTCGTCGACGTTGCCCGCGAGGAACTCGCGACCGAAGTCAGAGAGCCCGTAGACCCCGTCATCGTTAATCAACAGGTCCGACTCATTCAGGACTTTGAGTCTCCGGTAGACGTACTGTCGATCATACTCGATATTGTACGCCATTATTTTCGGGCTGACACCAATATCGTGTTTCTCGAAGAACAGAAGAATCTCGTAGTCGACCGGAGAAAACCACGAGATTCTCTCAACCATCTCTTGAGCGTCATCGCTCGACATAGTGCAAAAATAACACCTATTGTGGATAACTCTAGCTACATTGACAGACTAATTCTGAATACGAACGTAGACAAGAAATATATACAACAAGGACATTGGTCGTTAATGACGACTCTCACCGTGGCCTACAGGTCGCGGAAAACGCTCGGACTCCTGCGGAGACAGGACCCGAGCAACGGGCCGTCACCGTGGATGACGACCAAATCATCACTCTCGCGGGCACGCAATAAAGCCCGCGACACGACGACTGCAACGTCTTCGAACTGCCCCGCGTGCGCCACGCCCATCGAGGGATTCGCCGCGAGCGGCCCAGCCAGTCGCACGGTCGTTCCGTGCGGTTGCACCCTACCGAACGTCCGCGCGAGCGATATCGCGCGGGAGGACTAACACCATGAGTTACAACAATCTCGATACGCTCCTCGCGTTCTTGCGTGAGGACCTCGAACCCGGACAGGACCGCATCTACTACGCGAAGAACATCGCGACCAGAACCGACCTTGACGGGAAAGAAGTCGGCTACTGGTTCGCGCGGGCGACCGGAGTGTACCCGCAGTGGGACTCCGTGGAGTTCGATGGTCTCGAAATCGAACGCTACCGTCCTGAGACGAAGGCGACGCGATGGCGAGTGACCCGTCTTGAGGATGACGTGCGACTCGTCGCCGATGGCGGTGTTCGGTGGCTCGACCTGAGTGAGTTTCAGCAACAGGTCGTGAAGGCCATCATCGAAATCGAGCAGCGAGGAGGAGAGCCCTACGGACTCGGTATCAAAGAGTTGCTCTCGGAACGCTACAACGAGGAGGTCAACCACGGTCGCCTCTACCCGAACCTCGACGACCTCGTCGAACAGGGTATCATCGAGAAGAGCGAACTCGACAAGCGGACGAACGCCTACGAGTCCACGCCACTCGCTCGGTCGATGGTCGCTGGTGAGGCAGAGCACATGGCCTCGCTGGCCGGCCTCGAACTCGCCGAAGCCGTCGCTGACGGTGGTGAGCGGCAATGAGTTGCGGTATCTGCGGCTCGCGCTGTCGGGGTCGGCTCTGCCGCGAGTGCGAGCTGATGGAGCGCCTCGACGACGAACACGAGTGGCGCTCGGACGATGTCAACGACGACCTCGACGAAGAGGACGGCGTCGACCGCGGCGACGGTGTCGCCACCGACGGCGGGGAAGTCGAGTCCGGTTCATCGCGCGGCGCGTTCGAGACCGTCGCAGAGTGTCTCGGCATCTCGCTGGACACGCTCTACCGCCGGCTCGCGCACGAGACGCCGTCGAACCCACGCGAGTGGGAATCGCCCGTCCCCGGAGCGCAGGCGGCCGCCGGCGCTGACGAGATGCACGTCAACCTCAACGTCGAGCCGACCACCGCGCAGGGAGGCATCGGCGCAGAACTGAGCGACCGAGTCAACCAGCTCTACGTCGAGGCGACGACCGAGACCGTCATCTTCGAGGTTGCAGAGGAGTTCCAGACCGTGTCGTTCTCGACGACGTTCACTCCCGAGCAGGCCGAAGCGATTGGCGTCGCGCTGATTGCGGGCTCGAAGCGTGCCGCGGACGGCAACCCTGGCGTCATCGTCCGGAAGTACAACCTCGCCAGTATCGACCGTGGCGAGGGCATCGAGACTGATGGGGGGCGTGGCCAGGACGAACCGCTCAAAGTCATCGAGAACGGGACCGCGTACTACTACGAGGACGCTGACGACCCGGTTCGCCACGAAGGCCGCATCGAGATTTACGACCACTGGGTTCGCCTCTGCGGTGGGCCCGCCATGACCTGGGTCCCGCGAGAGAAGGTCCAGCAGGTGATGCAGATATGAGTTCTAACGACAAGCCGACGCCGTCGGTCCCGCCGACGGACTTTACGCGCTACGAGACCGGCAAAGGCTCTCGCGTCATCGAGACGAAACACGTCGAGACCTGCGACTGTGGCGGCGACATCGTTGACGAGACCATCGCGACCGGTCGCATGGTCGTCGGGATGTGGGACGCTGAGCATTTCGACCCCGACGAGTACCAGCTCTCCGAGGAGTGGAAGGAAACTGAGAGCCGCGTGCGCTGTACGCGGTGTGGCGCAGGGTGGTCTTACTGATGACGCCCGCGATCAAGTCCCTCGCCGGCGAGACCGAAGTCGAGTTCCACTGTGGCGTCGCTGCGGAGACCGACGAGTGCGACCACGAGCCCGAGACTATCGAACTCGACGAGCCGGCGTACATCGACGCCGAAGGGATGGTCTACCTTCCCGGTCGGCCGCTCGACTGCCCCGAATGTGGTAACCCGCACGACTTCCGCTTCAACGGCGTCGGGGTGATGTTCAGATGAGCCAGACCGGAAACACGGTGTCCGGGTCGTTCGACGACGACCGCAAGCAGTCGCTCGCGGTCGTCGAGGGCGACGACGTCTGCGCGGCGGTCTTCATCGGCCCCGATGCGACCGAGCACGATGTCGTCGGCCTCCTGGAGGACATCCGCGCCGAGGTCTCACAACTCACTGGGGGTGACCTTCGATGACGGAACACACCCGTTCGTACCGAAAGCGCTGCGAAGACTGCGGTCGCGTCGTGTCGATCCGCCCGTACTGCTCAAAATGCGGTGCACGCCTTCTCGACGACGACACATCTCAGCCAGTAACCCCCGAGGCGTCGTCGGTCTTATTCGACCGCTGGATGGGCCAAGCCTCAGAGAACATCGAAGAGTGGGGAGTCCAAGACGAAGCGACGCTCTTGCTCGCAATTCAGGAAGAACTGGGAGAGCTGACGCAGGCTCATCTCGAAGCGAAACACGAAGACAGTCGTGATAGCCGCGTCGACGAGGAACTCGATGACCTCGGCGCGTTGCTACTGCAACTCCACGAGTCGCGGCAGAGAGACGAACCCGAACCCGAGGTCAAGCAAGCGTATCGGCTCGCTTGCTTGCTCACGGACGCGGAGAACCTCATGTCTGGTGAGGCTGACGAACTCGCGTACCGCCGGCCACATCCCGACGAGCATCTCTATGATGTCGAGGAGGGTCTGAGATTCTCCTCGAACAGTATCCGAGAGAGCCACGAAGAGGTGATCTCGGATGTCTGAATACGAGACACGTCTCCGCAGACTCGACGAACTCGACCACGTCATGGGGGTGATCCGGTCGGTTCGTTCGTCCGAAGACGAGTTCCGCGCGAAGGTTGCTTCGAACTTCGGTATCGGCCCGGATGACTTCGACGTCGAGTCCGAGCTCGTCGGAGACGATATTGTCCATCGCGCGAGGTGGTCGCCGTGAGTGACCTCGAACCGCTCTCGCCCAATGACGCGATGGAGATGTGGCTCACTCGACAGCGGTCTGAGAAGGCCGACCAGACGGTTCAGAGCTACTACTACCGAGTCAATCAGTTCATTGAATGGTGCGATGAGAACGGCGTCGATAATCTCAATGCGCTCACGACGCGCGATATTTTCAAATTCGACACTGAACTGCGAGAACGCGACTTGTCTCAGTCAACACTGAAGAATCGATTCGGGACGCTGAAGCTGTTCCTCTCCTTCTGCGAGGACCTGAACGCCGTCGAGGAGGGACTGGTCAAAGCCATCGAAATTCCGAGTCTGCTGAAGGACGAGCGGGTGAACAAGGAGAAACTCGCATCGGGGCGGGCTGAGGAGATTCTCGACAACCTCGCCAAGTTTCGATTTGCATCTCGTGAGCACGCGATGTTCGCCCTTGCTTGGCACACGACCGTCCGTGTCGGTGCTCTGCGAGCGCTTGACGTCGGAGACTGCTACCTTGATGACGACGATTTGGACCGCCTTCGACACTACCCCGAAGTTGGTGAAGAGGAGTTTGAGGAGATCGTCGAGACTGTTGATACGCCGTTCGTCTATTTCCGACATCGGGAGCAGACGCCTCTGAAGAACAAGTTCGAGGGACAGCGTCCTGTTGCTATTTCGGATGAGGTTGCGGAGGTCTTGGACGCGTTCATCCGGGTGAATCGGGTTCCAGTGACCGACGATCATGATCGAGCACCTCTCTTCTCAACCGAGAAGGGAGAAAACCGGATGAGTCGAGGTGCGATTCGACGCGTTTTCAATATCATCACCCAACCTTGCCGTTTCGACAAACCGTGTCCGCATGGTCGGGACGTCCAGACCTGCGAGGCTCGGAAACACGGACTCGAACAGCGGTGTCCATCTGCCCGCTCACCACATCGGGTTCGGACGGGGGCGATCACACACCACCGTGATGAGGGGTGGCCGCCTGAGGTGCTGTCGGAACGCGCGAACGCGACTCCTGAAGTCATCCGGCAGCACTACGACCATCCAGATTTGCTCAAGCGGATGCAGTCACGTCGGGCGTTCCTCGGAGAGGATTCTGAGGAGGAGGACGAGGATGAATGAGATTTCCGCGCGTAGAACTCGGATTCTTCACCTCAGCGGTCCCACTCCACCTTTTTACTTCGTCGACTGTCGCTCAGAGAGCGACAGTCTCCTCGCAAAAATCTGGACCAAAAACGTCCCGCGAGGGCTCGCTTCGCTCCCCTCGCGGTGCAGTAATGCGGTTGTCCGTGCTCGGTCTGGTCTCGGATACTCAAGCGGTGCCGTGCCTCCGAGTGACCGGTGTCGTGCAGAACCATGTGTGAGACACTCGAGGTGCTAAAAGTAGCTAAATAGAACACTCTACTGCTACGAGGAACCCCTTTCCGAACATAACTAACGCAGAGATAGTCAACAGAGTGGAGAGACCAATCAGAACTGCACCGTCCCGCTGGACAACCGAATTCCCTCGTATCCACTTTTCGTATCCACTCAGAAGCCAATTTTCCACAAACACCTGTGAGTGCTCTTGGGAGGTGAATATCTGGTCAAGTGTGTCGCCAGAAACACCGCCAGTATACTCGACGGTCACATACAGATACGTTGCTGAGAAAATTGAAAACGTCAGTAGTCCGCTCCCGACCTGTGTGAACACGTTTACAAAAGAAACTGCGGTGACACAAGAGTCAGAGTCGATACCGATAGCAATAGCCGAAATGAGAATACTGGCTAACAGCAGGTTCAATTTGATCAACTGAATTGCGTCTGTTCGCAAGTGCTGGATTGAACTGACCTGATGACCGACTACGGTTTGAGCTTCTTCGAGAAGGGTGGAGAGTTCTGTATCGGAATCTACTGTTGGGACAATTCGGACGTTATCTTGCTCAACTCGCCGAGACCTCTCGCGAATGAGTGTACTGAATAGAATGAGGAGACCACCCGCAACGATACCCAAAGCGGGCCAGTCATACGGGGCAAGCGGGGTGTATATCGGGTGACTTTGAATAATTCCAGATAGTTGAACGAATATGAGACTAACCAGACCAACAGAGAACAATACCCGTCCAGCCAGCGATATGCCTGATTTGAATAATTCCTTGAGCCAGGACATGATATCTAAATGAACGTATCTGCAACGTGTGTGAAAACTCTACTCACCAGTCACCAGACCGCTTTCGTGGTTCCTTGTGCAGCGGAAGCAGGTCGCTGTGTAGATTCTTTCGACCCGATCTGAAATCGTGCCACTGGGTTCAACCGAGCGGAGGCGTGTTCTAGCTGACTTGTTCTACCAGCGTCCACGAGGAACTCGCTCCCCGTAGAACAGCTACGAGAACGCCAGAAACGCCAACACCAACTCGACGAAGAACGCAACCAGGCCCCATCGTCCCGGCGGTCCGCGACCCGACGACCACCGCGGAGACGCCGCCGACGAGTGGTGACCGACCAGGAGAAACGCGCCGCGTTGCCACTCTTCGACGAACTCGACGATGCTCTTTTCATCCATACAACAGTTCTCTCGTCGCCGGACGAAAATTTCGTGGCGACTGCGAGACCGAGGCGGTCCCACCCCTCGTCACTCGCACAACAGCCGCAAAAAACCGGCCGAGAACCGCTATTCAGGTCGAGACGGCATCGCAGGTCCAGCCGGGGTCGCTCCCCGTACGCCGGATGAGGTCCGCGCGGCACGCCGGACAGTAGTCGGGGACCGTCGTTTCGCCCCGCGGGACATAGACGCCGCCGCCGCATTCCACGCACGCATCGGCGACGACTGTGGTGCAGTCCGCACACAGGTTGAAGTCGTCAACCGTGAGGTCGCGCAGCACTTCGAGCTTTTTGTCCAGGATGTACTCGTCGATAACCGCCTGACAACTGTGGCACGGCTTCATAGCGATACAGCGTGTCAGATGTGACCATGACACATATACCTGTCGTCGGAGGAGTCTCTTGTCGCGGAATTTCAGTCGGAGGAGACCCTCGCCGGAGACGAGAACTGTCACGAATACACGCGATAGAGGCTAGCACGCCCGATGCGAACGCGATTCACAGAATTCATAAGTAACTCGGTGACGAGTTAGTATTTGCCACTGTCAGAGGCACATCGTGGTGGCAAACGGAATCAGTCGCCCACTACACCACCCATTCTCCCGTGTCTATCGATTCGAGCAGTGATGCCCACGAACTCGGTACCGGATGGTGTCCGAGACCGGGTCTCACCGCCGCGGGCTCGCGTCGGTGCGGGCGTCCCCGTATCGCTCTGAGAGCATCGCGTCCGCCGCCCGATGAGCGCCGACGAGAACGACCACGCCCGCGACGATAGTCGCGACCGACAGCGGCGTCGAGAGCAGGCCGAGAGAGACGATGAGCGTCGTCGCGCACGCCGGCGGGTGGACCGCGTCGAGTTCGACCATCCCCCAACTCGTCGCGGCGACTGAGACCCCCCCGCTCGTGACGAGTCGGAGCGTGTCCGTCGACGCGGCCGGAAGCGACGGACCGAGCGTCAGGTCGGGGGCGACGAGCGCGTAGGCCGCGAAGCCGACGACGGCTCCGATGGCGTGCCCGCCGACGATGCGAGTCGAGCGGGGGCGCGCGCCGCGCCGCCGAAACGCGAGCGCGAACGCCGTGGGGCCGAGGCTCGGAAAGACGAACGGCTCGCCGGTGGCCCACGCGATACCGCCGAGCGCGGCGACGAGCAGGCCGGCGGTGAGTCCCGTTTCGAGACCGTGCCGAGACATGGGACACGCTCTGTCGGCGGTGCGTGAAAACGCTGTCCGATTCGAGTGGGAGAGAGTCCGTCGGCGACGCCGAAAGCCGCCCGGAAGCGACGCTAACGGTCGGAGCGAGCCTAAATCCAGCCCTCTTGGGCGAGCAGTTCGCCGTTGAGAACCGAGGCCCCGGCCGCGCCGCGAATCGTGTTGTGCGCGAGGCAGTTGTACTTCACACCGTGTTCGGTCGACTGGATGCCGCCGGCCGAAATCTGCATCCCGTCGCCGCGGTCGCGGTCGAGACGGGGCTGTGGGCGGAACTCGTCCTCGAAGACGTGGATGAGCTGTTCGGGCGCGCTCGGGAGGTCGACGCCGGGGTACTCGCGCATCGCGGCGGCGACGTCCTCGGGGGAGGCGTCGTCGGCGAGGTCGGCGAAGACGCTTTCGAGGTGGCCGTCGAGCGTCGGGATGCGGTTACACGAGGCGTTGACCTCGGCGTCGTGGAGCGCGACCTCCGCGCCGTCGAACGAGCCCAGAAGCTTGCGGGACTCCGTCTCCATCTTCTCGTCTTCGCCGCCGATGTGCGGGATGGCGTTGTCGATAATCTCCATCGAGGTGACGCCGTCGTAGCCCGCGCCGGAGACCGCCTGCAGGGTCGTGACGTCGACGCGTTCGAGTCCGAACCGGTCGAGCGCGGCGAGCGTCGGGACCATCGTGATGGTCGAGCAGTTCGGGTTCTTCACGAGCGCGCCGTCCCAGCCGCGCTCGTCGCGCTGGACCTCGATGAGGTCGAGATGCCCGGGGTTTATCTCCGGAATCGTGAGCGGCACGTCGGGTGCCATCCGGTCGTTCGAGGAGTTCGAGGAGACGACGTAGCCCGCCTCGAGGAACGCGGGTTCGACCTCGGCGGCGACCGACGACGGGAGCGACGAAAACAGGAGATCGATGTCGTCGGGCACGTCCGCGGGGTCGGTGCTCCCGACTTCCATCGCGGCCACGTCGTCCGGGATGGGCGTGTTGACGCGCCACTTCGCGGCCTCGTCGTATCGCTTGCCCGCGCTCGACTCGCTCGCGGTCAGCGCCGCGAGTTCGAACGTCGGGTGGTCGTCGAGGAGTTGGATGAATCGCTGTCCGACTGCGCCGGTTGCACCGAGGATGCCGACTCGTACTGCCATTACCCGTGTCGTAGTGTGGCACGCGCATAAGGCCGTTTGGATTTGAACCAGTATTCGCGGCTGATAGTGCCAGAGAAGTGTAAGCTCGGGCGTTCTATCACGGTCGAACACGCAAATCGTCGTCTGTCGAACCAGCCACCGACGTGCGTTGGGAAAATCGATAGAATAACGTGCGGTTCCCTGAAAGACTACCGCAAATGTTCAGCAAGGTTCTCGTCGCCAACCGAGGCGAGATCGCGGTGCGCGTCATGCGCGCCTGCGAGGAGCTCGGAGTCCGAACCGTCGCCGTCTACAGCGAGGCGGACAAACACGGCGGGCACGTGCGGTACGCCGACGAGGCGTACAACATCGGCCCCGCCCGCGCGGCCGATTCCTACCTCGACCACGAGTCGGTCATCGAGGCCGCGCGGAAAGCCGACGCCGACGCCATCCATCCCGGCTACGGCTTCCTCGCGGAGAACGCCGCGTTCGCCCGAAAGGTCGAGGCGTCCGAGTTCAAGTGGGTCGGCCCGTCGGCCGACGCCATGGAGCGCCTCGGCGAGAAGACGAAGGCCCGCACGCTCATGCAGGACGCCGACGTGCCGGTCGTCCCCGGCACGACCGAGCCCGCCGACTCTGCCGACGACGTGAAGGCCGTCGCCGACGAGTTCGGCTACCCGGTCGCCATCAAGGCCGAGGGCGGCGGCGGCGGCCGCGGCCTGAAGGTCGTCCACTCCGAGGACGAGGTCGACGAGCAGTTCGAGACGGCCAAGCGCGAGGGCGAGGCGTACTTCGACAACGCCTCCGTCTACGTGGAGAAGTACCTCGAATCGCCGCGCCACATCGAGGTGCAGATTCTCGCCGACGAGCACGGCAACGTCCGCCACCTCGGCGAGCGCGACTGCTCGCTCCAGCGCCGCCACCAGAAGGTCATCGAGGAGGCCCCGTCGCCGGCGCTGTCCGACGACCTCCGCGAGCGCATCGGCGAGGCCGCCCGCCGCGGCGTCCGCGCCGCCGGCTACACCAACGCCGGCACCGTGGAGTTCCTCGTCGAAGACAGCGTTGCGTCGGAGACGCAACGAGCAGACGGCGAAGCCGTCGACGCCGAGTTCTACTTCATGGAGGTCAACACGCGCATCCAGGTCGAACACACCGTCACCGAGGAAGTGACGGGTCTCGACGTGGTGAAGTGGCAACTGCGCGTCGCCGCCGGCGAGGAACTCGACTTCTCGCAGGACGACGTGGAGATCGAGGGTCACTCGATGGAGTTCCGCATCAACGCGGAAGCCCCCGAAAAGGAGTTCGCGCCCGCGACGGGCACGCTCGCGACGTACGACCCGCCGGGCGGCATCGGCGTCCGCATGGACGACGCCGTCCGTCAGGGCGACGAAATCGGCGGCGACTACGACTCGATGATTGCCAAGCTCATCGTCACCGCCTCGGACCGCGAGGAGGTCCTCGCCCGCGCCGAGCGCGCGCTCGCCGAGTTCGACATCGAGGGGCTCCGCACGGTCATCCCGTTCCACCGCCTCATGCTCACCGACGAGGCGTTCCGCGAGGGGAGCCACACGACGAAGTACCTCGACGAGGTGCTCGACCCCGACCGCATTCAGGCCGCCGTCGAGCGCTGGTCGCCCGAGGCCGTCGCCGACGATGACGACGACGACGAGGTCACGGAGCGGACCTTCACCGTCGAGGTCAACGGCAAGCGCTTCGAGGTCAGCCTCGAAGAGCGCGGCGCGCCCGCCATCCCGGTCGGCGACGCCTCGGCGGGCGGTTCCAACTCGTCCGGCCCGCGCAAGCGCCGCGACGACGGCGGCGACGACGACGCCCAGCAGATTATCGAGGGCGACGGCGAGTCCGTCACCGCCGAGATGCAGGGAACCATCCTCTCGGTCGAAGTCGAGGAGGGCGACGAGGTCGAACCCGGCGACACCGTCTGCATCCTCGAAGCCATGAAGATGGAAAACGACGTGGTCGCCGAGCGCGGCGGCACCGTCTCGCAGGTCCTCGTCTCCGAGGGCGACAGCGTCGACATGGGCGACGTGTTGCTCGTCCTCGAATAGTCGGCTCGCGACGTCGAACCCGACGCTCGAACCGCGAACCTCTTTTCCCGTGCGCCGGTAGCGACCTCCATGAGCGACACGCGACGCGCCCTCCTCGACGCACTCGCCGCGGGTCCCGTCTCCGGGCCCGACCTCGCCGACCGACTGGACGTCTCCCGCGCGGCCGTCTGGAAACACGTCGAGTCACTCCGCGACGAGGGGTTCGGCATCGAGAGCGCCGACGACGGCTACGTCGTCACCGACGTGCCGGAGTACGGCGGCCCGGCAATCGAGTACGGTCTCGGCGTCGACTACGACGTGGAGTTCCACGAGACGCTCGACTCATCGAACCACCGCGCCCGCGAACTCGCCGCCGAGGGGGCGAGCGACGTGGTCGTCGTCGCCCGCGATCAGACCGCCAGCCGGGGGAGAAAGAACCGCGAGTGGTCCGCGCCCGACGGCGGCGTCTGGATGAGCCTGCTCGTCCGCCCGGACGAACCGCCGGCGTACGCCCCGCTGTACACGCTGGCGATGGCTGTTGCCGTCTGCGACGCGGTGCGCGAGGCCGGAGTGGACGCGAAAATCAAGTGGCCGAACGACGTTATCGTGAGCGAAGCGAACGATAACTCGTCGGGCGCGCAAGCGTCCGACGGAGTTGCCACGAGGGAAGCGAGTGGCGGTTCGTCTGCGAATGCAGAAGGTGTTGCCACGAGGGAAGCGAGTGGCGGTTCGTCTGCGAATGCAGAAGGTGTTGCCACGAGCGAAGCGAGTGGCGGTTCGAACGACGCCGCCACGGCCGACGGCCGCGGCTACCGGAAGCTCTGCGGCATCCTCACCGAGATGGAAGGCGAGGCCGACCGCGTCTCGTGGCTCGTCATCGGCCCCGGAACCAACGTCAACCTCGACCCCGCGGACCTCCCCGCGGGCGCGACGAGCGTCGCCGCCGAGGCCGGTCCCGTCGAGCGCCGCGTGTTCGTCCAGCGGGTGCTCGAACGCTTCGACGACCTGCGCGACGACCTCGACGCGGTCCTCCCCGCGTGGCGCGAGCGGGCGGACACGCTCGGCAGGCGGGTCCGCGTCCACACCGCGAGCGGCGTCATCGAAGGCGACGCAATCGACGTCGAACACCCCGGCACGCTCGTCGTCCGAACCGACGAGGGAGAAACGCGAGTCCACGCCGGCGACTGCGAGCACCTGCGCCCGGCCGACAACGGGCGCTGAATCCGCGACCGAACCCGCGCACCGCTGTTTCTGCTGTTCCGCTACTCGCCGCCGTCTGCGGTCGCCGTCGAGTCGGCGGCCGCGTCCGCCTCCGCGGGCGACTCCGGCGCGGCGTCGTCCGGCACCTCGCCGGCGGCCTCGTCGCCGTCGCCGCCCTCGATGCGGACTGTCAGGACGGGGACTGTCGACGCGCGGACGACCTTTTCTGCGACCGACCCGAGCAGGAGGCGGTCGATGCCGCCGCGGCCGTGGGTCCCCATGACGATGAGGTCGCACTCGCCGCGCTCGGCGAACTCGACGATTTCCCGGCTCGGCGTCCCTTCGAGGACGTGCGTTTCGGCGGGGACACCCTGCGCCTCGGCCGCGCGCTCGACCTTGTCGAGCGCCGACTCGGCGTCGGCGCGCAACATGTCGTCGAGCCCCTCCCACGACGATTCCATCGGGAGCCCCGCGAAGCTCCCCGCGTTCACCACGTACACCCCGTGGAGTTCCGCATCGTGGACGGCCGCTAACGCCGCCGCGTGGACCGCGACGCGCTCGGAGCCGGCTGAGCCGTCGATGGGAACGATGATTCGGTCGTACAACACCATGACACTTGGTAACATATTCTCGGGGTCGGTAATAACCCTTTGCTACGGGAGGAGTACTGCGAGAATAGGTCGGCGTTCGTGAGCGTTCTGCGGCCCGGCAGGAGCGGATTCCGGAAGCGTGGAGTCGTCCGAACTCAGAGGTACACGTCTTTCACGTCCGCCTGCCCGGCCCGGCGGACGACGGCGCGGACCACGTCCTCGACGCCAGCGAGGTTGTCCGTGTCGCCGTCGAGGACCAGAAGCTTGGCGTCGCGGCCCTCCTCGACGAGGCCGTAGTTCAGCCCGGCGATGTCGGCCCCGTTGACGGTCGCCATGCGGAGGACTTCTGTGGCCGACACGTCCGCCAGCTTGGAGGTGAACTCCATCTCGCGGAACATCGAGGGGCTGTTGAGCATCACGTTGTCCGTGCCGAGCGCGACGGTAGTACGGTCGACCAGTTCGCGAATCGGCGCGACGCCCGCGTCGGTGACGAGGTTCGACCGCGGGCAGACGACGATGGGTATCTCGCTGTCCTCGACGCGTTCGAGGTGGAGCGCCTCGGGGTGGACCATGTGGACGAGGAAGTCCGGTTCGAGGTCCAACGCGGCGTTGATGTCGTGGGCGTCGCGCTCGCCCGCGTGGATGCCGAACAGCTTTCCGGCGGCCGCGGTCGCGTTCCGGAGCGCGCCGAACTCGCCGTCCCGCGCGCCCGACGCGCCGAACCCGTCGGCGATTTCCATCGCGTCGGCCGTCTCGCGGCCGAGGACGACCGCCTCGATATCGCGGCCGTCGAGCGCCCGTCGGATGACGTCGACGCCCTCGACGCCGCCCTCGCGGAACTCAACACAGGCCGCCGTCCCGCCGGCCTCCATCATCCGGAGCGACCGGTGCATCGCGGCGGCTTTCTCCTCGGTGCTGGCCGCGCGGAGCAGTCGGTGTTTCAGCCCGTCCGGCGGCGCGACGAGGTCGTCGAGCGACAGCCCCTCGCCGGCCTCCTTGGCGATGGAATCGCCGAGGTGGGTGTGGGCGTTGACGAACGCGGGTAGGACGATGTCCGTCGAATCGGTCGCCGTCTCCTCGATTTCGGTTATCGTGCCGTCCTCGACGACGACCCGCCCCTCGACCGGGTCGAAGTCGCGGCCGCGGAGTATCGTACCCTCGAGTTGCATCGCTCTCGAATGCGTCTCGGCGGGGCTTGAACCTCCCGTCTCGGGACGGCGGCTACTCGAACTCGTCGAGCGTCGCGTTGAGGCCGCTTCTGACCTCGGCGACGAGCGCGCCGTCGGCGTCGAGGCCGAGCACGTCCGCGGCCGCGCGGCCGACCCGCTCTGTCTCCTCGCGGGGGGCGTAGACGCCGAGTCGCCACTGCTGTTCCTGCGCGGTCCGGAGCGCCTGCACGAGCGGCGATTCCCGCTCCAACTGCCGCATCTCGCCGTTGACCATCACCCGCGACGACGACTCGGTCATCGACGGGCGCGCGGGCACGTCGAGGATGACGGACTCGGGCGACACGTCGGCGGCGTCGGCGATGTCCCGCTCGAACGCCGCGAGCGCGTCGTGTTCGGCGTCGATAATCGAGTCGGGGACGTTCGGCAACTCCGCCCAGACGGCCCGCTTGTAGAGGTCGCGGGTGGCCAGTCGCTCGGCGAACCCCCTCGTCGAGTCGGTGAGACGGAGCGCGACGAGCAGGTCCGGGTCG
Source organism: Haloferax chudinovii (assembly GCF_042663345.1). NCBI lineage: Archaea > Methanobacteriati > Methanobacteriota > Halobacteria > Halobacteriales > Haloferacaceae > Haloferax > Haloferax chudinovii. Next base: position 673,270 of record NZ_JBHTAB010000001.1, read on the forward strand.
TCCATCCGGCGAAGCTCCTCGGCGTCGATGTCGGGCTCGTCGAGCAGTCGCTCCGACGCCCGCCGGAGCATCGCCTTCGAGATGCGCGCGACGTGGTGCTGGTAGACGGTCGGGTTCATGAGCGCGCGGGCGAGAAGCAGGGATTCGGCGGTCTGGACGTTCCCCTCCGCGAGGACCAACTCGCCGTCGACGAACGTCAGCTCTCGAATCAGTCGCTCGTGGTCGATGGTGCCGTAGGGGACGCCGGTGTGGTGGGCGTCGCGCACGAGGTAGTCCATGCGGTCCACGTCCAACTCCCCGGAGACGAGCTGTCCGAACTCGCCGTCACCCTCGACCAAGGCGGCCACGCGCTCGGGATCTAACCCCTCGTTCTCCAGCGTCTCGCCGACGGTCCCGCGGGCGACGAGTTCCTCCACGTCGTCGTGGTACTTGCCGGTGTGGCGGTGGGTCACGTCCTCGATGTTGTGGCTGTAGGGGCCGTGGCCGACGTCGTGGAGGAGCGCCGCGGCCTCGACGTGGGCGGCGGCGTCGCCCTCGATGCCGAGGTGCGAGAGGGCGCGGGAGGCGAGGTGGTAGACGCCGAGGCTGTGTTCGAACCGCGTGTGGTTCGCCGAGGGGTAGACCAGTTGGACGGTTCCCAACTGCTTGATGTGCCGGAGTCGCTGCATCTCCGGCGTATCGAGGAGGGCTTCGGCCGCGCCCTCTACCTCGATGTGGTCGTGGACGCTGTCCTTGATGGTCGTCATGGTGGGTGAGTCGACCGCCACCGGTCAAAAAGGGTCGGACGGGGAGTCTCCGGCTCTCCCCACGCTTCAGACCGGCGTCGTCACGCGCACGGGAAGCCCGAGGGCGTCCACGGCGGCCGCGGCCACCTCGTCGCGGACGGCTTCGGGCGCGTAGACCCCGAGTCGCCACTGCGTCCGCTCTGCCGACCGGAGCGCGCCCACGAGTTCCGAGGCGTCTTCGAGCCGCCGGACGACGCCGTTGACGACGACGCGCGACCGGGACTCCTTGATTCGCGGCCGCGACGGCGCGTCCACGATGACCGATTCGGGCGACACGTCGGCGGCGTCGGCGATGTCCCGCTCGGCCGCCCGCGTCGCCTCGTAATCGAGTTCGACCACGTCGGTCGGCACGGCGTCGATGGGTGCCCAGACGGCCCGCTTGTAGAGGTCGCGGCGCTCGATGCGGCGGCCGAGGTCGGGCACGCGCTCGCCGAGGGCGACGAGCAGGTCGTGGTCTGCCATCCGGACGAACGCCTCGATTGGCACGCCGTCGTCGACGAGGCGCTCGGAGGCGCGTTCGAGCATCGCGCCCGCGATGCGGGAGACGTGGTGGCGGTAGACGGTCGCGTTCATCAGCGCCCGCGCGAGAAGCAGGGATTCGGCGGTCTGGACGTTCCCCTCGGCCAGTACGAGTTCGCCGTCCCGGTACCGGAGTTCGCGGACGAGGCGGCCGTGGTCGATGGTGCCGTAAGGGACGCCGGTGTGGTGGGCGTCGCGAACGAGGTAATCCATCCGGTCAACGTCCAACTCACCCGAGACTAACTGTCCGAGGCCGCCAGCGCCGTCGACCATGTCGGCGACGCGGTCCGGGTCGAGGCCGTGGTCGGTCAGGACCGCGCCGACTTCGGTCCCGTCGAGCAGGTGGTGAATCTCGTCGTGGTCGCGGCCGGTGCGCCGGCGGATGAGCTCTTCGGTCTGGTGGCCGTAGGGGCCGTGGCCGATGTCGTGGAGGAGCGCGGCGGCGCGGACGTGGGCGGCGCGGTCGCCGTCGACGCCGAGATGCGAGAGGGCGCGAGAGGCGAGGTGGTAGACGCCGAGGCTGTGTTCGAATCGCGTGTGGCTCGCGGAGGGGTAGACGAGCCGGACCGTCGAGAGCTGTTTGATGTGTCGAAGCCGCTGGAACGCGGGCGTGTCGACCAGTTCGGCGGCCACGGGGTCGAGGGAGATGTAGTCGTGGACGCTGTCCTTGACGGCGGTCATGGCGGGTGTTACACGAGAGGCGTCAAATAGCCGAGCATTCGGGTCGTCGCGGGGGCGCGATAGGCGGGCCGACTCCCGTTCGACCGCCCACAAACCGTTTCACGCGGGGGCGACGATACGCGCCCATGAGTCTCCGGTCGGCGCTCGGAAACGCACTCGGCTACGCCCTCCTCGGCCTCGCGTGCCTGTCCGTGATTTTCGCGGGCTACTGGGCCGCGATGAGCGCCCTGAACGGCGTGACCGCCGGGCGCGTGATGTTCGTCATGTCCGGCCTCGGCGCGGCGCTGATAACCGGCTTCTCGGGGTACTTCGTCAGGAAGGCGGTCGCCGGACAGGTGATGCCGTCGGAGTTCGACGTGTCGGTGGCCTATCGCGGCGGTCCCTGACGGGAGCTTCGTCGGTCTACACGGCCGTCTCGACCGCGCGGTCCGCGCGGCCCGCGACCGGCCGGCGTCTCCGGTGAAGGAACTTTCAAACGGACACTCCCCCTACGGCGCACCATGGTCACCTTCCTCGCCGGGGGTACGGGCACCCCCAAACTCCTCGACGGGGCCGCCGGGGTGTTCGACCCCGCCGAGACGACCGTCGTCGCCAACACCGGCGACGACGTGGAACTCGGCGGCCACCTCGTCTGTCCCGACGTGGACACCGTCCTCTTCGCCGGCGGCGGCGTCCTCGACACCGACCGCTGGTGGGGCGTCGCCGGCGACACCACCGCGACCGACGACGAACTCCACCGCCTCGCCGACGCGGCCGGCCTCGAATCCGGCCCGCGCTACCTCCCCGAATCCGCCCAGACCGCCGGCCGCGACATCGCTCGCTGGCGGCGCTTTTCGGGCGTCGCGGAGTTCATGGAAATCGGCGACCGCGACCGCGCGGTCCACATCACCCGCACCTCGCTTCTCGACGAGGGGAACACGCTCACCGAGGTCACACAGAGCCTCGCCGACGCCTTCGACCTCGACGTGTCGCTCCTCCCGATGAGCGACGACCCCGTGGCGACGCTGATTCACACCGACGAGGGGACGATGCACTTCCAAGAGTTCTGGGTTCACCGCCGCGCCGGCCCCGCCGTCAGCGACGTGGAGTTCCGCGGTGCCGACGAGGCCACCGTCACCGACGAGGTCGCCGACGCCCTCGAAGAACCCGTCGTCGTCGGTCCTTCGAACCCAGTCACGAGCATCGGGCCGATGCTCGCCATCGACGGCTTCGCGGCCGCCCTCGCCGACACCCCGGTCGTCGCCGTCTCGCCGTTCGTGGAGGACACCGTGTTCTCCGGGCCGGCCGCCGACCTCATGGCGGGCGTCGGCTACGACCCCTCGACCGCGGGCGTCGCCGAGGCCTACCCCTTCGCCGACGCGTTCGTCCTCGACGCGGCCGACGGCACCGACCTCGACCGGCCGGTCGTGCGAACCGACACCCGAATCGACGGTCCCGAAGACGCCGGTCGCGTCGCCCGCGCCGTTTCCGAGGCGCTCAGCGAGGTGTCGTGATGTTCGCCCCGCGGGTCGCCGTTTCGAGCCTCAGCGGCGAGTCGGACGCCGCGTGGGCCGACACCGCGGCTCCCCACGTCGGCGCGGCGTTCCTCGGCGGCGTCGCCCTCGACGAGCCCTCGCAGGCGGCGGCCCGCGACCTCGTCGCCCGGGGGCGCTCGGAGTTCCTCGCCGACGACCCGGTCGCCTTTGTCGCCGACCAACTCGATTCCCTCGCCGGATTCGACGGCGCGGACCGCTTCGTCGCCGTCAACGTCAGAGCGACCTCGCTCGACCCGATTCGGGAGGTCGCCACCGTCTGTGCCGACCGCGGCGCTGGCGTGGAGATAAACGCCCACTGCCGACAGGACGAACTGTGCGCCGTCGGCTGTGGCGAGACGCTCCTGCGCGACGCCGACCGACTGGCCGCGTACGTCGCCGCGGCCGCCGAATCGGACGCGCCGGTCGGCGCGAAAGTCCGCGCCGAAATCGACGGTGTTGACCTCCCGGGGCTCGCGGCCGCGCTCGCCGACGCGGGGGCCGACTGGCTCCACGTCGACGCGATGGACTCCGAGGCCGTGATCGCCGACGTGGCCGCCGCCGCGCCCGACCTCTTTCTCGTCGCCAACAACGGCGTCCGCGACCGCGAGACGGCGACCGAGTACCTCGACTACGGGGCCGACGCGGTGAGCGTCGGGCGTCCGAGCGACGACCCGACGGTCCTCCGCGGGGTCAGAACCGCCGTGGACGACTGGTTCGCCGGGCGCGAGAACGCCGCCGAGTCGGGCGACGAAAGCGGGGTGTCCGTCTGATGGTCGCGCCCGTCACCGACCGCGGGTTCGGCCCCGCGCGCCACGCCGAACTCGCGCTCCTGCTCGAAGTCGCCGGCACGCCCAAACCGGGGAACGTCGACCGCCGACGCGACCTCTCGGACCTGCACTTCGAGCAGTTCCTCACGGGCGCGGTCGGCTCCGCGGCCGGCCTCGAACTGGCCGAATCGGGCGCACCGGTCGGCGAGGCGTTCGAGGAGGCTGTCGCCGGCATGAGCCGACAGGGCGGCGGCAACACCCAGTTCGGCTGTCTCCTGCTTCTCGTCCCGCTCGTCCGGGCCGCGGCCGCCGAGGACCGCGACCTCACTCCCGCGGGTGCGACCGCCGTGGTCGAATCGACCACCGTCGCCGACGCGGTGGGGTTCTACCGCGCGTTCGAACACGTCGAGGTGGCGGTCGGCGACGCCCCCGACGACGCCCCGGACCTCGACGTTCGGCGCGGCGGCGACGCGGCCGACGCGCTCCGAGACCGCGGGGTCACGCTCTCCGACGTGATGGACCTGAGCGCCGAGCGCGACGCCAACGCCCGCGAGTGGACCGGCGGCTTCGCCCGGACCTTCCGCGCGGCCGAGGCCATCCTCGCCGACGACGGCCCCGTCACCGACCGCGTCGCTCGCGCGTTTCTCGACCTGCTCGCGGAGGAACCGGACACGCTCGTCGCCACGAACCACGGCGAGGCCGTCGCCCGCGACGTGATGGCCCGCGCGGCCGACGTTTCGGACCTCGACGAGGCCGAGGAACTGGCCGAGGCGTTCGTCGCCGAGGGAATCAACCCGGGGACGACCGCCGACATCGCCTGCGCGGCGACGTTCGTCGCGCTGGAGCGGGGGGTCCCGCTGTGAGCGACGAGCGCGAATCCGAGCGCGAACCCGCGGCCGACTGGCCCGTCGAACTCCGCGGCGTCACCGAGACGGTCGTCGCCACGCTCGGGCCGAACGACCGGTGGAACTTCGCGGCGCTCGGCGTCCACGCGCCGGCGGTCGGCGACGCGGGCGACGAAGATGGCGATGCACCCGCCAGCACGCCCTCGCCCCCAGCGACCGCGACGACGTGGGGCAACACCCGAACTCGTCGGAACTTCCACCGGCAGGGCGGCGGTATCGTCCAGTTCGTCTCCGACCCGCGGGCGTTCGTCGAGGCCGCGATGACGATTCACGAGCGGGAGTCACCGGTCCTCGATTCTGCCGACGCGTGGGCCGAAGTCGAGGCGACGCGAGTCGATTCCGGCGCGGACGGCGGGACCGAGTGGGAAACGTGGGAACTCCGGCCCGTCGATGCCGCGGTCGAGCGAACTCGACCGCTCACCATCAACCGCGGTTTCGGCGCGGTCATCGACGCGACGGTGGCGGCCTCGCGCCTCGACGTGCCGGCGTTCGATACCGGCGACCTGCTGGACCGACTCGACTACTTCGCCGAGACGGTCGAGAAATGCGGCGGGAACAGAGAGCGCGAGGCGTTCGCGCGAATCGACGAGTTGACGGGCTGGCGCGAGCGGGCGGCCGCGAGACGGAACGAATCGTTTTAGTGTTCGTCCGGGGAATCTCCCGACATGGCAATCAAGCCCAAGTACGTCAAGCAGCTTGGTAACATCCTGCTGGAGCGATACCCGCAGGCGTTCAACACGGACTTCGAGACGAACAAGGACAGCGTCGAGGAACTGACCACGGTCGAGTCGAAGGGCGTCCGCAACCGCATCGCCGGCTACATCACGCGCAAGAAGGGCGGCCAGGGCGCGTAAGTTCGAGTCAGTCGATTCTCTCTGCGAACACATCTTCTCCGGGTCGCGCGGAGCGGCCGCGCCGGTTCTCGCGCGCCGAGCGCTGTGACGCCCGCCGGCGTCAGTTCACCCAGTAAACGATACCCGAACGAACCGCTCCCGAGTCGTCCCCACCGCTCGCCGCCGCTCGTGAGCCGACCGGAGGAAGCGTTTAGTTCGCCCTCCCGAGATGCACCGATATGCGCGTCATCGGTCACCGCGGCTGTCCCGCCCTCGCACCCGAGAACACGCTCGCGGCCTTCGAGGCGGCCGCGACGCGACTCGACTGGGTCGAACTCGACGTCCGACGCTGTGGCTCCGGCGAACTCGTCGTCTTCCACGACGAGACGCTCGACCGCGTGACCGGCGCGTCCGGCCGCGTCGCCGAGACGAGTCTCGCGGAGTTGCAGGCACTCACGGTCGGCGACTCCGAGGAGTCGGTTCCGACGCTCGCCGCAGTGTTCGACGCCCTGCCGGACCGCGTCGCGGTCAACGTCGAACTGAAGGAGGCCGGCCTCGCAGACGACCTCGCGGCCGTCGTCGGCGAGGCGGAACACGAGATACTCGTCTCGTCGTTCGACGCCGAGGCGCTCCGTGAGGTGCGCGAGGCGACCGCGCTCCCGGTCGCGTTCCTCTTTGCGGCCGACTGGGCGGAGTCGCTGTCGATTGCCGCCGACCTCGACTGCGCGGCCCTCCACCCCCACTACGACCTGCTCTCGTCGGCGCGGGTCGACGAGGCGCACGACCGCGGCTTCGAGGTCAACGCGTGGACGGTCCCCGACCGCGAGGTCGTCCGGCGACTCCGGGAGTACGGCGTCGACGGCGTCGTCGTCGACGACCCGGCACTCGCGGTGTGAGCCGCCGGCTATCGGTCACCGATTTTCGACGGCCGACCACCAGCTCTCGAGACCGAACGTCGGAAAAAGGCGTCGCGTTCTGCCGTGAATCCGCGGTCGAACCGACTCAGAACCGGTCGACGCGTCCCGAGGCGGCCCACGCGTCGGTCGGCGCGCCGGCGGGGACGCGGCGGCCACAGCCGGTGACCGATTCGAGGCGGCCGGCGTACCGCCAGCGGTTCTCGTTCCACGTCTCCTCGTCGTCTTCTGCGGCCGCGGCGGCCGCGGCGACCGTCTGGTCGTGGAGGTGCGCGCCGACGGCGGCGGCGATGGCCGCGGCCTCCTCGTCGTCGGCGTCGTCCGGAATCGACAGCCCAGACAGCAGTTCGCCGCTCATAGCGGGATGTTGCCGTGTTTCTTGTCGGGGTGCGACTTGCGCTTGGAGTTCAGCATCCGGAGGTCGGAAATGAGGCGTTCGCGGGTCTCGCCGGGTTCGATGACGTCGTCGATGAAGCCGCGGTCCGCGGCGGTGTAGGGGTTGGCGAACTCCTCGCGGTACTCCTCGATGAGTTCGTCGCGGCGGGCGTCGGGGTCGTCCGCGGCGTCGAGTTCGTCGCGGTAGAGGATGTTGACCGCGCCTTGGGGGCCCATCACGGCGATTTCGGCGGTCGGCCACGCGTAGTTCACGTCCGCGCCGAGGTGCTTCGAGGCCATCACGTCGTACGCGCCGCCGTAGGCCTTGCGCGTGATGACGGTCATGAGGGGGACCGTCGCCTCGGAGTAGGCATAGAGGAGCTTCGCGCCGTGGCGGATGATGCCGTTGTGCTCCTGGTCGGTGCCGGGCAGGAAGCCGGGCACGTCAACGAACGAGAGGATGGGGATGTTGAAGGAGTCGCAAAAGCGGATGAAGCGCGCGCCCTTCTCGGAGGCCTCGATGTTGAGGGTGCCGGCGTTCACGCGGGGCTGGTTGGCGACGATGCCGACCGAGCGGCCGTCGAGGCGGCCGAAGCCGACGACGATGTTCTTCGCGAAGTCCTCCTGGACGCCGAAGAAGGAGCCCTCGTCGAGGACGCCGTCGAGGACGTCGTGGATGTCGTAGGGCTTGCGGGGCTGGTCGGGAACGACCTCGGCGAGGTCGTCGTCGACGCGCTCGGGGTCGTCCCACGGCTCGACGCGCGGCGGGTCCTCGACGTTGTTCTGCGGGAGGTACGAAAGCAGGTGGCGGATGTCGTCGAGCGCCTGCTCTTCGGTGTCGGTGGCGAAGTGAGCGACCCCGCTGGTCGAGGTGTGGGTCGTCGCGCCGCCGAGCTCGTCGAAGGTGACCTCCTCGCCCGTGACCGTCTTGATGACGTCCGGGCCGGTGATGAACATGTGGCTCGTGTCGCGGACCATGAACGTGAAGTCCGTCAGCGCGGGGGAGTACACCGCGCCGCCCGCGCAGGGGCCCATGATGGCGGAAATCTGCGGGATGACGCCCGACGCCTCGGTGTTGCGGCGGAAGATTTCGCCGAAGCCGCCGAGCGACTGGACGCCCTCCTGAATCCGCGCGCCGGCGGAGTCGTTGAGGCCGACGACGGGCGCGCCGACCTCTATCGCCTTGTCCATCACCTTACACACTTTCTCGGCGAACACCTCGCCGAGCGAGCCGCCGAAGACGGTGAAGTCGTGGGCGAAGACGAAGACGGTTCGGCCGTCGACCTCGCCGTAGCCGGTGATGACGCCGTCGCCGGGGAGCTTCGTCTCCTCCATGCCGAACTTGTGGTTGCGGTGGGTTCGGAACTGGTCGAACTCCCGGAAGGTGCCGTCGTCGAGGAAGTAGTCGATGCGCTCGCGGGCGGTCATCTTACCCTTGTCGTGCTGGGCGGCGATTCGGTCCTCACCGCCGCCTTTCAGGGCTTCCTCGCGCTTCTCGCGGAGTTCGTCGATCCGGTCTTCCATCGTCATGCCAGACCACCTTCGCTCATTGAAACATCGGTCCGCAGTCCTCGGTCAAAGGAGTTCCGCAATCCGGCAACCCTTACTTCGACAGTTGTCGAATAATAGGTGGAACAATCATCACAGTTGTCGGCGGAGGCGCGGACCGCTTCTCGCGGTCGCGTCGCGGAAAACGGAGGGTTCGGAGGCGAGTCGCCGCTCGAACGCGGCGGAGAGGTCGCCGCTCAGACGACCGAGTCGGGCTGTCGAAGGCCGAAGAAGGCGGCGGCGGACCCGACGACGGCGACGGCGACGGTCGGCCAGAAGCCGATGGTCGTGTCCACGCCGAAGTGCGTGAGGAGCGTGAAGACGAGGAACAGCGGGAGGACGACGCCGACGGCGAAGAGCCACGGCGTTCCGAGGGACTTTCCGAAGTCGCCCGCGCCCGCGGCGAACTCTTCGAGCGCCTCGCGTCCCATGACCCAGCCGACGAACAGGAGGAACGCGGCGAGGCCGGCGGTCAGGAGGACGTTCACGAGCGGCCCGGCGACGAAGCCGAAGATGCCCGGGTTGAACGCGCAGACGGTTCCGGTGACGGCGACGACCCCGGTCATCCCGGCGACGGCGCGGTGGCGGGAGACGCCGTACTCATCGACGAGGAACGCGACGGGGATTTCGAGCATACTGATAGAACTCGACAGCGCCGCGAGCGTCACGACGGCGAAGAACGCGGTGGCGATGAGCGTCCCCGCGGGGAGTTGCGAGAACGCCCCGGCGAGGCCGACGAACAGCGCGCCCGGTCCGGTGCCGGTCTCGGTCGGGTTGATGCCCTGCGAGAACAGAAGCGGGAAGACGACGAGGCCGGTGATGATGCCGACGCTCGTGTTGAGAATGGCGATGGCGCTCCCGTCGAAGGGGAGCGACCGGTCCTCGCCGAGGTACGAGGAGTACGTTATCATCGTGCCCGCGCCCAGCGAGAGGGTAAACAGCGCCTGCCCGGCGGCGGGGCCGAGGATGGCGAAGAAGTTCTCGGAGATGACAGAGGGGTCGAACCGGAGGAAGAAGGCGTAGCCCGCGGCCGCGTTGGGCTGGGTCGCGGCCCAGCCGGCGAGGCCGACGAGGAGGACGAGCACGGCGGGCATCATGACCTTCGTGCCGAGTTCGATGCCCTTGCGGACGCCCGCGAAGACGATGAGCGCGGTCAGGCCGAGGAACAAGAGGTGGTAGAGCGCCGCGTCGACGCCAGCGGAGACGCCGCCGAAGTACTGGCCCGGATTCGTGAAGTACGCGGGGTTCCCGCCGACGACCGCGGCCCCGCTTTCGAGGAGATAGCGGATGATCCACCCGCCGACGACGCTGTAGAACGAAAGCAACGAGATACCGGTGACGACCGAGAATGCGCCGACGATACCCCACTTGTTCGACCCCGAGAGGTCCCGGAGCGCCCCGACCGGCGACTTCTTCGCGCGGCGACCGATGACGAACTCGCCGAGGAGTCCGGGGACGCCGACGAGGAGGACGATGCCGAGGTACACGACGAGGAACGCACTGCCGCCGTTTTCTGCGGTCTGCCACGGGAACCGCCAGATGTTCCCGAGGCCGACCGCGCTCCCGACGGCCGCGAGGATGAACCCGAGCCGTGTTGCCCATGTTTCTCGTGTCATTGACACCCATTGCCAGTCCACCGGTAAAAGGGCTTTCGGACCGACGATACGTCATCGGAGAAATTTAACGGTTTTGGGTGGTCTACGAGCGAAAATTGCCGTGGAATAGTCGAAGAAAACGCGTCGCTATCGACGATTCCTAACCGCCCGAAAAGCGGGACCGTTCGCCGCCTCAGAGGGGCGGGATGATAGCCGGGCTCTCGCCGAGGAACAGCGTCTGGAGGCCGAGGGCGAGCGTCGCCACGACGGCGACGATGACGAGCGTGCGGGCGAGCCAGAGCCACGTCAGGCCGACGCCCTCGCCGAGTCCGCTCCCCTTCATCAGTTCGTCGATGGCGGGTGCGCCGTAGACCCACGCCGCGAAGACGAGGATGCCGAGGACCGAAAGCGGGAGGAGAAGCTGGTAGGCGAGCGTGTCGAACCAGCCGAGCCACGCGGAGTCAATGGCCGAGGGGACGCCGAGCAGGAAGATGGTCCCGCCGAGGCCGACGGCCATCTGCGGGCGGGACACGTCGTAGTTGTCGATGGCCCACGAGACGACGACTTCGAGCAGGCTAATCGCCGACGAGAGCGCCGCGATGAGCACGACCGCGAAGAAGACGAAGCCGATTATCTGGCCGCCGGGGATGTCGCCGAACGCGCCGGCGACGCTGATGAACACCGCGCCCGCGCCGCTCGTGTTGGGGTCGATGCCCTGCGCGAACAGGAGCGGGAGGACGACGAGCCCGGCGAGGATGCCGACGAAGCTGTTCAGGAAGACGATGGTGATACCGTCGCCGAACAGGCTCTGGTCGCCGTCGATGTAGGAGGCGTAGGTGATCATCGCGCCCATGCCGAGCGACAGCGAGAAGAACGCCTGCCCGACGGCGAAGGGGACGATTTCGGCGAAGTTCTCCGACAGCGCGTTGAAGTCGGGCGAGAGGAAGTACGCGTAGCCCGCCGACGCGCCGGGGAGCGTGAAGGCGAAGACGGCGAGCGCGCCGAGGATGACGATGATGCTCGGCACCATCAGCTTCGTCGCCTTCTCGATGCCGTCTTCGATGCCGGCGGCGACGATGCCGACGACGAGCGCCATGAACACGGCGTGGAGCGCGAGCGCCTCCATCCCGGCGGACACCTGACCGAAGTACTCCGCGGGGGCGGCGAAGTACGCGCCCGTCAGGCTCCCGCCGATGTATCGGAGGACCCAGCCGCCGACGACGCTGTAGTACGACAGAATCCAGAAGCCGGTGAACAGGCCGATGGCACCGACGACGCGCCACTCCTTGTAGCCGAGTTTCTCGAAGGCGCTGATGGTGTTCAGGTTGGCTTTGCGTCCGATGACGAACTCGGCGAGGATGGCCGGGAGGCCGATGCCGAGCGCCGCGACGAGGTAGACGATCAGGAAGGAGGCACCGCCGAACTCGGCGGTCTTGAACGGGAACTGCCAGATGTTCCCGAGGCCGACCGCACTGCCGACGGCCGCGAGGATGAACCCCGCCCTGGTTGCCCACGTTTCACGTTCGGTCATGTCTACCACCCTGTTGCCGATGTGGGTGTGATAAATGACGCGGTATGCCGTCGCATATCGGGGGGAAATCAACATAATTCTCCAACCAACTGTAGTATGAGGAACGTTCGTCCGAATTCAGACCCCAAATATCCTCATTTTTCTAACGAGTGTCGTGTTCGTGAATCCCTTACGCACCGCGTAAAAATTCGCGCGCACCGAAACGAATGTCATACCGTCTCGTGACGGGTGTTGCCACGAGTCGGGCGTCTCAGGCCTCGCCGTACACCGGGACGGCCGCGCCGCTCGTCACGGGGGTCGCGTCCGAACAGAGCGCGAGGACGGTCCGGGCGATTTCCTCCGGTTTGACCCACGCGTCGAAGTCGGCGTCGGCCATCATCTCGCGGTTCATCGGCGTGTCGATGACGCTCGGCATGACCGCGTTCGCGCGCACGACCCCGCGGTTCTCCTCGGCGATGGTCTCCGTGAGCAGGCGGACGCCCGCCTTCGACGCCCGGTAGACGCCGTCGCCCTCGCCGCCCTCCAGCGACGAGCGGGCCGAGACGCTCACGACGGACCCCTCGGTCTCGCGGAGATGCGGAACCGCGTGTTTCGACGCGAGGAACATCGTCTTGAGATTCACGTCGAACAGGAAGTCGAAGGTGTCCGCGTCCGTCTCATCGACCGGCGTCCCGCCGCGCCACGTCCCGGCGATGTTGGCGAGGTGGTCGAGGCGGCCGAAGTCGGAGACGACCGCGTCGACGACGCGCGCCACGTCGTCCTCGTCGGTGAAGTCTCCCTCGTAGAATCGAACGTCCTCGGCCTCGAAAAAGCCGTCTTCGTCGTCGGGTTCGACCACGTCCGCGGCCGCGACTGACGCGCCCGCCTCGTAGAACGCGCGGGCGACTGCGCCGCCGAGCGCGCCGCTCGCACCGGTCACGAGAGCTACGGTTCCGTCGAAGTCGAATATCACGTCCATACGCTGTGCGATACGTGCGCACGGAACATAACTCGGTCGCGGCTGTGCGCCCGGCGGCGACCGGCCGCGTCGTCACCCTTCAGCGTCGCCGTCAGGGCGTGATGACTAACTTGCCGAGGAAGCTGTCTTCCATGACGGCGCGGTGGGCCTCGGCGGCCTCGTCGAGGTCGTAGGTCCGCGCCACGTCGATTTCGAACTCGCCCGCGCCCATCTGGCCGGCGAGTTCGCGCAGGGGCGCGGAGAGGTCGGGCGTGTTGAACATGCTCATCATCGTCAACGAGAGGTCCTTCCCCCGAGCGGCCGACGACAGGTCGAAACCGACTTCGGGGTCGTTCTCGCCGATGCCGACGATGCGACCGCCGTGGGCGGCCACGTCGGCGTCGAACTGGAGGTAATCGTCCAACCGGTGGTCGAGCGTCAGGTCCACGCCGTCGCCCGTCGCGGCGTCCACGACGGCGTCGGCGAGGTCGTCGCGGTCGTAGTCGAGGACCACGTCCGCGCCGAGTTCGGATACCCGGTCGTGGTAGTCGGGCGCGGCGGTGGCGATGACGCGAGCGCCGGACGCCGCGGCGAGCTGGACCGCGGCGTGACCCACACCGCCGGAGCCGCCGTGAATCAGCACCGTGTCGCCGAGCTGTATGCCGCCGTGGTCGACGAGGGCGCGCCACGCGGTGACGCCGGCGACGCCCGCGCCGCCGGCCGCGACGAGGTTCACGTCGTCCGAGAGGACCGCGAGGCGGTCGGTCGGAACGGCCGCGAACTCGGCGTAGCCGCCGTAATGATCCTTGCCGATGCCGGTGCCGACGACGTGGTCGCCCTCCGCGAATCCCGTCACGTCGGCCCCGACCGCCGCGACCGTCCCGGCCACGTCGATGCCGGGAATCATCGGCATCGCGAACGGCTGGTACGAGCCTTCCCGGAAGTACGTGTCGACGGGGTTGACGCCCGCGGCCGCGACTTCGACGAGGACCTCGCCCGCCGCCGGCTCGGGCGTGTCGATGTCGTCTACCTGAAGCACGTCGCGTCCGCCGTGGTCGTGGAATCTGACAGCGCGCATAGTTACACAGAAGTTCTTATCCTATTACGTATTTTCCCTACACTATGGACCGAAACCTCGCGCCATGGCAGAAACGAGACGGTCCAATGTATCTCTCCGAGAAACAACTCTTGAACCGGCTAGTAGAGCGTGGGGTTTCCACGCCCGAGGACCTCGCGGAGGACCGGTTTCGAGAGAACGTAATTCGGCTTCAATGCCGCTTGCTGAAGCAGAACGATGTCGACTTTCCCGACGAGGAGTGGCCCGGAGATCATATTGAGCGTGCCGTACTGCATTCCAAGATAATTCGTGGCCTCCATTCGGATGTGAAATACAATTCCCTGTGGCTGAAAGACGAACTATACGTTAGTTGGCATCGCTATTTCCGAAACTTCCTCTTGGACTGCGAGAATCGTATGTCGATGAAGCCGACGCTCAAACAGTTACGAAGCGTAATCAACCACGGTCGGGAAAACGGATTTTAGCTTAGACTCGGTCCTCGGCGACCTCACCGGGCGAACCCATTGCCACGTATTTGTCGTGGTTCCTCTCGATGTTCTTGCTGATTAGATCCAGCGTATCTGGGTTCATCTCTGTATGCGCTTTAGATTGCATATACCCAAAAGTGTTTTCCTATCCAGAGCTTCGGGTTGATTTGACCCTACGCGTGCCGCTCAGCCCTCATAGAATGCATATATGCAAAACGAGTTATCTATTAGGAGAGTCTGACACCGTCGACCCTGAACGTAGATGAATGGGATTTAAGCGCGTGCCTTCCCCTCCCACGCATGGTAATGAAGCTTCACGAATACCAGGCGAAGGATATCTTCGCAGAGGCTGGGATTCCGGTGCCAGAGTCCCGTCTCGCGTCGTCGGTAGAGGAGGTCATGGAGGCGGTCGAGGAGATCGGATACCCCGCCGCCATCAAGGCGCAGGTACACGTCGGTGGGCGTGGCAAGGCCGGTGGCATCAAAATCGCCACGGACGAGGACGAGGCTCGACAGGCCGCAGAGGACATCCTCGGGATGGATCTCAAGGGCTACACGGTCGAGCGGGTGCTCGTCGAGGCCGGTGTCGACTTCGAGAACGAGCTGTACGTCGGCATCACGATGGACCGAAGCGAGGGCAAGCCCGTCGCGATGGTCTCGACGGAAGGTGGCGTCAACATCGAGGAAGTGGCCGAGGAGAACCCCGATGCCATCGCGCGCGAACACATCGACCCCGCGTTCGGCCTGCACCCCTATCAGGCCCGCAAGGTCGTTTTCGAGGCGGGTATCCCCCGCGACGTGGCCTTCGACGTGGCCTCGTTCCTCACGACGCTGTACGACCTCTACGAGTCGAACGACGCCTCGGACATCGAAATCAACCCCGTCATGATTACCTCGGACCGCGACATCGTCGCCGCGGACGCCGTCATGAACATCGACGACGACGCCCTGTTCCGTCACGACGACCTCGCGGCGATGGAAGAGGACGCCTACGAGAACGACCTCGAAGCCAAGGCCGGCGAGTACGGCTTCGACTACGTCCGTCTGTCGGGTAACGTCGGCATCATCGGCAACGGTGCCGGGCTCGTCATGACGACGCTCGACCTCGTGGACTACTTCGGCGGCGAACCCGCCAACTTCCTCGACATCGGCGGCGGCGCGAAAGCAGAGCGCGTGTCGAACGCGCTTGACATGGTGTTCTCCGACGAGAACGTCGACTCCGTCGTGTTCAACATCTTCGGCGGCATCACCCGCGGCGACGAGGTCGCCAAGGGTATCAACGAGGCCTTAGAGAGCTTCGACGAGATTCCCAAGCCGGTCGTCGTCCGCCTCGCGGGCACGAACGCCGAGGAGGGTATGGAGATTCTGAACACGGACCTCGTACAGGTCGAGGGGACGCTGGAGGACGCCGTCCAGCGTGCCGTCGAGAACGCACAGGAGGTGTCCCAATGAGCATTTTCGTCGACGACGACACGCGAGTGGTTGTACAGGGTATCACGGGTGGCGAAGGCAAGTTCCACACCCGGCAGATGGTCGAATACGGCACGAACGTCGTCGCCGGGACCTCCCCCGGAAAGGGCGGTCAGGACGTCGACGGCATCCCCGTCTACGACACCGTCGAAGAGGCGGTCGACGAGGAAGACGCCAACGCCTCGGTCGTGTTCGTTCCGCCGGCGTTCGCGGGCGACGCCATCTTCGAGGCGCTCGACACGGACCTCGACCTCGTCGTCGCCATCACCGAGGGCGTCCCGACGCAGGACATGGCCAAGGTCAACAAGCGCCTGTCGGAGACCGACACGCGCCTCATCGGCCCCAACTGCCCGGGCATCATCACGCCCGGCGAGTCCAAGCTCGGCATCCTCCCCGGCAACATCTTCGAGGAGGGGAACGTCGGCCTCGTCTCCCGCTCCGGCACCCTCACCTACCAGGTCGTCTCGAACCTGACCGAGCGCGGCATCGGCCAGACCACCGCCATCGGCATCGGCGGCGACCCCATCATCGGCACCTCGTTCGTCGACGCCCTCGAAGCGTTCGAGAACGACCCCGACACCCACGCCGTCGTCATGTGCGGCGAAATCGGCGGCGAGGACGAAGAGCAGGCCGCGAAGTTCATCGCGGAGCACATGGACACGCCCGTCGCCGGCTTCATCGCCGGCCGCACGGCACCGCCGGGCAAGCGCATGGGTCACGCCGGCGCTATCGTCTCCGGGTCGGGCACGGGTACCGCTGAGTCCAAGATTTCCGCCCTCAACGACGCGGGCGTCCCCGTCGGCGACACCCCCAACGAGGTCGCCGACCACATCGAAGACTTCCTCTAACTCCGCCTCGAACGCGGTTTTCGGCCTGTTGGTTCTTTTTCGCCCCTATCGCAACGCCGCCCCGCACAGCCCACAGCGCCCGCCGTCGGTCGCGTTCGGCGCGCCGCACTCCCGACAGACCGTCGTCCGCCGGCGCGACTGCTCCCGCGCGGACCGCAGGAACGTCGTCGGGTCGAGCGCCGTTCCGGTCGGCCCGTTGCCCTCGTCGACCCTGTCGAGGATGCGCTCGACGAGGGCGTCCTCGCGCATGGCGTCGAGCAGTCTGATGAACCCGACGAACAACAGCGACGGCGCGACGATGCAGAAGCCC
The DNA here is from genome assembly GCF_042663345.1 of Haloferax chudinovii. Taxonomy (NCBI): domain Archaea; kingdom Methanobacteriati; phylum Methanobacteriota; class Halobacteria; order Halobacteriales; family Haloferacaceae; genus Haloferax; species Haloferax chudinovii. The sequence continues at coordinate 690,347 of NZ_JBHTAB010000001.1, forward strand.
GCCACGAGCAGGCGGAACTCGGTTTCCATGCCGTCTGCTAGCGCCCAACGGGTGTATGGCTGACGCTCGAGTCGGCTCGACTCGCGTTCGCGACTGTCGGTGTCGGTCCGCCGTCTGTCGTGTCGTCCAGTATCTCGTTTGATACTCGAATGTGCGGATTTATACACCATATTCGAGTCGGTACGGTAATGGCCGAGAACCTCGTTTTGGAGGCCGAATCACGGCTTCCTGATGCGATTACGGAGACCGACATGCGGCGGCTCGTCGCCGCGATGGTGCCCGTCTCAGTCCACGTCGCCGGCGTCGGAGCCGTCCAGTATCAACAGACGGCATCTACGATAGACGAGAACGCCCGCGCCGACCTCCCCACCGACGGCCCCGCCGCCGGGGGCACGCTCGACGGGCGGTCCTCGGCGACCCTGACGGCCGCGAAAGCGGACATGCCCGCGGACGTCTGAGATGCGCGTCGACGACATCATGACCGACGAGGTGGCGACCGTCGACCTGAGGTCGAGCGTCGCCGACTGCGCCCGGACCATGCTCCGCGAGGGCGCGGGGAGCGTCGTCGTGACGGCCGACGGCGGCCCCGCGGGCATCGTCACCGAGTCGGACGCGCTCCGCGCCGGCGTGGCGAGCGGGAAGCCGCTTTCGGCGGTCCCGACCCGCGCGGTCATGTCGAGTCCCATCAAGTGGGTCCGACCGGACTCCACCGCGCGTGCGGCCGCCAAGAAGATGCGCGAAAAGCGGGTGAAAAAGCTCGTCGTCGTCGTCGACAGTTCCGAGATGGTCGGTATCGTGACCGCCACGGACATCGCTTTCCATCTCTCGGACGTGGCCCGCGACGTCGGCCAGATGATAGAACTCAAGGACAAGTGGGAGTCGGACCGCCGGTTCCGCTGACCGCCGCCCGCCGGTCGTCAGTCGTTCCACGCTGACTGCTACCAGTAACCAAATCGGCGAAGCGTTGATAACGACGTCTCGCTTCTAGTCGCGACGAGTGTACGACCGTCTCGCGTCGATTCGTCCCCGCGTCAGGTCCGGCCTCGAACGAGCGTTCGCGGCGGACCACACACCTCACGAGGTGGCCGCCAGCTTCGCGTTCGGCGTCTTCTTCGTGGCCATGCCGACCGCGGGGACCGCCCTCGCGCTGTTCGTCCTCATCGCCTACTTCGTCGAGCGGGCGAGCCGACTCGCGCTCGTCGCCACGCTCGTCGTGTTCAACCCGCCCGTCAAATGGGCGGTGTACGGCGCGAGCTTCTGGCTCGGCTCGCACCTGCTCGGCCCGGTTCCGGGGGCCTCAGTCGCAGACGTGTCGCTCAGCGCCGGTCTCGATATCCTGTTTCGACAGCTCGTCGGCAACACGATTCTCGCCGTCGCCCTCGCCGTCGTCGGCTACGCGGTGACGCTCCAACTGGCGCGTCTCCACCACCAGCGACAGCGGTCGGCGTCGCCGACGGGAGCCGCCGAGAGTCGAAGCGACGACGCCCGACCCGACGTGCCGTCGTGACGCTACCGCTGTGTCCGCTCTTGTCTGCCCTCGTCGAACGCCCGGAGCGACTGGATGAGCTTGTAGCCCAGATAGACGACCGCGAGCGGGATGAGGAGCAACAGCGCGAGGATGACGAGTTCCGGACCGCCGGGAATCTGTAGGAGGGTCATGGGCGGAATTCGCGGGCGATGGACATAGTGGTTGGGTGGTGCGGGAGGCTGTGTCGAGTAACACGCTCGCGTCGCTCGCGTGAACCTCACTCGCAACGCTACGCGACTCACGGCTCCGCCGGTCATTTTACTGCGACACTGGGTGTCGCACGTTGCTCGCTGGTTCAAATCTGACCCGCGACACGATTGCACGCGACTCGGGGTACCGAGCACACGCTACGCGGTGCTCGGGAGGTAATTCGTCGCGAGAAAGTAGTGGGTTGGGGCAGATTTGAACTGCCGGCCTCCTCCATGTCAAGGAGGTGTCATAACCAGACTAGACCACCAACCCGGTGTGTTGCGAACATCGCCGAACGCCGAAACGCGGGAAGAGGAGTGGGTTGGGGCAGATTTGAACTGCCGGCCTCCTCCATGTCAAGGAGGTGTCATAACCAGACTAGACCACCAACCCGGTTACGGTGCTTCCCGCGTCCGTTCGGACGTATCTCTCCGTTGTCCGGGGTTACAATTTAAGCTTTCGAATCGGACTACGTGCGGCGATTCGGGTCACAGCGCGGTCCCGCCGTCCGTCGCGGTCGATTCACCCCGTGCGGCGACCGCCCGATGGCGGCGATTTTCGCCAGCCCGACACCCTTAAGCCGATGTACGGATTTGTACATCATAACCCGAAGAAGTACATCGGTGATTACCAATGCAGGATTATATCGAACGTGTGACCGGCGGTGCGGACCTGACTGTCGAGGAGGCGCGCGACGCCGCGCGGGCGGTCTTCGAGGACGCGACCGAGGCGCAGATCGGCGCGCTCCTCGCCGCACTCCGGGCGAAAGGCGAGACCGAGGCCGAAATCGCGGGCTTCGCGCAGGGAATGCGCGACGCCGCCCTGACCATCGAGCCCGACCGCGGCCCGCTCGTCGACACCTGCGGCACCGGCGGCGACGACTACAACACCATCAACGTCTCGACCACGAGCGCGCTCGTCGCGGCCGGCGCGGGCGCGGCGGTGGCCAAGCACGGCAACTACTCCGTCTCTTCGTCTTCCGGGAGCGCCGACGTGCTGGAGGTCGCCGGCGTGAACGTCGAGGCCGAACCCGAGTCCGTCGAGGCGTGCATCGATGACAAGGGCGTCGGCTTCATGCTCGCGCCCGTGTTCCACCCCGCGATGAAGGCTGTCATCGGCCCGCGGAAAGAACTCGGCATGCGGACCGTATTCAACGTCCTCGGGCCGCTGACGAACCCCGCCGGGGCCGACGCGCAGGTCCTCGGCGTCTACGACGCCGACCTCGTCCCGCTCATCGCCGAGTCGCTGTCGCACATGCCCGTCGAGCGCGCCCTCGTCGTCCACGGCTCCGGCATGGACGAAATCGCGCTCCACGACGCGACGACGGTCGCCGAAATCGACGGCGACGAAATCACCGAGTACACGCTCACGCCCGCCGACCTCGGTCTCGAACGGGCCCCCATCGAGGCGGTCGCCGGCGGCACGCCGCAGGAGAACGCCGACGACCTCGAAGGCATCCTCACCGGCGACGTGACCGGGCCGAAGCGCGACCTCATCCTCGCCAACGCCGGCGCGGCCGTCTACGTCGCCGACCTCGCGGACTCGCTGGAGGAGGGCGTCGAGGTCGCCCGCGACGCCATCGACTCCGGTGCCGCGGAAGCCAAACTCGACGCGCTCCGGGAGGCGTGAGATGACCCGCGTCAAAGTGTGCGGCGTCACCAACGAGGCCGACCTCGACGCCGTCGACGCGGCCGGTGCCGACGCGGTGGGTGCCATCTGCGACGTGCCCGTGGACACGCCCCGCGAGATTTCTCGCGAGCACGCCCGCGGGCTGTTCGCCGCCGCGCCGCCGTTCCTCACAACCGTCCTCGTGACCATGCCCGACTCCATCGACCACGCCCGCGACCTCGCCCGCGAGGTCGGCCCCGACGTGCTCCAACTCCACGGCGAGTTCGCGGCCGACGACCTCGACTCGCTCCGCGCGACCGGCGTCCGCGTCGTCCCCGTCGTGGACGCCACCGACCTCGACCGCGCACGCGCTGTCGCGCCCGTCGTCGACGCCGTCCTCGTGGACACGCCCTCCGCCTCGGGCGCGGGCGGGACCGGCGAGACCCACGACTGGGACGCCTCGCGCGAACTCGTCGAAGCGGTCGACGTACCCGTGGTGCTCGCGGGCGGCCTGTCGCCCGACAACGTCGCCGAGGCGGTTCGGACGGTCGAACCCGACGGCGTCGACGTCGCCAGCGGCGTCGAGGCCTCAGGCGGCGTCAAGGACCACGACGCGGTCCGCGCGTTCGTCGCCGCGGCGAAGGCGGCTCGCGGGGAGTCCGACGACCACGAGGAGGCGCTCGCGTGACGGCTCCCGACACCGACCGCGAGGAGTTCGTCGACCTCGTCGGCGACGCGGACGAACCGGTCGTGACGCACCTCGTTTCCGACCTCGACGCGTCGGTGGACCCGCTGGCCGCGTACACGACGCTCGCCGACCGAAGCGACTACGGCTTCCTCTTGGAGAGCGCCGAGAAGGTCTCGTCCAGCAACCCGCAGGGCGCGTTCTCGGCGCCCGCGGCCGCCGCCGATTCGCACGCCCGCTTCTCGTTCGTCGGCTACGACCCAGAAGCGGTCGTGACGGTCGGCCCCGACGGCGTCGACGTGACCGACCTCGGCGGTCCCGCCGCGGAGTTCGTCGGCGCGGGCGACGGCGACGTGCTCGACTCCCTGCGCGGCGCGCTCCCGGACCTCCCGCGCGTCAACTTCCCCGAGACGGACCGTCAGACGCTCACCGGCGGGCTGGTCGGCTTCCTCGCCTACGAGGCCGTTTACGACCTCTGGCTCGACGAAGTCGGCCGCGAGCGCCCCGACACCGACGACCCGGACGCCGAGTTCGTCCTCACGACCCGGACCCTCTCGTTCGACCACCGCGAGGACGCCGTCCGCCTCGTCTGTACCCCCGTCGTTACCCCCGACGACGACCCCGGCGAAGTGTACGACGGCGTCGTCGCCGAGGCCGAACGCGTCGCCGAGAAGCTCCGCGCGGCGGACGACCCCTCGCCCGGCGGCTTCGAGCGGACCGGCGAGGACGCCGGTTCGCGCGAGGACTACGAGGCCGCGGTCAGGAAGACGAAAGAACACGTCCGCGACGGCGACATCTATCAGGGCGTCATCTCGCGCACCCGGAAACTCCGCGGACAGGTGGACCCGGTCGGCCTGTACGCCTCCCTGCGCGAGGTGAACCCCTCGCCGTACATGTACTTACTCCGGCACGGCGACCGGCGCGTCGTCGGCGCGAGCCCCGAGACGCTCGTCTCCGTGCGCGGCGACCGCGTCGTCGTCAACCCCATCGCGGGGACGTGCCAGCGCGGCTCCGGCCCGGTCGAGGACCGCCGCCTCGCCGGCGAACTCCTCGCGGACGCGAAAGAGCGCGCCGAGCACACGATGCTCGTCGATCTCGGCCGCAACGACGTGCGCCGGGTCTCGATGCCCGGGAGCGTCCGCGTCGAGGACTTCATGAGCATCATCAAGTACAGCCACGTCCAGCACATCGAATCGACCGTCTCGGGGACGCTCGACGGCGACTCGGACGCCTTCGACGCCACGCGCGTGACGTTCCCCGCGGGGACGCTCACCGGCGCGCCGAAGGTCCGCGCGATGGAGATTATCGACGACCTCGAAGCCGAGCCCCGCGGCGTCTACGGCGGCGGCGTCGGCTACTACTCGTGGACCGGCGACGCCGACATGGCCATCGTCATCCGGACCGCGACGCTCGAAGCCGGCGGCTCGGAGGACACCATCACCGTCCGCGCGGGGGCCGGCATCGTCGCCGACTCCGACCCGACCGCGGAGTACGAGGAGACCGAACAGAAGATGGGTGGGGTGCTCGACGCCGTCCGCCGCATCGAGTACGGGACCGAGGAGGCGTCGCAATGATTCGGCTCGTCGTCGTCGACAACTTCGATTCGTTCACGTACAACCTCGTGGAGTACTTCTCCGAGCAGACCGTCGAGGGCGAACCGCTCGACATCGAGGTGCGGAAGAACACCGCGTCGCTCGACGAGATACGCGACCTCGACCCCGACGCCATCGTCATCTCGCCGGGGCCGGGGCATCCGAAGAACGACCGCGACGTGGGCGTGACGAACGACGTGCTCGCGGAGCTCTCGACCGAGATTCCGACGCTCGGGGTCTGTCTCGGCCTCGAAGCCGCGGTGTACGCCTACGGCGGAACCATCGGCCACGCCCCGGAGCCGATTCACGGCAAGGCGTTCCCGGTCGACCACGACGGCGAGGGCGTCTTCGGCGGCCTCGAAGACGGCTTCCCGGCCGGGCGCTACCACTCCCTCGTCGCCACGGAGGTCCCCGACTGCTTCGACGTCTCGGCGACGACCGACCACGACGGCGAGGCCCTCGTGATGGGCGTTCGTCACCGCGAGTATCCCATCGAGTGCGTCCAGTTCCACCCCGAGAGCGTGCTCACGGGGTCGGGACACGGCGTCGTCAGAAACTTCCTCACGTCGGTCGCCGGCTTCGACGTGGCCTGAGACGGGTCAGATTCGGCCGCGTCGAGGTGCGACTGCTGACTCCCGCCTGCGACGTTCTCTTCTCAGTCGCGGACAGGCGGCTCTACTGTCGTCTCAGAGGACGTTGATGCCGAAAAACGACAGCAACAACAGCGCGCCCACGACGATGGCGGCGATGGTGACCAGTCGCCACGCGACTTTGAGGAACAGCCGGCCGACGAGGATGACGACGGCGACGGCCGCGAGCACCACGAGCATCTGACCGAGCGGCCCCGAGAGCAGGCCGCCGAGCTGTAGCGGGGTGAGCGCGAGGGGAGTCAGTACCATACCCCGATATGACACCCGTAGAGCGGATAAGCTTGTGGGCGGTCTCGTCGCTCGGTTCCGGCGTGACTTTTCGGCCGAAACGACGGATTTCGGCACCCCTGAGCGACCGCGGAATTAGAACATACAAATTCTGATAATTATGCGGCCGTCGACTGTCCGGTCTTCCTTTATATCCTCTCCGGTGATGCGGGACCGTTCACCATGTGACGGTTTCAGACGCTTCGTCTCCCCCCTCACGTTCTACTGGATATCACGGCTACGTCTTGCGATTTCTCGCATCACGATTTCACTTTCGCTCCGCTCTACCTACGGTTATGTGGTTTCCGTCCGTCGTCTGAATCCGTGCACTTCGGACCCGGTCGTCGGCCGTCGGGTAATTGCACTAAGTATGATACGTTCGGCGGTCGAACCTCCGAGTTCGAAGCCCTTAACCAACCACGCAACACACACCAATATCGTCACCAATGAGCGGAATTTCCGGACACTATCGACGCGACCTCGCCCGAACGCGGCTCGGGCGGGAGGCACAGTAAGATGAGCGACGCGAACCTCTCGACGGACGAGCTCGTGCTTCCGGTCAAGCGGACCGAAGGCGAGACTCTCGAAGCGCGGATGACGGGCAACGCCTACAGCAACATCCTCCCCGCCCGCTACCTCCGCAAGGACGCCGACGGCGACCTCATCGAGACGCAGGAGGACCTGTTCCCCCGCGTCGCGAAGAACATCGCGCTCGCGGAGGCCGTCTTCGAGGCCGAAAAGCGCGACACCGAAATCACGGTCACGCCCGACCTTATCAAGCCGGACCACCCGCGCCGAGACGAACTCGCCGCGGAGGTCTTCGGCAAGGGCGTCACGGCCAACGACGACGAGGCCGAGGCGACGCTCTCGGTGTACAACGTCAACAAATTCGCCTACGACACTCTCGTCTCCGAACTCCCCGAGGAGGTACGCGAGGTCGTCGTCGAGAAGCGCGAGACGTTCGAGGAGCTGATGGAACAGCTCTCGTTCATGCCGAACTCGCCGACGCTCATGAACGCCGGCGACGAACTCCAGCAGTTGTCTGCCTGTTTCGTCGACTCGCCCGGTGACGACATCACCGACATCCACCAGACGGCCAAGGAGGCCGCCGAGGTGTTCCAGTCCGGCGGCGGCATGGGCTACGCCTTCTGGAAGCTCCGCCCCTACGGCGACGCGGTCGGCTCGACCGGCGGCATCGCCTCCGGACCCATCACGTTCATGCGGACGTTCGACCAGATGTGCGAGACCATCGCGCAGGGCGGCGCGCGCCGCGGCGCGCAGATGGGCGTCATGCGCGTCAGCCACCCCGACGTCATCCAGTTCCTCCACGCGAAGAACAAGGACGTGTCGCTCGCGCACACGCTCCGCCTGAACGACCCCGACGACTTCACCCACACCAAGTTCGTCGACGCGCTCGACGAGGCACGCGAACTCATCGACGAGGACGGGCGCGTCCCCAAGCACCTCCGCAACGCCGTCGAGGGCCACCTCTCGAACTTCAACATCTCCGTCGGTATCACCGACGGCTTCATGGAGGCGCTGTACAACGACGAGGAGTTCGTCTTCACGAACCCCCGCACCGAAGAGCCGCACGTCGCCACGCCCCAGACGAAAGAGATCTACGACATGTTCGATCTCGGCGAGTACGTCGAGGTCGGCGAGGTGCTGTCGGTCCCCGCGAAGGAACTCTGGGACCAGATCATCGAGGGCGCGTGGGAGAACGGCGAACCCGGCGTCGTCTACCTCGAACGCGCGAACAAACAGCACTCCTTCGACGTCGAAAAACACCCCGACCACCGCATCCTCGCGACCAACCCGTGCGTCACCGGTGACACGTTGATAAGTACCGAGAGCGGCCTCGTCCCGGCCGAAGAGCTGTACGAGCAGGGTGTCGCTCGCGACGTGGTCGTCGATGGCCGCCTGAGCGAAGACCGGGTCAAGGAAGCAAGTAGCGTCTACAAGACCGGAGAGAAGGACGTCTACAAACTCACGACCGAGGAAGGATACGAACTACGTCTCACGGTCGACCACCGGGTCATGACTGACGACGGATGGGTCGAAGCCGGAGACCTCGACGCCGGCGACACGGTCCACATCCAGAACCGAAAAGGTTCCTTCGGGTCACACGGGTCTGCTGAGGAGGGTCGCGTGCTCGGCTGGCTCGTCGGCGACGGCCACCTCAAGCACGAAGAGGAGCGAGCGGTACTGAACTTTTACGACGACGACTCGACGCTTTCTGAATCGTTCACCGCGGACGTCAACGCTGTCGTTAGAGACCCTCACAAGAACCGTGACTACACTGTCGGTGTGAGTACTATCAACCGAGCGGACAGCTACCGTGGTCCGCAGGCGGTCGAACAGCGGATCCGCTCGACGCGACTGTACGAGTACGCCGTCGAATCGGGGCTCGGCGAGAATAAGCTCCAGATTCCCGATGCGGTGATGCGTGGTAGCGAGGACATGGCTCGCGGGTTCCTCCGTGGGCTGTTCAGCGCCGACGGAGGCGTTCAGGGAACACCAGAGAAGGGTGTCTCGGCCCGTCTTTGGAGCACGGATGCTAACCTGCTCAAGCAGACACAACAGTTACTCCTCAACTTCGGCATCGCAAGCAAGGTCCTCACCGACCGGAAGAAAGAGGGGTCGAAAGAACTCCCCGATGGGAAGGGAGGGATGAAATCGTACGATACGAAAGCAGGACACGAACTCATCATCGCCAAGGAAAATCTCGTCCGATTCCGGGACGAGATCGGGTTCCTCCACGAGACGAAGAACAACGCGCTGGCAGAGCGGCTCGACAGCTACGACCGCGGACCGTACAGCGAGCAGTTCGAGGTCACCGTCGAGTCCGTCAAGGCAGACGGACACGAGGCCGTGTACGACCTCACCGAACCCGACACCCACTCGTTCGTCGCGAACGGCATTGTCGTTCACAACTGCGGCGAACAGCCGCTCGAGGAGTACGAGGCGTGTAACCTCGGCCACATCAACCTCTCGACGCTCGTCGCGGAGGACTCGCCCGACTGGCGCGTCTGGTACGACGCCCACGGCGACGAGTACGACTCGCTGGAGGCCGCGACGGACGCCTTCCTCGAAGACGCCGTCGACTGGGAGGAGTTCAACCACCGCATCGAAAGCGGCACGCGCTTCCTCGAAAACGTCGTCACGATGTCGGACTTCCCGGTCGAGAAGATCGAGGAGAAGGTCCGCGAACTCCGTAAAATCGGCCTCGGCATCATGGGGCTCGCCCAGATGTACATCCAGCTCGGCGTCCGCTACGGCTCCGAAGAGGGCAACGAGATGGCCCAGCAACTCATGACCCACATCAACCACGGGTCCAAGCGGGCCTCCCACGAACTCGCCGCGGAGCGCGGCCCGTTCGAGGCGTGGGAAGACTCGAAGTACGCGAACCCGACGGAGTACCGCGAGTGGTTCGAACACCACACCGGCGAGGACGCCGACGACTGGGAAGACGGCTACCCCATCCGCAACCACAACACGACGACCATCGCGCCGACGGGCACCACCTCGATGGTGTCGAACACCACCGGCGGCTGTGAGCCCATCTACAACGTCGCCTACTACAAGAACGTCTCCGACGACGTGCAGGGCGACGAGATGCTCGTCGAGTTCGACGACTACTTCCTCCGCGTGCTGGAGGCCAACGACATCGACGTCGAGGCCGTCAAGCGCGAGGCCCAAGAGCAGATGGCCGCAAACGAGTTCGACGGTGTCGACTCGCTGTCGACCGTCCCGGACGCCATCTCCGAGCTGTTCGTCGTGACCTCCGACCTCGCGGGCATCGAGCACGCGGGCGTCCAGTGCGCCCTCCAGAGCGGCGTCGACTCCGCCATCTCGAAGACCTGTAACTTCCCGAACAGCGCCTCGAAAGAGGACATGGACGAGGTCTACCGCTACATCTACGACCACGGTGGCAAGGGCGTCACCGTCTACCGCGACGGCACCCGCTCGAAGCAGGTGCTCACCACGCGCGCGAAGAACACCGAGTTCTCCGACGACGAGGAGGCCGCCGAGGCCATCGTCTCGCAGATTCGCGACGTGTTCGGCGACGTGGAGGCGTTCCTCGAATCCGAGGAAGTCTCGGACCTCATCGGGAGCGAACTCGAACTCGCCTTCGCCGACTCCCCGAGCGACGTGGGCAAAAAGCGCCCCCGCCCGGACGTGCTGTACGGCGTCACCCAGCGCATCGACACCGGCTACGGGAAGCTCTACGTCAACATCAACGAGGACGAACACGGCGAGCCGTTCGAACTGTTCGCCAACATCGGCAACTCCGGCGGTTTCACCGCCTCCTTCACCGAGGCGCTCGCCAAGACCGTCTCCACCTCGCTCCGCTCGGGCGTCGACCCCGAGGAGATCGCGAACGAGCTGAAGGGCATCCGGAGCCCGAAGGTCGCCTGGGACAAAGGAGAGCAGATCAACTCCATCCCGGACGCCATCGGGACCGCCATGCGGCGGTATCTCGACGGCGATATCGACAAGGGCTACCCGCAACAGCAGAACCTGACCGAGGTCGAAGCCGAGGCCGCCGCGGTCGAGGACGCGGACACCGACGGCGGCGTCGCCGTCGACGACGGCTCCGACAACGACGCCGTCGCGGACCTGCTCGCGGCGGGCGAGAGCCCCGAGTGTCCCGAGTGCGGCGAGATGGACCTCTACTACTCCGAGGGCTGTAAGACCTGTCAGAACTGCGGCTGGTCCGAGTGCTGAACGCGGGGCGGTAACTCCCCGCGGTCGCGGTCTGGTATCTCTTCTGCTCTGTTCTTTTGTCCCCGTCTCCGGGAGTCCGTACTGTCCGTCTCAGGGTGCGTTCGAACCCGCCGTATGAGCCCGTCGGAATCGGGAGGAACGCCGAGACACATCAAATTTCCTTCACGTGTGTTTCTCGAAGAATGTAGTTAGTGACTTAAACACGATATAAAGACTATATTAATGCCCGAATCATGAGGTGAAATAACACATTAATCTGGCACGTAGATTTAAGTTATCGCGGAGATACCGGTCGGGTGGACACACCGCGACGGGTGCCGGGCAGGGATGCTGGTCGCGCGACAGCGACGCGCCACCGGTGTCTTCGGCGAGCTGATACCGTCCGGGTGTCGGACATAACGCATGCAACTCAAACATCTCTTCACGGAAGACCGTGCAGTCAGTCCCGTCATCGGGGTTATCCTGATGGTGGCGATCACAGTCATCCTCGCGGCCGTCATCGGCACGTTCGTCCTCGGACTCGGCGACCAGGTCAGCGAGACGTCCCCGCAGGCGAGCTTTAGCTTCGATTACGACGGCACCGACAACCTGACCATCACCCACGAAAGCGGTGAGCAGATTGCCGCAAACCAGGTCACGGTAACCGGCAACTTCAGCAATCCCGGTAGTAACTGGACCGCTTACGGTGGCTCCGATCCGATCTCCGCAGGTGGGTCCGCCGTCGTAAACAACTCTGATGGATTCGCTGACGGCGACACCGTTCGCGTCATCTGGAACTCGCAGAGCGGAAGCACGTCCTCCACGCTCCAGCAGTGGACCTACAACGGATAGATGAATTTCAAACAACTCCTCGCCGAGGACGACGCGGTATCGCCGGTCATCGGCGTTATCCTCATGGTCGCCATCACGGTGATTCTCGCGGCCGTTATCGGGACGTTCGTCCTCGGTCTCGGCGACCAGGTCGGCGACACTGCTCCGCAGGCGAGTTTCGGGTTCGACTACAACGGCACCGCCCTCACGGTCACCCACGAAAGCGGTACTTCCATCGACGCCTCGCAGGTCAACGTCACCTCTACGGTTGCCCTTGACAACTCCACGGGAACTGAACTCGTCGGGGCGAGCGGTACGACCGGTACTTGGGAGTCGATATCTTCGGATTCGGAGACGGATATCACCGCCGGAAGTCAAGTGACGGTTGTTGAGCAGACGGCCGACGACCTCTCGACCGCGACTGTTCGAGTAATCTGGACCTCCGAGAGTGGCAGTAACTCCGCGACTCTCCAGAGTTGGTCCGGTCCCGACGCCTGAACGCAACACCGCCTTCGCGGCATCGTTTTCTTCCGACCGACCGATTCGCGAGCCGCGGGTGGCTCCACTCCCGCGGAGCGTGTCCGGCCGCGTCGCTGACGCGCGCTCAGGCTCAGACAGGCGAACTGCGCCGTCGCGAGAACAGACGGTTCTTCACCGTTACAAGAGGGTGCGCCGGTCTCAGACCGGGCGGCCCTCTTCGGAGGTGCCGACCAGCCACGTTCCGAGGGTGAGCCCGCCGGCACCGACAACGACCGCGTAGGACATCACCTGTGCGGAGTTCGGTAGCGTTCCCGGCAGCATCGCGAGCGTCCCGACGATCATCAGCGCCATCCCGATGACGGCTTTCTTCGAACTGAGCAGTCCCATGTCCGTCTCTCCGGAAGCGTCCGATATGGAACTTGCGCTTTCGCGTCGCGGTTACTCGTAGTCCCGTTCGCCGGCGGGGACGACCACATCGAGCCAGTTCTCCTCGGGGGGAAGCGGACACTCGAAGGCGTCGGTGAACGCGCAAAACGGGTTGTACGCGAGGTTGAAGTCGACGACGACCTCGTCTAACTCGTCGAGGGACGCGTCGGGCGTCAGCTCCATGTACCGACCGCCGTTGTAGGTCTGTTGTCCCGTCGTCTTGTCGCGGAAGGGGACGAACAGCGTCGGCGAGTCGTCGTGTTCCTGACGGTACGCGCCGAGGGTGAGGTCGGCGTCGCGGAGTTCGAAGTGGAACGTGGCGACGCGGAGATACCGGACCTCGCCGTCGGTCGAGGTGTCCATCGTCACCGGCTCGGGGTCGGCGTGCGTCTCGACCGACGCGGTCACGCGGTAGTCGGGGTCGGGGTCGAAGTAGTCGAGGCCGTCGAAGTCGTCCCGTTCCTCAGGCGGAATCGGCGACTGTGGGTGCGACCCGAAGAAGTCGTCTTTCTCCTCGCGTTTCGCCCGGAGTTCGGAGACGTAGGCGTCGGCGTCGAACGCGTCGTCGGTCATACGCGCCGATACCCGCCGACGACACCTACACCTGACGGTTCGGGGGCGCGGCGACGAACGCGTTACGCGGACACGCGACGCTTCGCGACCGAGATTCGTTCGAACTGTTCGGGCGTGAGGTCGATGTCCGCGGCCGCGACGTTCTCGCCGAGTTGGTCGACCGTGCGCGCGCCGACAATCGGCGCGGTGACCTGCGGGTGATGCATGAGCCACGCGAGGCTGACCTGCGCGGGCGACGCGCCGACCGCCTCGGCGACCTCCTCGACCTGTTCGAGCGTGTCGAAGTTCGACGGCGTGAGGTAGGAGTCGGCGAACCGCTGGTCGTTCGCCGCGCGGGAGTCCGCAGGCGGGCGCTCGTCGCGGGCGTACTTGCCGGTGAGGAAGCCGCCGGCCAAGGGCGACCACGGAACGACGCCGATATGGTAGTCGGCGCACATGTCGAGGTAGTTCCCCTCGATTTCGCGGTTGACGGCGTTGTACCGCGGCTGGGCGACTTTGAACGGCTCGTAACCGCGCTTGTCGGCGAGCTCGTTCGCCTTGACGACCTTCCAGGCGTTGGGTTCGAGCGTCGAGGTGCCGAGATAGTTCACCTTCCCGTCGCGGACGAACCCGTCGAGCGTCCGCATGAACTCCTCGACCGGTGTCTCGTCGTCCCACCGATGGATGTACAGCAGGTCGACGTAGTCAGTGCCGAGTCGGTCGAGAATGCGGTCCATCTGGCGGCGGAGGTGTTTCCGGTTGAGGCCGCGGCCGTTGGCGTCCTCGCGCGTGGGCCAGAAAATTTTCGACGCGACGACGAACTCCTCGCGGTCGCGCTCTCCGAGCCAGTCGCCGATGTACCGCTCGCTCGCGCCGTCGCCGTACATGTCGGCGGTATCGATGAAGTTCCCGCCGGCGGCGGCGTACGCGTCGAGCAGTTCGTGGGCGCGGTCGCGGCCGACCTCGACCTCGCCGTCGTCGTTCTGTCGACCGAACCGCCACGTCCCGAACGCGAGTTCGGAGACCGTCGTTCCCGTCCGTCCGAGTGGAACCATCGCGAGCGACATACCGACTCCGAAGACCGGACCGCGCTAAAGCGACTCGATTCCGGACGGTCAAAAATGAGGAATGTGCGGTAGTGGCCGGGCGGGCGCACGGAGTCCCGAGAGACGGGCGAGAATCGCGGGGGACGCGGTGGAGGCGCGCCGGAAGCGGAGGGGAAGAGGGTCGGGAGAAACGAGCGGACGTCGGGTGCGGAAGTGGCGGGAACACGCAGGTCGCGTCGGTGTGAGCCGCGGACACGAACCGTTTCGACCCCGTCGCCTACGAGCGGGCGTAGTTGTGGCCGAGCACGAGCGCGAGTGCGTTGAGCGCGAGAAGCGCGCCGAAGACGGTGAACTCGCTCGATTCGAGGCCGCCGAACAGCAGGGGAACATACAGGAACGGGAGGGCGACTGCGGCCCAGAAGCCGACGAACCGAAGCGGTGCGGCGACGAGTTCGAAGCCGAGGCGAAGCGACCGTTCTTCCGTGAGAGCCTCACGGAGTTGGGAGAGGCGTTCACGGGGGACCGTAGATGGGGAGTTCGACATTGGTTGGAGGGCACCTACGAACACAACATGGTGCGGAGGGGTCATAATTAGGTACGAGAATTCGATTCGTTTCATACTCGTTTACTCGCGACCGTCAGATAAACGTGAAATTTTATAGGAATCTGAGAGACAGCCTAATACTTTATACACGTCTCTAATTCTTTTATTCACACATTATTCTTGTGTTCCCGAACAGTCTGTATCCCCTGACCGTCTCGGATTTTGACCGACCCGACCTAGCGCCATGCGTTCGTCCCGACACGCGGTTCGTCGGGCGGCCGCCGGCGTCTTCGGCCGCCGTCGCTCCCGCAGGAATTTAGCCCGCGAGCGCGACTGTCGGGGTGATGCCCGAACTCAATCGCGTCGCAAAGCGCATGTACAACATCCACCCGAACGCCATGCACCTCGTCGTCGGCGAGGAGATAGACGGCACGTTCACGCTGGCGAGCGCGGAGTTCTTCCAGACGGAGTTTCAGGCCGAGGGACGGCGCGCCGTCGACGACGCGGTCTATCGGTTCGCGACGACGGAGAACAACGACGCCGTCGTCGTCGGTCGTCAGCGCCCCGGCGAGGACGGCTGGACGATGGTCGGAGAAGTGGAGTCGGTCGAGCGGGCGGACGCGGCGGATGCGGCGGACACGACGGACGCGTAGCCGCGTATAGCCGCGTGTTTCAGTCGGTCGCGCCGGCGCCGTCGCCGAGGCGATACCGGAGTTCGCGCCGAATCGCCCCGCGCTTCAGGAGGACGAACCCGAGGAAGATGAGCGCGAACCCGCCGACCGTGGACGAGGTGGGGACCTCGCTCAGGAACGCCCAGCCGGAGAGCGCCGCGAAGACGGGTGCGACGTACGACACGAGGTTAATCTCGATGGGACCGAGCCGCGCGAGCAGGTCGAAGTAGATGAGGAAGCCGAGCGCGCTCGCCGCCAGCGAGAGGTACGCGAGCGCGGCGACGGACTGGACGGTGAGGTCGACCGAGCCGATGCTCTCACCGAGCCCGACGGACGCGACGTGCATCAGCCCCGCGCCGAGAAGCATCGACCACGCCTCCATCGTCTCGATAGGCATCTCGGAGTCGACCCGACGGGTCAGGACGGAGCCGAGGGCGAACGCGGCGGCCGCACCGAAGATGAGGAGTTTCGCGACCGTGCCGCCGGCGAGGAGGTTGCTCGGGTCGAGTTCCGAGAGGACCGC
Organism: Haloferax chudinovii; assembly: GCF_042663345.1. Taxonomy (NCBI): domain Archaea; kingdom Methanobacteriati; phylum Methanobacteriota; class Halobacteria; order Halobacteriales; family Haloferacaceae; genus Haloferax; species Haloferax chudinovii. Next base: position 706,646 of record NZ_JBHTAB010000001.1, read on the forward strand.
GACGCCGACGAGTCCGAGGAGGAGACCGACGACGCCGAGCGCGGTGAGTCGCTCGCTCGGGAGCAGGAGTCGCGCGAATCCGGTGGTGAGAACCGGGCTGAGGCTCACGATGACAGCCGCGGCGGCGCTCGTCACGGTGGGGTCGGTCTCGCCGATAAACAGAAGCGCGTGGTACGCGGCGATGAGGAACACCGCGCCGATGGCGACTTCGCTCCACTCGGCCCTGCCGCGCGGGAGCGGCGAGTCGGTGGCGTACAGCGCGTAGGCGAGCATCACTACCCCCGCCACGTCGTACCGGAGCGCCGCGAACAGCACGGGCGGGAAGAACTCCAGCCCGGCTTTGATCGCCATAAACGCGGACCCCCAGACGGCGGCGAGGACGACGAACAGACCAACGTTTCGGTACCGTGTCACAGCGATGGTGCGACCGGGAGGGGCCTGAACGTTTCGTTACGGCCCGGTCGCAGGTTCCCGACCCCCCGAAAACGGGGTACGTTTATTACGTCTCATCTCCGAGACGTTCGTATGGCCGTGACCGGCCGTCCCACACTTCGGGACTTGTTCGACGAGTCGCCGACGCCTCACATCGCACACCCGCCGCGCACGCATCAACGGCACTTCTACGTCGCGACGGACGGGTCGTACCGCCCGAACGGCGGTGGACTCGGTGCGGTGATAGAGACCCGCGACGGCGAGCGAGTCGCCCGTATCGCACTCCCTGACGTGCCGCCGGACAACAACGTCTCGGAGTATCGAGCACTTCACCTCGGACTAGACGTGCTCGCCCATCGTGCGCCGCCGGGGGCTCGCGTGGGCGTCCTCGTCGACCACGACGACCTCGCCGCGAACGTCAACAACGCCGTTCTCGCCGGCGACCACCCCGACTGGAAGTCGCCGAAGCGCATCGTCGTTCCCGCCGGAAGCGAACACCACTGGCGGGGGATTCAGGCCCGCATCGCCGGGTTCGGTGAGCTTCGCGCCGCCCGAATCGACAGTCGCGAGAACCCCGCGCACCCGCTGGCGAACGCGCCGCGCGAGTACGAACACGTCAACCGGCGCGCCGACCGCTGTGTGCTCCCCGACCCCCCTGAGTTCGAGACGGACTCCGGCACGGACGTGAGCTACCTCCCGCCCTCGCGGTTCGAAGGGCGCGCGAGCGACTGAGCGCGAGGCGTCGCTGAGACCCGTTCGCCCCGCCCATCGAGTGGGCCGCCGAGCGCGAGCGGTCTCATCCGCCGCCGCCCCGCCGCCGGCCGGTCACTTCACCGTCAAAGAGTTGACAACGCGGAGCGACGACGCCGGACGTATGGACCCCACGGAGAGCGGCGACGCACTCTCGCGGCGACTCGCCGGGCGGACGAGAGGGAGAGGGCTATCCCTCTTCTGTCTCGTCGGCTTCGCCGCGTGCTTCTCGCCGCCGGATTCGACGACGTTCGCGCTCTACGCGGCCCCGCCCGCAGTCGGACTGGGCGTCGCCGTCGCATGGGTCGAGTTCGGGTAGGTGATAAAAACCGAAGACAGACTGCGCGTTACTCCTCCTGCGCGTCCACGACCGCCGTCGCCGCCAGATTGACGATGTCCTTGACCTCGTCGCCGCGCTGGAGGACGTGAACCGGTTTGTCCATGCCGACGAGCATCGGGCCGATGGCCTCCGCGCCACCGAGGCGCTGGAGGAGCTTGTAGCCGATGTTGCCCGCTTCGAGGTTCGGGAACACGAGCAGGTTCGCCGGCTCGTCGAGTTCGGCGAAGTCGTAGGTGCCTTCGAGGATGTCCTCGACGAGGGCGGTGTCGGCCTGCATCTCGCCGTCGACCGGGAAGTCCACGTCGGGGTCGTCCTGCAGGAGCGTCGCGGCGTCGCGGGGCTTGCGCGTCCCCTCGTTCGTGACGCTCCCGAAGTTGGAGTACGAGAGCAACGCCGCGCGCGGCTCGACGTTGAACTGGCGGGCGAGGTCCGCGGTGTGCTTCGTAATCTCCGCGAGAATCTCCTCGTCGGGGTCGAGGTTGACGGTCGTGTCGGCGCAGAAGACGACGCGGTTCTTGAACGTCATCATGTAGACGCCGGCCGCGTAGTTGGCGTCGTCGGCGGTGCCGATAATCTGGAGCGGCGGGCGGAGTGCCGAGGGGTAGTGGTGGGTCAGCCCCGTCAGCATCGCGTCCGCGTCGCCGACTTCGACCATCACGCTGGCGAAGTAGTTCGAGTCGCGACGGACGAGTTCCTCGGACTCGGACTCCGTGACGCCCTTGCGCTGTCGAAGTTCGTAGAGGCGGTCGACGTAGTGGTCCCACTCGCCGTCGCGGGGGTTGGCGATGGTCGGGTCGAAGTCGAGGCCCAACTCTTCGGCCTTCCGCAGTATCGTCGCCGTCTTCCCGACGAGGATGGGTTCGGCGATGCCCTCCTCCTGCATCTGGTAGGCGGCGCGAATCATCTTCTCGTCTTCGCCCTCGGCGAGAGCGACCCGCTTGGGGTTCGACTTCGCCTTGTTGAGGACGACGCGCATCATCTCGCGGGACTTGCCGAGGCGGGCTTCGAGGCGCTCGCGGTACTCGTTCATATCGAGGCGCTCGCGGGCCGCGCCGGAGGTCATCGCCGCCTGCGCGACCGCGGGGGCGACCTCGAACAGCACGCGGGGGTCCAGCGGCTTGGGGATGACGTAGTCGGGGCCGAACTGGAGCGGGTGGTCGCCGTAGGCCTTGACGACCGCGTCGGGCACGTCCTGCCGGGCGAGTTCGGCGAGCGCCTCGGCGGCCGCGCGCTTCATCGCCTCGTTGATTTCGGTCGCGCGCACGTCGAGCGCGCCGCGGAAGATGAAGGGAAAGCCGAGGACGTTGTTCACCTGATTCGGGTAGTCAGAGCGCCCCGTGGCCATGATGACCGTGTCCTCGCGGGCGTCCTTGGCGTCCTCGTAGGTGATTTCGGGGTCGGGGTTCGCCATCGCGAAGATGATTGGGTCGTCGGCCATCGACTGCACCATCTCTTGGCTGACGATGCCGCCGACCGAGAGGCCGGCGAACACGTCCGCGCCCTCGATTGCGTCCGACAGCGACCCCTCGTCGACCGGCTGTGCGAACTCGGCTTTGTATTTGTTGACGTCGCCCGCCTCGACGCGCGACTCGGTGATGATGCCCGAGGAGTCGCACATCGTGATGTTCTCTTTTTTCGCGCCGAGGGAGACGTAGAACCGCGCCGTCGCGAGCGCGGACGCGCCCGCCCCGGAGAAGACGATATCGAGGTCGTCGAGGTCTTTGCCGGCGACGTCGGCGGCGTTCAAAAGCGCCGCGCCGGAGATGATGGCCGTGCCGTGCTGGTCGTCGTGGAACACGGGGATGTCCATCTGTTCGCGGAGCTGTCGTTCGATTTCGAAGCACTCCGGGGCCTTGATGTCCTCCAAGTTGATGCCGCCGAACGTCGGCTCCATCGCCTTCGTCGCCGCCACGAAGTCGTCCACGTCCGCGATGTCGAGTTCGATGTCGAACACGTCGATGTCGGCGAAGCGCTTGAACAGCACGCCCTTGCCCTCCATCACCGGTTTCGACGCCTGCGCGCCGATGTTCCCCAGCCCGAGCACCGCAGAACCGTTGGAGACGACGCCGACGAGGTTGCCCTTCGCCGTGTACTCGTAGGCGGCGTCTTCGTCGTCGGCGATGTCGAGACACGGCGCGGCCACGCCCGGCGAGTACGCCAGACTCAGGTCGCGCTGAGTGTTCGTCGGCTTCGTCGTCGCAATCTCGATTTTTCCGGGCGGGTCCTGTCTGTGATATTCCCGTGAGTCGTCGTCCAGTCCCATGAACCACACGTCCTCACGCAGGGGGCAAAAAGCTATTCAACAACGTCGAATTTTAACTTCGACAATAGTCGAATCTCCGGCGGACGGCGGCGAGGTCGCGGCGACGAATCGACGCCGCCACGCTCGAAAAATTACTCCGCTTCGATGTGAAGAATTTCCGGCCGTTCGAGTTCGACCGTCTCGTCGGCGTCTGTCACGGTCCGGGTCGGCCAGCGCCCGGTCGCGGTCAGCACCTCGACGCCGTCCTCGGTGACGAGCGCGGTATCCTCGCTCTTTGCACCTTGGATGGTCGGGTTGTAGGCGTAGCCCATCGGCGCGCGGACCGCGTCGTCGGCGTCGGGCGTGGCGAACCACTCCCGGCCGGCGAATCCGGCCGCGCCGCCCTGATGGTGGTTCAGCCATTCCTCGGACTCGCCGACCGCGTCGTAGGCGTCGCGGATGGCGTCGAACACGTCGCCCGCGGTGCCGCCCTCCGCGGCCGCTTTTCGGGTCGCCGCCAGCGCCTCGGTCTCGACCCGCATCGCGCCCTCGTGGCGGGGTTCGAGCCACTCGGGCGCGTCGAACGCGACGGTCCGCGTGCAACTCGCGTAGAGGCCGCCGCGCTGGGCCGTCACGGAGACGAGGGCGTAGTCGCCGAGTTCCTCTTTCTTGGGCGTGTAGTGGCGGTACTTCTGGGCGCGCCGCCCGCCGCCGACGAGCACCACCGGCGCTTCGATGCCCATCGCGCTGAGCGTGACCTTCAGACCGGAGGCGACCTCGTGTTCCGTGTCGCCCGGCGCGAGTTCGCGGCAAACTCGTTCGACCGCGCTCGCCGCGTCGCGGCCGAGTTCGCGGTAGGCCTCGATGTCGGCGTCCGAAAGCGGCTGGCGGACCGCCGAGGCGTCCACGTCCGCGAAGCCGGGGACGTCGAAGTCGGCGGCGGCGGGGGTCGGCGAAACCGCCTCAACGCCGGACGCCAGCGAGCCCTCGTACCACTGGAACCGGTGGACGCGAACGTCCTCGTGGGGCAGTTCTTCGTGGAGCAGGCGGGTCGCTTCGATGTTGTCCGTCACGACGTGGAACTCGTCGCCGTCGTAGCCGGCGGCCGCGACGCCCAGCGGCGAGTCGCGGTCGACGACGCTGTCGCCGCCGAGGAGCCACGCGAAGGAGTTCGGTCGGGCGAACCAGACCGCTTCGAGGTCGCGGTCTTCGAGATACGCGTCGAGTCGGTCCGCTCGGGAGTCGAGTCGCTCGTCCATGTTCGCGCGTCCAACCGAACCGACTTGAATGGGACGACTCGGATGGGGCATGTTACCCGCGCGAGCGACCACCCTCACGACGACGCCTTCGAGGACCATACCGACGAGATTTGACATCCTCCCGTGCCTAAAGACGCGGGAATCCCGACCGCAGTTGGGATATTAGGGTTTGCAACCCGCCTGCTCGCTCGGTGCAAAACGCCCCGAGGTTTGAGTGAACAGGTAGGCTACTGGCCGTGCCAAACGACCGTTACTCATATCCTCCGTCGGAGGATTCTGAGTTATTTTTCTGCGAATGTTCACCGCACCGTTCACGTCCGCGTTCATCGTCACACCGCACGACTCACAGACGTACAACCCACGCTCCACGCGGTTCGCCTCACGCTTCCGCCCACAGCACGAACACGTCTTTGACGTATCTCGCTCACTCTTGCGGTCTACGAGAATCCCGTGTTCTTCGGCCTTGTATTCGAGCAGACGAGTGAACCGGTCGAACTCCCAGCCGTGGAGTTTCTTATTTCTACGTGTACCCCAATTCCGAGAGTCACCATTTTCGTCCTCTCGAATATCGCTCAAGTCACCGACGGCGATACGACCGACCTCGTGGTCGATACACTGCTCGACGATGTGCTTGGAGAGTGCGTGCAGGAAGTGGTCTTTCCGACGCGAGAGCTTCTGGCGAGCGCGAAGCGCACGACGTGACGGCCCGTTCTCGCCTTCAGTATCGTACTCGTCACGGGTGAAGTAGTGTTTGTCCTGTTTCAGCACGTTCCCCGAATACAACTCCGCCTCACCGTCGTCGTAAGCGATGGCGAGGTAGTTCTTGATGCCGAGATCGATACCGGCGGTGTTATCGCCGGGAGCGTCCTCAACGGGGATTTCGACCTCTTTGCAGACGAGGTGCAGTTCCCATCTGTCGCCGTTCCACACGGCTCGCACTTGCTGGATGTTCTCTACGGTCACGTCTGGACGCGTCTCGTACTCGCAGAGGATGAAGTCCGAACGGTGGCTTTTGAGGTTGAACCCCTTGCTGAGACGGAGCCTATTCTTCGAGGTGTCGTGTTTGATGCCGTGCTGCTTCCACGTCACGGTGGAGCGTGGGTGGTTGTCACCTCGCTTTCGGTAGCCGGGCGGATTCGCATCTGTGTCGCCGTTCTTGCGCTTTTTGAACCAACCGGTGAACGACTCAGCGAGTTCTTCGAGAACGCGCTGACTTGACTGAGAATGGAGGTCACTATATCGTTCGTGGTCTTTTAATTCGCGCTTGAGGTCGGCTTCAGACGGAATCTCGCCGGTATCGTTCCATTCTTGCTGGATGTGGTAGCGGGCGACGTTCCACAGTTTCGACGCGGAGTGTCCGCAGTCATCAAGGTCGTCACTCACTTGCGAGTGATTGACGATTGTCGCTCGATAGGTGCGGGTTGTCTCCAGCATCTGACTATGTTCATAAATACTTATGAGGATTAGTATATTAAAAGTAACGAGCGGGCGTGGAATATCGGGGCGTGCTATCGAACGTGGTTAGTGGAGGGGTTGACGGATTCATCCCGCGCCTTCAGGCACGGGTATTCTCCTCGCCATGTATAAGTTCGCGCGGTCCCGACCCACGCCTATGACACCTCGGCTTCGTCGCCTCCTCGCGGGGGCCGCCGCGATGACCGGCGTTCTGATGGTCCTCGGCGTGTACACCGCCGCCGCGGGCGCTGGGCTCACCTGCGCCGGCCGCTGGCCGTTCTGCGACGGCTTCCTCGGACTGTTCCCGGCCAACTGGGGCAGTTTCCTCGAATGGTTCCACCGCCTCGTCGCCATGCTCACCGGCTTTCTCATCCTCGGGACGACCGTGCAGGCGTGGCGCGAGGGCGTCGCAAAAGGGGTCCGCTACGCGCTCGTCGTCGCCACGGTCGTCCTCCCGTTCCAAATCGTCCTCGGGGCGCTCACCGTCACCGAGTACGAGTGGGTCATCCTCACCGCCCACTACGTGGTCGCGACCTCCATCTTCACCGCCGTCGTCGCCGCCGCCGCGTGGGGGCTCGTCGACCGCGGCATCCCCCGCATCGCCGACGCGGTCAGACTGGCGCTCGTCGGCGCGCCCGTCATGCTCGTCCTCGCGCCCCACGCGTTCGTCTCCTTCGGCCCGACCACGCAGGCCGTCTACTACGTCGTCGGGCTCACAACCTACGCCGCGCTCGTCGCGGTCACCCTCTGGGCGAACGCCGCCCACGGCCTGCGGGCGGACGCCTACGGCCGACTCAGATTCGTCACCGCGCCCGCGAGCGTCGTGGTGGTCGCGCTCCTCATCGCCGGCCGGCAGGTGTACGGCCCGGTGCTCGAACTCGCCCACCTCGGCGGGACGGTCCTCGCGCTCGTCCTCGTCGTCGGCGCGGCGGTCCTCGTCCGCGGCGGCCTCCCGGTACCGCAAGCCGGCGCGACGAACGACGCCGACTGACGGGGGAGCGCGACCCCGGTTCGGGTCGTGCTCTGTTTAACAGCAAAAATACAAGAAATCAGATGACTATCGGCGATACACCCAACTTTTCCAGTTCGAGTTGTACACTACTTCGATAAAACGCCGATATAACGAATCCGTTTCACGGTTAGAGGTATATCTCACCCATCCACACAATTCCCGGATATTTTTCGTCAATATCGGAACGAATTGACGAACGGACCGAAGAAGTGTTATACGGGGCTGTGTTACCTGAGGTCTGTTATGGAACGTCGCACCTTTCTGAAGGGCTCCGCCGGGGCCGCGGCCGCGTTCACGCTGGCCGGCTGTCTCGGCGGCGGCGGCGGCAGTGGTAGCGAGACGATAACCATCGGCTCGGACATCCCGTACCGGCCGTTCGAGTACGAGACGACCGAGGGCGAACTCGTCGGCTTCGACGTCGACATCGCCGAGGCGGTCTTCGGGGAACTCGACTACGAACACGAGTTCCAGAAGACGAGCTTCGACAGCATCATCCCCTCGCTCAACAACGGGAACTTCCGCGTCATCATGTCCGCGATGACCATCACCGAGGACCGCGCGGAGCAGATCGACTTCTCGGACCCGTACTTCACCGCGTACCAGACGGTTATCGTCCTCAACAGCAGTGATATCTCCTCGAAGGAGGACCTCCGGGGCGTCACCGTGGGCGTCCAGAAGGGGACGACCGGCGAGAGCGCCGCGACCAGCCTCAAAGAGGAGTTCGACGGCGACCTGACGATTCAGAGCTACGACCAGGTGACCGGCGCGTTCGACGCGCTCCGGAACAACCAGGTCAGCGCGGTCGTCAACGACAACACCGTCAACGCCGCCTTCGTCGACCAGAGCGAGGACGTCCGGTTCCTCGAAGGTCCCGGTGCCGCCGAGGAACAGGGCAAGGAGAACGCCCCGCCGTACCTCACTCTCACCGTCGAGGAGTACGGCATCGGCTTCCGCCAGGACGACGACGACCTGCGCGAGGAGGTCAACGGCGCGCTACAGACCATCCGCGACAACGGCACGTACGACGAGATTTACTCGGAGTACTTCTCCGGATAAGCCGAATCAGGACGCCTTTTTTATCCCACCACTGTGAGAAACACTACCAATGGCTGAATCCTACTCCGAGGGACGAACCGGAGACGGTGAGTACCAAGAGCAGTTCTTGAACGACAAAACGCTCAGGCGACTGGGTGCGGCCATCGCCGGGCTATTCACGCTCGGAGTCGGCGGGTTCATCGCGGCGATTATCTTCACGCAGGTCGATTTCGGACTCCTCGTCGAGATTATCCACCCGCAGTTCGTCAACGCGTTCCTACGGGTGCTCGGTATCGTCCTCGTGGGGAGTCTGTTGTCCGTCACCGCGGGCGTCTTCGTCGGCCTCGGTCGGGTGTCGAACACGAAGTTCACCAACACCGTTGCGACCGCCTACGTCGAGTTCTTCCGCGGCACGCCGCTTCTGTTCCAGTTGCTCGTCATCTACGTCGGGATTCCGGCGTTCTGGCCGCCGGGGCAGTTCCCCATCTCCAACTGGGCGATTCCGACCGCGATTATCGGACTGACGCTCAACCACGCCGCCTACGTCGGCGAGGCCGTCCGCGGGGGTATCGACGCCGTCCCGGAGGGTCAGATGGAGGCCGCCCGCTCGCTCGGGATGTCCTACGTGCAGGGCATGCGCGAGGTCGTCCTCCCGCAGGCGTGGCGCAACGCGCTCGCCGCCATCGGCAACGACCAGGTCATCCTCGTGAAGGACACCTCGCTCCTCACGGTCATCGCCATCCCGGAACTCATCAGCGCGTTCCGCAACGTCAACTCGACCACGTTCGACCCGTGGACGCCGATTCTTCTCGTCGCCATCGCCTATCTCATGATTACGATCCCGCTCGGCAAAATCGTCAGCTACCTCGAAGCCCGCTCCGACTGGGGAGGTGACCGCCGATGAGCCTCCTCGAATTCGACGGGGTGGACAAGTACTTCGGCGAGACCCACGTCCTGAAGGACATCGACCTCGACGTCGAAGAGGGCGAAGTGTGCGTCGTCATCGGCCCTTCGGGGTCCGGGAAATCGACGCTCCTCCGCTGTGCGAACCGCCTCGAAGAGATTCAGGGCGGCGAGATTCGACTCGAAGGCCAGTCCATCTCCGCGGCGGACGCGGACATCAACCGCCTGCGCCAGCGCATCGGCATGGTGTTCCAGAGCTTCAACCTCTTTCCCCACAAGACGGCGCGGGAGAACGTGACGCTCGCGCCGACGAAGGTCAAGGGCCTCAAAGGCGGAGACGCCACGCGCCGCGCCGACGAACTACTCGACCGCGTCGGCCTCGGCGCGCAGTCGAACTCCTATCCGAACCAACTGTCCGGCGGCCAGCAACAGCGCGTCGCCATCGCTCGCGCGCTCGCTATGGACCCCCACGTGATGCTGTTCGACGAGGTCACGAGCGCGCTCGACCCCGAACTCGTCGGGGAGGTGCTCGACGTGATGCACGACCTCGCCAACGAGGGCATGACGATGCTCGTCGTCACCCACGAGATGGGGTTCGCCCGCGAGGTCGGCGACCGCATCGTCCTCATGGCCGACGGCCGCGTCGTCGAGGACTCGCCGCCCGAGGTGTTCTTCGAGAACCCGAAGACCGACCGCGGCAAGCAGTTCCTCTCGAAACTCCTCTGAGACGGGGGAACTGGGCACACACCCGAAATCTTCCAACAAGCTTATCCCCGGAAACGACGCTTCCTGCGGCATGAACTACGCTCCCCGCGAACTCAGTCACGAACCCCCCGATAGCGAACGCACCAAGGCCGTCCTCTTCTGTCAGACCTGCGGCCGCGCCGCCGACATCGACGCGTGGCCCGAACGGACGCGCGACGGCCGCGCGGTCCGACTCGACTGCCCCGACTGCGGCGCGGTCGTCTGGCGCGGGCTGGACGACGAGCCGTCCGAAGGGCGTCGAGCGCCGACGCCGACGCCCTGACCGGGCGTCCGAACCGCCGAACTCCGCTTTTACGGAACCATCACTTCGACGCCGACGGTGTCGTAGTCGGTCATCGCGGCCAGCCGTTCCGGAACCTCGTCGAGCGAGACGGTCCTCGTCACGAGCGAGCCGGGGTCGACCGCGTCCGACGCGAGCAGGGAGAGCAGGTCGTCCGCGCTCGTCGGCGGCATCCCGCGCGCGCCGAGGAACGACACCTCGTGTCTCGTCATCCAGTCGGTCGGCAGGGACACGTTCCCCTGTTCGGCCGCGGTCGTCAGGCCGACCTGTACGTGCGAGCCCCGCGGCCGAACCGACCGAACCGAGTTCCGGCAGGTCTCCGCGACGCCGAGCGCGTCGAGCGAGACGTGCGCCCCGCCGTCGGTCAGCCCGCGGATGGCGTCCACCGGGTCCTCCGCGGAGCCGTCGACGACGGCGTCAGCGCCGAGGTCGGTCGCGGCGTCGAGCGCGGACTCGCGCACGTCGACGGCGACCACGCGCGCGCCGAGGACGTTCGCCACCTGAATCGCCGACAGGCCGACGCCGCCACAGCCGTGGACGGCGACCCACTGGCCCGCGCGGAGGCCGGCGCGGGCGTCGAGGGCGTTGTAGGCCGTCATGAACCGACAGCCGAGCGCGGCCACGTCGGTCGGTGAGACATCCATGGGGAGTCGAATCGCGTTGTAATCGGCAGACGGCAGATGTACCAACTCCGCGAACGCGCCCTGCGCGGAGCGTTCGAAGCCGAGGGCGTGCGGATGGTCGCCCGTGCAGACGTTGCCGTGACCGGTCTGGCAGTAGCCGCACGAACCGCAGGCGAGGTTGAACGGTAAGGCGATGCGGTCGCCCTCCCGAATCGTCTCGACGCGGTCGCCGACCTCGACGACGCGGCCGGCGGGCTCGTGGCCGAGAATCTGGCCGGGAGGGACCGCGTCGTCGGCCCACTCGCCGTGGCCCATCCACGAGTGCCAGTCGCTCCGGCAGATGCCACAGGCCTCGACGTCGACGACGACGCCGTCGGGGTCACACGTCGGGTCGGGAAGTTCTGTCACGTCGAGCGGTTCACCGTGTTCGCGAAGGACTGCGGCTCTCATACGCGCGGTTCGACGGGCGGCCGGAAAAAGCCCCGTGGCGTCAATCTCTGACGGCGGCGCGACGGAAACGCGGCGGGAACACGGCGGAAACGCGGCGCGCAGGCCCCCTCAGAAGAAGTCGTCGAGGCCGGACTGCCCGTCGTCGGCCGCGGCGTCGGCGTCGTCGCCCTCGGCCGCGTCGTCGGGGTCGGCGTCGCGGTCGAGCACGTCGTCAGAGCCGTCGTCACCGTCACCGTCGCCGTCGGCGGCCGCGGCGTCGCCCTCGACGGCCACGTCTTCCATGCCGGCGAACGCGCCGCCGGCGTGTGCTTCGACCAGTTCCTCGCGGAGTTCGCCGGCGTCCTCGACGATGGACTGGACCTTGTTCGTCGTCTCGCCGCTCCCGGTGACAAAGGAGACGTGCGACTCGTCGAACTCGTAGTAGGCGGCCGTGGCGACGGTCAGTTCGCGGGGCTTGCAGTGATGGGTGATAGCCGAGAGGTACGGGAGGACCTCGCGGCGGGCGGTCGCCATGCTGAAGCCGCCGCTCTGCGCGATTTTCCGCACCACGGTGTCGCGGGTCTTGTCGCGGGTCGAGCGGTAGGGCGCGCCGCCGTAGCGGGTCCACCCGCCGCGGGTCCGGTCGCGGGAGGCCGCGACGCCGGCGGCGAGGTTGTCGGTCGCGTAGCGCCAGTAGGAGTAGTTCTGCGTGGCGCGCACGCGGCCGAGCCAGCGGTCGGCGTTGGCGAGGAAGTCGTAGGCGCGGGCGAGTTCGTCGGGTTCGTAGACCAGCGACACCTTGTCTTCGACCCACTTCGTGAGGTCGTCGGGCGTCTCGTCCACGTCGTAGGCGGTGTACAGCGCGTCCTGTGCGGACTCCTCTTTGAGGACGGCGTCGAGGAACTCGAACAGGCCGACAGAGCGGTCGCGGTCGCCCATGACCACGTCCTCCTCGGTGATTTTCTCGCGTCCCTCGGCGATGGCTTGGAGGTCGTTGACGGCCGAGCGAAGGTCGCCGCTGTTCATCTCGGCGATGCGGTCGAGCGCGTCGGACTCGAACTCCAGTCCCTCCTTGCGGCAGATGTCGCGGAGGACGGGGACGATAGAGCGGGCGGCCACGTCGCGGAACTCGATCTCCTGACAGGCGTTCCGAAGCCCGCGGCTCATGTCGTAGAACTCGTTTGCGATGAGGACGATGGGCTGGCTTGACGACTTGACGAGGCGGGTGACGGCGCTGGCCCCGCCGCGGTCGTAGTTGCCGTGGATGTTGTCGGCCTCGTCGAGAATGACCAACTGCCGGGTGGACGTGCCCGCCGACGAGCCGGCGAGCGTCGCGTTCTTCGCGGCGCGGCCGGCGAAGCGTTCGATGACGTCGCCGGTGCGCTGGTCCGACGCGTTCAACTCGACCGTCTCCCAGCCCATGTCGGCGGCGAGCGCGTGGGCCGCGGAGGTCTTTCCGATGCCCGGGCTCCCGTGGACGACGACCGCCTCCAGGTGGTCGTCCCACGTCTCGGCCCACTCCGCGAGGGCGTCGCGGGCCTTGTTGTTGCCGCGGACCTCGGAGAGCGTCGATGGGCGGTACTTCTCCGTCCAGTCTACCATTACCGGAAGGTGGACCGAGGCGCGTTTAGTGGTTGCGGAGCGCCGCGCGCCGGCCGGACGACCCGCCGAAGTTCCGGGGGACTCACCGACGCAGACGCCGGCTCACCACGCCGACCGCCGCGCCCGGTTTCGGGCGTCGACGAGCGACCACCCGAGCGCCGCGAGCGTGGCGAGGCAGACGACGAACAGCGCCACGACGACGCCGACTCGCCCGACGGCGGCGTAGTAGCCGGCGCTGTCGATGACGCCGGCGAAAAGCAGACCGAAGGCGACGAGGCTGAGCGGTCGCGCCCACAACTGTCGCCGGACGAGGCCCACACCCGCCGCCAGAAGCGACACGCCGGTCAACCCCCCCAAGACGAGCGACGCGAACAGCGTGAACGGGCCGGTCCGCGGTTCCATCACCGGGCCGCTGTCGACGGTCAACACCCAGATGGCGAGCGCCACGGCTCCCATGACGAGCGCGTAGCCGCCCACCGTTCGCTCCCAATCCATCTCGTTTCACTCCGTTCCGTCCTCGCTAGACGCGCTCCCACCACAAATACGCACCTCCGGGTTCACGCGCGGGAGAACGTGTGTGCGCCCGGAACGTGTTCGAATCCGACCGGTCCGAGGGCCGCGGCCGGTCCAGGTGGGTTCTACGTCGCTATCTGTCAATACTCAGAAAGCTTATTACTGCCCTCCGAGTGGACTCCGTTCCATGTTCCCCGACGAAATCGTGACCCCGCGGCTCAGGCTCCGCGCCCTGTCGCGGGAGGTCGTCGACCCGTTGGACGCCTACGAGCAGTTCGCGGCCTCGCGGTCGGACACCATCGAGGAGGAGACCGAGTTCGTCACGTGGAACCCCCACGAGACGCCCAAGGAGACGCTGGAGTTCCTCAAACAGGCCGAAGAAGGTCACGAGTCGGCTGAAAACGCCATCTACGCCGTCTTCCCCCGGGACGGTGAGGACGGCGCGGGCGAGTTCGCGGGCACCGCCGGCTTCAACCCCGAGTGGGACAAGCGCCGGGCCGTCTTCGGCATGTGGCTCCGCAAGGAGTTCTGGGGCCGCGGCTACTCGGGCGAGCGGGCGGCCGCCTTCTTCGCCGCCGTCTTCGACGTGCTCGACCTCGACGTCGCGCTCGCGTACGCCATGCCCGAAAACGAGGCGTCGTGTCGCGCCATCCGGAAATACACCGACCGCTTCGGCGGGCAGGAAGACGGCTTGTTCCCCAACGAGACCGTCGACGCCGACGGGACGCCGCGCGACGTTCGCGGCTGGTCGGTGACCCGCGAGCAGTGGGAAGACGCGACCGGCGGCGACTACGACGCCGCGTTCCGCTGGGAGGACAGCGAGTGAGTGACCTCTACCCAACCGTCGTCGAGACACCGCGGCTCCGGTTGGTCGCCCGCCGCCCGAAGTACGTCGGCGTTCACGAGGCGTACGACCTGTGTTCGGCCCCCGAGATGGACGACGTGACCCGGTACATGCCGTGGTCGCGCCACGAGACGCCGAAAGTGACGACGGAGTTCCTCGACCGCGGGGAGTCGAGTTGGGTCGACGCCGAGACCGCCGATTACGCGGTTATCCCGCGCGAGGGCGAAGACGGCGCGGGCGAGATTGCGGGCTTCGGCGGGCTCCACACCGAGTGGGACCGCCGCGTCGGCCGGCTCGGGCTGTGGCTCCACCCGCGCTACTGGGGTCGCGGTTATTCGGGCGAGCGCGCCGCGGCGCTGGCGGCGCTCGCGTTCGACGCGCTGGACCTCGAAGTCGTCTCGGTGTCGCACGTCGCTGAGAACGAGAAATCGAAGCGAGCAATCGAGAAGTACATGGCGGCGCTCGGCGGCGGCCTCGACGGGCGCGACCGAAACAGCATCGTCGTCGACGGCGAGCCGACCGACGAACTCCGCTACAGCGTGTCCCGCGAGGACTGGCTGGCAACGACCGGCGGCGACTACGACGCGGAGTTCCGTTGGGGCGTCGCCCCCGACGACGTTCGCTGAGCCATCGTTATTCGACGCCGGCGATGACGCGGCCGCCCGTCAGACCGTCGTTGGCGCGGGTCGCGGTGTGGACGCCGTATCTCGCCACATCGTACCGCGAGACCCCCACGCACGCCGGCCACGAGACATTTACGGGAGAACGACAATCCCTCCCGACACGATGTCAACGACACCCGAATCGACGCCCGGTTCCACACCATCGACGCTTCGGTCGGTCGGCGGCGGCGGCGTCGCCGGTCTCGGGGCGGCCCTGTTCGGCTACCTCGTCACCTACCTGCTGTCCGCCTCGACCATCGAGAACTCGGCGGCCAGCCAAGTGCTCGAAGCCCTCGGCTCCGACATCTCGACGTGGAAGGTCGTCGGCTGGGTGTTCATGAGCGCCCACGGGGTGACGACGCGGTTCCCCGGTCTGTTCGGAACGACCTCCAGCGCGAACCTCATCGAGAACATCGAGGCGTTCTCGCCGGTGCTCTACGTCGTGCCCGCGGTCGCGCTCCTCGCCGCGGGCGCGCTCGCCGCCGTCGTCAGCGGCGCATCCTCGACGCGGGCGGGCGCGCTGGCCGGCGCGGGAACGGCCGTCGGGTACCTCGTCTTCGCGCTCGCGGGTATCGCACTGTTCACCGTCAGCGTCGGCGAGTCGGCCATCGGCCCCGACCCGGTGACGTCCGCGCTCCTCGCGGGCGTCGCCTATCCCGCCGTCCTCGGCACCGTCGGCGGCGTCGCGGCCGCGGCGCTCCGGTAGTCACGGACGCCCGCCCGTTGGGCTCGCCGGTCCTTCGGTTTCCTGACCTCAGAGGTCGCGCGCGACGAGTTCGCCCCAGTGGTCGAAGCCGTAGCGCTCGTAGAACGCCCGCGCCCGACCGTTCGCCTCGTCCACGTCGAGGACGATTCGGTCCAGGGGGAGGTCCTGCGAGCGCGCGTGGTCCAACACGGCCGCCATGAGCTCGTCGGCGACGCCCGTGCCGCGGTAGTCGGCGTCGAGGAACAGTTCGTTGAGCACGGCCGCATCCCAGATGTACGTCATCTCCTCGGGGAGCGCGAAGGCGTAACCGACGAGCGTCGCGTCCTCACCGTAGCCGCTCTCGACGCCCTCAGACGCCGTCTCGGCGACGACGACGCACCCGGGGTCGTCGGTCGCACAGCGCTCGACCCACGAGAGGTATCGCTTGCGGTAGTCGTCGGTGAGTTTGGCCTCGTACGTCGACAGCTTGTCGTCGCCGCCGGTCCCCGCGCCGAGGCCGAGTTCGAACCCGCGTTTCAGTTCCCAGAACGCGGCCGCGTCGCCCGGTTCGTACGGTCGCACCTCGACGCCATCTAGTGGTTCGCTCATGCACACGGGTGCGTGGCCATCGGTTATGAACGCTCGGAGTCGCGGCCGCGTTCTCGGCTCACTCCGAGCCCCCACGCAGGCGCTCCGACAGGAGTCGCCCGCCGACCACGCCCGTCCCGAGGACGACGAGCATCAGCTCCAGTCCGGACGAGGCGAGCGGAGCGATTCGCTCGACGTTCTCGGGCTCCGCGCCCGGCGAGGGGTCGACCACGGTGCTGTAGTGGAGCGTCTCCGTCGTCGGCGGCGGCGACGCGGGTCGTAGCTCGACGAACGTCTGGACGAACCCGCGCGTGCTCGACCACTCGGCGCGCCCGTTGACGGCGTAGAACGCGTCGTGTAGCGGGTAGAACGCGTTGACGCCGTTGGTGAACAGGTCGGGGAAGACGCCGCCGCAGAGGAGCGCGGCGATGCCGACCCACGCGACTGCGACCCCGCGGGCTCCCCAGCGACCGCGAATCGCGGAGCGCTCGGGGTCCCGAATCCGCGTGTCGTAGACCACGAACGCGACGAGCGCGAGCGGGAGCAAGAGCGTGTGGAGGAGCGCGCGGTGGCTCCCGGGCAGGAGCGTGCTGGTGAACGAATCGAGGTCGGGAACCGCGGCGGCGACGAGCGCGACGCCGACCGACCGGGCGTCGAACCAGCGACCGAGGAGGGCGACACCGACGAGTCCGCCGACCGCGACGTGGACGAGGGTCGATGGCATACCGCGTAGTGGTCGGCCGACGACCTTCAGGGTTCCCACGGGGTTCGTCAGGCGACGACTACCACTTTCGACACCCTTTTGCGGGACACTCGCGCACGTAGTCCCATGACTCACTCGTCCGTCGGACCGAGGTGTTCGCGATGACCGCGGCACCGCGCGACGACCTCGCCCGCCGCATCGCGGGCGAGATCACCCTCTCGGACGACCCCGGCGCGACGCTCCGGAAGTGGCGGACCGACTTCGACATCTCCCAGACGGCGCTCGCCGAGCAGTTGGACGTATCGTCGTCGGTCGTCTCCGACTACGAGAGCGGCCGCCGCGAGAGCCCCGGCATCGGCGTCATCCGCCGGATGGTCGAGGCGCTTCTCGACATCGACGAGGCCCGCGGCGGCAGTCGCATCCGGCAGTACGCCCGCGTCCTCTCGGCCGGCTTCGAGAGCGATATCGTCCAAGACCTCCGGGAGTACCCCACGTCGATTCCGCTGGACAGTTTCTACGACGCCATCGGCGCGACGCCAATCGTCGACGGCGACCAAGACCGCATCAGCGGTCACACCGTCATCAACAGCATTCAGGCCATCACGCGGCTCTCCTCCGAGGAGTTCTACCGGCTCTACGGGCAGTCGACGAGTCGGGCGCTCGTGTTCACCGGCGTCACCCGCGGCGAGTCGCCGCTCGTCGCCATGCGCGTCGTCACGCCGACGCCGAACGCCGTCGTCCTCCACGGTCTCTCGGAGGACGACCTCTGGGAGCACGCGCCCGCGCTCGCCACCATCGACGGCTTCGCCCTCGCCGTGACCGACCGCGACTTAGACGAGATGCTCGAAGACCTGCGGAAGCTTCCCTGAGTTCGCCGCCGTCTCCCGCTTTCCGCCCGGTTCGATTCGGTTTCATTCCGTTCGGCTCCGTTCGATTCGAATTTCCAGAGTGTCCGCCAGAAGGCGAAAAAAGCCGAAGGGCGACCGCGACGATGTCCGTTCATGGACATTCGCGCCCTCCAATCACACCTCGAAACGGCGTTCGAGTTCCCGGTCACGACCGAACGCGTGCTGGAACGCGCCGGCGACATCGAGGTGGCCGCGCCGAACGTCGACGACGCGGAGACCGTCGAGACCATCCTCGCCCCGCTCGGAGCCGAGACCTACGAGTCGGCCACCGACCTGTACAACACGATACTCGGGAGCGTGAGCGACGACTACATCGGCAGAAAGTTCTACGACGACCGAGGGGCGGACCCGGCGGACTCGTGGTCGATACTGCCGGACCAAGCCCGTTCGTTCTGACGACCGGGGTTCGGAGGCGGTCCTCCCGCTACTCCACGTAGTCGTCCTTCCGAAGCGCCGCGAGGCGCTTCGTCTCCGCGCTCGCTTCGCTCGCGCGGACGGTCCCCGCTACTCCACGTAGTCGTAGCGGCGCTCGTTCATCCGGCCCCAGCCCGTGAAGACGAACTCGGCTTCGGGTTGGGTGAACTCCTCGACCTCGATCTCCTTCTCGTGGTTGTGCACGTCGTGGATGAGTTCGTAGTCGTCGAAAGAGATCTCGGTGCGGGCCGCGAGCTGGTCGTCGACGTCCACGGCTTCGATCTCGTCGAGCCACGTCTCTTGGACCGTCTCGGCGTGAATCTCCGCCTGCGCGCCGGAGCCGTACGAACCGACGAGAAGCGACTTTCCGGTCATGTCCTTTCCTTCGTCCGCGGCGGCGATGAGCGCCGACAGCCGGGCGATGTGGACCGAGCCCGTGTACCAGTTGCCGACGCGGCTGGAGATGTCGAGCGTCGGCTCGATGACGCGGCCGTACCACTCGCGGTACTGCTCGGTCGTCTTCAGCTCGTCCATGTAGCCGCGGATGGCCTCCTCGTAGTCGTCCCACGTCTCGAAGTCCTCCTCGCGGGGCTGGCGGCCGATTTCGGCTTCGAGGTCGTCTTCGATGTCGGTGTCGCGGGTCATGTGACGGAACCCGAGGAGCGCCGCCTTCCGAACCATGCCGGGGAACGGCGTGTGGAACGGGATGTACTCGAACAGGTCGGGGTGGGTGCGACCCGCGACGCTCTCGTAGTCTTCGAGCGCCTCGCGCATCCGGGCGAGATACACCTGCATGGAGCGCTTGCCGTCCACGGAGGGGAACTGCTGGTTCGGCTTGAGGAAGTCCGTCTCGTCCATACTGCCGTAGCCCTGCTCGGTCGAGAGTTCGACGAGGTCCGGGTCCTCGTCGATGAGCATCGCGACCGCACCCGCGCCCTGCGTCGCCTCGCCGGGGTCGCCGCGCTCGTAAAGGGCGGTGTCGGTGGCGATGACGAGCGCCGCGCGACCGCGGTTGCGACCCGCCTTAATCCAGTTGTAGGCGTCGTCGAGGCTCTGGGTACCGGCGATGCACGCGAACTTGCGCTCGCCCTTGTTGGCGTGGCGGAAGTCGCCGTCGTACACCTGTTCGAGACAGCCGGCGATGTACGTCGACACCGGCTTGGAGTTGTCGAACGCGGACTCGGTGGCCACGTCGATGCGGCCGATGTCCGCGGGCGTGAGGCCCTTTCGGTCCATCAGTTGCTTGGCGGCGTTCGCCCCCATCGTGACGATGTCCTCGTACACGTCCGGGAACGACGACGTGTGGAGACCCAGACCCTTCGTGTACTTCTCCGGGTCTTCGCCCTTCACCGGCGCGAAGGTGTTGGGGAGGTCTAACACGAGTTTGCCCGTCCAAATCTCCATGGCGTCGATGCCGACGGAAGTCATGGTCGATGCTACAGAACCGAGGGATAAGGTTTTGTCGATGGGGAGTTACGTCGGTTGTCGAACTCAAACGGCAGTTACAGAGCCGCCGTCACAGCAGTTACACTTGCGTCTCATCTTTCGTATCGGAGCCAGTCGCATTTCGGCTATCGGTGACTTCGACAGTCACTTCGACGGTTCCTCTATTTTGATTCCCGTTTAGTTGACTTGTGACGGTCGTTCCCTCCGCGCCGACGAGGCTGAACGAAGCAGTATCAGTCACTTCTCCGTCAACCCGAAGATACACCGTGCCAGTACGAAGGTCTCCATCGGCATCGTCCGGAGTAAAGGACACGGTAGCCGACTTGACGTTTCCTGATGACCCGGACTCGGAGACCTGAATATCGGTGATTTCGACGGTTGGTGCGTCACCCCCACCGTCCGTATCCTGAACGGTCACGGTCGTCGTTCTCGTGCTCGTCTCCCCGTCGTCGTCGGTCACCGTCAGTTCGACGATCACGTCGACGTCGCCCGAGACGCTGTCGGGCGCGTTGAACGTCGGCTGGGCGGAACTGGGGTTCGACAGGCTCGCTTGCCCCGTGGGGTCGTCGGTGATGGACCAACTGTAACTGGTAATCGACCCGTCGCTGTCTGAACTCCCGGAGCCGTCGAGCTGTATCGACCCGCCTTCAGGGACGCTGTACGGCCCCGTCGTCCGGGGGGTCGGCGGGGCGTTCGTGCCACCTTCCGGCTGGGCGTTGGCTTCGAACGAGAACGTCTTGGCGTCGACGAGGCCCGACGGGAGGCGGTAGGTCACGCGAACGGAGAGCCACTCACCGGTCATGTCGACGTTCGTGCCGTCGCGTCCACCTGTATCGTAGAACTCGTAGACGTAGAACCGCGCGGACTCGCCGCTGCCGACGACGGGGTTCGACCCGCCGATGTCACCGCTCTCGTCGATGTCGATTGCAAGCCCGTCTTCGGGCACGTCGACGTACTCGTTCTGGGTAATCTGGTAGTCGACGAGGGCGTCGCCGCTCGGCGACTCGACGTACAGTTCCGTCTCGCCGGGGTCGTCGTTCCCGCCGTCGACCCGGTCTGAGAGTCCATCGATGCTGTCGTCGTGCGGGTTGATCACGACGTTCAGGAGTTCGACGGAGTCGGAACCGACGTTCTGAAGCGAGAACTCGACGCCGCCGGGCGTCGAGAATGAATCGTCGCCGTCGCGGGCGACCGCGTCATTCTCGTAGAGGAGTCCGGCGACGCCGCCCTCGGTGGCCTCCCCGCTCGAAACGGTGACTTCGACAGCCGCGTCCTGCCGCGTGCTCGGGTCGAACGTCTCGTCGTCGAAGCTCCCGATAACCTCGGCGGTCCCCGCCGAGTCACCCGTCGCTGTCACTCGGATTCGACCCTCGGAGTCGGTCGTCGGACTCTGTGGTTCGATTGAGACCGAATCATCGCTCGCGGAGAAGTTCACCGAGGCTCCGGAGACGGGATTGTTGTATCGGTCCCGAACTTCGAAGGTGAGTGTCTCGGTGTTTCCCGTTCCGATGCTTCGAGGCGAGGCACCATCGACGACCGTCAGGTAATACGCGGACGGGTCGTCGACATCCGACCCGACGCCGACCGCTCCGACGCGGAGGTCGTACGTCACGCTCTTGCCATCTTCCTCTGCTTTCATCTCGATTTCGACGCGGTCTCCGGAAACATCGTCCACCCTGTAGACGTAGTTACCGCCGTCACCTTCGAGAAGCTCACGCCACTCGTCCGCCGATAGCTCCGTCGGGACGGTGATGGTCACGTTCCCCGACGCGTCCCCGGTCACCGGAACGGTCCGTGTCGCGGGGCTGACCGCCTGCGCGTCGATACTCGCTGAGCCGACGCCGTTCTCGGAGTAGGTGCCGTTGAGGAGGACGAGCGAAATCGTTCGACCGTGTATCAACGACTGGCCGCTGAGCGTCCCGTTGTAACCGGTGTCGAATCGGTTGTACGCGACGGTGTTTTCGTACACCGTCGTCGGGGTCGACTGCAGAAGGTTGTAGCTCGGCCGGTATTCGAGCGACTCGGTGGGGTACGAGAGGCCGCCGTCGACGTAGTCGCTCGTCTCGGCTTCCGTCGTCTCGACGTTCGAAACCGTCAGCGACCCGATGTCACGGGTCTGTAACGTTCCAGATACCGGTCCGGGATTGACGAACAGCGTCCGACTCGGATAGCGCGTCCCCAACGACACCGTCGACGGACGGGCGGTCGTCTCCGATGAGCTTTCGATAATCGAACCGCGAAGCGACTCGAACTGGTCGTGAACCTCTTGGTTGTGTCGGAACTCGACCTGTTCGTTCTGATTCGGGACGACGGTCGCTTGGTACATCGACATCGAGATGATGATGATACCAAACAGCAGCACTGCGCCGATTTGGACAGTGACCGCTCTTTCGTCCCCCCGAAAGTCCATATGACGTGAAGATACCCGAAACGGGAAAAAGACTCCTACAGAAGCGAGAGGCCGAGTTCAGTCTTCTTCTTCGACTACTTCGGGCTCCGAGAGGCCGCTCTGGAGGCTGTCGAGACCGTTGACCCACTCGGTGACGAGCCCGAATTCGAGTTCGTCGAGGACTTCGATGTCGAGGTCCTCCCCGTCGATGACGCGGGTGCCGACCTGGACGATGTAGCCGAGCGCGCTGTCGAGGTCGTCGGCGGCCTCGGCGTCCGCGGCGGCGCGGATGTAGGCGTCCATGTCGTCTTCGAGTTCGGCGGGACCGGCGACGATGAACTCCTCGGCGGCGAAGAAGGCACACGAGAGGCTCGTCTGGACGCTCCCGATGAGGATTTCGGCCTCCTCCTCGTTTTCGGACTCGAACTCGGGTTCGGCCATGACGATGTCGTGGACGGTCGACAGCTCGTCGAGCGCCTCCTCTTCGCCCAGCGTGTCGTCGTCGTAGCCGGTCAGAATCTTGGCGATGGCGATGGCCGCGTCGTTCTGGATGTTCATCAGGAGACGGCCGGTCTCCTCGCTTTCGAGGTCCAAGTCCTCTTGTTCGACGCGCGTCAACCAGTTCTGCCAGCGTTCCGGCGAGTAGTATCGTTCCTCGGCCTCGGTCATACCTACAACCTCCCGTGCCGGACTCAAATGCCTTTCTTATCCTGCCTGTAACCGTGTGAGGCGACGACGTGGGAGAAGACGGCGCGATTCGACTCGTGCGTCGGTCTCTGGGGTCGGCTCGCCTCTCCCGTCAGCCGTTCCGCCTCATCCGGCTATCGGTCGAGCGTCGCCTCGGTGTCGACGCCGTAGACCAGCGCGGGCGTCTCGACGTGCGCGTTTCGGACCGCGTCGTCGCGGCCCGCGTCCAAGAGCCAGTCGACGCGCCGGGGGACGGTCTTGGGGCCCATCACCGCCCCGGGGCGGTCGGGGTCGTCGATGAAGTCGGTCTCCATGAGGAACGGGTGGCCCCGCTCGGCGGCGTCGTCGAGGCGGTCCTTGTCGCTCATGACGCTCGGCGTGCCGCCGGTTAGGTGGCCCTGCGCGTAGTGTTTGACCACGCGCTCGCCGGGAACGCCGCGTTCGTCGGCCCACTCGGCCACGTCCGAGAGGTCCGTCGTCGACTCGGTGTGGAGCTGGAGCGCGCAGTCGCAGTCGGCGGCGAGCCCGAGGCCGTGTCTGAGGACGGCGTTCGAGACCTCCCAGACGGCCTCGGTGACCTCGTAGTGCGGGCGGCCGGACTTGAGCGCGAGCGCGTCGCCCTCGCGGACGAACTCGGCGGCGGTGTCGAGACCGGCGCACATCAGGTCGCGGGCGGCCTCGGGGTCGAACCCGCGGTCGTCGACGAGTTTCGAGACGAGACCGGGGTGGACGCCGAGGACCGGCCACGCGCGCCCGGGGAGAATCTCGGAGGCCTCGCGGACGACCTCGACGGTCGTCTCGAAGACCGGGCGGAAGTCCTCGCCGCTCTCGACCTCGTGGCCGAGGAGCCACGAGGGCTTGTTGACGACGAGGAGGTGCGTGCCGCCGCTCCGGGCGAAATCCTTCACCGCCTCCAGCCCGCGCCCGTGGTCCGGGTCGAGGTGGAGGTGGTTGTCCACGACCGGCGTGTCGAACTCCTGCATGGACGAGTGGTCGGACGGGGGGAGGAAAAAGCGAACCGTTCGCGGTCTGCGTCAGGGAGGGCGAGTCGGTGTCGAGTCGGCGTCCGGCGAGACGGTCCGCGCCGGCCGCTCGTCGCCCGACTCAGTCGCCGTCGTCGTCGAGGTCGTCGAGCGTCATCGCGTGGGTCGCCGCGTTCTGGAGCGCGTCCGAGCGGCCGTAGCTCCCCGGCGCGATGGCGACCGTCCGCAGGCCGTAGGCGTTGGCCGTCTCCAAAGCGGGCTTGAAGTCGGTGTCCCGCGAGGCGACCGCGATGACGTCGGCGCGGTCCTCGACGGCGTAGCGCGTGAGGTCGACCGCGAGCTTCACGTCCACGTCGCCGCTCGTGACGACGACCTCGAAGCCGCGGGCCTCGGCCGCCTGAATCAGCCCCGGCGTGGCGTGCTCGTCGAGGTAGAGGCGTGCCGCGCTCAACTGGTCGCCGAGCGAGCGCCCCGCCGCCCGGATGTCGTCTAAGTCCACGTCGAACTCGTCGCGGAGGACGTTCGGCCCGTCCACGAAGAGCGCCACTCGGCCCGACGGAAGCCCGTCGGGACCGACCAACCGCCGCAGGAGGTCCATACACCACCTCGCCCGGTTTCGGGTTTATAAATTTCGAGGGAGTCCTACCGGGGTGACCTCGCCCGCGACGCGTCGCGCGGCCGCACAGTCTCGTTTCTCTAGTCCTCGCGATGCGCTGATACGACCGGGACGCGTAGCTCACCTATGGCTGGGGATGCACAAACGGTCACCGTAGGGATTCTGGGGTTCCACGACAGCAGGGAGACGAAAGCTATCAGCAACGCGGTCACGGCGCTCGGCCACGAGGCCGTCTGGCTCCACGAGGAGGCGGTCGGCATCGACGTGTCGCGGGCGGGCGTCGCGCTGGACCCCGACGTCGACGTGGTGGTCAATCGGCTCCTGCTGTCGAAAGCGCGGAACCCGCTCGAAGACCTCTCTATCGCCAGTTGCTACGCCGCGGTTCGGCCCGTGCTCAACGACCCGCGGAGCGTCCTCTTCGCCGTCCACAAGCACGCGACGGCGAGCAGGCTGGCCGCGGCGGGCGTCCCGGTGCCGCACACGTACATGGCCACCGCGGACGCCAAACTGAACGCCGCGCGAGACGGGTTCGGGACGCCGGTCGTCTACAAGACGGCCGTCGGGACCAACGGCGGGGGGACGTGGTTGGTCGACCACGACCGGGCCGTCTCGGCGACCGTCGACGGCCGCCGGGCGTTCGTCCAGCAGTACGTCGACGAGGGCGAGCGCCACCGCGACCTCCGAATCTACGTCGTCGACGACGAGGTCGTCGGCGCGATGTACCGCTACGCCCCGGCGGGCGACTGGCGGACGAACGTCGCCCTCGGCGGCGACGTGGAGGACGCGTCCGAGGAGCTTCCGCAGGGGGCCGCGGGGGCGGCGCTCCGGGCGACGCGGACGCTCGGTCTCGACTACGCCGGCGTCGACCTCATCGAGAGCGACGACGGTTGGGTCGTCCTCGAAGTCAATCCGACGGCGGGGTTCCGCGGGCTCTTCCGCGCCACCGGGCGGTCGCCCGCGGCGGCCATCGCCCGCCTCGCAATCGAGCGGGCCGGCGGGCGCGTCGACCCGGCGCTCGTCGAGCGCGTCGGTCGCGACCTCGATGGAACGCCGCCCGCGGACGCTCCCTCGCGGGTCCGCGACGAGCGGCTTCCGGTTGTCGGCCACGCCGAGCGCGTGACCGTCACCGGAATCAGCGGGTCGAAAGAGGTGCTCGCCCGCATCGATACCGCCGCGTCGATGACTCGAATCGCTCCCGACTTGGCGGCCGACCTCGGCACCGAGCCGTCGGCCGCGGTCGAAGACGGCGCGCCGCCGCAGGTGGACATCGTGGTCGAACTCGCGGGTGAGCGGCGGACCGTGACCGCGGTGCTCGACGAGGAGATGGAACCGGAGACGCCGCTTCGAATCGGCCGGAACGTGCTCCGCGACTACTACGTCGACGTGCGTCGCGGGGTCCGCGGCGACACGGGTGACTAATGAGACCGGATATATCAAGCCATTCGGTTAATTGGCTCTACTACATAGGGTGACTGCGCCCCGTCCCCGATTCGAGAAGCCGTACTTACGCGACACAGTTCGTTTCGACGACCCACCCGCGCTCGACAGCGCGGCCGTGTCGCGTCACGTCCCACGTCGGTCACGACCCAACTGCCGACGCACGGCGCGCCGAATCGACCACCGGACGCGGGCCATTCTCGGAGAACCGACAGACTGCGAGCGGACAGTCTCGAGCGAGCCACAATCTCGGAATGGATTATAATGATTTACTAAACGCAGTGGCGGGTTTTATGTTCCTAATCAACATATGAACGAGTATGTCTGAGACAGCGTCCAAAAATAACTCGAATACGTTCACAATCGTAAATGAAGTCAACAGCCACGGTGCGGCGACGCTCCGCGGGGACAACGGCTCGACGTACCACGTCACGTCCTACGAAAACAGCAGTTTCCGCGACTACCTCGCGAATCACCACGCCGGCGACCGCGTGCGGATGGACATCGTCAGGGCCGGCGTCCGCGCGAACGTCTGGCAGGTGTCGGCGCTCTACCCCGGCGCTGACGAGTAACGCCGGACGCAACGGACGCTCCCGCGCCGCCCGTAATCGGTCGAGAGCGCAGGCGGCGCGGTCGCTGTCGCGGCGGTGACGCGGAAAAGCCGAGGTCTGGACCGGGCGCTACTCGTTGACTTCGAGCACTTTGCCGGCCGCGATGGTCTGTCCCATGTCGCGGATGGCGAAGCTCCCGAGTTCGGCGATTTCTGACGACGGTTCGATGCTGAGCGGCTTCTGCGGACGCAGTGTGACGACAGCGGCGTCGCCGGCCTTGATGAAGTCCGGGGTCTCCTCTGCGACCTCTCCCGACGCGGGGTCGAGCTTCTGGTCGAGCGATTCGAACGTACAGGCCACCTGCGCCGTGTGGGCGTGGATGACCGGCGTGTAGCCAGCGGTGATGACCGAGGGGTGTTGCATCACGACGATCTGCGCCGTGAACGTCTTGGCGACCGACGGCGGGTCGTCGGCCGGGCCGCAGACGTCGCCGCGGCGGATGTCGTCTTTGCCGACGCCGCGGACGTTGAAGCCGACGTTGTCGCCGGGTCCGGCCTCCGGGACCTCCTCGTGGTGCATCTCGATGGTCTTCACCTCGCCGCCGGCGTCAGACGGCATGAACCGGACGTTGTCGCCGGTCTTGAGGACGCCCGTCTCGACGCGGCCGACGGGGACCGTCCCGATGCCGGAGATGGTGTACACGTCCTGAATCGGGACGCGAAGCGGGGCGTCGGTCGGCGGTGACGGCTCTGGGAGGTTGTTGAGCGACTCCAGTACGGTCGGCCCGTCGAACCACGGCATGTTCTCCGAGGGCTCGGAGATGTTGTCGCCCTCGAACGCCGAGATGGGGATGAACCCCGCGTCGTCGGAGTTGAACCGCACCTGGTTCAGGAGCTGTTGGACCTCCTCTTTGACCTGCTTGTAGGAGTCCTCGCTGTAGTCGACGACGTCCATCTTGTTGACCGCGATGATGAGTTCCTCGATGCCGAGCGTTCGGGCGAGGAAGACGTGCTCGCGGGTCTGCGGCGCGACCCCGTCGTCGGCGGCGACGACGAGAATCGCGTGGTCTGCCTGCGACGCGCCCGTAATCATGTTCTTCACGAAGTCGCGGTGACCGGGCGTGTCGACGATGGTGAAGTAGTACTTCTCCGTGTCGAAGCGCTGGTGGGCGATGTCGATGGTGACGCCGCGCTCGCGCTCCTCGGCGAGGTTGTCCATGACGTAGGCGAACTCGAAGCCCGACTTCCCCTTGGACGCCGCCTCCTCGCGGTGCTGTTCGATGATGTGTTCCGGGACGCTACCTGTCTCGAACAGGAGCCGGCCGACGAGCGTGGACTTCCCGTGGTCGACGTGTCCGATGATAGCTAGGTTCTGGTGTGGTTTGTCTGCCATGGGTATCAGGGCGGTGTCGCCCAGTTTGGTAAAATATGACACCCACAGGTAAATCCGTTTTCCCGGGGCGAAGCGCGTCTCGCGCCGGCTCCGACGGGTCGCAGAAAGGGGTTGTCAGGAAACGCGAAAACTCAGGAACGCCGTCACGTTGCGACGCCGTCGGGCGAACCGAGCGGAAAGTCGAAGCGGGAGACGTCGGCTCAGAACCCACGCATCGCGGCGGCCATGTCGGCGAAGGTGGCCGTGCGACGAACGGACTGCTCGTGAGCGTGGGACGTATCGGCGTTATCTTTTACAACAATCATAGTAACTAATTCTACTTTTCGGATAATAAATCTACCGCCGGAGCCGAGTCGCCGAGACGGCCGCGCGATATCAAAGGATAAAGTGCGCTCCCCCCGAGTGAGACGTATGGCCGGCGAGGATATCGACGACGTGGACAGGGCGATTCTGTACGCACTCCAGGAGGACGCCCGGAACATGTCGTCCGGCGACATCGCGAAGCGAACGGGAACCTCGGACAGCACCGTCCGCAAGCGCATCCAGCGGCTCGAATCCGACGGCGTCGTCAAAGGCTACAGCGCGAGCGTCGACTATCAGAAGTCGGGCTATCCGCTCCGAATGTTGCTGTACTGCACCGCCTCGATTCCCAAGCGGGGCGAACTCGTCCCCGAGATTCTGAAGATGGACGGCGTCGTGGCGGTCCAGGAGTTGGTCACCGGCGAACAGAACCTCCTCGTGACCGCCGTCTGCGAGACGGACGGCGACATCACGTCCATCGCCCAGGAGCTCCTCGACATGGGCGTCACCGTCGCCGACGAGGTTCTCGTCCGCACGCACGAGACGACGCCGTTCGGTAAGTTCGATTCCGAGAGGCACGCGGAAAACGACTCCTGAGCGGGCGCGCACCCGATATCTCCGACGAACGGAGCGTTCACGAATCGCTCACTGAGACCGACGAGCGACCGCGGTCGCCGGTCGCCGCGGCGAGGTGACACCCACCGGGCCGCCGTACCAGCTCGTTCGCGCACATCGCGTTATCAGGTTTCTAGCCTCGAACGAGCTGTTCTACGCGGAATCGACGTTCAGAGTCGATAGTCGATGCCCCCCGAACCCGCAAAACTATAATGTTCTATAATGGCTAATTTGCGAACGGTTTGTGAATGTAGATAGATTTAATAGACAATCTGTTCTTGGATGGGTGTAAGGACGACCAGTATCGGACTGAGAGGCGGTCTCGATGACCGGACTGGTCAACGACGAATCGAACGATGTCAGGACACAACTCGAACTCGACGGTCGGAGCACTCCCGGACGCGTCGGCGGATTCGCCGTTCGCGCCCGTTGCACTAACGCGGCTCGTGTGGACGCTGTTCGCCGCGAGCGTCGCCGTGCTCTTTGCCCGAGTCCGACTCGGCGGCGCGTGGGAGGTTCCCGGCGTCGTCGCCGTCGACGGCCTGACCGTGCTTCTGTGGGTTGTCGTGACGTTCTTCAGCGGCATCGTCCACAGCTACTCGCGCCGCTATATGGCCGGGTCCGCCCACGAGACGAAGTTCTTCGCGACCGTGTTCGGCTTCACGGTGGCCGTGATGGGTCTCGTCGCGGCCGACCACCTCGCGCTGTTCTGGCTCCTCTGGCTCGCGATGGGACTCGTGATGGCGAGCCTCATCGGCGTCGTCGACGGCTGGTCGCAGGCGCAGGCCGCCGAGCGCGTCGCCCGCAACTACTTCCTCGCCAGTAGCGCGTTCCTCGGCGTCGCGCTCGCGGCGCTGTGGTGGGCGACCGGTGCGACGACGGTCTCGGGCATCGCCGCGAACGCCGACGGACTCGGCGGCCCGGCGTGGCTCGTCGCCGTCGTCGCGCTCGTGCTCGCGGCGATGATTCAGTCCGCACTCGTCCCGTTCCACGGCTGGCTCCTCTCGTCGATGACCGCGCCGACGCCCGCCTCGGCGCTGATGCACGCCGGGTTCGTCAACGCCGGCGGCATCCTCCTGCTCCGGTTCGCCCCGGTCGTGACCCTCGACGCCACGCTCATGCTCGGCATCGTGACCGTCGGCGCGACGAGCGCTCTCGTCGGGAAACTGCTCAAGAACGTCCAGTCGGACGTCAAGAGCGAACTCGGCTGTTCGACCATCGGGCAGATGGGCTTTATGATTATGCAGGCCGGTCTCGGCTTCTTCGGGGCCGCGATTACTCACCTTATTCTGCACGGCTTCTACAAGGCGTACCACTTCCTCAGCGCGAGCGGCGCGGTCGAACGGACAGCCCCGACCGACCACGAGAACCCGGATACCGGACTCGCGGGCACGGCCGTCATCGTGGCGACCGGACTGGCCGGTGGCGCGCTGTTCGCGGCGCTCACCGGGAAGGGAACGAACCTCGACAGCGGACTCCTGCTCGTGGCGTTCGTCGTGCTCACCACGCTACACGCGGCCCGCAACGTCGTCGCGCGCGCCGCGCTCCCGTCGACGGCCCGCTACGGCGCGGTCCCGCTCGTCTTCCTGCCGGCCATCGCCGTGTACGCCCTCGTCTACGAGGCGATTTCGAGCGTGCTGTCCGGACTACCGGTGGTCGAGGCACCCGCCGAACTGAGCGCGCTCCACGCGCTCGTCGCCGGCGTCTTCCTCGTCGTCTACGTCGCGATAGAACTCGGCGTCCACGAGCGGAGTCGTCGTCTCTACGTCGCGCTGTTGAACGCGAGCCAACCCGCGTCCAGCACCATGCAGACCGCTACGGAGGAATACAATGAGTACTGAACACAGCATCGAAGACAGCATCGACAAAGCCGCGACCACCGTCGGCTCGGTCTGGCCGGTCCACTCGTTCGTGACGGCCAACCCGCTTTCGGGCTTCGAGGACGTGCCGTTCAGCGAGGCGGTCACGCAGGCCGCGGACCTCGTCGGCGGCCGCGGCTACCCGACCCCCGAGACGTTCGAAGCGGCCCTCGAAGGGGGCCAAATCGACCCCGCGGTACTCGACGCGGAACTGGCCGAGCGCGGCTACGAAGACGACCCCGACGCCCTGCTTGAGCGCATGGCCGCCGGCGACGAGTCGGGGCCCGCAGACGCCGAGGCCGACGCCGACACGGACGCCGCGCGGGTCGACCGCGTGCTGACGAAGTGGCTGTCGGCGTTCCTCGACGAGGGCCAAGCCCACTGGCCGATGCCGGACCGCGAGGACGGCTTCTACAGCGCCTTCCGGTCGATGGCCGCGTACGACGGCCAAATCCCCGACGACGGTATCGTCGCCGACCTGCCCGAGTCGCCGGTCGAGGCCATCGAGGCCGCGTTAGCGCCGTATTCCGAGAGTCAGTTAGTACCGATATTCGAGGAGCAACTCGCCGCGCTCCCCGGGTGGACCGGCTTCATCAAGCAACGCGCCGCCGACGGCGGCGAGTGGCAGTCCGCGTACCCGATTTCGCTCGACGGCTACCTCGCGGCCCGCCTCGCGCTCCTCGACGCGTTCGGCGTCGACATCGCGCCGTCGACCGGGTCGAAGGGCGACGAGGCCGAGGCGGCCGACGAACTCGCCGAGGCGTTCCTGAGCGCGTGGGAGGCGAGCTACCGCGACGAGCTGGTCGACCGCGTCGCCGCCGAGAGCGAGGCGCTCGACACCAGCGCCACCACGGGTCGCCCGGAGGCGCAACTGGTCTTCTGTATCGACACGCGCTCGGAGGTCATCCGCCGGCACATCGAGGCGACCGGTGACTACGAAACCCACGGCTACGCCGGCTTCTTCGGCATCCCGATGGAGTACCGGGGGTACGACGCCGAGGTGGCGGTCGACGCCTGTCCCCCGATTGTCGACCCGCAACACCGCGTCTCCGAGGTGCCGACCGGCGGCGATGCGAAGGCGACTCACGACCGCTGGTCGCGCTTCCGCGAGGCGGCGGGCGAGGCCATCGAGGCGCTGAAGACCAACCCCGCAACCGCCTTCGGCTTCGTCGAGAGCGCGGGGAGCGGCTACGGGGTGGCGCTCGCGGCCCGCACGCTCGTCCCCCGTCGCGTCGCCGACCTGCTCGGAACCGCCGACGACGCGGTCCCCGACACCCACGAGTTCTGCGACCAGGTGGTCCACCACCAGCACTCGTACGCGGGCGACCTCCCGGTGGGGCTGACCGACGACGAGAAAGTCGAGTACGCCGCGAACGCCTTCGGGCTGATGGGCTGGGACGAGTTCGGCAGACTCGTCGTGTTCGCCGGTCACGCCAGCGAGACGGCCAACAACCCCTACGATTCGAGTCTGGACTGCGGTGCCTGCGCCGGCAACCCCGGCGGCCCGAACGCCCGCGTCCTCGCGGCCATCTGCAACGACGAGACGGTCAAGAGCGAACTCCGCGACCGCGGGTTCGACATCCCCGACGACACGGTGTTCGTCGCCGGCCAGCACAACACGACGACCGACGAAATCGAACTGTACGACGGCGACGTACCGGAGAGCCACGCGGACGACCTCGACCGGTTGCGCGCCGACCTCGCGGTGGCCCGGGAGCACGCGGCCGCCGAGCGGACTGGGGAAGAGGGCTCCGCGGCCGTCAGCGAGGCGGAGCGCCGCGCCGCCGACTGGGCCGAGACGCGCCCCGAGTGGGGACTGGCCGGCAACGCCGGCTTCGTCATCGGCCCGCGCGAACTGACGAGCGACCTCGACCTCGACGGGCGCGCGTTCCTCCACTCGTACGACCACTCGACGGACCCCGACGGCGACGCGCTCGAAGCGATTCTCACGGGGCCGATGGTCGTCACCCAGTGGATTAACGCCCAGTACTACTTCTCGACGGTCGACAACGCCGTCTACGGGAGCGGGTCGAAGGTGACCCAAAACCCCGTCGGCAACGTCGGCGTCTATCAGGGCAACGGCGGCGACCTGATGACCGGGCTCCCGCTCCAGTCGCTACTGGCCGCCGACGACACGCCGTACCACCAGCCGCTCCGCCTCTCGACGGTTATCCACGCGCCGGTCGACCGCGTCACCGACGTGCTGGCCGACCACGCGGAACTGACCGAACTGCTCGACAACGACTGGCTCTCGCTGACGGTCGTCGACCCGACGCGGGACCACCGCGCGTTCCACTACGAGGAGGAACTGACGTGGACGCCGGCGTCCGAACGGGTCGAAGCGCGCCCGGAGACGCCGGCCGCGACCGCCGTCGCGGACGATTAACCGCTCGGCCCGGAACGCGTTCTCTGTCGGGCGCTGGTGAGCGCGTCACCTGACGCTCCCCGAAGGGTCGTCAAAACCCGCTCACGGCTCGTTTGCTACCGGTCTGCGTCGACGACGGTGAGTGTGACCTGATGGACGCCCTTCAGCGGCCGAATCCGGGAGAGCAACTCCTCGATTCGCTCGCCCGTCCCGTCAACGGCGATGGACTCCAGACAGAGGTGGTCGCCGAGGTGGACGTGATGGACCGCGATGATGGTCTCGGTGAAGTCGTGTTGCAGTTCGGTCATCTCCTCGCTCACGCCGCTGTGGTCGTGCTCGTAGAGGACGACCACGGTTCCGCTGAGGCTCCCGGAGAGACCCGTCTGTCGGTTGAACTCCGTGACGAACGCGCGAAGCGCGTCTCTGGTCGCCTCCGAGCGACTGTCGTACTCGCCGGCGGCGACCACCTCGTCGAGGTCACCAAGCAGACTCGGCGGGAGCGTGACGCTCATCCGGTCGACGTCCTGGCTCATACCCCGCCTTTTCGAAGCAACCGCTTAGTCGTTGGCAGTGACGGTTCCGAATCGGCGACATCCCGACCAGTATTACGATTTAGAAGAAAAGTATTATTACTCGACCACATCACGCGTGTGATACGAATGCACATTCCGGACGGCTTTCTCGACCCCTGGGTGGCGGGTCTCTTCTGGCTCGGCTCCGGCATCGTGATCGGTATCGCGGTCAGACGCGCCCGTGGCGAACTCGGCGACGAGCGAACGCCGCTTCTCGGCGTCGTTGCGGCGGGCATCTTCGCCGCGCAGATGTTGAACTGGCCGATTCCGGGCGGGACGAGCGCTCATTTCGTCGGCGGGGCGTTCGCCGGTATCCTCCTGGGACCGTATCTCGGCGTCCTCGCGATGACCGCCGTCGTGACGATACAGGCGCTCGTGTTCGGCGACGGCGGCATCATCGCGCTCGGTGCGAACCTCTTTGCGATGGCCGTCGTCGACGTCCTCGTCGGATACGCCCTCTTCCGAGCGCTCCGCGGAGTTCACGAAACCGGCGGTTCGTTCGTCGCCGGGTGGGGGGCGATTACCGTCTCGGCGCTGGTCGTCGGCGTCGGCATCGGCCTCTCGTCGGCGTTCGCCTACGAACTGGGCGCGGCCGTGGTAATCATGGTCGTCGGCCACGCGCTTTTGGGTCTCGTCGAGGGCGCGATTACGGCCGCGGTCTACGGCTACGTCGCGGACGCCCGGCCGGACCTCGTCGTCGGGCGACTCGACGACGACTCGCTTTCCCCGGAGGTGGGGCTGTGAACCCGCTCGTGTCTGATTCGTGGGGGCGGCGGGCGCTCTTCGGACTGCTCGTGCTCGTCGTCTTGGCTCCCGTGTTCGGCTGGGCGTCCGGCGTCGTCGGGTACGCCGAACCGCTCGAAAGCGCCGCCGAAGAGACCGGGGCGACCGACGCGGCCGACCCCGTCACCCCCGGACTGCTACCGGAATACTCCGTCCCTGGGCTCAGTTCGCCGCTCGGAACGCTCGTCTCGGCGGTCGTCGGGACGGGAGTCACGCTGGCGGTCGCAGTCGGGGCCGGTCGACTCCTCGAACAGTGACCGGCGTCGTCGGCCGCTCGGTCGAATCCATCACTGGGGCGCTCCGGACCGTCTTCACGGCCGAACAGGTGGCCTCGTCCGACGGGTTTCTCCAGCGACGGGACCCGCGCGTCTCCCTGTGTTCGGTCGCTGGCCTCGCGCTGGCGGTGATGATCACGCGAACCGTCGCGGTCACCATCTGTTTCGGTGTCGTGACCGTCCTCCTGGCGAGGCTGTCGGCCGTTCCGCTCCGACAGTTGCTCGCACGCTCGGCGGTCGTTCCGCTCGCATCCGCCGTTATCGTCGTTCCGCAAGCCGTACTGCTCCCCGGGGACGCGCTCGTACGGGCGTTCGGGTTCGCCGTCACTGACGACGGCCTCGCGTACGTCGTGCTGTTCACCCTCCGCGTCGGCGTCGGCGTCGCGCTTCTGTCGCTCATCGTGATGACGACGCCGTTCTCGAGGGTGGTCGCGGCCATGCGAGAACTTCGCGTCCCGGTCGCGCTCGTGTGGGTCGTCGCCGTCACCTACCGGTACCTGTTCCTGTTTTTCGACGAGTTACAGCGACTCGTTCTCGCGCGGAACAGTCGCACGACCGGACAGTCGAGTCTTCGCGACGGGTGGCGCGATGCGAAACGGCTCGTCGGGACGTTCCTGTTGCGGACGCTCGACCGCGGGGAACGGGTCGGCCGCGGGATGCGGGCCCGTGGCGGTTCCCGACCACCGTCACCGTACAGCCGGTCGCGGGCCGTCGACGGGGGCGACTACGCGCTGGTCGCACTCGCCGTCGTCGCCGTCGTCGGCTCGGGGGTGATTCGATGGGGCCTGTGATCGAAGCGCGGGGACTGACACACGAGTACCCGGACGGAACGACGGCGCTCCGGGACGTGACGGTCACAATCGAGGCGGGTGAGCGGGTCGCCGTCATCGGTGCGAACGGGTCGGGAAAGAGCACGCTACAACTCGTGCTCGGCGGCCTCGTCGAGCCGACGGCCGGCACGGTCGAGTACTTCGGCGAGACGGCGGATGCCGAAGCCGTCAGGGACCGCCTCGGCGTGCTCCTGCAAGACCCCGACGACTACCTGTTCAATACGACCGTCCGCGAGGACATCGAATACGGGCCGGCCCAGCTCGGGATGTCGCGGCGGGCGGCGACACAGCGAGTCGCGCAACTCGCGGCCGAACTCGGGTTAGAGCCCCTGCTGGACCGCCCGCCGTTCCGTCTGTCGGGCGGCGAGAAACAGCGGGCGGCGGTCGCGAGCGTCCTCGCGTTCGAGCCGGAGGTGCTCCTCCTCGACGAACCGTTCGGCGCCGTCGACGCCAGCTACCGAGAACGCATCCTGAAACTGGTGACCGACCGCGAGGGAACCGTGGTGCTGTTCACGCCGTCTGTGGACGTCGTACCCGAGGTTGCCGACCGAGTACTCGTCGTCGGGCAGGAGGGGTCGATAGCCGCGGACGGACCCGTTCGAGACGTGCTGACAGACACTGCCCTGCTGAGAGACAACGGCCTCCGGCCGCCGGCGACGGTGCAGTTGTTCGAGGGGATTCTCGACGCTGACGACGTTCCGCTGACCGTCTCGGACGCGCGAGCCCACCTTCTAGACGAGACACAGTAGTGCGCTGTATCCGGTCCCCGTCACCGAAATCAGCCACGGAGCGGTCGAACCGTCGCCGGACTCTAATTCGACCACGGTGTTCACGAATCGATTATTGAGTTCGTCTCTCTTGAGGTCAATCTCGGAGCGCACGAGGAGTATCCCGACTCACGCGCAGATGTTCGCATTCGGTATCGCGATAATTGCTTTATTACCCTCGCCGCCACCCCGGTCGGTGTCGCATCCGAACGGCATATTTCGCCAGCAGGTTGCGGGTTCGTGGTGTTTTCTCCCGAATCGAGGGGCAAATTAATGCAAGATTGTGGCCACACCGAGCGAACAGATACCAAAGCATTACTTATCCCAGTTCGCAGGGGCGTGTATGGGCCTTCGCAAGCCGCCGTTGTACGACGTCCACGCGGACGCCGGGGCGACGTTCACCGAGTTCGGCGGATGGGACATGCCTGTGGAGTACGACTCCATCAAGGCCGAACACGCGGCCGTCCGCGAGTCGGTCGGCATCTTCGACGTTTCGCACATGAGCGAACTCGAGGTGTCCGGCCCGGACGCGACCGCGCTGATGCAACGCCTGACGACGAACGACGTGACGGCCCTCGAACCGGGTGACTCGCAGTACTCGGCCATCGTGAACGACGAGGGCGTCATCGTCGACGACACCGTCGTCTACCGACTCCCCGACCGCGACGAGCGGGTCTATCTCTTCATTCCGAACGCCGGGCACGACGAGGAGATGTCCGACCGCTGGACCTCGTTCCGCGACGAGTGGGGTCTCGACGCCACCGTCGAGAACGTGACCGAGGAGTGGGCGATGTTCGCGGTACAGGGCCCCGACGCCCTCGATTCGCTCACCGACGCCGCGCCCGACGCGGCCCTCGGCGACCGCTCGAAGTTCCAGGCGACGTTCGCCGACGTGGCGGGCGTCGAGTGCTGGGTGGCCCGGACGGGCTACACCGGCGAAGACGGCTTCGAGGTCCTCTGCCCGTGGGACGACGCCGAGACCGTCTGGGCGGCGCTCGACGCGACCCCCTGCGGGCTCGGCTCTCGCGACACGCTCCGCATGGAGATGGGCTATCTGCTCTCGGGACAGGACTTCGACCCCGAGACGGAGCCTCGGACCCCCTACGAGGCCGGCATCGGTTTCGTCGTCGACCTCGACACCGAGTTCGTTGGGCGCGACGCCCTCGAACGACAGCGCGAGGCCGGCGTCGACGAGACCTTCGTCGGCTTCACGCTCCTCGACCGCGGCGTCCCCCGACACGGATACGACATCGCCGACGCGGACGGCGAGGTCATCGGCGTCGTGACGAGCGGGACGATGAGTCCGACGCTGTCGGAGCCCATCGGCCTCGGTTACGTCCCCGTCGAGTACGCAGACGACGAGACCGAGATTTCGGTGCTCGTCCGCGGCCGCGAGAAGCGCGCAGTAATCGTGACACCTCCCTTCATCAACTGACAATGTTCGAAATTCCCGACGACCGGAAGTATCTGGAATCGCACGAATGGGCCACCACCGAAGGCGACGCCGCCCGCATCGGCATCTCCGACTTCGCGCAGGACGAACTGGGCGACGTCGTCTTCGTCGAACTCCCAGCCGAGGGCGACGAACTCGCCGCCGGCGAGGAGTTCGGCGTGGTCGAGAGCATCAAGGCCGTCTCGGACCTCTACGCCCCCATCTCGGGCACGGTCACGGCCGTCAACGAGGAGCTGTTCGACGCCCCGGAACTCCTCAACGACGACCCCTACGGCGACGGCTGGATGCTCGAAGTCGAACCGGCCGACGAAAGCGAGTTCGACGACCTCCTCTCCCCCGAGGAGTACCGCGAGCAGACGGAGTGAGATGACGGCTGGAAACGGACGGCGGGCCGGAAGCCCGTACGCCCCACACACCGATGCCGACGAGGAAGCGATGCTGGACGCCGTCGGCGTCGACAGCGCAGAAGACCTCTTCGACATCCCCGAGGCGGTCCGCTTCGACGGCGAGTTCGGCGTCGCCGGTGCCGACGAGCGCGAGCTCAGAGACGCCATGGCCGACCTGTTTTCGCGCAACGAGGAGCTGACGGAGTTCCTCGGCCGCGGCCACCACGCCCACTACGTGCCGGCGCTGGTCGACGACCTCTCGCGGCGCTCGGAGTTCCTCACCTCGTACACGCAGTACCAGCCCGAAATCGCGCAGGGTTTCCTGCAGGTGCTGTTCGAGTACCAGTCGATGCTGGTCGAACTGACCGGTCTCCCGGTCGCAAACTGCTCGATGTACGACGCCGCGACGGCGCTCGCCGAGGCCGCGCTCCTCGCGAACCGCCTCCGCCGCGGCGCGAGCGGCCACCGCGTGCTCGTCCCCGAGCACCTCCACGAGGGCCGTCTCGGCGTCCTCGAGAACTACCTCGACGGCGCGGAGATGGAAATCGGCGAGTACCCGATGGCCGACGGCGCGGTCGACGTCGAGGCCCTCGCGGACCTCGTCGACGACGAGACCGCGATGGTTTACGCGGAGACGCCGACGGTCCGCGGCGTCATCGAGGAGCGGCTCGCCGACATCGGCGACCTCGCCCACGACAACGACGCGCTGTTCTGTCTCGGAAGCGACCTCGTGGCGCTCGCGCTCCTCGAAGAGCCCGCGAGCGTCGGTGCCGACGTGGTCGTCGGCGAGGCCGGCGCGCTCGGCCTCGGAACGGCCTACGGCATGGGCCTCGGCATCTTCGCCACCCGCGAGGAGTACCTCCGGCAGGTCCCCGGCCGCCTCGTCGGCGCCTCCGAGGACAAAGCCGATATGCGGGCGTTCACGCTGACGCTCCAGACCCGCGAACAGCACATCCGCAAGGAGCGCGCGACCTCGAACATCTGTACGAATCAGGCGTGGGTCGCGCTCCGAACGGCCATGCACATGGCGTGGCTCGGCCCCGACCGCCTCGTCGACCTCGCGACGCAGGCCGTCACCGACGCGCGCGACCTCGCCGCCCGACTGGACGAGCTTTCGGGCGTCAAAGCGCCGCTGTACGACCGCCACCACTTCCGCGAGTTCGTCGTCCGAACCGACCAGCCCGCACCCGCCATCACGAACGACCTCGCGGGCCGCGGGTTCGCGGTTCACGCCCTCGACGACCACCACCTACAGGTCTGTATCACCGACGCGAACGCCGACGCCGCGGACGGACTGGTCGCGGCCTTCGAGGAGGTCATCTGATGAACTTCGACCAAGCCCGATTCAGCCGCGACGACGAGTACGAACCGCTCCTGTCCGAGAAAGACAGCACCACAGTCAAGGTCGATTCCGAGGGCGTCCTCCCCGACGACCTGACCCGCGACGAACTGACGCTCCCGGCGCTGTCGGAGCCGCAACTGGCGCGCCACTACACGCGGCTGTCGCAGATGAACTACAGCGTCGAACTCGGGCCGTACCCGCTGGGGTCGTGTACGATGAAGTACAACCCCTCGTTCACGGAGGACGTGGCGGCGGACCCCAACGCCGGGGTCCACCCCGACCGCTCCGACCGAACGATTCAGGGGACGCTCGGCCTCCTGCACGGCCTGCAGGAGTACCTCGCCGACATCGGCGGGATGGACGCCGTGACGCTCCAGCCCCCGGCGGGTGCCGCGGGCGAGTTCACGGGCATTCTCGTCGCCAAGGCCTACCACGAGTCCCGCGGCGACGACCGCTCGGAGATTATCATCCCCTCGTCGGCCCACGGGACGAACTTCGCGTCGGCCGCGATGGCCGGCTACGACGTGGTCGAACTCCCCTCGGACGACGACGGCCGCGTGGACATGGAGGCGCTCGACGCCGCCGTCTCCGAGGAGACGGCCGCGCTCATGCTCACGAACCCCAACACGCTCGGGCTGTTCGAGCGCGACATCGTCGATATCGCCGAGTTGGTTCACGACGCGGGCGGCCTGCTGTACTACGACGGCGCGAACCTCAACGCGTTGCTCGGCCGCGCCCGCCCCGGCGACATGGGCTTCGACATCATGCACTACAACGTCCACAAGACGTTCGCCACGCCCCACGGCGGCGGCGGTCCCGGTGCCGGGCCGGTCGGCGTGGTCGACGAGCTCGCGGAGTTCCTCCCGAGTCCGATGGTCCGCGAGACGGCCGCCGGCTACGAGCAGTACGAACCCGAGTCCTCTATCGGCAAGGTCCACGGCTTCGCCGGCAACTGGCTCGTGCTCGTGAAGGCGTACGCCTACATCGCCCGCCTCGGCGACGCGGGCCTCGCGGACGCCAGCGCGAAGGCCGTCCTCAACGCCAACTACCTCGCCTCGCAGATAGCCCTCGACGTCCCGTACGGGCCGTTCCACCACGAGTTCGCGGCGACCTCGGGGGACCGCGACGCCGCCGACGTGGCGAAGCGCATGCTCGACTACGGCGTCCACCCGCCGACGACGAAGTGGCCCGAACTCGTCTCGCAGGCGATGCTCACGGAGCCGACGGAAGTCGAGGAC
Source organism: Haloferax chudinovii (assembly GCF_042663345.1). NCBI lineage: Archaea > Methanobacteriati > Methanobacteriota > Halobacteria > Halobacteriales > Haloferacaceae > Haloferax > Haloferax chudinovii. The sequence goes on from NZ_JBHTAB010000001.1 coordinate 747,376, forward strand.
AAGGCGTCGCTCGACGACCTCGCGCACGCCTTCAACGCGGCGTACGCCGACTCCGACGAGGCGCTCGAAACCGCGCCCTCGAAGACCAGCGCCCGCCGCATCGACCAGGTGTCCGCCGCGCGGAACCCGCGGCTCTCGTGGCGGGCGCTCGGCGACGACGAATAACGAGAAAACCTCTTTTCGCGGTTACGCTTCGGCCTTCGCGTACGTCTCGATGTCGTCCGTGATGTGGATGTAGCCGTAGTCGCACTCCGTGCAGTGCCACTTCGTCTTCGTGCCGAGGTGAATCTCCATGCTGGCGGCGAGGTAGAACGTGTCGTTGCCGCAGGCCGGGCATTCGCGCTGGATTTCGAGGTCGCTCATGGGGTCGAATCCGTGGTAGTCGTTGTTGAAGATATTGGTTCGCGGGCGGGTCCGACCTTTGATAAACTGATTATGACGATATGAAACCTGTTTTTCGTCGTCAACTCCCTCGTCTGTCCGTTCAAGGGGGCCGCGTCCCGCCCCGCCGAACTCCGAGGCCGCGATGGACCGGAGTCCTCCGCCCCGTCTGTCAAAGTATTATACAGTTTCGGACACAGTCGCCGACTGTGCCCTCCCGCATCACCGAGCGCCCCCGCGTACTGCTGTTTTCCCTCCTCACCGTCGTTTCGGGCGGGCTGACCGTCCGGGCCGCCGCCCGCGGTCACGACCCCGTGCAAGTGTTGCTCCTCGCCTCGCTGGCGGGGTACGCGGTGACGGGGCTGTTGTTCCAACGAGTGCCGAACGTCGAGCGCCTCGCCGCGGTCCCGCTCGGCGTCGTCGGCGTCGCCGCCTACGCGGTCGGCGCGCCGACGGACCTCCCGGTGCTGTTAGTTCTCCTCGGCGTCGGGGGAGCGGTCGACCTGTTGTGGGACCCGACCGGGAACGTCTCCGGAGAGCGGCCGGAGTGAGAACCTGATACCGGCGTGGGCGGTCGGCGTCGGCGAGTGCGGAACGGAGATGCGGTCGAGTCAGGACGCGGCTACGCCTCGCGGGAGTCGATGCTCCCCAGTTCGGGCGTCGCGTCCTCCCCGGCGCGCGCCCGCACCGTGCCGATACCGACGGCGACGACGTAGATGCCGACCGCGACCAGCACGATGACGCCGCCCGCGGTCGCCTCGCCGTAGTAGGACGCGCCGATACCGAGGAGGACGGCGAGTTCGGCGAGCACGACGGAGACCAAAAGCGACTCCGAGAAGCTTCGGGAGACCTGCGCCGCGCCCGCGACGGGGACGACGAGCATGGCGGCGACGAGGATGACGCCCATAATCTGCATCGCGCCGACGACGACCAGCGCTGTCAGCATGACCATCACGCGGTTGTACCACGTGACCGAGATGCCCGAGACGGCGGCGGCCGTCTCGTCGAACGTCACGTAGAGCAGTTGGTTGCGCGTGAGCGCGACGGTGCCGACGATGACGGCGAACAGCACGAGTAGGATGGCCGCGTTCTCCGCCGAGACGGTCGAGAGGTTGCCGAAGAGGTACTGGTTGATGCCGACCGCGAGGCCGCCCGCGTTGAGGCTGATGAGGACGGTCCCCAGTGCGAAGCCGGTCGACAGCACGATTGCCATCGACACGTCGTTGTAGGCGTCGGTCGCCTCGGAGATGAGTTCGATGAGGAGCGCCGCGATGACCGCGACGACGACGGCGGTCAGATACGGCGAGACGCCGAGGCTGAACACGCCGTTGAGAAAGAGGCCGACGGCGACCCCGGCGAAGGCGGTGTGGGCGAGCGCGTCGCCGATGAGCGCGAGCTGGCGGTGGACGAGGAACGTCCCGATGAGGGGGGCCATCACGCCGATACAGAGGCCGACGAGGATGGCGCGGTGCATGAACCGGTAGTCGAGGAATCCGAGGCCGGTCGCGTCGCCGACGGCGAAAAGCAGGTCGGACCACAGCGCGAGGAGCCAGTAGACTGGCGCGAGGACGGCGTCTAACGGCCCCGCCTGCAACGCGGCGAACAGTTCGACGGGTATCACGCGCCACCACCGCCCGAACCGCCCGAACCGCCCGCAACGGAGGCCGCCGTGCCGAACGCCCGCGCGAGGGCGTCGCTCTCGACGAACTCGTCGGTCGGGCCGTCGAAGTAGACCTCGCGGTTGAGACAGACGACGCGCCGGGCGTGGTCGGTGACCGCGCCGAGGTCGTGCTCGATGAGGAGAATCGTGATTCCCTCTTCGTTGAGCGCTTCGAGCAGGTCGTAGAAGGCGTCGACCGACTCGGCGTCGACGCCGACGGTCGGCTCGTCCAAGACGAGCAGGTCGGCCTCGCCGGCGAGCGCGCGGGCGATGAAGGCGCGCTGGCGCTGGCCGCCCGACAGCTTCGTCACCCGACGGTCGGCGAAGTCGGTCATCCCGACCGTGGCGAGCGCCGCGTCGACGATGCGGTGGTCCGCGGCCGAGAGCCGGCCGAAGCCGACGTGGGGGAACCGACCCATCTTCACGACCTCGCGGACGGTGATGGGCATCTCCTTGGAGGCGCTGGCGTGCTGGGCGACGTAGCCGATTCGCGCGCCGTCGTCGAAGGCGTGGGAGGGCTCGCCGAACAGCCGCGCGGTCCCCTCGCCGGGCCGGAGCAGGCCGAGGATGAGCTTCATCAGCGTCGACTTGCCGGAGCCGTTCGGCCCGACGATGGCGACGTACTCGCCGGGGTCGATGCGGAGCGAGATGTCCTCTACGACGGGCGTGGCGGTGTAGCCGAACTCGACGTCTGCGAGTTCGACGAGGGGGTCAGACGAGCCGCGGCCGTCGTCGGTGGCGTCGTCGGCGACACCGGTGTCGGCGGACTCCGCGGACTCCGCGGACTCGCCGTTACGGAGGGCGCTCATTCGAAGTTCCTCCACTCGTCGGCCCAGCCGTCGTAGCCGACCTCCTCGGGCGACTTGTTGCCGAGGACGATCTCGAACGTGGGCATGTTGATGTTGTACGCGATTTCCTCGTAGCCCCAGTCGTTTTCGACCCAGTCCTCGCGGACGCCCGCATAGGGGGTGACGGGGAAGTACGCCTCGACGGGCGTCTCGGCGATGAGCTGTTTCGCCGGGCGGCGCGTCTCGAAGACGCCCGCGCCGATGTATCGGATGTCGTTTTCTTCGATGACGTGCTTCGCCCCGGTGATGTCCGAGGGCTTCACGTCGCCGCTGGCGGCGAGGTTGACCACGAGCGGGCGCATCTCGACGCCGTAGCGGACGCCGATGTACTGGAAGGCGTTGTGGGCCGCCAACTGGACGACCTTGCGCGACGCCCGGTCGAAGATGTCCTGATAGTCCCGGTCGATGCGGTCGAGCACGTCGGTTTTGTACGCGTCGGCGTTGTCGCGGAACGTCTCCTCGTACTCGGGGGCGAGTTCGACCAGCCCCTCGGTGATGTTGTCGACGGCGGTCTTGGCGCGCCGCGGGTCGAGCCAGAAGTGAGGGTCCTTCCCGCGACCTTCGCCGACGCCCTCTTCGTCGCGGTCGAGGCTCGCGGCGAGTTCCACGAGTTCGACGCCCTCGCGGACGTTGATGAGTTGGGTGTCTACGTCGTCGTCTTTCAGCGTCTGGATGGCGCGGTCGGCCCACGGCTGGAAGTCCTTCCCGACGTAGACGAACGCGTCGGCCTCGATGATGTCGCGCGTGACGCTCGCGTCCGGTTCCCAGCCGTGACCGTGGAGGCCGGTCGGAATGAGGTTCTTGAGCGTCACCGGCGTGTCGGCCGCGACCTTGCGCGCGAAGTCGTAGAAACTGAAGAACGAGGCGACGACGACGAAGTCGTCTTCCGACTCGGACCCGCCGGAGGCGTCGTTCGAACCGGTGTTCGAGCCGCCGCTTTCGCTTCCCGCTCCGACGGCTCCGCCGAGACAGCCGGCGAGGCCGGCCGTCAACAGCCCGGAACCGGCCGCGACGACCGACCGCCGAGATATTTTGGGGCCGGACGAATATAAATTCGCTTTCATCACTACTCTAGATAGAGATAACACATTATATAGATGTGTTGCTCTAAGTTTGAAATTAGACAAGTCTAAATCAGTGGCGAGCCGCAACGGCTCACGGGGGACCGACGACGCGACAGCCGAGACGGCGCGCTCGGACCCACCGGCGTGCAAATCTCTTTGAGTCGGCGCGCCCAACGACGAGCCATGGGAATCGAACTCTACGCGCTCGACGGCTGTCCGTACTGCGAGAAGGTCCACGACGCGCTCTCCGAGGCGGGGGTCGACTACGAGACGCAGTGGGTCGGCGCGCTACACTCGGACCGAAACGAGGTCAAGCGCGTGAGCGGCCAGCGCGGCGTCCCGGTCCTCGTGGACGGTGACCGCGGCGTGACGATGTCCGAGAGCGAGAACATCCTCCGGTACGTCGACCAGACGCTGGCATGAAGATATACACCGGCCGCGGCGACGAGGGGATGACCGACCTGCGGGACATGACCCGCGTATCGAAGACGAGCCACCGCATCGAGGCGTACGGGACGGTTGACGAGGCGAACGCGCTCATCGGTACCGTGCGCCCGACAGGCCACGGCGACGTGGACGACGTGCTCGAAGCCGTCCAGAACCACCTCCACATCGTGCAGGCCGACCTCGCGAACCCCGACCCCGACGAGGGCGACCCCCAGATAGCCGCCGACCACGTGGACGAACTCGAAGCGTGGATAGACGAGGCCGACGAGGAACTCGACCCGCTCACGTCGTTTATCCTCCCCGGCGGGAGCGAGACGGGGGCCAAACTCCATCACGCCCGCGCGGTGTCGCGGCGGGCCGAGCGACGCGTCGTCTCGCTCGCGGCGGAAGAACCCGTCAACGAGGAGGTCGTCGCCTACCTCAACCGCCTCTCCGACGCGCTGTTCGTCTTCGCGCGACTGGTCAACAAGCGCGACGGCGTGCCCGAGGAGTCGCCGACGTACTGAGTCCGAGCGGCCGCCTCGGCCGGCGCGGTCGCTCGCGAGGATAGTGGGACCAGGACGGACGAATCGTGCCCACGGTATCGCCGTCCCGGAAGGGGCCAGACGCTAACTGGGACCGACCACGACGTGTGGCCTGCGTTCCCAGTTTTAGGTATGCCTAAGAATTACTAAAGTGTATCGCTCTTTCTCAGATATGTGACATTCGGTACCGCGCGACATAACCGTTTTCTCGTCGGCGGGACTATCCGGAGGTATGAACCGGCATTTCACCGACGCGTGGTACTACTTCCGGCGGGGGTTCGAGCACCTGTACGCGGGTGTCGACGAGGAGACGGCACCGCTCCGTCGCCGCCTCATGGCGGCGCTCGGGCGCGAGGTCGAGGACGACCCGGAGCCGACGCCGCAGACGCGGCGGGAGCGCGTCGAGTACGGCGCGCGCCGGGCGGCGACGCGGAGTCGCCGGGCCGCCGGGCGGGTTCGCCGTCGCGTGCGGCGACCCGAGTAAGTGCGTGTGCGCCCTCGAATCGGGGCACAACGTAAGTCTTAATTGGCGGCGCGGGAAATCGAAGTCGTAGCCGGGTTGGTGGTCTAGCCAGGTTATGACGGCTCCTTCACACGGAGCAGGCCGGCGGTTCGAATCCGCCCCAACCCACTTTCTGGTACCTCGCAACGACGAGCGACAGCGAGGCGTCTGTGGTGCCGAAAGTGGTGACGGCGGATTCGAAGCAGGGAGCGAACGAAGTGAGCGACCGAGGTTCGAATCCGGCCCAGAATTCATTCAAGATTCTACTGAAGCCAAATTACGTGAACCAGACATCGTGGAGATAGGCGCGCTAAATCTTCCGACCGCGAATGTAATCCTCAGCATCCTCAAGAAGACGGCGCACATCACTCTCATCTGGCTCTACCTCATTTGCATGAGCACAATCAGCCCGAATCGTGGCTAAATGCTGTAGATGGCTATAAGGTGACGAATCAATCTCATCTGCTTCATACAACTTCTGCGCTAACGCCGAAATGCCGTCATTGTAGTTGTACTCGATATCCGAATCCGAATTCTGGCACAGCATCAAGAGATACCGCTCAAGCGCAATTCCAGCGATTACACCACCTGCACGCACCTCGCCATTATCAAATAGGTCTCTCGCTTTGTCCAACTCTCCCTGAGAGACATCCTTAGAAACTTGTTTCCGTACCTTTAATTCTTCAACCCGGACTCGAGCAGGGATAGAATTCACTATGCCCCTCTGAGTATCGAAGTCGCTGTGCTGTGCATCAAGCACTATTTTGATGCCCCGTTTCGCACTTATATTCAACTGAAGGCGTGATTTAAAATCGTCATAGAGAGCTTCGAAGTCTGTCAATCGAGTAGACATATACTCTGAAACCAGGACTCGAGCCGAATTGTACCATAATTCATAGTCATGGAGGGCTTTTCTCTGGTTCTCAGATGCGCTTTCGGGGGGAGTTTTCCAGAATACTTCGAGTCCATTTTGTTCTACACTACACTGTCCAAAGAATTCCGTATATGATTCTTCAATCTCTCTCGCATCCTGCTCAAGACGCTCAACCTCTTGTTCTATCGCGTCTATTGGAGCGCTCATCATCCACAAGTCAGAGGCGAATCAAATAGTGATTAGCATCGACTGACAGATCAAATCCTGGATCTCATGGGGATAATCGAATAAACCACGAAAAACGGAGTTCGAGCGCCTACGCGATATCGTCCAGCGAGACGGCGCTCCCGCGGTCGACCGTAATCCACGAGGTGGTCAACTCCTCCGCTTTCGGGGAGAAGACCGTCAGTGCGGTCGGGTTCTCCGGGTCGTCGTAGATGCATTCGAGGTCGAACACCGGCGCGTCAGCCAACTCGTCGGAACTGTGGGGTGCGACCGTACTCATCAGATGGAGACGTCCGCCTTGCAACTCGCACACAGCGCGTCGCCGACCGCCTCCGTCGGGACCGAGGTCCCGCATCGAGGGCACCGAGAACGGGTGCGCGAGTACTCCGTGTGCGGTGCGATCCGCGAATTCTCGTTGGATTCGCTCATACACGACCAGATACGACACGAGTACAAGAAGTTTTTGGATATTGTGAGAAATACGCCGTGTTCGAACCCGAATATGACGACAATGCCGATTATGGTTCCCACTTCTCAATATAGAAGGCCAATCGGTACCCGAGTAGGAAGTGGGCAGATGGCAGTCCCGAGCGACCCGCGAGGGAGACAGCGATTCGACACCGTCCCAGTTTCGAAACGCTCAGTCGACCGCGTCACTCAAACTGTCAAGACGGTCGCATAAACGAGAGACTACCCAGTTAGCTTCGGCGACTTACTCGCTTTTCTGACAGTTAACGCGTATCGTCTCCCGTGAAATATCGTGTGTCGTGAACTGTTGCGAGAAAGTCGGTCGGGAGGCCACCGGTATCGGAATCAGAGACAGACTAACCGCCTACACCGTCAGGTAAATTGACAGCCCACGCGCGAAACTATTGAAACTATCTCGTCAGCTTTTGCCCGCGGCGTCGGTAGACTGTCATCGCAGACACATGAAAACACAAACACGTATCGCCGGCATTCTCATCGTCGTCGTCGCTCTCGTCGCGGCGGCGACGGGGACGGGACTGGCGGCGGTCGACACACGGCAGGCACAGGTAGAACAACCGACGCAGACACAGGCACAGACGCAGACACAGACACAGACACAGACGCAGTACTGCACGTATCCGAGCAACGGGACCTACGAGTCGTTCGGGGTGAGCAACCTCTCTGCCCCGTCCGACGTCGAACCGGGCGAACCGGTGACGGTGTCGGCGGACATCACCAACCCGAACGACGTGCCGATGATTCAGTGCGTCGAGTTCCGACTCGAAGGTGACGTGGTCGTCCGAACCGGCTGGGCGCTGAACCCGAACGAGACCGAGACCATCGAGTTCGACGTCAACACGACGGATCTCGAAGACGGGACGTACATCCACGGTATCGAGACGCGCGACTTCGGCGAGCTGACGACGCTCACCGTGGCCGAACCGTCCGAGCCCGAACCCGAGGAGCCGACCGCGTCGCTCCAGTTCGACGACCAGGAGTCCGACGGGAGTAACGTGACCGTCGCGAGCGCGAACCTCTCCGAGGGCGGCTACATCGCCATCCTCGACGAGAACGGTTCGGTCGTCGGTGCGACCGACTACCTCGAACCCGGTGAGCAGGAGAACGTCACCGTGCCGCTCCTCGAACCGCTGAACGACAACGAGAGCGTGAACCTCACGGCGCAGGCGCACCTCGACACCAACGACAACCAGACGCTCGACTTCCTCACGTCTAACGGGACTGAGGACGGTCCGTACGCGATGAACGGCACGCCCGTCACCGACGACGCAGTCGTGACAGTCGGCGAGGAGCCGACGACGGAGGAGCCGACGACTACTGACCAACCGGACGAGACAACGACTACTGAAGAACCAACAGACGAGACGACGACCGCTGACGAAACAACGACCGCTGACGAGACAACGACTGCCGACGAAACAACGACCGCTGACGAGACAACGACCGCTGACGAAACAACCACTACTGAAGAAACAACCACTACTGACGAGACAACAACTACTCACGAACCGACGGACGAGACAACGACCACCGACGAATCGATGAGTGAGACTCCGCCACCGTCGGAGACGCCGATTCACAACGAAACGGAGAACTGAGCCGACGACCACCGACCGGCTCGGTCCCCACCGCCGAGTCGGTTCGGAGCTATTTTTTCGAGGCGGGATCCCCGGTCCGCGCGCCCCGGCCGCAGTCAGCGACCGAGCGCCGCGAGCAGGCCGTCGGGAACGCTGAGGAAGCCGAACCAAATCAACAGCACCACGAGCGCGGTGTACCCGATGGAGATGGCGAAGTCCTTGGCGAATCGCTGGCGGGTGTACGGGTGTGATTCGGCCGATACCGCGTCGACTGCGCCCTTGTGGAGCAACACGAACCCGACCACGTTCGTCAGCCAGTAGCCCGCGACGACGCCCGGGAGAAACCAGCTTCGGGAGATGAGACTCACCGCGACGCCGAACGCGTAGGCCAACGGGAGGTTGACCACGAGGTCGTTCCACCACGAAAGCGGAGACAGAACGAACCCGATAAAGGCCAGAATACCGCCTTTCACGCGCCGCCGTTCCATCCCACTAGATTGACGGCCAACGATAATAGTATTGTGAGTATACAGCATCCGAATCCGCGGCGGTCGGGAGCCGCGACGGTCAGTCCGCCGCACTTGGGCCGCCGTCGACGAGCGCGTCGACGAGCGTCGTGAGGTCGGGGACGGCGAGGTCGGGTTCCGGCCCGAACGGTTCCCACGGCGAGTCCTTGCGGTCGACCCAGACACCCTGCATCCCGGCGTGTTGGGCCCCCATCACGTCGAACCAGCCGGCGGTCGCGTGGGCGATTTCGTCGATGGGCGTCCCGGTTCGGGCGGCCGCGTGGCGGTAGAGTTCCGCGTCGGGTTTGAACACCCCGACCTCGTCGGCGCTGACGACGCCGTCGAGGAGGTCGCGGATGTCGGCGTGGTCGACCATCGAGTCGAGCATCTCGGGGTTCCCGTTCGAGACGACGTAGCAGTCGTAGCCGGCGTCGCGGAGGCGGCCGACCGCGTCGCGCACGTCGTCGAACACGTCGAGTTCGTGGTACACCGAGAGAATCTCGTCGCGCTCGCTCGCCGAGACCGGCACGCCGTGGGCGTCCAGCGCGTACTGGAGCGCCGCGCGGTTGACCTCGTAGAAGGGTTCGTACTCGTCGACTTGGTTGCCGACGAACGTGTATTCGAGCGACCGCGACCGCCACAGCTTCGAGACGGGTTCGGGGTCGGCGACGCGCTCGGCGAGCGCTTTCTCGGCGGCATCGACGTCGACGAGGGTGCTGTACGAGTCGAACGTGACCGTCGAGACGCGGTCCGGGGCGAACGACATACGCGGCCCTACGGCGGCGCGGGTGTTAACGATACGGCGGTCGCGCGGACGCGACGTAAAAAAGACCGAAAGAATGGGTCGGCGCTCCTGACGAGCGCGAGTGGTGGCTGGTGGCGGCCGGGTCAGTCACCTCCCTCCCCGTCCTCCCAGAGGGTCACGAGAATGACGACGTCCTGCATGTCGAAGGCCGGACTGCGCGTGTTCGTCGTCCCTAGTTCGAACAGGAAGATGGCCTGATTGCTGTCGAGTTCCATCGTCTCCCCGTCGTCGCTGATGTAGGGGGCGACGAACTCGGCGGCGTCGTCCTGTCCGTTGTAGCCTCGTATCTCCGGGACCGGGTCGCCGTCGCGGAGGACCGCGACCTGTCGGTGGTCGACCGACGAGTCGGCGGTGACGTAGCCGTCGGTGGCGGCGACGATGGAGAGCGTGTCGCCGGAATCGCCAGCCACGCTGAACGAATGGGACCGGCGGTCGTTCACGTCGTCCCAGCCCGCAGAGTGGTGCGACTCGCCGTCGACGACGAAGGTGACGGAGACGGGGACGTCGCGCCACCCGTTCGTGATGGCGCTCCCGAGCAGTTCGAACTCGCCCGTGAAGTCGACCGATGGGACGACTTCACCGTCGTCGATGCTGAAGTCGTCTTCGGGCTCGGGCGTCGTCGGGGCGGTGTTTCGGACCTCGTAGCTCTCGCCCGTCCCGCGGACTTCCAGCGGGATGGTGACCGTCGCGCCGGGGCCGGACGCCCCGTCGAGGGTGACAGTGACGCTGTCGTGTTCGACGTCGGTCACGTCGTCGGGCGCGGTGTACGTGAAGCTCGCGCGGCCGGATTCGTCGGTGACGGCGGTCGCCCCGGCGGTCGGGGAGACGGTGCCGCCGAGCGGGGTCGACGGGCTGACGGTCAGCGTCGCGCCCGCGGCGGGCGCACCGTAGCGGTCGAACGCGCGGACGGTGAGCGTCTCGCGGCCGCCCGAGGGGACCGCGGCGTCCTCGCCTTCGACCGCGACCGCGTAGGCGGCGGGGTCGGGTTCGACCGCCTCGCCGACGCTGAGGCGGGCGACGCGGAAGTCGTAGCGGACGCCGGCGTCGAGTTCGATAGTGACGACCGCGTGGTCGCCGCTGGCGACGTGGGAGACGACCCGTGCGTGGGGTTCCTCGGCCATGAGGTCGGCCCACGCGTCCTCCGAGAGGTAGGTCGGCACCGAGATGCGAACCGGGTCGGTGGCGTTGTACACCGGCAACGACTCGGAGCGCACGGAGACGGGCGCGAGCGCCACGGTGTCGCCGGCGGTCGTGTGGCCGTCGAGGTCGCCCTCGAAGAACACGAGCGTGACGGTCGTGCCGCGGACGAGCGACTGGCGGTGGACGACGGGGTCCCCGCCGGTTTCGAGGTACGAGACGCCGCTTTCGAGCACTATTCGCGCCTCGTCGCGCTCGGCGTAGTTGGCCTCGTAGACGATGGCACCCGTCTCGTAGGTGCGGGTCGTGCCGTCCCAGAACACCGCTTCGGGACCGACCGCGGAGACGCCCGTGACCGTCACGGCGTCCGCGCCGTCGACCCGGAAGGTCCCGGCGCTGTCGGGCGGCGAGACCACGAGGTACCGCTCGGGGTACGACACCTCCGAGTCGACCGCGACGCGACTGCCGGACTCGGCGCCCGAGGCGCGGAAGACCTGCGAGTCGAGCGACGCGAGGTCGGTCGAGACGCTGGCGCTGTGGTCGGCCTCGTCGCCGGCGGTCCAGACGGGCGTGCCCGCGAGTTGGACCATCGCGATGACCGACACGACCAGCCCGAACGCGAAGACCAGCCCGAGGATTTCCGAGACGCCGCGGGAGTCGAGGGAGAGATGAGGCACGGCTCAGACCTCCTTCTCGGGCGCGTTCAGTTCGGGCGTGTCCTCGTCTTCGATAGAGGAGTCGGGCAGGTAGATGCGGACCGCCGCGGTGATGGTCACGTCGTCCTCGGCGGAGATGGCGGCCTCGCGGCCGCTGACCATCCCGCTGTCGGAGGTTATCACCACGTCCGTCTTGGTCGAGGCGATGTTCGCGCCGACGACGAAGACGTTGCCCTCGGCGTCGACGACGATATCGCCGTCGCCGAGCATGACCACGCCGTTGAGGTTGACCCCGCCGCGCGCGGAGACGACGTCGAGCGCGCCGTTGTCTTTGACCCCCGAGAGGCCGGCTCCGGCGAGGTCGACGCCGTCCGCGCCGTCGATGCGGACGTCGCCTTTCCCGCTGATGTCGGCGCTCCGGGCGCTGACGAAGCCGTTCGTCGAGACGATACGGAGGCTGTTGCTGTCCTGTGCGACCGTCACCCCGGCGTTGTCGAGGGTGATGTCGCCGCCGGCCTCGATTGAGAGGCTGTCTTTGCTTCCCTGCGTAATCGACGCCCCCGAGAGGTCGATTTCGTCGCCCGCAGTGACGGTGATGTCCTTCCCCGACACCGAGGTGACGCTCACGCCGACCGCGGCCAGCGAGCCGCTTCCGGCGTCGACGTCGACCCGGCTGTTCGAGCCGGTGGCGACGACGTCGACGTGGAGCGAGACCCCGTCGCCCGCGAGGGTGACGTCGCGGTCGGAGACGATGGTTCCGGTGCTCGGCGGGACGACGAGCCGGTCGGTGCCGGCGTCGTATGTCACGTCGCCGCGCGTGCCGGTGTTGTTGACGCGGTAGTCCGCGCCGTCGAACTCGCCGTTGCCGTCGACGTCGGCGTAGACGAAACCGGGGTCGTCGATGGCGGCCACGAGCCCGCGGAGCGGGTCGGTGACGCCGCCCTCGCGGAGCTGTACGTCGAAGGTCACGCGGTCGACGGTCGCGCCCCCGTCGTCCTTGACGACCACGTCGAACTCGTCGTTGACGACGCCGTCGATGCTTCCGGGCGCGGTGTAGACGAACGTCGCGCGGCCGTCCGAATCGGTGACGGTCGAGACGGTGCCGGTGTCGCGCGCGACGATGCGCCCGCTTTCGGCGGTCAGGCCGGGGCTGGCCTTGACGACCGCGTTGGGGACGGGGTTGTTCTGCGCGTCGCGGACCTCGACGACGGCGCGGTGGGTCGCACCGGGCGGGAGGACGGCGTTGTCGCCCTCGACATCGACGATGTAGGCGGGGGGTTGGAGCGCACCGGGGGTGTCGATGCCGACCCGCGAGAGCCGCAGGTCGTAGGTCTTGCCGGGCGCGAGTTCGACCGTCAGGGTGTTGGAGTCGGCTCCGGTCGCGTAGTCGATAGAGCGGACGTTCGGCTCGTCGGCCAGCAGGTCGCGCCACGTGTCCTCGGAGAGCCGAGTGGGGACCGAGATGGTGATGGGCGTGCCCGAGTCGGTGACCGTAATGTAGTCGGTGCCGGCGCTCAGGGGGACGACGCCGAAGGTGGTCGCCTCGCTCGTCGCGGTGTCGATGTCGCCTTCGAGGAAGACGAGCGATATCTTGGTGCCGTCGACGAGCGACTGGGTCGCACCGACCTCGCCACCGCCGCCGTAGGCGGTGTACTGCGCGGTCCCCTCGTGGACGAGCGAGGGCTCGCTCTGGAGGTACCGGTAGTCGGGCCGGTAGACGAACTGCTGGGTGTCGAACGCGTGTTCGGAGCCGTCCCAGTAGGTGCCGGTCTTGCCGGTCGCGACCGCGCCGGAGATGCGAGCCGTCGCGGGGTCGGTCGTCCGGAGGCTTCCGGAGCCGGCGGCGGGCGAGACGAACAGCGCGCGGGTCGGGTAGTCGACGCCGGCGTCGAGGGTCGCGCGGGTCTGCCGGCCGTCGACGGCCTTCGCGACGCTCTCGTCGAACGCGGCGAAGTCGGTCTCGACGGCCGTGAGGTGTTCGAACTCGGTCTGTTGGTTCCACGCGGGGACCGCCGAGACCTGCACCATCGCGACGAGCGAGACGACGAGCGCGAACGCGAGCATCGTGCCGAGGATGGCCGAGGCCCCGCGGCGGTCACCGCGGAGGTGCGAGCCGCGGCGGGCCGCGCCCGCGACGAGCCCGCGCAGTACGTGCCTGAGGGGCGAGTGTGTGTATTGGGTGTTGTTGGGGGTGTTGTGAGTCATGGCTGTTACACCAGTGCGAAGGCGACGAGCGCCAGCGCGGACAGTCCGAGGGCGTACTTCAGCCCGCTGAGGGCGCTGTTGTCGGCCAGTTTGCCGGCGAGGAGTCCGCTTCCGACCGCCTGAATCAACGCGGAGTGGAAAAACACCACGTGGAAGTTCGCCAGCGGGACGGAGCTGATACCGATTGGGAGCGCCTGCCCGTTCGACGCCGTCGTGGGCCCGGTCATCTCGGCGAGGGGGCCGAGGTAGCTCGCGCCGAGCATCAGGATGACGAACAGGTAGACGAAGTACCCGATGACGACGATGGCGATGTACGAGCCCATCGCGCGACGGCGGGACTTCTCCAGTTTGTAGCGGTTTCGCGTGTCCTCCGCGGCGACGCTGAGGACGCGCGAGAGGTCGCCGCTGGTGCGGCCGCCGCTGGCGATGAGCCGGATGACCCGCGAGAGTTGCGGGACGTTGAGCCGGGTGGCGAACGCCATAAGCGCCGCGTGGGCGTCGTGGTTCCAGCGGATGTCGTTGCGGAGCGCGCGGAGTTCGTCCGCGAGGACGCCGGACGACCAGCGAGAGACGAGCGCGAGCGCCTCGACCAGCGAGATGCCCATCTGGTTGGCGCTCGAAAGCAGGTTCAGCGTGTCGGGGAAGCGTCGTTCGAGGGTGCGCTCGCGGCGGGTCCGAATCTCGTGGAACACCGTCAGCGGGACCGCTACGATGGCGAACGGGAGGACGACGTACCAGACCGTCGTGTTGTACGGGTTCGTGAGCATGGCGTCGAGGCTCGGCGTCGCGAGGCCGAACGCGTAGACGGCGGCGACCGACAGGAGCGCGACGGGCACCGTGACGGCCGCCGAGAGGTACGGCTGGCGGCGCATGATGTCGAGCGGGTCGCCGATGAGCGTCCGAAGCTCGTACACCGCGTTTTCGAGGCGGTAGTCGTCGAGTCGCTCGTCGACGACGCCGCCGTCGGAGGCGATTCCGTCGCTCCCCCAGCGGGCCTCGCGGGCGCGCTGGACCTCGCGGCGCACCGCGCCGAGGAAGTCGACCGTGACCGTCCGAATCTCTTCGAGGACGGTCACGTCGTGTTTCGTCCGGACCGTGTCCTGGGTGTACGGCGCGGAGAGCACGTCCACGAGGAGCAAGAACAGCCCCATCCCGAGTGGGAAGATGAGGTAGTTCAGCGCGTACAGTTGGACGAGCGTGTCGCCGCCGAGGAAGCTGATGACCATCAGGGTGACGATGAGCAGGAGCGGCGCGGCGACGAACGCGGCGACGAACACCTCCGAGAGCATCGACAGCGTCTCGATGAAGTCCTCCTGTTCGTCGCGAGCCTCTTCGAGGTACGTCGCGGACTCGCGGTCGAGGAAGGCGGTCACGTCGCCGCCGGAGTCGAGGACCGACAGCAAGTCGTCGAGGAACTGCTCGAAGTTGATCGAGGGCGTCAGGTTCCGGGAGTTGCGGAGCGCCGTGAACAGGTCGTTACCGAACAGGTCCATGTCGCGGGCGATCATCTCGAACTCGCGGGACACCTCGCCGTAGTCGGGCGCGTCGGCGACGGAGCGGATGACTTCGAGGAAGCTCATCCCGCCGTGGCTGAGCGCGTACATGTAGACGATGGCGTGCGGGAGCAGGATGTCGATGCTCCGGCCGCGCATCTCGGCGCGGCTCTTGGGGAGGTAGTACCGGGCGTAGTAGGTCCCGGCGGCCGCTAACCCGCCGACGAAGGCGACGAGGGCCACGCCGAGAATGGGCACCTTGTAGGGGGAAAGCGGGACGACGTATCGCGCCGCGATGCCGAGGCTCACGGGGCTCGACGCGTTCGCCAGCACGCCCGTGCGGGCGAGGACGAACGTGAGGGCGAGCCCGACGAGCGAGCCGAGCGCCGCGGTGACGACCGCCAGCTTGACCGACTGGCTGAGATACAGGTCGTAGGTCGTGCCCACGCGGGTCTGGTTCAGCCAGCGCTGGAGGTCGCGGTGGCCCCCCGGGTGGCGCTTGAAGTACGTGCGGACGTAGCCGTAGCGCTGGCGGAGTCGCTCGACGTCCTCGGGCGACTCGTCGAAGTGTTCGCGCGGGAAGTACTGCTCGACCTCGTAGTCGGGCAGGGGAACCGACGCCGACGAGTCAGCGGGCATCGTCGGCCTCCCGGTCGTCGTCGTCGTCGGTCACGGTTTCGTCGTTGGTCACGATTTCGTCGTCGTCCGAGGCATCTGAGTCGTCTGAGGTGTCCGTGGCGTCATCGGCCGGCCCGGGGCCGGCCTCCGCGATATCGTCGAACTCGACGGTGTCTGCGACGACTGTGGAATCGGCTTCGGCGGCGTCTGCGCCGGTCTCAGCGTCGTCACCGACGACCTCCCAGTCAGTCCCGACATCGTCGGGCTCGCCGGGGGTGTCGGAGGCGTCGGGGGCGGCGGCATCGCGTTCGGCGGCGGGTGCGGGGGCGGCCTCCGCCTCGGCGGCGTCGGTCGTCTCGTCACCGTCCGCGTCGTCCTCTAACTCGATGTCGAACAGGTCCGCGAGGAGTCGCTCGGTCTCGGGCGAGACCTCGATTTCGTCGTCGTCGAGGTCGTCCGTCGGGCCGTCGCGCTCGTCGCGCTCGCCGTCCTCGGCGTCTTCGCCGTCCTCGTCGACGGAGACCAGCGAGGTCTCGGCGTAGACGTGCGCGAGGAGCCCTTCGCGGTCCCGCTCGAAGCGGCGAATCATCGCCGACACCGTCAGGTAGTCGTCGACGCCCGAGGCGGCGATGTACCGGAGCACGTCGGCGCGGATGTCGAGTTCGTACTGCAGGTCGGCGTTCGTCCAGCCGCGCTCGGCGGCGATTTCGTCGAGGACGACCGAGTCGCCGACGCGCTCGTGGGCGTCGTTCTCGGGGTTGCGCTTGAACACGTCGCGGAGTTCGACCTCGCCGTCGTCGTCGACGCCGGCGATTTCGGTGACGGCCATGTTTCGGCGGGTCCGGTCGCCGTCGAGGTGAATCTGCTTTTGCACCGAGATGATGTCGAGGTCCGAGAGCATCTGGGCGGGCACGCCGAGGGGCTCGTTGCGCATGCGGTGGACCACGCCCTCCGAGGAGTCGGCGTGGAACGTCGTGTACGCGGTGTGGCCCGTGGCGATGGAGTGGAA
The DNA here is from genome assembly GCF_042663345.1 of Haloferax chudinovii. Taxonomy (NCBI): domain Archaea; kingdom Methanobacteriati; phylum Methanobacteriota; class Halobacteria; order Halobacteriales; family Haloferacaceae; genus Haloferax; species Haloferax chudinovii. The sequence goes on from NZ_JBHTAB010000001.1 coordinate 764,393, forward strand.
GAACGTCAGCGCGACGCGCTCTTCGGTGCGAATCTCGCCGACCAGCAGGTACTCGGGGCGCTGTCGGAGCGCCGCCTGCAGGAGCGCGTACATCGACACCTCGCCGCGGCCGTCGGCCGTGAACGTGTCGCGGGTGACCGACTGAATCCAGTTGTCGTGCGGGAGCGTGATTTCGCGGGTGTCTTCGATGGAGACGACCTTCGCGTGGCCGGGGACGAAGAACGACACCGCGTTCATCGAGGTGGTCTTCCCGGAGCCCGTGCCGCCCGCGAAGATGAGCGAGCGGTTGTTCTCGATGGCGAGCCAGAAGTACGCCATCTGCTCGACGCTGAAGGTGTTCCAGCGCACGAGGTCGACCGGCGACAGCGGCACGTCCGAGAACTTCCGGATGGTGAAGTTCGACCCGCGGGTAGCGATGTCGGAGCCGAGGGTCAACTGGACGCGGGAGCCGTCCGGGAGGCTCGCGTCGACGAGCGGGTCGGAGACGGTGACCTGCTTGCCTGCGCGTTGCGCGAGGCGGATGGTGAACGACGAGAGGTCGCCGTCGTCGAAGACGACGTTCGTCGGCACGTCCCGATAGACGCTGTGGAAGACGTAGACGGGCACGTCGTCGCCGTCACAGGAGATGTCTTCGATGCCGGGGTCCCGCATCACGGGGTCGATGCGGCCGAAGTGAATGAAGTCCCGAAGCAGGAAGTAAAACAGCTTCCAGAGCGACCCGTCTTCGACCGTCGCGGCGTGTTCGGAGATTATCTCGCGGGCCTCGTCGTCGAAGACCTCCTCGCGGTCGCCGTCGGCGTCGAGGTCGCGGTACAGCAGGCTGTTGCGCAGAATCTTCGTCAGGTCCTCGCGCACGAAGTCCTCGAAGGCGTCGAGGCGCGGCTCGCTCACGTGGTACCGGTGTTCGCGCTTCTCGTGGTCGTACAGGATGGAGACGAACGCGAAGGGCTTGTTCACCCAATAGTGGTCGACGGTCTCGACGCCGTCGAGGAACGCGAAGTCGAAGAACTTGTCTTCGATGAACGCCTCGGAGGGCGCGGGCGCGAACGCCGTCTCGTCGTCGATGTCGGCGAAGAACGCCTTCACTTCGCGGAGGACGGCCTCCCGGAGCGTTTCCGGGCGGTCCTCGTCTTCCGGCCCGCCTTCGACGGGGTCGTCGACGGGGCCGTACTCGATGCGGTCCGACGCGGGGACCGGGAGTTCACCCGCGCGGGCGGCCATCGCCTTCGGACCGGTCGTGGGGACCAGTTCGGCGGTGCCACCGTCTGCTCGGGACGATTCTTCGCCATCGCGGCGATCAGTCTGGGAATTCTTGTCAGGAGACGCCATTCTCTGGAAATACTGAACGGTAGGAACGGCTGTAAGTATGGAGCGACTAGATGATGTGACTCGGCCGGTTAGGCCCGAACTACCGCCGGATTCAGGGGTCTAGCTAGTTCGCTTTCGGCGGGGGAGTTAGACCGACACGCCCCCGAAGTGACCCCGCAACGGCTGACAACCGAATGAGAGTACTGCCCCTCGCGGCCGGCATCCCCGGCCGACGCGTCGGCGAGAAACGGCGACATTCACCGAAATAGACGTGTTACCAATAGTCACAGGCCGTCTGCCGGCGGAATTCGCCCCTTCAGCCCCGTCGTGGCCTTGCGATTTCGGTCCTTCCTCGCGGATGGAAACGGGACGAACCTTCAAGAGACGAGGCGTTGTATGTAAGGATGTATTATGGATATTGCTGATATCGCCACTCCTGATTTCATCGAGGTCGACGTTGACGAGCGATTAGGCAAAGTCCGCTCCATCTTCGAGCGGGAAAACCCTAAGGGCATCATCGTTCAGGACGACGGCGAGTACGCGGGCGTCATCGGTGAGAAACAGCTCATCAACTCGCACGTCGAAGACAACACCAAAGCGGCCGCGCTGACGAAGGCCGTCCCCAAGATAGACCGTCACGAGAACGTGCGCGAGGTCGCGCGCATGCTCGTCGAGGGCGACACGAAGGTCGCGCCGGTTTACGAGGGCGAAAAACAGTACGGCATCATCACGCAGGACGCCATCCTCGAAGCCGTCCTCGACAACCTCGACGCGCTGACCGTCGAGCAGATTTACACCGACGACGTGGTCACCGTCGGCGAGCGCGACCACCTCGGGCAGGCCATCAACCGCCTCCGCGAACACGGCGTCTCGCGGTTGCCGGTCGTCAACGACGAGGGCCGCCTCGAAGGTATCCTGACCACCTACGACCTCGTCGAGTTCATGGTGCGCGACGAGGGTCGGCAGGGCAAACAGGACCGCCGCGGCGACACCGACCGGATGCTCGACCTCCCGGTCTACGACCTGATGACCAGTCCGGCGCGCACGGCGACCCCCGAAGAGAGCGTCCGCGACGCTGTCGCGCGCATGCTGGAACACGGTATCGCCGGGCTCGTCGTCACGCCCGCCGACGACGACGGCGAGGTGCTCGGCGTGGTGACCAAGACCGACGTGCTCCGCGCGCTCACCTACACCGAAGAAGAGCAGATGGACGTGCAGGTCACGAACATCGGCCTCCTCGAAACGCTGAGCCGCGCCGACATCAACTCGGCTATCACCGAAGTCGCGGACAAGTACCAGCGGATGAGCGTGCTCCACGCCCACGTCCGCTTCCACGAGCACAAAGAGAAACTCCGCGGCACGCCGCTCATCCAGTGCCAGATTCGGCTCCGCACGAGCCACGGGCAACTGGCCGGCAGTGGCGAGGGCTACGGCGCCCAACACGCGTTCCACGTCGCGCTCGACAAGCTCGAACGCAACGTGCTCGAAGTCAAGGGCTTCGAGGCCGACGAGCGCTACCGCGGCCAACTGCGCCGCAAGCTCAACGAGCTGTAACGCAGTCGCCCGGCGCTCACCGGCGCGCCCGAGAGGAAACGCAAACTGAAGATAGAAGCGGGATTCGGTCGGGTCGTCCGCCCGGTCGCGTCGACCTTTTTCTACACGTCTGCCGCGGAGAGCCCGCGGTCGGTTATCTTGAACGTCGCCGTCTCCCCGGCGGGTTTCGCGCGGTGCTTTTCCAGCGTCGCCCGGCGGTTGCCGCCGCGGAAGCGGTCGAGGCGGACGACGGTCCCGGTCCAGTGTTCGAGGGTGTGGCCGCCGAGCGCGCGCGTCCGGTCGGTGTCGGGGTCGGCGTACACCTGGTTCGTCAGGACGACCGCGAGGTCGTGTTTGCGCGCCAGCGACAGCAGGTGCGTGACCTGCCGTGTCACCCGGCGAAGCGCCTCGCCGCCGTCACCCTCGGCGGTCCGTTCCAGTCGGTAGAAGCCGGTCGCCGAGTCGAGGACGATGAGGTCGGCGCTGGCGGCGAACTCCTCGGCGTCGCGGACGGCCTGTTCTTGGTCCTCGAAATCGTACGCCTCGCTTATCATCAGCCGCGAGGTCACAGACTCCACGTCCTCGGGGGCGACCGCCTCCGCGAGCTGTTGGAAGCGGTCGACCGACAGGCCCTCGGTGTCGATGTAGACGACGGTGCCGCCCGCGGCGGCGACCCGGACCGCCGCCGAGAGCGCGACGTTCGTCTTGCCGGCCGCGGAGGGACCGTACACCTGCGTGACGGTGCCGCGTTCGAACCCGCCGTCGAGGAGGTCGTCGAGCGCGTCACAGCCGGTGGAGACTGACTCTGTCACGTCTGGTGGTGAGTGCCACCGGCCGAAAAAGACCCCGGTCGCCGCGGGCGGCCTCGGGGGAACTCGCAGTCGCGCGACCGACCGCCGCCTCGACGCCGGGCCGCGGCCGACGCGAGAGACCACGCACGACGCTTTATTCGTCGCCGCCGCCAAAGACTGCCCGTGATAGTCGTCGCCACCGCCGATTTCGACCTCTACCACGAGGCCGTGTCCGAACTCCGGAGCCGAGGTGTCACGTTTACGACCGTCGAACCGGGTGACCCTCTGCCCGAGCGGGCACGGGTCCTCCTCACCGGCCCGGACGACGACGTCGACGGCGTCGACGCCGGCGTGAGCCGCGTGACCGCCACGGGCGACGACGTGCGCCGCGCCGTCGACGAGGCGCTCGCGAGCCTCCGCGGCGACGGCGGACAGACCGTCGTCGGCGTCGACCCCGGAACCAGACCGGGCATCGCGGTCCTCTCGGGCGAGACGGTCGTCGCCGCGTTCCACGTCCCGCTTTCGGACGCCGTCGACGTCATCCGAGAGGAGACCGACGACGCGGTCGACCCCGTGGTCCGCATCGGCGACGGCGCGCGCCTGCAGGGCGCGAAGCTCATCAACGAACTCGACGGCGTCGCGGTCGAACTCGTCGACGAGACCGGGACGACGCCGTACCTCGGAAGCGGCGCGCGCGGCATGGGCGACGTGCTCGCCGCGGTGAACATCGCCCGCCGGGGCGGCGAGCGCATCGAGTCCCGCGAGATAGAGCCGACCGAGGGCGAACTCACGCGCATCAAGGCGCGCTCGCGGGAGGCGTCCGAGGACAACCGCACCATCGACGAGGAGCTCGCCCGGCGCGTCGCCGGCGGCGAACTGAGCATCGACGAGGCGCTGGACGAACACCGCTCGCGCGAGGAGTGAGGCGGTTAGGCACCGAATAACCGGTCCTAGCTCCGTGTCCGTGGCTCACTCGTTGTCGTCCGACGCCACCGCGTCGACGGCGCGGCGCATGACCTCGCGGACCGGGAGGCCGGTCTCGTTCGCCACGGCGAGCGCGTCGTCGTACTCGGCGCTTCGGTCGTAGACGACGCCGTCGGCGTCGCTTCCGACCTTGACACTCACCTCGTAGTCGTCGCCGTCGACGTCGAGCGTCGCCGTCTCGAACTCGCGGCGGGCGGTCCAGCGGTGGCCCGCGCCGTGCTCGCGGATTCCGAGCGTGCCGGTCTCGACCGCGAGGCGGTAGGCGACGCGCTCGGCGTCTTCGGGCTTGACGACGACCTTGACGAGGTGGCCGGGGCGGGATTTCTTCATCGTCGTCGGGACGATGGTCACGTCGCGCGCGCCGGCGTCTTTGAGGGTCTCCTGTAGCCCGCCGAGGACCTCGGGCGTCGCGTCGTCGAGGTTCGTTTCGAGGACGGAAATCTCGTCGCGGACGAGCCGCGAGCCGCCGTCGCCGACGACCGCGCGGAGGACGTTCGGATGGTCCGAGAAGTCCCAACCGCCGGCCCCGTAGCCGGACGACTCGACCGACATCGACGGGAGCGTCTCGACGCCCTCGGCGAGGTGCGCGAGGATGGCCGCGCCCGTGGGGGTGAGGAGTTCGGCCTCGATGGGGCCGCCGCGGACCGACCAGTCGGCCGCCGCGGCGATGTTGACCACGGCGGGGGCGGGGACCGGGTAGGTTCCGTGGCTCATCTCGGCTTCGCCGCCGCCGACGGCGACCGGGCCGGTGACGACGCGGTCGACGCCGAGGTCGTTGAGGAGGAGACAGACGCCGACCACGTCGGCGATGGCGTCGTCCGCGCCGACCTCGTGGAAGTGCGTCGCGTCGAGGGCCGTGCCGTGGACCTCGGCCTCGGCCTCGCCGAGCACGCGGAAGATGGCCGTCGCGTCCGCGACGACGCCCGCGGGCACGTCCATCGACTCGACGAGGTCGACGACCTCGGGATAGGTCCGATGCGGGCCGTGTCCCTCGGCGTGAGTGGGGTCGTCGTGGTCGTGGTCGTGAGAGTGTGCGTGGTCGTGGTCGTGAGAGTGTGCACTCTCGCCGCGGGCGTGGTCGTGCCGACGGTACTGGTGCTGGTGGCTGTGCCCGGCGTCGACGCCACCCTCGTCGTCTCCGTCACCCTCGCCGTGCTCGTCATCGTCACCGTCCTCGGTTTCGGGCTGGTGTCGGTGGTCGTCGGCGTGGCCCTCGCCGCGGGGGTCGCCCCCGTCGGCCTCCGCGAGGAGCACGTCCACCTTGGTCGCGAGGATACCGTTTTTGTCGACCTCGTGGACGCGGTAGGTCACGTCGAGGGCGTCTTCGACGGGCGAGAGGACGGACGGGTCGGCACCGGCGGCGACGAGCGCGCCGAGGAGCATGTCGCCGCTGGCACCCATCCGGCCGTCGAACGCGAGGAGTCGCATGCGTGAACCGTCGTGTTCGAGCGTAAAAACGCCGGCCATCGACGTGCCGTCCCCTGTCCAGTCGGTAGGGATTAGTAGCCGCCCGCCCTACGGTGTGCTAGGCTGTAACCACGAGAGGACGTCGCCTCGGGCCGACCGGGGAAGGACTTATCCGATGGCCTCTCACAGGTATCAGCATCCCCGCGAGGTAATCATGAACGAAGTCCAACTCGAAGTGGCGAAAGCGTACCCGAACGACTCGGGGCGCGGTATCGCCCGTCTTGATCCGGACACCTTGCTCCATCTCAAGCTCTCGCCGGGAGACATCATCGAGATCGAGGGAGGAAAGACGACCGCCGCGAAGGTGTGGCGGGCAGACCGGCAGGATTGGAACACGGATACGGTCCGCATCGACGGGTTCACGCGGCAGAACGCCGACGTGGGCATCGGAGAGCGGGTCACCATCCGCAAGGCAGAGGCCACGAAGGCCGACAAGCTCGTGTTGGCGCCGCCAGAGGAGGCGAGCGTCCAGTTCGGGTCCGACGCGGCCGGCATGGTCAAACGGCAGATTCTCAAACGCCCCGTGGTCGAACGCGACATCGTCCCGGTGATGTCGAGCACGAACCACCCGTTTATGCGGTCGCCCGGACAGGCGATTCCGCTCATCGCCGTCGAGACGAAGCCCGACGGCGTCGTCCTCGTCACCGAGGACACCGACGTCGAGCTCCGCGAGGAGCCCATCTCGGGCTTCGAGAAGGCCGGCGGCGGCATCACCTACGAGGACATCGGCGGGCTGACAAACGAGATTCAGCGCGTCCGCGAGATGGTCGAACTGCCGATGAAACACCCCCAGATATTCAAGAAACTGGGCATCGAGCCCCCGCAGGGGGTGTTGCTCCACGGTCCGCCGGGCACCGGGAAGACGCTTCTCGCCCGCGCGGTCGCCAACGAGACCTCGGCGAGTTTCTTCTCTATCGCAGGGCCGGAAATCATCTCGAAGTACTACGGCGAGTCCGAACAACAGCTCCGCGAGATATTCGAGGACGCCAAAGAGGAGTCGCCGAGCATCATCTTCATCGACGAACTCGACTCCATCGCGCCCAAACGCGAGGACGTGACCGGCGAGGTCGAACGCCGGGTCGTCGCCCAACTCTTGACGATGATGGACGGGCTCGAAGCCCGCGGCCAGGTCATCGTCATCGCGGCGACGAACCGCGTCGACTCGGTCGACCCCGCGCTCCGCCGTCCCGGCCGGTTCGACCGCGAAATCGAAATCGGCGTGCCTGACGAGGAGGGCCGCAAGGAGATCCTCCAGATTCACACCCGCGGGATGCCGCTTTCGGACGACGTGGACCTCGACGACCTCGCCGACGACACCCACGGCTTCGTCGGTGCGGACATCGAGGCGCTGACCAAGGAGGCCGCGATGAAGGCGCTCCGGCGCTACCTCCCCGAAATCGACCTCGACAGGGAGGACATCCCGCCGAGCCTCATCGACCGCATGGTCGTCAAGAACGACGACTTCGGCGGCGCGCTCGGCGAGGTCGAACCCTCGGCGATGCGCGAGGTGCTCGTCGAGATTCCCAAGGTCACGTGGGAAGACGTGGGCGGTCTCGAAGGGCCCAAACAGAAGGTCCAAGAGAGCGTCGAGTGGCCGCTGACGACCCCCGAGAAGTTCCAGCGGATGGGCATCGAGGCTCCGAAGGGCGTGCTCCTCTACGGGCCGCCCGGCACGGGCAAGACCCTGATAGCGAAGGCCGTCGCCAACGAGACGAACGCGAACTTCATCTCGGTTCGCGGCCCGCAGCTGCTGTCGAAGTGGGTCGGTGAGTCGGAGAAGGCGATTCGGCAGACGTTCCGCAAGGCGCGGCAGGTCTCGCCGACCATCATCTTCTTCGACGAGTTGGACGCGCTCGCCCCGGCCCGCGGCAACGACATGGGCAACAACGTCTCCGAGCGCGTCGTCAACCAGCTCCTGACGGAGCTAGACGGCCTCGAGGACGCGGGCAACGTCATGGTCATCGCGGCGACCAACCGCCCGGACATGATCGACCCCGCGCTCATCCGCTCGGGCCGGTTCGACCGCCTCGTGCTCATCGGCCAGCCCGCAGAGGAGGGCCGCGAGCAGATTCTCGACATCCACACGCAGGAGAGCCCGCTCGCCCCCGACGTGAGCCTCCGCGAAATCGCGGAGATAACCGACGGCTACGTCGGCTCCGACCTCGAATCCATCTGCCGCGAGGCGGCCATCGAGGCGCTCCGCGAGGACGACGACGCCGAGGAAATCGAGATGCGCCACTTCCGTAAGGCGATGGAGTCGGTCCGCCCGACCATCACCGAGGACCTGATGCGCTACTACGAGGACATCCAAGACCAGTTCAAGGGCGGTTCCCGCGAGGGGCTGTCGCCCGACACCCGCGACGGCGGCCGCATCGGCTTCCAGTAAGCCCGACGGTCGGCGCTCTGCGGTCGCGTCTCTCTCCCAATTTTCGAAGAAGACAGCGACGCGTCGGTTTGAGACGCCCGCTCAGAACAGCAGTGAGTCGTCGTTGTCTATCATGTAGAGCGTCCGCGCCGCGACGTTGACGGCGTGGTCGCCGATGCGTTCGAGGTCGCGCACCGTGAGCAGGAGTCGGCGGACGTCGACGAGGGCGGACTCGGGGTCGAGGTCGCCGTCGCCCTCGAAGTCGTCGCCGCTCATGAGGTCGCGGACGATGCTCTGGGAAGCGTTGTCACACATCGTGTCGAGGTTGTCGTCGCGCTCGGCCACGGAGCGGCAGAGCTCGGTGTCTTCGGCCTCGTAGGCGTCCATCGCTTGGTCGACCATGTCGAGGGCGGCGTCGCCGATGCGGCGGATGTCGACCTCCGCGTACACGTCGTTTTGGGCGTCGATGGCGTACTGCGCGAGGTTGGTCGCGAGGTCGCCGATGCGTTCGAGGTCGGTGATAATCTTGAACGACGCCGCGATGAATCGCAGGTCGCCCGCGACCGGCTGTTGGAGCGCGAGCAGGTCGATGCAGTCCTGTTCCAAGTCGAGGTAGATGCGGTTGATTTCGCGGTCTCCCTCGATGACTTCCTGTGCCTTCTGCTCGTCTTTGTCTTCGAGCGCGTCGAGGGCGTATCGGACCCGTTCGGCGGTGAGTTCGCTGAGGTACAACACGTCCTCTTCGAGCTGGTCGAGGCGAGACTGGTACGTGTTTCTAGCCATACGTGACGTTCCGACAGGCGAAGTCAAATTCCTTGTGATGGTTCCGGTGGTCGAGCCGTCGGAACGTCCCGAACGACCGTGTCAAATTCGCGACGGCGGGGCGTGGGCGTCGCTCGGGAGGCGTGAATCGAACGTCTCACAAACCGAAAATTCGCGAGCGCGGACGAGGGCTATCCGAACTTGCCGGTGATGTAGTCTTCGACGCGCTGGCTCTCGGGGTTCTCGAAGATTTTCTGGGTGTCGTCGAACTCGACGAGTTCGCCGCCGGTGAGGAAGACGGCGGTCTTGTCGGAGATGCGCGCGGCCTGTTGCATGTTGTGGGTGACGATGACGACCGTGTAGTCCTCGGCGAGCTCTTCGACGAGGTCTTCGATCTGGGAGGTCGCCACGGGGTCGAGCGCCGACGCGGGCTCGTCCATGAGCAACACCTCGGGGTCGGTCGCGATGGCGCGGGCGATACAGAGGCGCTGTTGTTGGCCGCCGGAGAGGTCGAGCCCGGACTCGTGGAGGCGGTCTTTCACCTCGTCCCAGAGGGCGGCGCGCTTGAGCGACTCCTCGACGACTTCGTCGTAGTCGGCGTCGACGCCCTGAATCTTCAGACCGTAGACGACGTTCTCGTAGATGCTCTTCGGGAACGGGTTCGGCTTCTGGAACACCATGCCGACGCGGCGGCGGAGCGCGACGGGGTCGACGTCGTCGTCGTAGACGTTCTTGCCCCGGAGCGTGAGTCGGCCGTCGACGCGGGCGACGTCGATGAGGTCGTTCATGCGGTTGATACAGCGGAGGAACGTGGACTTCCCACAGCCGGAGGGACCGATCATGGCGGTCACGCTGTTTTCGGGAATCTCCATCGTGATGTCGGTGAGCGCCTGGTCGTCTCCGTACCAGACGTTGATGTTCTCCGAGCTGATGACCGTCTCGGCGCCCCGGCTCACCGAGTTCGCCGACGCAGAGAGCCCGTCGCTCACGTCGGTTTCGACGAGCATCTCGTCGTTCGTCGGGTCCTCTGTTCCGTTCATGGCTTGCTGTTCTCCCTCGGATGCATTGTCTCTTTGGCTCATTGGTGACGTTCAGTTTCCACTTTCGAACTTGTTGCGCAGGACGATGGCGATGGAGTTCATGGCGAGGAGGACCGCCAGGAGGACGACGACGCCCGCCGGGACGGCCTTCGTGTAGAAGTCCTCGCTGGCGAACAGGCTGGACCACGCGTACACCTGCAGGGGCATCGCGCTCACCTTCGAGGTGAGCTCGGTCGGCAGGGTGAAAAGGACGTTCGGCGCGCCGATCATGATGAGCGGCGCGGTCTCGCCGATGGCCCGGCCGAGCGCGAGGATGGTCCCGGTCAGGATGCCGGGGAACGCCTCCGGGAGGACGACGTTCTTCACGGTCTGCCAGCGCGTCGCGCCCATGCCGTAGGACGCCTGCCGCATATCGCTGGGGACCGACCGAATCGCCTCGCGCGAGGAGATGATGACGATGGGCAAGATGAGGAGCGCGAGGGTCGCGCCGCCGATGATGACCGTTCCCGTGGGCTGGCCGAGGTAGGTGACGAACACGCCGAGTCCGAGCAGGCCGTAGACGACCGAGGGGACGCCGGCGAGGTTCGAGATGTTCACGTCGATGAATCGGGTGAAGGCGTTGTCGGGGGCGTACTCTTCGAGGTACACCGCCGCGCCGACGCCGAGCGGGAACGAGAGGGCGGCGACCGTCGCCATCAGCAGGATGGAGCCGCCGATGGCCGGGTAGAGACCGGCGTTCTCCGCGGACCCGCTGTGGGCGCTCGTGAGGAACTGCCAGTCGACCCACGACTGCGGGCCGGCGAAGCCGAGCGCGTCGACCGCGACCGCGCCGACGAGCGAGCCGCCGATGACGACGGCCGCGAGTAGGAGGCCGATTCGCTCCCGTTCGCGGGTGACCGCCGCGCCGCCGGCGTAGGCCACCGTGGGAACGAACCCGACCGACGTGACGACGGCGGCGGCGTTCGCGTCGACGCCCAGCGTCGGGCCGACGACGGCCGCGAGGCCGGTTAAGAGGAGCGCGGACGCCCCCGCCGCGAGGCCGGCCGTGGTGTCTTCGCGGATTCGAGCGACGTACTGGCCGACGACGACCGCGGTCACGCCCCCGAGGACGAGCGTCAGAATCATCCAGTCGGCGGGGACCACGGGGAGTTGGCGGACGATTTCGGGGACGCTGTGGAAGTAGCCCGGCACGCCGACGAGCGAGAGGATGAACGCGGCTCCGGTCGCGGCGACGCGGAGGGTGAAGGAAATCCGCTGTTCGTACCTCGTCAGGACGACGACGAGCGCCGCCGGCACGAGGAGACCGACGACGTACGAGAGACCGGTCAGCGGCGGGATGATGTCGACGAAGACGACGGCGACGCCGCCGCTGAACATCAGGGAGACGGCGAGCATCCCGACGACCATGCCGCCGAGTTTGAGCGCTGGCACGTTGCGCCGGGCGAGATAGCCGACGACGACCGCCGTGGGGACGACGAGCGTCAGGAAGAAGGTGAGGTGCCAGCCGAGGTCGGCGGTGAGCGGGCGAATCGCGTCGTTTGCGACGTAGACGAGGAGGACAGCGAGCGTGACGATGCCGAACATCGTCGCGCCCAACAGCAGATACCGGAAGACGGTTCCGGTGGTTCGGCTGACCTGTCCGAAGCTGTCGATGTAGTCGGTGTCGGTGTCGGTCGCCATCTCAGTAGGCCTCCCGGTAACGCCGCGAGACGTAGTCGCTGATGACGTTCATGACGAGTGTGATGACGAAGAGCACGAGGCCGATGGCGAACAGACTGCGGTAGGCCAGCCCGCCGCCGGTGATGTCACCGGTGAGAAGCTGGACCATCGCGGCGGTCATCGGGAGCGCGCCTTCGAGGTACGACGCGGGGTTCAGCGGGTTGAGGAACTTCGCCTGCGCGCCCGCGGCGACGGTGACGGCCATCGTCTCCCCGATGGCGCGCGAGAGCGCGAGGATGAACGAGGAGAAGATGCCGGAGAGCGCGGCAGGGACGACGATGCCGGTCGACACGTCGAACTTCGTCGCGCCCATGCCGTAGCCCGCCTGCCGGAGTTCGTCGGGGACGGCGGACATCGCGTCCTCGCTGATGGAGGCGACCATCGGGATGATCATGATACCGACGACGATGCTCGCAGACAGCATGTTGAACGTCCCGATGTCGGGGAAGACGACTTCCAGCGCCGGGGTGATGTAGATAAGCGCGAAGAAGCCGTAGACGACGGTCGGGACGCCCGCGAGGATTTCCAGCGCCGGCTTGAGAATCGACCGGGCCTGCGCGCTCGCGTACTCGCTGAGGTAGATGGCGGTGGCGACGCCGAGCGGGAGCGCGATGACGGCCGACCCGATAGTGACCATCAGCGTCGCCGACACGAGCGCCAGCACGCCGAACTCTTGGCTGTGTATCTGCCACGTGGTTCCGGTGAGGAAGTCGACGATAGACGCCGTCTCTCCCGTCACTCCCATCAGCGAGGCCGTCAGCGTGAAGAACTTGGCCGCCTCCGTGATGAGGAGCCCGACGATACTGAGGGTCGTCACGACGGACAGCGCCGCGCACAGGAAGAAGAACGACCGCGTCAGTAGCTCACGCGGAGCGTTCTCCGTGTTCCGCGTGAGGTCGGTTTCGAGGTCATCTGTGCTCATTGGTTGGATTGAATCGTGGTGTGTGAAAAAGCGCTTCGTTAGCTGATTCTATCGAGAGAGCGCTAGTTAGCTTCCTCGATGGCGGCGTTGAGGGTATCGAGCATCTCCTGTTGCTCGTCCTCGCCGAGCGGGACGTAGCCGACCTCGTTGGCGACGATTTCGCGGCTGGTGGAGTTCTCCATCCAGTAGCGGGCGAACGCCGCGATGTGGTCCTCCGCGAGCGACTCGCGGGCGGGGTAGGTGAAAAGCGGGCGAGAAAGCGGGTTGTACTCGCCGGACAGCGCCGTGTCGAGCGACGGTTCGACGAACTCGCCGGCGTCGTTCTCGACGGCGACCGCCTGCACGGCGTCGGTGCTCTCGCTGTAGTACGCGAAGCCGAGATAGCCGATAGCGTACTCGGAGCCCTGGACGCCCTGGATGATGGTGCGGTCCTGCTCGGTCGCGGAGTAGTCCTGGCGGTGGCCCGGACCCTCCTCGCCGATGATGGCCTCGATGAAGTAGTCGTAGGTACCGGAGGCGTCGGTGGGGCCGTAAATCTCGATCTCCTCGTCGGGCCACTCGGCGTTGACGTCCGCCCACGTCGTCGGGGCCGACTCGGCCGAGAAGATGGTCTGGAGCTGTTCGACGGTGAGGCCCTCGCCGATGAAGTCGTTGTCGTTGTTGACGACGACCGTCAGGGCGTCGGTGGCGACTTTGAGCTCGACGGGCGTCACGTCGTTGCTCGCACACTGTTCTTCCTCGTCGGACTGAATCGGGCGCGAGGCGTTGTTGAAGTCGGTCTGGCCCGTACAGAAGTAGTTCGCGAAGCCGCCACCGGAGCCGGTGGACTGGAGGTTGATGTTGACCTCGGAGTGGTCGGTCTGGAAGCGCTCACCCATCGCGGTTGCGAGCGGGAACACCGTCGAGGAGCCGGCGATGTCGATGGTTCCGGAGAGCTCGCCGCTCCCGCCGCCCGACGAGTCCGTTCCCTCGGAGTCACCGCCGGAGTCCCCGCCGGAGCTACCGCCCTCGCCGCCGGAGTCCCCACCGGTGTTGTTCTCCGTACACCCAGCGAGTCCCGCGAGACCGGCCGCGCCCGAGGCAACCAGGAACTTACGCCGCGACAGACCGCTGTCCGAGTTACGCGTCATTGATTCTGAGGAGCCGATTTTTGCGTAAATACCCTGCTATGACGACTATATAGTGATACATTATGATATGTTCTCAATGAATGGTAACGTGTGACGGGAATGGGTCGAATCCGGCGAAAACAGTCGATTATCTCAGTTACGGCCGCTTCGTGGCGAACTTTCTCCGACATGTCAGAAAACGCGGGACGCTCGGGCCGACGGACACGACGCGAAATGACTACTGAGTGAGCGGATTTTCGCGTCCGAATCGACACGAGTCGCGTTCAGTCACGACCACCACATAAAACCAGTCTTCGATATATAGAGATGGACAGTTTTATTGTGTATTGAGAACCACCCACGGATATGGTCGAAACCCGAAAGGTGCAGGTGACGGGCGGTTCCACCTACACCGTCTCGATTCCCAAAGACTGGGCGACAGACAACGGCGTCTCGGCGGGGAGCGAAGTCGAGTTCTACCCGGAGGGCGACTCGCTGTTCTTGACGCCCCGCTCGGAAGAAGAACGCACCGAGGGAACCCTCGACATCGCGACCCTCGAAGGCGACGAACTCACGCGCGCCGTCATGACGATGTACGTGAGCGGGTTCGACATCATCGCGCTGGAGAGCTCGCGCATCACGACCGACCAGCGTCGGACCATCCGCGAGGCGACCCAGAGCCTCGTCGGTCTCGAAGTGCTCGAAGAGACGCGCGACCGGGTCGTCATCCGCGACCTGCTCGACTCCTCCGAGCTCTCCATCCACAACGCGGTCACCCGGATGCGACTCATCTCGCTTTCGATGCTCGAAGACGCCATCGCGGCCATCGCCGAGCAGGACGACGACATGGCCCGCGACGTCATCCAGCGCGACGACGACGTCGACCGCCTCTGGATGGTCGTCTCCCGCATCTTCCGGGCGACGCTCCGGACCCCGAAGGCCGCCGAGGAGCTCGGCCTCCCCCGCGAAATCTGCTTCGACTACCAGTCCGCCGCCCGGCAACTGGAGCGCATCGGCGACCACGCGACCAAAATCGCCCACCTCTCGTTGAACTTCGAGGAGCCGGTCGACGACGAAATCGTCGAGGCGATTCAGGAGCTGTTCGAGGAGGCGAAAGCAGTCGTCAACGGCGGCATGGACGCGCTGTTCGCCGAGGAGAGCGACGAGGCGAGCCGCCTCGCAAACGAGTCCCGCGAGGACGTCCAGGCCATCGACGCGAGCGCCCGCGGCATCGACGAACTCCTCCGGGACCTCGACCCGGCTCGCGCGCAACTGCTCGGCCTCATCGTCGACTCCGTCTCGCGGAGCGCCGACTACGGCGGCAACATCGCCGAGACGGCGCTTCAGAAGTCCGCGCCGACGCCCTGACCGGCCGACCCGCCGGTCGGTTCGTCGCGCGGTTCGATTCGGTATCGTCCAGTCTCGTTTTCGGCTTCGACCGCACCACGTCCGCGAGCGACGACGGCGAGGCTCACGGGGGTGAAACATCGGACCGCGCCGAAACGACGACGCGGGGAGAGAACCTTACTCTTCGTCGACGGCGACGGCGTTGACCTGTCCGTCCTGACCGGGGCGGGAGGTGACGCGGGCGCGACCGGCGCTCGTTTCGATGATGGAGCCCTTCGTGATGATGTTCCGGCGGGCGTAGTTGACGTTCGACGGGTTGTCGACGACGCCTTCGATGTCGGCCTGCGTCACGTCGGCACCGTCTGCGACCTGCGCGACGTTCATCGAGAGGGCGCGGAGCTTCTCGTT
This sequence comes from Haloferax chudinovii, assembly GCF_042663345.1. Taxonomy (NCBI): domain Archaea; kingdom Methanobacteriati; phylum Methanobacteriota; class Halobacteria; order Halobacteriales; family Haloferacaceae; genus Haloferax; species Haloferax chudinovii. The sequence goes on from NZ_JBHTAB010000001.1 coordinate 780,148, forward strand.
GTTACCGCGGGAGTCGATAATCTGGAACCGGGGCTCGCCGACCGTCGTGGCGGCGGGTTCGCGGCCCAGCTGGTAGCGCTTCTTGTTTCGGGACGGCTTGCGCCGACCGCCGGTCCGCTTCCGCTTGGAGCGTCCTTGGTCCTTCATACGGGGTAAAAACCTCGGTGACTACTTGAATCGCTCGAATCGGTGCTCGGCGGAGGCGGGTGCCACCACGTCTCTCGGAGGGGATGGCAACACAAACCGTTTAGTTCGCCCGCGCCCGCCGTCGAACCGATGAGTCTCGACGTCACCGTCGCCGTCCCCTTCCGGCAACACGGCTCGACCCGCCTCGGCGAAGGCGAGTTCGTCGTCGCCCTGTCGCTCGACCGCGACTGGTTCTCCCCGGACCAGGCCAAGCGCCTCATCGACCTCGCCGCGGGCCGCGGCCTCGTCGAGCGTGACGACGGCGAGGTCGTCGCGACGTTCGACCCCGCCGAGGTACGGATACCCGAGGAGTTCGAACCCGACGCCTCCGTCCTCCGCGAGCAGTCGGCGTTCGAGCAGATTCTCGACGCCTGCGTCGCCGCCGACATCGAAAAGCAGGCCGCCGTCGCCGGCATCAACGAGCGGCAGTCGCGCCTCGGCATCACCGCCGAGGCCGCCGCGGTCCTCTTCGCGCGCGCGAACGACGTAAATGTCGACGACGCGGCCGAGAAAGCAAAGCGCTCGCTGGCCGAGTAGCACCGTCTTTTCGTTCCGTTCTCGTCGTTCTGCTCCGTCTTCCGACCGCCCGCGAAGCGACACCCCGAAACCGTCCGGGCGCGAACGACCGGCATGGTCGTCGATTCGCTCTCCGACGGGACACGCATCGCCCAACTGCTCGCCTCGGAGGTCACGGGCCACGAGGACGCCTTCTCGGCTCTCTCGGTCGTCGACGCCGACCCCGACGTGGAACCGACCGACGACGGCGCGCTCGCTTACGCGGTCACCGCCGACGGCGAGCGCGTCGCCGAGGTGTACGTCCAACCGGACCGCGCCCGCGTCGAGTTCCTCGCCCACCCCGACGTGACCGCCGAGGCCGCCTCCGAAGCGGGACTTCGCGTGCGCCCGAAGGCGGTCCGCCCGCCGCGGACGCTCGTGTTCGTCGAGGACGGCGCGCAGGTGAAGTGGACGCTCCCGGCGTTCCGCGCGCTGGTCGCGGCGCTCGACGCCGGGGACCGAACGGAATAACGAGCCGCCCGTCGCGCGACCGACTCAGAGGTCCGCGACGAGTTTCGGAAGTTTGGTCGGCAGGTCGTCGTGGTGGATGTGCGCGACCGCCCGCGGGTCGGGGTCGTCACAGCCCTCCCCGAGCACCTGCACCGGGAGCATCCCGGCGTCGTGCGCGCCGGCGATGTCGTGATGGACGCTGTCACCGACGTAGACGGTCTCGTCGGGTGCGGTTCCGAGGCCGTCGAGCAGGGCGCGGAACGCTCGTTCGTCCGGCTTGCCGGCCGGGAGCGCGCCCGTCACGAGGGCCGTATCGAAGTGGTCGCGCCAGCCGAGTTTGTCGATTTTCGCTTCCTGGGCCACGACCGGCCCGTTGGTGAGGAGGCCGACGCGGTAGGTCGTCCGCAGGCCGGCGAGCATCGCCTCGACGCCCTCGACGGGGACGACCGCGTCGGTGATTCGCTCTCTGTACGCCGTCGCGACGTGCTCCGGGTCGACGGGAGAGTCGTGCTCGTCGAGGAGCGTCTCGAAGATGGGCGCGCGGGTCTCGCGCGTGAGGTTCTCTTGGTGTGCCCGGAGATACGCCTCTCGGGTCAGCGGGGGCGCGCCCGCCGCCGCCGCCGCCTCCGAGAGAATCGTCTCGCGGTCCCGCGTCGGCACCGCGAGTGTGTAGTCGAGGTCGAACCCGACCGCGCTGACAGACATCGTCGGTGAAGCGTTGGCAACGGAGCGGTATGAGCGTGCCGGGACCTGTCGAGGGGACGAGCCGTCTCGCGCGTGCTCGCGCCGGCCCCGTCGGGGCGGCTCCCACCGACGACGACAACCACTATAGCCGTCGGCGACGACGCCGAGGTATGACCCTCGACCCCGTCCACGTGGACGACATCGCGTCCATGGCGAGCACCATCGCGGACTCGGTCGACGACGCCGACTACGACGACCTCGCGCGGACGGTCTGGGAGTCGTGGCTCGACCCCCTCGAATCGCCCGACGGGGGGCTCCCAATCGTCGAACCGCTCGGCGAAAAACAGCTCCACGCCGCCGACGTCGACGACGTGGCGCTCACGGAGTCGCCGTTTCCGACCGTCCACGGCCTCGACTCGGGGACCATCAACCCGACGACGTTCAAAAACGGACTCGTCCTCGACGTGGCCCACGCCGCGATGGCCGCCGAGCCGTCGGACCTCGACCTCCACCGCCACCGCTCTATCGTCATGGCGGCGCACACCCACGACCCGGTTCCCCTGTTCGACACGGACGACTGGCACCAGTCGGACGAGGGGTACGGTCGCCGGCGCGTGCTGAGCGTCCCGCGGGTCAACCGCTACGCCGAGGGCGTCGTCCACGCGCTCGCGCTCTACCTCGCCGAGAGCGACCACGCGCTCGAACACGCCGACGCCGTCTCCGACCTCCTCATCCTCGACGGGCCGGTGTACCCGAAGGAACTCCTGAACTGGCGCGACCGCGACGCCGAACTGAGGGATCTCGCGCGCGACGCGAAGCCGAAGGCCGTCGTGGAGAACTACGTCCGACTCGTCGAGCGCTTCGTCGAGCGCGACGTCCCCCTCGCCGGCTTCGTGAAGAACCCCGGCGCGAAACACGTCGTCCGCACGGTCAGGAAACAGCTCGACGGGAGCGACGCCGGCAGGCGGCCGTGGGTCGACGACGCCGCCTTCTTCGTCAACCTGCTCGAACGCCGGGAGGGCCCCGACGGCGACGAGCGCCGCACCGACGAACTCACGTTCACGAGCTGGTTCGCCTCGCGCGGCGGGTCGGACCGCCAACTGAGCGCCGAGGGCGAGGCGTTCGGCATCGAGCGGAAACTCGACCGCGAGGCGTACACGGTGACGTTCTTCGTGCTGTACGACCCCCGAACCGACGTGTGTTACCGGGTCGAAGCGCCCTACGCGTTCACGAAGGACCCCGAGCGCCGGGCCGACCTGATGCACCACGTCGTCCGCGACGTGGCCGCCACGCGCGGGCCGCCGCTGGCGGTCGAGAAGGCCGACGAACTCGCGCGGGTGAGTATCGGCGAGAAGGCCGCGCTCAGGCGCAAGCTCTCCGAGAAACTCGACTCGGACCCGATGAAGAGCTACGACAACATCCGCTGGGTCGACGCCGACGAGTGAGCCTCGGGGTGTCGCCCGTGCAGACAGCACAGAACCGCATCGGCGCGCGCGACTCAGCGCGACGCGTCGCCCTCGGGAGAGCCCTCGTCGGCGGAGCGGTCCGCCGGCTGTTCGCCCTCCGGCGTCCCCTCCTCTTCGGGCCTGACGACCTCGACTCGCACGTCGTCAGCGGTGACGCCGACCCGGGCGAACTGCGTCCTGACGTGTTCTTTCGCCGCCGACAGCGCCTGTTCGCGGGTGTCGAACCCCCGGGGAAGCGGCGTGTCGAAGGCGACGCGAATCGTCCGCCCGTCGATTTCGGTCTCAGAACCGCCGCTTTCGACCTCGTAGAACTCGTCGCAGACCCAGACGTAGGGGGCGTCCTCGTTCGGCGCGCCGCGGTAGGTCGGCGCTTGCTCCCCCCGCTCGAATATCGTGCCGGTGAGTGCCGTGCCGCCGCCGTGACCGCGGACCAATAACATAGCCGAACTAGGGGCGCGACACGGAAAAGTCGTACGCGACGGCCCGAGACCGCGGGATACGGGATCGTGGGATACGGGACCGCCCGACACGGGACCGAGAGCAGTCGCCGACGCGTGGCTTTTTACTCGCCGCCCGCAAGCGTTGGAACATGACCGACCTGGGGGATTTCAGCGACTTCGCCGGCGACGACTCCGACGACTCGTCAGACGCGGGTCGAGACGAGCAGGCGGAGACCGCCGCCGGGAACGGAGGCTCCGCGCGTTCCGAATCCGTCTCGGAACCCGAGAGCGCGACCGCCGCGAGTTCGGCCGACGCCGACCGCGTCGATGCCGGCCGCGACGGGCGTGACGACCCCGACGACGGCGGTTCGACCGATGCGGCCGGCGCGACCGGCGCGACCGACGACGCGGACGACCTGCAGTTCGACCAGTACGACGCCGACCCCGTCGGCGACGAGCGGGGCGTCGGCGCGATTGCGGTCTCGCAGGGCCTGCGCGTGTCAGAGGACCCCGACCGGACGGCGCTCCGGGCGTTCGTGACCACGGGCAACCGAGAGCGCGTCCGCCTCGGCAAGTACCTCGTCGTCCCCTACCCCGACGACGAACTGCTGTTCTGCCGCATCGTCGGGCTGGAGTACGCCCAGGAGTTTCAGGCCGACGACGCGACGGAGATTCACGCCCGCCGGGCGATGCGCCGCCCGGCCGACGAGTTCGAGGAGCGCGATTTCAAGTTCATGGCCGAACTCGAACCCATCGCCGTCCTGTTTTCCGACCGGGGAGACCTCAAGCGCCGGATGGTCGACCGCGTGCCGAAACCGCAGGCGACGGTCGGCGAGGCCACCGACGCGACCCAGATTAAGACCGGCCTGAAGATTCCCGAGGCGGGCGTGTTCCTCGGCCACCTCTCGGTCGGCGGCGAGAAGGTTCGGACCGCGGCCCGGCCGCCGACCATCGACTACCGGCTGAAAGACGACTACGCCGACGGCGACCCGCTCGTGTTCCGCCACACGCTCGTCGCCGGCGGTACCGGGTCGGGCAAGACCCACGCCTCGAAGAACATCCTGCGGCAGTACCTCGCCGTGGAGCGGAGCTACGAGATGGACGACGGCCGCGAGGTCCAAGCGGCGGTCGTCCAGTTCGACCCGCAGGACGAGTACGCCCAGATGCACGACGACAACCCGGACATGGACGCCGAGACGGCGCGGCGCTACGAGCGGGAAGGCGTCGCCCACGGCGGTCACGACGACACCGTCGCGCTCGTCCCCAAGATGGCCGGGTCGTCGTACCCGGGGGCGAATCACCGCGCCGAGCAGTTGAAGTTCACCATCCCCTTTTCGATGGCGCGGGACCTCCCGTGGCTCGTCGCCGGGAGTAGTCTCAACGACAACCAGTACCCGGCGCTCATCGAACTCCTGAACCGCTTCTTCCGGGACTACGGCGACGCGGGGACGTACAAGCAGTTCCTCAAGTTCCTCGACGACCCGGCGCTGAAAGAGGAACTCCACGAGTCGGGTCGGGTCCACGAGGCGACCTTCGACGCGGTGAAGCGTCGGGTCCGCGGCGTGCCGAGCGGCGTGTTCGACCAGGACGCTCGCCCGATAACCGAACTCGACCACCAGCTCGTCCGCCCCGGCGGGCTGACGGTCGTGCCGACCTACCACCTCTCGTCGAGCCGGGCGAAAGAGCTGTTCGTCCTCGCGGTGTCGGCGCTTCTCATCGACGACAAGCTCTCGAACGACCCGTCGAGCGACCGCATCAAGGAGACGCCGGTCGTCCTCGGGATGGACGAGGCGCACAACTTCCTCACCGACGCCGATTCGGTGCAGGCGCGGAAGGTCATCCAGAAGTTCACCGAGGCGGCCAAGCAGGGCCGCAAGGAGCGACTCGGGCTGTTTCTCATCACGCAGGACCCACAGGACATCGCCGACCCGGTGTTCAAGCAGGTGAACACGAAGGTCGTGCTCAACCTCGGCGACGAGGACGCCATCAAGAGCGTCAACATCCCGCCGAACCTCGAAGACAAGGTGCCGTACATGGAGAAAGGGCAGATGGTCGTCTACTCGCCCGACAACTCGGAGCCCGTCGAACTGACGGGGCTTTCGACCTGCGTGACGCGACACGGCGACTGACGGCCCCGACGCGGCGCGCTCGCCGGGCGGCTTTTTAGCGGTCGGCCGAGTAGTCCGCGTCATGGCCGAACACGTGCTCGTTCCGACCGACGGGTCGCCGCAGTCGGTCGCCGCGGTTCGCTTCGCCGCCTCGGAGTGGCCCGACGCCGAGCTCACGCTCTTGAACGTCATCAACCCCGCCGACGCCGACTACAGAGAGCGGGCGCTCAGCGGCTCCGAGGAGTGGTTCCAAGCGGAGAAACGAAAGGCGAGAGAGACGTTCGCCGAGGTGAAAGCCGAGGTGGGACTCGTCGACGTCGACAGGGCGGTGACCGACCGCATCGAGGTCGGCAGTCCCGAGAAGGTCATCGTCGAGGTGCTCAAGGGCGACGACGCCGACTACGACCACGTCGTGATGGGGAGCCACGGCCGCACCGGCGTCTCGCGCATCCTACTCGGGAGCGTCGCGGAGGAGGTCCTCCGGCGGTCGCCCGTGCCGGTGACCATCGTCAGGTGAGCCGCGACGGGCGGTCGCCGCCAGTGCGCCGCGTCTCCGACCACCCGGGTAACACCGACGCCACCCGGTAGTGTTCCGATACGAGGACTGCGAGCACACCGGAATCGGCCGGTTCGACCGGATTGCAACGCCCTATTCCCGTGCCGTCCCTGACTGCAATCGATGGAGTTCACAGAGGTCGTGACGACCCGCCGTTCGGTCCACGAGTACGCCGACGAGCCGCTCGACGACGAGACCCTTCGGACGATATTCGAAAACGCCGTGCAGGCCCCGTCGAGCTACAACCTCCAGCCGTGGGAGTTCGTCGTGCTCCGCGACGACGAGACACAGCAGGTGCTCCGCGAGGCGGCCTACGACCAGGAACACGTCACCGGTGCCGCCGCGTCCGTCATCGTGCTCGGCAACAAGGACCCCGAAGCGCACGCCGAGACCGTCACCGACGACATGCTGGAGAAGGGCTACCTGCCGAACGAGGAGGTCCGCGACGGCATCCTCGATAACATCGCCGGCATGGCCGACCTCCCCGAGCAGGAGCGCCGCGTCTGGACCGTCCGCTCGACGTCGCTCGTCGCGATGTCGCTCATGTACGCCGCGTGGGACGAGGGCGTGGCCTCCTGTCCCGTCGGCGGCTTCGACGCCGACGCCGTCCTCGACGCGTTCGACATCGACGGCGAGCGGTACGAGCCCGTGATGCTCCTGACGATGGGTATCCCCGCCGACGACGCCGGCGAGTTACAGGCGGAACGCAAGTACCGCCGCCCGGTCGACGAAGTCGTCCACTTCGAGCGCTTCGAGTCCGAACAGTCGGCCGACCCCGCGCCCGCCGACGACTGAGCTATCGACGGCGCTTCCGACGACGCTTTTCTTCGGTTCAGAGCGCGTGTCCGAGGCGAACGCCGCCGGAACGCCGACCGCCGACTCAGAAAATGTTCGCCTGCTGGTAGACGCTGATGCCCTCGTTCGTGAGTTCGTAGGGCTTGGTCTCCCGGGAGTGGTTGGCGTCGCGTATCTTCTGAATCTCGATTGCGAGCCGCGTCTCCCGGAAGTCGTCGCCGCGAACGTACTGGAGGACGAACACGGCGTCCGAGAGGTATTCGACGATGCCGTGTCGGGAGACGTAGGGGGTCGACTGGTCCGCCTCGGAGGTGAGCATCGTCGTCACGCCGGCGTCCTTCAGCGACCGCGTGAAGTTGAACACCTCGCTTCGGCGCTTCGAGGGTTGGTCGTACATCATCTCCAGAAGCGAGACGGAGTCGAGGACGAGCCGGTCGGCACCGAACTCCTCGACCAGCCGCGGGAGGTCGTTGCGGATGCTCGACAGGCTGTTTGCCATCTCGACGGGGTCGAGGTCGACGATGGCCAGTCGGCCGTCGGCCTCGTGTTTCGAGAACTCCCAGCCCTTCTCGTCGGCCGTGTCGAGGATGCGCTCGCGGCTCTCTTCGAGCGTGATGTAGACGCCGCTCCCGCCGTCATCGAGCGCCTTCCGGAGGAACTGCAGGCCGAACGTCGTCTTGCCGGTCCCGGCGCTCCCGATGGCCACCATCAGCGACCGTTTGGGGACGCCGCCGAGAATCATGTCGTCGAGCCCCTCGATGCCGATGTCGATGCGGTCGAGGTCGGAGTCGAACTCCTCGTCGTCGAAGGTCGGGGAGGCAGACCCCTCGGGACCGGAGCCGGGGGTGGGACCGAATCCGAAATCGTCGTCGGGCGACTCGCCGCCGAACTCGCCGCCCGCGTCGGGCGTCGGCGCGTTGTTGAACGCCGTGGCGAAGTCGGTTCCAAACGGGTCGTCGTCTGTCGGGTCGTCGTCGACCTCACCTCCACCGAACGGGTCGTCGTCGACCTCACCCCCACCGAACGGGGCGTCGTCGCCGAACGATAGCGGTTCGCCCTCGTCTTCGGCCGCGTCTGTCGCCTCGGGTCCTCCGCGTTCGGTCTCGGCGTCGGTTCCCGCTGACACCGACGCGTCCGGTGAGTCCGAGTCCGCGGCTCCACCGCGACCCGCTGACCCGTCGGTCTCGCTGTCGTCGCTCTGCTCGTGTTCGTCCGGGTCCGCGTCGTCTGCGTCGGTCTCGCTGTCGTCGCGCTCGCGGAGTGCCCGCTCGAACCAGTCGTCGTCGCTCACGGGAGCCACCACCGAACGACAGCGCGGCCGGCGTCCGTGCCTGCCATCACCTCATGGTGGGCAGGCGTCGTGATGAACGTTTCCCGTGTGGCCGCACCGGGACGTCCTCGTCGGAACGAGACGGGCGGACGCGAGACCGGGCGACGTGACGGTGGGCTTTTGCCGGGGGACGCCAAACCGCGGGGCATGAAGGTCGGCATCGTCGCACAGAAGGGCAACAGCCGGGCCGCGTCCCTCGCCGCGGACGCGACCGAGGCGCTCGCCGAGGTCGACGCCGAGGCGGTCGTCGACGCGGCGACCGCCGAGGAGTTGGGCGTCGAGGGTGCCCCCGTCGAGTCGTTCGACTCCTGTGACCTCGTGGTGAGCATCGGCGGCGACGGAACGTTTCTCTACGCCGCCCGCGGTGCCGACGGCGTCCCCATTCTCGGCGTGAATCTCGGCGAGGTCGGCTTCCTGAACGCCGTCTCGCCCGACGACGCCATCGACGAGGTGCTGGCCGAGGTGGCCGCGTTCCGCGACGGGGAGCTGTCGGTTCGGGAGGTGCCCCGCATCGTCGCCACGGGCGATGACTGGGAGATGGACCCGTCGATGAACGAGGTCGTCGTCCACGGCCCGCGACGGGGTCACGGCGGCGGTGCGAGCCTGGAAGTCCGCGTGGACGGCTCGCTGTACTCCGGGAGCCACGCCGACGGCGTGCTCGTCACGACGCCCGCGGGGAGTTCCGCCTACAACCTCAGCGAGGGCGGCCCGCTCGTCCACCCCGGCGTCGAGGGGCTCGTCGTCACCGAGATGGCGGCCGACGAGGGGATGCCGCCGCTCGTCGTCCCGCTTGACGCCGCCGTGACCGTCACCGTCACCGACGCGGCGTCGGCGGTCGTCGTCGGCGACGGCCGGACCCGTCGGACGGTGTCGCCACCGACGGAGATTCGCATCCAGCGGTCCGACTCGCCGGTTCGACTCGCCGGGCCGACCTCCGACTTCTTCGAGGCGCTCGGCAAACTCGACTGACTGCGCCGCCGACTACTCCGCGAGTTCGCGCTCGCCCTCGCCGCCCGAGGCCTCGGCCCGGGGGAGCGGCGTCCAGTCGATATCGACGACGTTGTCCGCCCGCCCGCGAAGTCCGGTACGGGAGACGACCTCGAACGTCCGGTTTTCCGTCTCGCGGGTGAAAAGCGAGTGCGCGAGAACGTTCGCCACGTCGGCGCGGGGGATGCTCCCGCGGACGGAGTCGCCGCCCTCGCCGACGACCACGTCGGCGGTCGCGGGACTGTCGGTGAGCGCGCCGGGCCTGACAATCGTGTGGTCGAGCGGCGCGTCCCGGAGTCGGGTTTCGCTTCGTTCCTTCGCCGAGAGGACGCCCGACGCGGTGAGAATCGCGCGGAGCGACAGCGGGAGTCCGCCCTTCGAGTCGCCGACGCCGATAGAGGACGTGAGGACGAACCGCTGTGCGCCGGAGGCGGTCGCGGCGTCCACGAGGTTCACCACGCCCGCGCCGTCGACGAGGTCGCCGCGGATGGTTTCGAGCCCCGCCGAGACGCCGACCGCGGAGACGACGGCGTCGGCGTCGAGGACCGCTCGCCGGGCGTCGTCGGGGTCGAGGAGGTCGCCGACGACGACCTCGTCCGCGCCGCGCGCTCGGAGGTCGGATTCGGCGTCGGCGTCGCGGGTCAGCGCCCTGACGACGAGGGGCGTCTCGGCCAGCGCGTCGAGGACGTGTCGGCCCGTCCGACCCGTCGCACCGGCGAGGAGGACGCGACCGCGATTGCGTGCCATACCCGCGCATGGGGGCGCGGCTCAATAACCTTCGGGAACGCGTCAAAAGTCCGGGTCGGCGGCGGTCGCCGGCCGGGAGAAAGGGGAACCGAATCGAGGTCGAACCGAAACGTCGAGTCGGGCGTGTCGCGCGCCCTACCGACTATTTACCTGAATTGAGGCGCTAAGGCCCCTTCCTCAACGAGCGAGCGGAGCGAGCGAGTAGGGAGGGGATACAGCGCCGCACGAGTAGCAAACACGTTCGACGCTCGGCCCACAGGCCCACCGCCATCT